>CAVTEL010000016.1:0-110134 GCA_963733855.1 uncultured Actinomycetes bacterium
TTCGTGCTCTTTCGCCAGTTCGTCGACGACGATCTTGGCTGCGCCTCCTACCTGATCGGCGACGATTCCTCCGGCGAGGCAGTCGTGGTCGATCCGGCCTTCGCGATCGACCAGTATCTCGAAACGGCCAAGCGGGAAGGGGTGCGGCTCCAACGTGTGCTGGAAACGCACACGCACGCCGACCACGTGTCCGGCCACGGACGGCTCGCGCTCGAGCACGACGTGCCGGTCTCGATCCACCCGGCAGCGGAGCCGGAGTACGACTTCGACGTCGCTGGAGGACGGTGCCGAGGTCGCAGTGGGCTCGGTCTCGATCCGCGTCGTCCACACGCCCGGCCACCGGCCCGAGCACTGCGCGTTCACGGTCAGCGACCGGGCGCGGAGCGACGAGCCCTGGCTGACGCTGACCGGCGACTCGCTGTTCGTCGGCGAAGCGGCCCGGCCCGACCTCGCGGTCGAGGCGGCCGAGGGCGCGCGCGAGCTCTACCACAGCCTCCAGCGCCTGCTCGAGCTGCCGGACGGCGTCGAGGTTCACCCCGGCCACGTCTCCGGCTCGCTGTGCGGCGCCGGGATGGACCACAAGCGGTCGACCACGATCGGGTTCGAGCGTCGCTTCAACCGGGCCTTTGCGCACCAGGACGAGGACGAGTTCGTCGCGGAGTCCATCCGCGCCGGGGTGAGGCCGCCGAACATGGAGCGGATCGTGGAGCTGAACCGCGGGCCGTTCGTCGGCGCGCCGGAGCCGATCCGGCCGCTGAACGGCGGCGGCGGCGGAGTCGTGCTCGACGTCCGGCGGTCGCGCGAGTTCGCAGCCGGACACGCGCGAGGCGCGATCGGCGTGCCCGTCGACGGCGGCGGCTTCGCCACCAAGGCGGCGTTCGCGCTGCCCGCCGGCGAGCGGGTCGTCATCCACGCGGGCTCGGACGACCAGGCGGAGCGCGCGGCGCGCGGTCTCCGCTCGGTCGGGATCTTCGACCTGGCCGGGTACCTGGTCGGCCCGCCTTCCGAGGAGGCGATGCCCGCCGTCGACCTGGACGAGCTCGCCAGGCTGATGGAGGCCGGCGAGGTCGAGGTGCTCGACGTCCGCGAGCCGCACGAGCGGGACGACGGCTACATCCCCGGCAGCCGCAACATTCCCTACCGGCTGGTGCGGGAATGGGCCGATGACCTCCAGGGTGGCAAGCCGGTGGTGACCATCTGCTCGAGCGGCTCGCGCGCGGTGGTCGCGGCGAGCGTGCTCGCCACTGCCGGGATCGAGGCGCGGCCCGTCCTCGGTGCGGGCGTCGAGGACTGGGCGGAGCGCGGCGGCGAGACCGTCAGCTTCAGGCGCTGCGGGTCCTAGCGAGCAACGGTTCGGCCTCGCGGAGCCACCGGGCGGCCCCGACCTCACGGAAGAACTCGGTCGCGGCCGGCAGATCGGCGGGGAGCCCGTCCTTCGCGGCGAGCAGGTGGGCCTCGGCTTCGAGCGGTCTCGCGCCCATCTGACCGAAGATCGCGGCTGCCGCCGGCGCATCTCCCCGGCCGAGCGCGAGCCCGCCCTCGCGCCATGGGGTCGCGGTCGGCACGCTCTCCGCAAACGCCTCCAGCTCCGCGGTGAGCCCGAGGTCGGCCAGCGCCACTGCAACTTCCGGGAACCACTCGGCGGCAATGTGGAGTGGCGCTCTACGCCCGACCTCCGCGAGCTCCGCCGCGAGATCCTCGGCACCGGGGTCTTCCACCTCCCAGAGCAACCGGCAGCGAAAGGCGAGCGTCGGGGTCAGGAGCTGCGAGTCGGCCGCGCTTCGGGCGAGCTCGAGCGCGGCCGCGCTCTCGGCAAGCGCGGCCGCCGTGTCATCCCGCGCCAGCGCGATCCGCCCGCGCAGCCCCCTCCAGAGAGGCACGAGGTAGTTCCCCTGACCCGTCTCGGCGTCGGCGATCCACCGGTCGGCGATCCCAATCGCATCGTCCCAGCGGCCGGCCATGAAGCGCACCCTGATCTCCTGGCTGTCGCCCCAGCGGAGCCAGTCGCGGTGCGAGAAGCGCTTCCACGCCTCCTTCATCCGCTGGGTCGCCTCGGCCGCCCGTTGAAGATCGCCCAGGTTGTAGTACCCGTCGGCCAGGTTGTTGTAGGAGCGCTGGGCTGCGGCCAAGTTCAGCCGCTCGAAGATCGCGACGCTCTCTGAGATGTCCTCGAAGCCCCGCTCGTCGCCCTGCATCACCCGCCAGCTGCCGAACGTGTTCAGGAGCTGGGCGCGGACCTCGTCGAGGTCGAGCTCCTCGACCATTCCCATCGCCTCGTTGCCGTACCTCGACGCGAGCTCCTCGCGGTTCGCGAGCCAGTGCAGACGGAAGATGCCGGCGTACACGCTTGCCTTGGCGGGCGAGAGCGGCAGGTCCTCGGCCAGCTCCACTGTTCGCTCCAGGCTGTGGACGACGTCCTCGCCGCGTCCGAGATTCCAGAACGCCTCCGCACGCCGAATTTCCGCATCCGCAGCGCCGGCCAGGTCGTCCGACGCAAGCAGAGCGTCTCGGGCGGTCGCGAACTCTCCCTCGTTCCCCGTTTCGGTCTCGGACCGTGCCGTCGCCGCCGCAAGAAGCAGTCGGGGCCGCTGGGGGTCGTCCTCCGGCCAGAGCTCGAGTGCCCGGTCGTAGTCGTGCACGGCGGCGCGGAAGGCACTCAGGGAGGTGGCGCGATCGCCGGCGTCTCTCAGGGCGAGCCGGGCCGACCGCCGCAGCTCCGCATCCTCGGCTGCCGCAGGTAGAGCCTCCAGCGCGCTCACGTAGTGGTGCGCACGCAGCTCGGCGTGATCGTCTGGCCGGCCCAGGGACTCGATCCACCCCGCGGCCCGACGATGCTTCTCCGCCCGCTCCGCCCGCGGGATCTGGCTGTAGGCGACGTCGCGAACGAGCGTGTGGGCGAACGAGTACTGGGCGTCTCCCTCCATCGAAGACCGGCGCTCTCGTTGCACGAACTGCTTGCGCTGGAGGCCCTGAAGGAGCTCCTCGACTCTGGACTGCTCGACGCCCCCGTCGAGCTGCGCGAGCGCTTCGAGCCAGAAGACCTTGCCGAGCACGGATGCGTTCTGAACCAGCACCTTCTCCTCGTCTTCGAGGGTGTCGAGCCGGGCGGAGATCAGGCCCTGGATGGACTCCGGCAGCGGGAGCTCGCCGGTGCCGAGCGCGTCCCGCTCGAGCGCGATCCGGGCGAACTCCTCGGCGTAGAGCGGGTTTCCACCCGCCCGCTCGAGGAGCGCCGTCTGGACGTCGGCGGGGAGTACAGTCTGCTCGAGCAGGCCGTGGAGCAACGTCGCGGTCTCCTGACCGGTCAGCGGCGACAGCGAGATCGTGGTCGCATTCGGCTTGCCCCCGCTCCACCCCGGCCGCATGGTCAGGAGCTCGGGTCGTGCGGTGGCGACGACGAGAATCGGGACCCCGGTTGACCAGTCCACGAGATGGTCGACGAAGTCGAGCAGGCCCTCGTCCGCCCAGTGCAGGTCCTCGAGGACGATGACGAGCGGGCTCCGCTCCGCGAGCCCCTCGAAGAACCGCCGCCACGCTGCGAAGCTCTCGACGCGCCGATCCCCCGCTGCACCCGGCTCGACGGCGTCAGAGACACCGAGCAGCGGCTGGAGCTCGCGGGTGACCCATGCTGCCTCCGCGACCTCCGGGATCACGTCCTCGACCGCCGAGCGCAGCTTCGCCTCGGCCTGCTCTCCAGGCTCTCCTTCGAGGATGCCCGCGTGGGACTTCAGGATCTCGCCGAGCGCCCAGAACGCGACGCCGTCGCCGTACGGCAGGCAGCGCCCCTGCCGCCAGAAGATCAGCTCCGGTCGCTCGTCGACCGCGGCGAAGAGCTCGTGGACGAGACGGCTCTTGCCGATGCCCGGCACCCCGACAAGCGTGATCAGCTGGGGCGAGCTCTCGTGCTCCACCCGGGTCAGCGTAGAAACCAGGAGTGCCAGCTCACGCTCGCGCCCGACGAGCGGCGTGCTCGGGCGGTGCGTGATGTCGGACCCGAACCGAGAGCGGGCCTCGACCACCTCCCAGACCCGCACCGGCTCGCTCTTGCCCTTCGCTTCGGCCGGGGGCGCCTCGCGATACTCGATGACGCGAGAGGTCGCGTTGTAGGTCGCTTCTCCGACGAGGATCCCGTTGACGGGCGCGGCATTCTGGAGCCGGGAGGCCGTGTTGACCACGTCACCCGCGACGAGGCCGCGCTCCGCGCCCGGGCTTGGCTCCAGCGCGAGGACCTCGCCTGTGTTGACGGCGATTCGAACCTCGAGCTCCTCTTCCTCGCGGGCCCAGTCGCGGATGGCGAGGGCTGCGCGCACCGCGCGCTCAGGATCGTCCTCGTGCGCGATCGGGGCGCCGAAGACCGCCATCACGGCGTCGCCGATGAACTTCTCGACGGTGCCGCCGCGAACCTCTAGCTCCGTCCGGAGGCGGTCGTAGAAGGGCCGAAGGATCGCCTCGACGTCCTCGGGATCCAGCGAGTCGGCCCGTGCGGTGAAGCCCACGAGGTCCGCGAACAGGACGCTCACGACCCTCCGCTCCCTGCGCGACCGGCTCATGCCGTCGAGTCTAGAACCGAAGGTAAAGCCGGCCGGCGTCCGGTGCCGCACTCCGTTCGCCGGCCTCAGGCAACTAGACGCCGCTGTGGCGGCGAATCTTCCTTCCTCTACTTGAGGCGCTCGACCTCGTAGCCCCAGGAGGCCATCGCGTCGAGCAGGACGGCGACGTGCTCCTGGTCGCGCGTCAGCAGCGTCAGCTCGATCTCGGTCTGCGCGACCGGGATGTCCATGCCCTCGCGGTGGTGCTCGACCGACACGACGTTCACCCGCTCCTCGGCGATCAGCGTCAGGAGCCTCACCAGCTCACCCGGCCGGTCGGGCACACGGGTGCGGACGACGAGGTAGCGGCCGCCGGCCGTCAGCCCGTGCCGCATGACCGAGATCAGCAGCGACGGGTCGATGTTTCCGCCCGAGAGGACGATCGCGACCGGGCCCGACGAGCCTCCCACCTTGCCGGCGAGCAGGGCCGCGACGCCGACGGCGCCGGCGCCCTCGACGACCAGCTTGGCGCGCTCGAGGAGCAGGACGATCGCCTCGCTGATCGCCTCGTCGTCGATGTCCACCATGTCGTCGAGGACGTCGTCCAGGATCGACATGGTCAGTTCGCCCGGTTTCTTCACGAACACGCCGTCGGCGATCGTGAAGCCCGAGAGGCCGGCCTGGACGCCGACGATGCGGATGCCGGGCTTCAGCTCGCGCAGGGCGATCGCAATCCCCGACGCCAGCCCTCCGCCGCCGACCGGGATCACGACCGTCTCGGCGTCGGCCACCTGCTCGGCGAGCTCGAGCCCCAGCGTTCCCTGGCCGGCGATGATCACCGGGTCCTCGTAGGGGTGGATGAAGGTCGCGCCGCGCTGCTCGACGTCGGCCCTTGCGGCGTCCATCGCGTCCTCGAACCGCTCCCCCTCGAGGATGAGCTCGGAACCGTAGGTCCGGCAGGCCTCGACCTTCGCCATCGGCGCGTCCTGGGGCACGAAGATCCGCGCCTTCACGCCGGCCTGTCGGGCCGCCCAGGCGACCGCCTGGCCGTGGTTTCCGGCACTTGCCGCCACCACTCCGGCCTCGCGCTCGGCGTCGGAGAGGAGCGCGAGACGGTTCACCGCGCCGCGCACCTTGAACGCGCCGGTGCGCTGGAGGTTCTCGGCCTTGAGCCAGACATCCCTGCCGGCGATGCGCGAGAGGGTCTCGGAGCTGTACACCGGCGTCTCGCGGGCGATGCCGGCGATCCGCTCGCGCGCGTCGCGGATGTCAGCTGCGGTCGGGGCTGTTTCCGTCTTCATCAACCTTGAACACCCGCACCATTATTTCCCGGACCGCGGTCAGAGGATCGAGCTCGCGCCGCTGGACCTCGTCGAGGAGCCGACGGAGCTCCGGATCGTCGGCGACCGCCTGCTCCAGGTGGGTCTTGGCGCGGGCAGACGCGACGGTGAAGACCTCGCCGGCGAGGTTCTTGCGGCGCCTTTCGTCCAGGAGGCCGTCCGTCTCCAGGTAGGCGCGGTGGGCCGAGATCTTCTCCCAGAGCTCGGGCACGCCCTCGCCCGTCACGGCCTCGGTGAGCACGATCTGCGGCTTCCAGTCGCTCTCGGTGTCGAGCGCGAGGATCGAGCGCACCTCGTTCAGCATCGTCTTCGCCGCCGGATGGTCCTTCTTGTTGACGACGATCACGTCCGGGATCTCCATGATTCCCGCCTTCAGCGCCTGGACGGAGTCGCCGGAGCCCGGCATCAGGACGAGCACGACGGTGTCCGCGACGCCGATCACCTCGATCTCGCTCTGGCCCGTGCCGACCGTCTCGAGGAAGACGAGGTCGCGGCCGGCGGCGTCGAGCACGAGCAGCGCCTGGAGCGTCGCCTCCGCGAGGCCGCCGAGGTGGCCTCGCGTGCCCATCGAGCGGATGAAGACCCCGGGGTCGAGGAAGTGGTCCGAGAGGCGGATGCGGTCGCCGAGGAGCGCGCCCTTGGAGAACGGGCTCGAGGGGTCGACGGAGATGACGCCGACGGTCTTCCCCTCCCCACGCACATGGCGGACGAGCGCGCTGATCAGGCTCGACTTGCCGACACCCGGCGGGCCTGTGATGCCGAGCGCGTACGCCTGGCCCGTGTTCGGGTAGAGCTCGCGGACGAGCTCGTAGGCAAGCGGGTCGGAGTCCTCGATGAGCGAGATCGCGCGGGCCAGCGCGCGCCGGTCTCCGCTGCGCACGCCTTCGAGCAGGCGCTCCGCCGTCCAGTTGCTCGCCATGGCCGAAGCCTAGATCCGGGCGGTCTCGACGACCCGGCCGAGCGCGTCGCGGAAGAGCGCGTTCTCGTCGGGCGTCCCGACGGTGACACGGATCGCGCCGGGGGCGCCGAAGCCTGCCGTCGGCCGGACGATCACCCCCTCGCGCAAGAGCCGTTCGAAGAGCGGGCGCGAGTCGTCGCCGACCTCGGCGAAGACGAAGTTCGCGACGGCCGGCTCGATCGGCTCGAAGCCGTGCTCCTTCAGCGCCTCCACGATCGCGGGGCGGCCTTCGGCGTTCAGCGCGCCGGCGTCGTTCCAGCTCCTCCTTCGCGCCCGGCGCCGCCAGGCTGGCGAGTGCGGCCACCTGCGCGGGCGAGGTGATGTCGAACGCGCGCCGAACCTTGCCGACCGCCGTCACGAGCTCAGCCGGCCCCACGCCGTAGCCGACCCGCAGCCCGGCGAGCCCGAAGATCTTCGAGAAGGTGCGGAGCACGATTGCCCGGCGCCCCGCCTTCACGTACTCCTCGATGCCGTCGGCGTACTCAGGATCGTCCACGTACTCGAAGTAGGCCTGGTCGAGGACGGTCACGACGTGGTCGGGAACACGCTCGAAGTAGGCGTCGAGCTCGGCGCGGGTGTTCATCGTCCCGGTCGGGTTGTTCGGGTGGCAGACGTAGACGAGCTTCGTGCGGTCGGTGACCGCGGCGAGCATCGCGTCGAGGTCGTAGCGGCCGTCGGCGAGCGGGATCGTCCGCGCGACGGCGCCGAGCTTCACCGCCCCGATCACGTAGCTCGGGAAGCTCGGCCAGCCGCAGACGATCTCGTCGCCCGGGTCGAGCGAGACCTGCGACAGCGCGTCGACGATTCCGTCGGCGCCGGCGCCGAGCGCGATCTCCTCGAAGCGGACGCCGTGGCGCTCGGCGAGGGCGGTGCGCAGCCGGTAGCCGCCGCCGTCCGGGTAGCGGTTCAGCTCGGGCGCCAACGCCGCCAGCGCGTCGATCGCCTCGGGGAAGGGCCCGAACGGGCCTTCGTTCGACGCCAGCTTGATGACGCGGTCCAGCCCGAGCTCCCGCTGGACCTCCTCGACAGGCTTGCCCGGCTCGTACGGGACGAGATCGCGAACCGGCGGCTTGAAGAAGCTGTCCGCGATCTGGGCGAGCGAGGCCACCCGCGGAATCTAGTGGCTCTCAGACGACGTCGAGGGCCATCAGCACGGCGTCCAGGTACTCGCCGCCGCGACGGTAGTGGCCGCGCCGCAGGCCCTCCCGGCGGAAGCCGAAGCTCTCGTAGAGCAGGATCGCGGCCTCGTTGTGCGGGAAGACGTGCAGCTCGAGCTTTCGCACGCCGACCGCCCTGGCCCACTCCACGGCCTCCCGGAGCAGGGCCGTTCCGACTCCGCGCCGCCGATGGCCGGCGGCGACCATGAGGCCAAGGTCCGCGACGTGCTTGCTCGCCGGGTGCGGGTCGCGGCCGAGCGAAAGCCGGCCGACGATGCGCGTGCCCGAGCCCTCGGAGATCTCGGCGACGAACACCGCGGCGTCCTCGTAGCGCCGAAGCGCGCGCAGGTACCGCCGCTCCTCGCCCGGTGTCCGCCAGGTGCCGTCCGAGATCAGCCAGCCTTCCGGCTCCGAGGCGACGGCCTCGCCGAGCTCCACGAGCGCTCCGGCATCCCCGGGCTGCGCACGCCGGACGACGATGCGCTCAGCCGTCGACGACGATTCCATGGCCTCCCCTCCGCGGGTCGCCCGCCGCGGCACGCGTGCCGTCCGGGCGCAGCTCGACGGCCGCGGCGCCGCCGAAGTACAGGTTGCGCCGCCTCCAGCGGACTGCGTCATAGCCGCGCCGGTCCAGCTCGTCGAGCTCGGCGGCGTCGAACCCACCCTCGCAATGAACGTGTCCGTCCTCGAGGTGGACGCGGGGCGCCTCGATCGCCTCGTCCACCGGCAGCCCGTGACCGACTGCGTTCACGACGGTCTGGAGGATCGCCCCGCGGAGCCGGGCGGAGCCCGCACTCCCGACGACCAGGCGCGGCAGGTCGTCCTGGAGGACGATGGACGGAGCCATCATGCTCGTCAGGCGACCGCCGGGCCGGCGACGGCGCCGCGCCAGGTTCAGGTGGTGCTCGCCGACCATGTTGTTCAGGTGGATTCCGGTTCCGGGGACGATCACGCCCGACCCGGAGCCGGTCGAGGCCGTCAAAGAGGCGGCGTTGCCGTCCGCGTCGACGACCGAGATGTGCGTCGTGCGCGAGGGCTCCACTGGCTCGGGCATCGCCGGCGGCGGCCGCTCCTGCGTGAGGCGCGCCGCCGCCTCGGACAGGCGCTGGTCGTCGTAGAGGCGCCGCGTGAGGCCGCCGCCGTGCAGCTGGCGCGCGAAGCCTGGGCCGCGCGCGAGCACCTGCTCGCCCATGACGCCGACCAGCCGGGCGATCGCGTCGGCGCTTCCGGGCGGGCCGCCGAGGCCGGCGCGGTCGAGCAGGAGAAGTGCGTAGCAGATCAGCACCCCGCCGCTGGACGGAGGCGGGTTCGACACGAAGCGTCGCCCCAGGAAGTCGGCGGTGATCGGCCGCCGCCAGATCACGCGGTAGCTGCGGAGGTCGTCCACGGTCAGCGGGCCGCCGTCCGCGCGGACACAGCCCGCGATGCGCTCGGAGAGTGGGCCCTCGTAGAAGGCGTCCCTGCCGCCCTGGGCGAGCACCTCCATGGTCGAGGCCAGGTCGTTCATCACCAGCCGGTCGCCGGCGACCAGCCGTTCGCCGGCCGGCCCGTAGACGGCTTTGCCGGCGTCGGTGTGCCGGAGGATGAGGTCGAGGATCGCGTGGAGGTAGGCCTGCTGGCGGGTCAGGACGACGCCCTCACGGGCGAGCGCGATCGCAGGGTCGAACAGGGTCGCCCACGGAGCCCGGCCGTAAGCTCGGTGCGCGGTCTCGAGGCCCGCGACGATGCCGGGAGTCGCGACGGACGAGGCGCCGATGCCGAAGGCCTGCGTGCTCGAGTCGTCGTAGTCGACGTCGATCGTCTCCATCTCGCTGATCGGCTCCGTCTCGAGACCGGCTCCCGGGACGGCGACGAAGAAGTCGAGGAGGCGCGAACGCCCGTCCCGCGCGCGATGGACGAGGAGGAAGCCGCCGCCGCCCGGGCCTGTGAGCGGGCTCTCCGCGACCCACGACACGAAGGCGGCGGCGAGACAAGCGTCGACGGCGTTGCCGCCGTCGGAGAGCACGTGCGCTCCCGCCTCCGCGGTCAGCGGGTGCCCCGCTGCGATCGCGCCCTTCACGGCGCGGCGATCAGCTTTGGAGGAACGAGGGCGGCTCGAGTGGGTCGTCCGGCTGCGACCGCCTGCTCGTCCGACCTCGGGACGTACGGGCGGGATCCGCCTCGCTGGCCCACGCCGGTGACGATCACGGTCACCCAGATCTGGCCCTCCAAGCGCTCGTCGACGGTCGCACCGAAGATGATGTTCGTCTCGTCCGTCGACGCGGCCCTGATCACCTCTGCCGCCTCGTTGACCTCGTACAGCGAGAGGTCGTTGCCGCCGGCGATCGAGAGCAGGATTCCGCGCGCGCTGAGCAGCTCGGTGTCGACGAGCGGCGAGCGAAGCGCGCGCTCGGCGGCTTCGACCGCACGGTTCTCGCCGGTCGCGAATCCGATCCCCATCAGCGCGGTGCCCGCGCCCTTCATGATCGTGCGGACGTCGGCGAAGTCGACGTTGATCAGGCCGGGCTCGGTGATCAGGTCACAGATCCCCTGCACGCCCTGCCGGAGCACGTCGTCGGCGATCTTGAAGGCGTCGAGCATCGAGGTGTTCTTGTCGAGGACCTCGAGCAGCCGCTCGTTCGGGATGACGACGACGGTGTCGCAGGCTTCGCGAAGCGCGTGGACGCCCGCCTCCGCCTGCGATCGACGCTTGGTGCCCTCGAAGCGGAACGGCATCGTCACGATGCCGACGGTCAGCGCGCCGACTTCTCGTGCGATCCGGGCGACGACCGGGGCTGCGCCCGAGCCCGTTCCGCCGCCTTCGCCGGCTGTGACGAAGACCATGTCCGCGCCGCGGAGCGACCGCTTGACCTGGTCGTGGGCCTCTTCGGCGGCGCGCCGGCCGATGTCCGGCTCCGCGCCCGAGCCGAGGCCGCCGGTGAGCTCGCGACCGATGTGGATCTTTTGCTCCGCGTCGCTGAGCGCGAGCTGCTGGAGATCGGTGTTGACGGCGACGAACTCGACCGCGGCGAGGCCCGCGTCGATCATCCGGTTGACCGCGTTCAGCCCGGCGCCGCCGACTCCGACCACCTTGATGTCCGCGAGGTACGCAGAGTCGGAGCGCGGAGCGCGATGGAGTCGCGGCGGCGGCTCGGGCAGCGGTTCGAGCAGCCGGGCGATCCCCCGGTCGGGCGACGGTTCGCGAGGCTCCGGCGGCTGCGGGCGTGCTGGGGTGGAGGCGGCGCCTCGTCGCGCGGCGGTGTGGGCTCGTCGTGCCCCGGCTCGGGAGCGACCTCGAGCTTCGGGCGGCGGGTGCTCGACCGTCTCCTCGAGCGGCTCGCCCGGGACGGTCCGACCCTCCTTCTCGGCTTGTTTCTGCGCGGCTTCCGTTGCCCGAAAGAGCTCGGCGAGCGGGCCCTCACGCATGCTTGCGCGCTTTCGCGCCATTGAGCACCTCCTTCGCGAACTCCCGGTACGCGTCGGCAGCCGGACCGGTCGGGTCGTACTTGAGCACCGAGCTTCCCTTCACCGGCGCCTCGGCGTAACGCACCGTCTTCTTGATCCGCGTCTTGTAGACGAGCTCGCCGAAGTTCTCCTGCAGGATCTCGATCGCCTCGCGCGCATGGAGCGTCCGGCCGTCGTACATCGTCGGGAGGATTCCCTGGATCCCGACCTCGGGATTCAGGTTCTCCCGGATCATCGACAGCGTGTTCTCGAGCTGCACGAGACCGCGCAGCGAGAGGTACTCGCACTGGACGGGGACGATCACTCCGCTCGAGGCGACGAGTGCGTTGATCGTCAGCAGCCCGAGCGACGGGGGCGTGTCGACCAGAACGAAGTCGTACCGCTCCCTGATCGGGTTCAGCGCCTTCTCGAGCACGCGCTCGCGGCCGATCATGCTCGACAGGGCAAGTTCCGCGCCGGCGAGGTCGATCGACGACACGGCAAGGTCGACCTCCGCCTTCTGGATCACCTGGTCGAGCGGCAGCCGGTGCACGAGCACGTCGAACATCGACCGCTCGATCTGATCGGGGTTGAACCCCTGGCTCATCGTCAGGTTGCCCTGCGGGTCCATGTCGACGATGAGGACCTTGTGGCCTTCCTCCGCGAGCGCGACGGCGAGGTTGAGCGTCGAGGTCGTCTTGGCGACGCCGCCCTTCTGGTTCGCGAAGGTGATGACCACCGCCTCACGCGAGACGTCAGGGGTCGGAGGAATCTCCGGCGCGAAGGGTCCCTCGGCCTCCTCCGGCACGCCGTCGGCTGGATCGCCCGTCGGCGGGCGGGAAAAGAGGCCGGCTAGGCGCATACGCAGCCTGTCGTTCGGCCCGGGACCGGACTGTCCTGCACGGTCTCAGTGTGCCGGAAAAGCCGGACTGCGCCATCTCGGGGATTGTGTTTTTCAGCTACGAGCGGCCAGGAGCATCGCCTCCTCTTGCTCGGCGTCCAATGCCTGGCGGCATTCGTCGAGCGCCTCGACGGCTCCATGCGGCTCGGGCTCCGCACGCAGCCAGGTCTCGGCCTCGCGAATGAGTCCACGCAGCTCGTCCAGCAGCTCGCCGGCGGGGGCGGCGTTCCGGTCGAGGGCCTCGATCCTGTCGAGTCGGTGGAGAACTGCGCGTGCCTCGTCCATGGGACGAACGTAGCCGTCCGGGACGCGCGTGTCTGTGTCGGGTGTGTGCCTAGAGTGCGCCGACCGCGAGCGCCGGTTCCGGCGCCACCGTCGGCTTGGGCCGCAACCCGAGCAGCGTCTCGTCGAGCGTCCGCAGGAGCTCCGCCCGAGCGCCATGCTCGAGGACGGCGACGAGCGCCGACCGAACCAGGTCCGAGGTCGCCGCCGCGGCGTCGCCCGCCGCCAGCAGCCGGAGCCGGTCGAGGATCGCCGAGCGCTCACGCGGCGTCTCGCCGAGCACGGCGGCCGCACGAAGGGACGCGGCAAACAGTCCTTCGCCGCCGCCGAGCAGCGAGGTCAGCGACCCCCGCAGCTGCTCGGATGCGAACGGATCGGTCTGAAAGAGCGAGAGCTCCCACCGGTCGAGCGCATCTCCGAGATCGCGGTCGTCGTCCGCCGCCGAGAGCCGATCGCGGAGCCGGCGAGCCCGTTCAGCCCGCACCGAATCCAGCCGGACTCCCTCGCCGGGCGGCTCGGTCGCAGCGATCGGAAGCACAGGACGGATCCCGTACGGCCGCCAGTCGAGCCGCTCGAAGAGCACGGGGCCCGCCGCAATCGCGCCGGCCGTCGCCAACCGCAGGGACGTGATCGAGTCAGCGAACTCACCGGGCGCATCGGGAACGCCGCCCGACACCGAGGACTCGCCGAGCTCTGCCTCCAGCTCCAGGACGCAGAGACGGTCCGGCTCGCGCTCGAATCCCTCCGGGAGCAAGCCACCGGCCTGCGGCCAGTGCGCCGCCAGCTCCCCCGAGGCGACATGACGAACCCGGAGCCCACCGCCGAGGTCGACGACTCCTCCGACCGACACGCCGACGAGCGGCGCGATCGCCCCATACGCTCGCTGGGCCCCGAACAGCGAGGCCTCGAAGGAGCCGTAGACACGGGCGAACACGTCGTCGTCCCAGTCGAAGCCGCCGCAGGCCTCGGCCGTCTCGGCCAGGAGCGGCAGGAGGACGGTGCGGGTCAGCGCCTCGCGGGAGCTCGGCCGGCCGCTCGAGTGCGCGTGCGCGAAGATGGCCGCCGCCGGCTCCCGCTCCAGCTCCGCGAGCGCCGGCTGTGCGTCCGCGAGCGCGGCGAAGCGGCCGGCGCGCGCGTCGAGAAAAGGCTTCACGAGCGGCCGGTACTCGTAGAGCGTCGGACTCCCGGGCGCCTGGTGCTCCTCGAACGAGAAGGGGACGTCGCCGCCTTCCCCGAGCTCGCGGCTCACGGCCGCAAACGCGCCGAGGCAGAACGCGCGCAGCGCCTGGTGCAGATTCGGCGACCGGATCACCCGTTCCGCTTACGCGCCCGGTTGCCGCAGTCCTCTGCGCAAGACCAGCCGCGGTCTCGATAGATCCTCGTTGCGGACGACGACATCGGCCCACTGTCGCGGATCGACTCTCGCCTCGTAGAGGCGCTGACCCGGGAGATATCGGGCGCGATAGAGCTCCTCCATCTCCGAACCGTCGCGCTCCAGGGCTCGCTTGAGGGCTTCGTCCTCGGTCACATCGACGAGGACCCGCAGGCTCCAGAGGTCGTCGAGCTCGGGCCGGAGAAGGAATACGCCGTCGACGAGCACCGCACCCTCTGCGGCCAGGGCCGTGCGTCGTAGCGCCGCATGGTCGAACGAGTCTTCGTAGTAGCCCTGCGGCGACATGCGTCCCTGCCGGTATCGCTCCTCGGAGGGCCGGAGAAACTCATCCGCCGAGATTCGCGTCACGACCTTGCCGGCAGCCTCCAGGACCGTTGCCAGCTCGTCAGCCAGCGTCGTCTTGCCGGCCGCATCGCGTCCGTCAATCCCCACGCGTGCCGGACGCGGAAGGTCCGCGACGAGGGCGGCCAACTCGTCGAGAAGTTGCGGCCGGCTCAAGGCTGACAGCTTGGACACCAGTACGAGGTGCGATTCGCGTCGCCCTGGCCACGGGACTCGATGGGCGTCCGACATCGCGGACACGGGCGGCCCGCCTGGCGGTAGATCGCCCGATCCTCGCGCCCCGTCTCGACCGACCGCCTCATGAGCCGGGCCGCCTCATCCAGCACCGCATGCAGCGCCGCGTCCGACGTCTGGCCGACCGGCCGCCACGGCGAGACTCTCGCCCGCCAGAGCGACTCCGCCTTCCACATGTTCCCGATCCCGGCGACGAGGCGCTGGTCGAGGATGGCGTCGCCGATCTCACGGCCACCACCGGCCCGGCGGAGGTTCGCCACCATCCGATCGAGGTCGGGCGGCCGCGCAAGGATGTCCGGCCCGAGCTTGCGAACCGCGCGCCTGTTCAGCTCGAGCACGGGGCCTCCCCACAGCACGGCCTCGCGTCCGGTGCCTCGCAGCACGAGCCAGGGCCGACCGCGTGTGGCGGAACCGCGATCGCGAACCGTCCACCTGCCAGACATCCGCAGGTGGCTCCGCAGCACGAGCCCGCCCTCGAAGCTCAACAGCAGGTTCTTGCCAATCGCCTCCACCGCCCTCGAGCCGTCGCCCGTCGAGTTGCTCGGCCACGCCGGTGGCGGCGGCACGCGGGTTCGGGCTCTCCACCTCCACGGTCTCCCCGACGAGCACCTGGAGGCGCCGCGCTGCGCGGTGGAGGGAGTCACCCTCGGGCATGCTTGGGATTGTGGACGAGCGAGGCCTTCATCCAGCGGCCGCCGGGGCGGTCGCCGCGAGCGTGTGGAGCCTTGCTGGAGCCGATCGACCGGCGCCTCCTGCGCTGCGACTACTCCGACGTGCTCCTGCTCGGGAAGGCGTTCACGCATGGCCGGCTCGCCTGGCCCGTCGGCTTCGCGATCCACGCGGCGAACGGCGCGCTCTTCGGACTGGCCTTCGACCAGGTTCGGCGCCGGGTCCCGTACCCCAAGGAGCACGTCGCGATCGGGATGGCACTTGCCGAGCACCTCGCGCTCTACCCGCTCTCCTATTTCGTCGACCGCTACCACCCGGCCCGCGGCCAGGCCGGGATCCCGCCGCTCTTCACGAGCCCCCGCGCCTTCCTGCAGGCGACGATCCGGCACGCCGCCTTCGGCGTGGTGCTAGGCCGCCTTTCGCGTTAGTCGGTCGAGGGCCCTGCGAACCGACAGCACAGCGAGATCCTTTGCCTTCGCCTCGACCATGACGTCCAGCGGGCGGTCGGCGGCGTCCAGCAACGTCAGGAGATCCCAAGGGCTCAGGAAGTCGGCGTGCTGGTCGAGGAGCGGCGGGCGCTGCCGGCCGCCGACCGACCGGAACTCGGTCCGCGGGCTCGAGACGTGCACCTTCGGCCGAACGCCGGCCGGCCAGGTGTCGAGCGAAGCCTTGAGCGCCTGACCGACGTTTTCCCGACCCGGAGCCGGGTTGCAGCGATGGTGGTGCAGGTCGAAGACGACTCGGACCCCGGTCCGCTCGTGCAGCTCGAGGACGTCCGAAAGGTCGAAGCACCGCTCGTCGTGCTCGACCACCAGCCGGCTGCGAGCTCCTTTCGACAGCGCCTCGAACGAGCGCACCCACCGCTCGAGCGAGGCACGGGGATCGCCGTACACGCCGCCGACGTGGATCACGACGACGGCTTCGGGCCCGGTCCCGAGCGCATCGAGGAGCAACGCGTCCTGCTCGACGTCCAACCGCGCCTTCCGTGCGATCTCGGGATCCGGCGAGCTGAGAACCGAGTACTGGCCTGGATGCGTCGAGAGCCGCAGGCCGAGCCGGCGCGCCTTCTCGCCGAGCCGCGCGAGCCCCTCCTCGCACTCGCCGATCTGCCGCCGGTAGTCCAGCTGAGGCAAGTCGGGATGCGTCCCGTACGGAACCGTGCTGCTCGACAGGCGGTAGACGCGGATGTCCACCTCGTCGAGGTACTCGAAGACCGAGTCCAACAGCTCGAGCGATCGCGAGAGGTGCGGCCCGCTCTGCCAGCGGCGTGCGTCGTTCGACTTCATCCCGCCGTTGCCCAGCACCTTGACGGCGAAGCCGAGCCTGTGGGACGAGGGTTTGTCCAAGTTCTGTCGATGCTAACAACGGGTCAAGGCCGCAGGACTGCGCGGCGAGGCCCGGCCGTGAAGCCCACCTCGACGAGGAGCGGCATCGCGTCCGTCTCCCCAACGGGCTCGCCGTCGAAGCGCTCGACGGCCAGCCGCTTCATCCCTCGCCGGCTCTTCACGTGCTCGACGAGCGCCTCGAGCGCCGGGCGGAGCCACTCCGGATCGGGATCGCGCAGCGGGACAAGTGTCTTGCCTCCCCGCTCGACGAAGAGGACCGCCTCGCCGCCGATCAGGACGACGTACGCGCCGGCGACCCGGGCCGCCCGGGCTCCCGCCCGCTTCGGCCAGGCGAGCGCCGCACCGTACGGCTGCGCCGGGTCCGCCGCCGCCAGAACCGAGACGTCGACTCGCCGGCTCGTCGTCGCGGGGCCGCAGCTCCCGGATCCGCTCCACGGCACCGCCGAGCGCGAACTGCGCCCCACCGAGGCCCTCGACGAAGTATCCGCGGCGGCAGAGGCCGAGCGTCTCGAGCGCCTTCAGCTCGCCGTAGACGGCCGAGTAGCCGCCCGGAATCCCTTCAGCCCGAACGCCGTCGCGCGTGACGATCCCCTGACGCTCCAGCAGGAGCTCGGCGAGCGCCCTCGGATCCCGCTCGCCGGCGAAGAGGCGGTCGGTGAGCGACCACCGTCCCTGGGTCGCGGTGATCGCGGTCGCCCGGCGGCGTGAGAAGCGGCGCGGCCGTCGCTCCGGCTTCGGGACGCCGTAGCGGCGGCCGGCTCGGAGCGGCGTCCAGGCGTCGTTCGTGACCTCGCCGGCCCAGACGAGCTCCCACAGGGCGGGCAGCGCCGCCTCCGCCTCGAGACCGGTCGTGTCGAGCAGGTCGAACCAGAACTCCGCGCTCTTGGCGAGCGCCTCCCGGATCCGGTCGTGCACCTCGCCTTCCGGACGCTCGGTCCCCTCCGGCTTCCCGAGCACGGCCGCGTCCTCGCGGAAGAAGACGGCGACGCGATCGAGCCCGGCGCCGACCCAGACGAGCTCTCCGGTGGCGCAGAGCTGATCGAGCTGCGCCGGAGCGTAGTTCGGGACGCGGCGTGGCAGGACTTCTGACTCCCAGAGGGCGACGGGCAGCGCCAGGCCCTGCAGCGGCACGAGCGCCTCCCGCAGCGTCGCGCGCCGGTCGATCCCGTGCCAGCCCGGCAGGAAGCGGGCGAAGGCGACCTGCTCGACGGGCTCGACTTCCTTGCGAAGCGCCGCGAGCGACGCGCGGCGGATGCGGCGGAGGACGTCGGGGTCGCACCATTCGCGCTCGCGTCCCGCCCGGCCGGAGCTCGCCGCGGACGAGCTTGTCCTCCCGCTCGAGCGCCACGAGCTCGGCGTCCGCGCGCTCAGCGTCGATCCCGAAGCGCTCCGCCGCCTCCCGCGTCGTGAACGGCCCGCGGCCGCGCGCGTACCGGGCGAGCAGCGAGCGCAGCGGCTGCTCGCTGGACTCGAGGAAGGCATCGGGGAGCCCGCTCGGCGGCATCGCGCCCAGCGCGTCGCGGTAGCGCCCCGCGTCCTCGGCGGCGACGAGCCGCTCCTCGCCCCCGACGCGGATCCGAATGGCGCGGCGCTCGGCCTCCAGCACCGCGCCGAACGCCTCGTCGAACTCGCCCGACCGCAGATCGCCGCGCCGGAGGAGCAGGTCGTGCAGGCCGTCCGGGTCCTTCGCCTGCCCCGCGAGCGACGTCTCGACCTGGTCGAGCGCGCCGGGATCGAGCAGGTCACGGAGCTCCTCCTGGCCGAGCAGCTCACGCAGGAGGTCGCGGTCGAGCGACAGCGCCTGCGCCCTCCGCTCGGCGGGAGGCGTGTCGTCCTCGTACATGTACGTCGCGATGTAGTCGAAGAGCAGCGAGGACGAGTAGGGCGAGGCCGACGCGCTCTCGACGTCCACGACGTCGATCTGCCGCGTCTTCACGCCGTGCAGGAGCCGCTTCAGTGCGGGCAGGTCGAAGACATCCTGGAGGACCTCTCGGAAGGTCTCGAGCATGACCGGGAAGGACCCGTACTTCTTCGCCACCTGGAGAAGGCTCTGGGCCTTCAGCCGCTGCTGCCAGAGCGGCGTCCGCTCTCCCGGCCGGCGGCGCGGGATCAGCAGCGCGCGGGCCGCGTTCTCGCGGAAGCGGGAGCCGAAGAGGGCGGTGCCGCCCAGCTCCGCCATGATCAGGTCGTCCACCTCGTCCGGGTCGAGGACGAGCTGCTCGGTCGGCGGCGGTGCGTCCGCGTCCGGGAAGTGGAACGCGATGCCGTCGTCCGACCAGAGGACCTGTGCGTCGATCCCGAGCGACTCCTGGAGCCGAGCCGAGGCGGCGAGCGCCCACGGCGCGTGCACCCTGGCGCCGAACGGCGTCAGCACGCAGACGCGCCAGTCGCCGATCTCGTCGCGGAAGCGCTCGACGACGATCGTCCGGTCCGACGGAACTGCGCCGGTCGCCTGCTCCTGCTCGCGGAGGAAGGTCATCAGGTTCTTGGCGGCCAGCGCGTCCAGCGAGTAGTCGGACCGGAGCCGCTCGTCGGCCTTGTCGTCCGGCAGCGACGCCAGCTCGCGCGAGGCCTTGCCGATCGCCTCGCCGAGCTCGTACGGCCGGCCCGGGCCCTCGCCCTTCCAGAACGGGATCGCGCCCGGCACGCCCGGCGCCGGCGAGACGATGACCCGGTCGCGCGTGATCTCCTCGATCCGCCAGGTGGAGGCGCCGAGCATGAACGTCTGGCCCGCGCGGGCCTCGTAGACCATCTCCTCGTCGAGCTCGCCCACCCGGCCGCCGCCGTCGACGAGGTGGACGCCGAAGAGCCCGCGGTCGGGAATCGTCCCCGCGTTGGTGACCGCAAGCCGCGCGGCACCCCCTCGCCCGCGGATGACGCCCGCCGTCCGGTCCCAGACGATCCGCGGCCGCAGCTCGGCGAACTCGTCCGACGGGTAGCGGCCCGCCAGCATGTCGAGGACGTTCTCGAGCTGAACGCGTGAGAGGTCGGCGAACGGGTAGGCGCGCCGGACGAGCCGGTGCAGCTCGTCGACCTCGATCTCCTCCTGCGAGGCGATGGCGACGATCTGCTGGCCGAGGACGTCGAGCGGGTTGCGCGGGATCTGCGTCTCCTCGATCGCGCCCTCCTTCATCCGGCGGACGACGACGGCGGACTCGAGCAGGTCGGCGCGGAACTTCGGGAAGACACGTCCCTTGGAGACAGAGGCGAGGTCGTGGCCGGCGCGGCCGATCCGCTGGAGCCCGCGCGCCACCGACTTCGGCGACTCGACCTGCACGACGAGGTCGACGGCGCCCATGTCGATCCCGAGCTCGAGCGACGAGGTGGCGACCAGGCACGGGATCTCGCCGCGCTTCAGGAGCTCCTCGACCTCGAGCCGCTGCTCCCGCGCAAGCGAGCCGTGGTGGGCCCGCGCGATCTCCTTCTCGGACAGCTCGTTCAGTCGAGCGCCAGGCGCTCGGCCAGGCGGCGGTTGTTGACGAAGACGATCGTCGAGCGGTGCTGCTCGACCAGCTCGAGCAGCCGCGGGTAGATCGACGGCCAGATCGACTGCGGCATCGCGTCACCGCCCGGCGCCAGGACGTCGGTGATCTCCGAGTTGACGTCCGGCTCGCGCATGTCCTCGAGCGGGACGACGACCTCGACGTCGAGCTCCTTCGAGCGGCCTGCGTCCACCAGCTCGATCGGCCGGCCGCCGGAGACGAACCTGCCGATCTCCTCCATCGGGCGCTGGGTCGCCGAGAGGCCGATCCGCTGGAACGGCTCGCCGGTCAGGCGCTCGAGCCGCTCGACGGTCAGCGCGAGGTGGGCGCCCCGCTTCGTGCCGGCGACGGCGTGCACCTCGTCGAGGATCAGCGTCCGGACGCCGGTCAGCGTCTCCCGCGCCCGCGAGGTGAGCATCAGGAAGAGCGACTCAGGCGTCGTGATCAGCAGGTCCGGAGGGTGCTTGAGCATCGCCGCGCGCTCCTTCTGCGGCGTGTCGCCGGTGCGAACCGCGACCTTCACGTCGGCCTGGAGGCCCGCGAGCGGCCCGCGCAGGTTGCGCTCGATGTCGTAGTTGAGCGCCTTCAGCGGGGAGACGTAGACGAGCCGCGTCCCCTCGCCGGGCTCCTTGAGCAGCCGGTCGAGCCCGTAGAGGAACGCAGCCAGGGTCTTTCCCGACCCCGTCGGGGCCTGGATCAGCGTGTGCGCGCCGGAGGCGATCTTCGGCCAGCCGAGCTCCTGCGCCGGAGTCGGGCCGTCGAAGGTCCGCTCGAACCAGGCGCGCGTCGCGGGGCTGAAAACGGAGAGCGCGGCCATCGCTCCAGCGTAGCCAGTGAGACAATCGTGACCTTGGCCGATCAGGGCGCGATGTTCCAGGGGTCCGGCCGAGGTCTACGACCGGTTCGTCGGGCCGGTACAGCCCCGGCCTGGCACGCGCCATGTGCAACGCGGCCGGTGTCCGCCCCGGGCAGCGCGCGCTCGACGTCGGCTGCGGGTCCGGCGCCCTCGTCGTCGCGCTCGCCGTGATCCTCGGCGAGGAGAACGTGGCCGGCGTCGACCCGTCCGAGCCGTTCGTCGAGGCGGCCCGGGCGAAGGTGCCCGGCGCACAGGTTGTCGGTCGCCGCCGCCGAGTCGCTCCCGTTCGAGGACGACGAGTTCGACGCGACGCTGTCGCAGCTCGTCGTGAACTTCCTCAGCGACCCGGAGGCAGGGCGTCCGGGAAATGGCGCGCGTGACGCGCTCCGGAGGCGTCGTCGCCGGCTGCGTCTGGGACTACGGCGGCGGGATGACGATGCTGAAGACGTTCTGGGAGGCGGCGGCGGCGCTCGACCCGGAGCGAGCGACGCCGCAGATGGAGCAGCACACGATGCGGTTCTCGCGGCCCGAGGAGCTCGGAGAGCTCTGGCAGTCGCAGTCTCACGGGCGTCACGGTCTCCCCCATCGACGTCAAGGCGTCGTATGAGGACTTCGACGATCTCTGGGCGCCGTTCCCGACCGGCGTCGGCCCCGCGGGCGCATACGCGGCGTCGCTCGACCCCGACGCACAAGAGCAGCTGCGCGCCGAGTTCAGCAGGAGGCTCGGCGATCCGCAAGGCGCGTTCACGCTCTCCGCCCGCGCCTGGTGCGCGGTCGGCACCCGCAACCGCCCCAAGTAACACAGTGTTACAAGGTGCTCGAGGCCCCTCGGCGAGCCGCCCCGAGGCGCTTGTAACACACTGTTACTAGGCCAGGAGGCTGCGGAGCGCCGCGACGTCCGCCCGGAAGACCGTCTCGGGATGCGGCGGCGGATCGGAGTCCGGGAACGGGAACGGCCAGCCTGGCCTCGGGTCGTCTGCATAGCGCGGCATCACGTGCGTGTGTAGGTGCGGCAGCGAGTTCCCGAGCAGGTCGTAGTTGAGCTTCACCGGCTCGAAGTGCTCCTCGATCGCACGTCCGACGCGGAGCAGCTCCCGCCAGTACGCGCCGGCTTCGTCCTCGGAGAGTTCCGTCGGCTCGGCCACGTGGCGGCCTCGCCAGACGACGACGGTGTAGCCGCGCTGAATTCCACGCTTCTGGAGATAGGCGTCCGACACCTCGCCGGCGAAGATCCGAGTGCCGTACTCATCCTCCTCCGGCCGCCCGTGCTCGCAGATCGGGCAGCCCTCGCCGCGCTTCAGTGCGTAGAAGGAGTCGGGCCACTCCACGCGGTTAGCATCGCAGGCTGTGCCGGAGACGCCCGAGCAGCTGTACGAGCGCGCGAAGGATGCCCTGCGCACGCCGCCGCTCGACGAGTGGGACACCTGGCCCTTCGAAGGCGACGTCCGGCCACGAGAGCTCCTCCCGCCGGTCGGCCAAGAGCAGCCTCGAGTCGGCGCCGGCGGCGTGGAATGCTGGGCCTGCGACGCGTCGGACGACGAGTTCGTCTGGACGAACGAGCGCTGGCGCCTGGTGGCCCCGCAGGATCCTCACGGCCTGCCGCTGATCGTCCTGCTCATGCCGCGCGAGCACTACGCGGATCCGGGCGACCTCCCCGGCGAGCTCGCCGCGGACCTCGGAATCCAGCTGGCGCGGATCGAGCGAGCGGTTCGGTCGGTCGGCGAGGTCGGCCGGGTGCACGTCTGCCGGTGGGGAGACGGGAGCGAGCACCTCCACTGGTGGTTTATCGCGCGGCCCGCCCGAATCCCGCAGCTGAGCGGCAGCTTCGCCGCAATCTGGGACGATGTGCTCCCGCCGCTGCCCGAGGAGATCCGCGAGGAGAACCTCGCTGTCCTGAAAGCGGCGCTCGGGTGACGTACGACCCGACGGTCCTGCCCGCCGGGCTGCCGGTGCCCGAGGACGACGGCGCCGCCGACCATCTCGAGGGGAGGCTCGTGCCGCCGGTCTTCCTCGAGACCACGGAAGGGGAGCTGAACCTTGCGGCGGCCGCAGCCGACCTGCTCGTCCTCTACGTCTATCCGCGAACCGGCCGGCCCGGTGTCGAGCCGCCGACCGGCTGGGACGAGACGCCGGGCGCGCGGGGCTGCACGCCGCAGTCGTGCGGCTACAGGGACTGGGGCGAGGAGCTTCGCGCGATGGGCGCGACCGTGGTCGGCCTCTCGGCGCAGACGCTCGACGAGCAGCGCGAGGCGGCCGAGCGGCTCGGCCTCCCCCACGCCGTCGCCGCGGACCCCGAGCTGCGCCTCGCCGACGCGCTGCGCCTTCCGACCTTCGAGTTCGAGGGGCGGCGGCTCTACAAGCGGCTCGCCCTCGTCGCCGAGGAAGGGCGCATCGTCAAGGTCTTCTACCCGGTCTTCCCGCCGGACGAGAACGCCGCCGAGGTGCTCGCCTGGCTGCGCAGCCTCAGCGCCAGTCGATCGTGACGACCTCGACCGGCTCGGAGATGCCCTTCAACGTGACCGCCTTCGGCTCCGAGTGGACAAGGCCGCTCACGAGGCGCGCCGTCGCCAGGCTCGCGTAGATCTCGCCGGGCCCGCCGAGCGCCCCGACCCGCGCCGCCTCGTGAACGCCCTTCCCGCTGTAGCCCGCGGTCGAGCGGCTGGCCTCGGCGGCGTGAACGCCGATCCGTACTTCCGGCGCGAACCCGTTCGTGCGCCGGTGCGCAGCGAGGTGGCGCTGCACGGCAGCGGCGCATTCCACCGCGCTCCTCGCGTCGGGGAAGGCTACGAAGAAGCCGTCCCCGGCATGGTCGACCTCCTCGCCGCCGTGCTCGCTGAACAGCCTGCGCAGAGTTCGGTCGTGCCAGCCGAGCATTCCCGCCCACGCCTCGTCGCCCATCGCCTCGACGAGCGGAGTCGAATCGCAGATGTCGGTCGACATGAAGGTCCGCCCGGCCCGCTCGCCGCCGCCTGTGGCAGCCAGTCGCCCGATGCTCTCGACGGTGCGTCGGAGATCCCGCGTGGCGCCGAGGCGGTCGAAAGTCGCCTGGGCGGCGCGGAGCTCCAGGTCTGCCGCGTCGGTGTCGCCCACCGATCGATACGCGTCCGCCGCGAGCAGGCGAACCCGGGCCGCCTCGTACGGAGTCTCGACATCCTGGTAGAGCCGAATCGCGCGACGAAGCTCCCCGAGCGCGGTCTCGGCATCGCCCTCCGCGAGCGCCACCGCGCCGGCGGCGGTGGCCGCGTGGGCATCGAGCGACGGCGTCGCATAGTCCCGTGCGATCTCGGTGAGCTCGTCCGACGCTGCCCGTGCCTCTCCGATCTCACCGACGGCGATTGCGATCTCGACCTGCGCCGGCAGGAGGCGCGCACGCGCGAGACGGTTCCGCGTTTCCTCGGAAAGTGCGCGCCTGAGCCCACGGCTGGCGGCCTCGAGGTCGCCGTTCGCCAGCCGAAGCAGCGCGAGACCCGGCTGGGGCTCGACGCCGAGGCCGTGCGCTTGGCGGAATGCCTCCTCGGCCGCCGCGAAGTCGCCCATCCGGAGGCGTAGCTCGCCCAGCTCGTAGAACGCCGTGGCGGCGACGCTCGGCGCAAACTCGTTCAGCTCGGCGACCGCGATCACGATCGCCTCCTCCGCCTCCGTCCAGCTGCCGCGCAGGCGCATCACCTCGGCCTGGCTCACGCGACACACGCCCGGGAAGCCGCTGATCGCCTGGCGATCGCACCACCGCTGCGCCGCCTCGGTCCAGTTCCCGGCGCGGGCGAGGTCGGCGACGTCGCGGGATGCGGCGATCACGCCGCAGTAGACGATGCCGGTCGCGTACGGGCTCAGCTCGCCGCTGACCGCAGCGACCGTCGCCTCCTCGATCAGCGCGAGGCCCGTCTCCGCGTCGCCCTTGCGTACGAGCGCCGAGCCCTGGTCGTGGAGGCCGAGCGCCAGGAGGTTTCGGTCGCCGAAGCGGCTACCGATCTCGACCGTCTTCTCCGCATGTGCGATCGCCGACTCGAAGTCCCCGGAGGCGAGGGCGAGCCGCGAACGGATTCGCTCCAGGAAGCCGTGCTCGCGGCCTTCCTCCTCCGCGGCGAGGAGACGCTCGGCGCGCGCGAGCCACGCGCCCTGGAGACCTGAGCGCTTGAGCTCGTGGTCCCGCGCCAGGTGAATCGCACTGAGCGCTGCGGCGCGCTGATCGCCCTCGTCGAGGCGGGCGGCGTACGCCCGCGTCCTCGCCTCAATGGACTCGTCCATCCGCCCCGTCCACCAGGCGGCATCCGCCAGGCCTTCGAGATCGTCGCCTTCGAGGCGCTCGCTGCCGTCGAGCTCGGCCAGGATCTCGTAGGCCTGGCGCCAGCCGCTGTCGGCAAGCGCCGCTCGGCCCTGTTCCAGCGGATCCGAGATCTCGGTCACGCTCCCATTGTTGCTTGACGGCGTAGGATCGCGGCCCTGACCTACTCGATCGTCGCCCGTGACAAGGAGAGCGGCGAGCTCGGCGTCGGCATCCAGTCGCGCGCGTTTCGCAGCGGCGCGGTGGTGCCGTGGGCGCTCCCCGGCGTGGGCGCCGTCGCCTCGCAGGCGTTCAGCGAGAAGAGCTACGGCCCGCTGGGACTCGAACTGATGGGTGCGGGAAAGACGCCCGAGCAGGCACTCGCCGGGCTGGTCGCCGCCGACCCGCTCGCCGCCAACCGGCAGGTCTCGATGCTCGCCGCGGACGGGACGGCTGCCGTCCACACCGGCGACGCCTGCATCCCGGCCGCGGGCCATCGGATCGGCGACGGTGTGACGGCGCAGGCCAACTGCGTCGAGGGCCCGCAGGTCTGGGAGTCGATGGTCGACGCGTTCGTGGAGGCGGAAGGCTCGCTCCAGCGTCGTTTGCTCGCCGCTCTCGACGCCGCCGAGGCGTCGGGCGGCGACTGGCGCGGCCGCCAGGCCGCGGGAATCCTCGTCATCCCCGCCGAGGGACAGCCGTGGGACACCGTCTGCGACGTCAGGGTCGACGACCACGAGGACCCGCTCGGGGAGCTGCTGCGCTTGCTCGACCTCCACGAGGGCTACACCGCACTGGGCGAGATCGACGACAGCGCGAAGGTCGCCCACCGGATGCGCATGCCTCAGCTCGACATCCACTTCGCCGAGTTGTTCGACGCGGCCCGGGCCGGGGA
The DNA here is from genome assembly GCA_963733855.1 of uncultured Actinomycetes bacterium. Taxonomy (GTDB): domain Bacteria; phylum Actinomycetota; class Thermoleophilia; order Gaiellales; family Gaiellaceae; genus JACDAN01. Next base: position 26,069 of record CAVTEL010000016.1, read on the forward strand.
GATCGAACGAGGCCGCGAGCTGGTCGCCGAGCTCTTAAGGGAGGACGAGCGCTGGCGCGCGTACCTGCGCGCGCTCGCAGACCTCGACTACCTCCCCCACGCCGACGAGCTTCTCCGCTGACGGCTAGGGCAACGGGACCTTGGGGACCGAGACGACACCGAGTCGCTCGAGGATCGCGTCGCTCTCCGCCCGGTAGGCGTCCGCATCCGGCGCCTTCGTGTCCGCCAGCGCGCGCAGCGTGAGCGCCTCCTCGTAGACCGCCCCAAGGTCTCGCGCGATGCGGAGGCTCTCGAGCAAGTGCGGCCTGCCCTCGTCGGGCTTGCGCGCCTGGTGGAGCGCGAGCCCGATCGTCCGCTCGACGAGCGCTTCCAGCCCGCCGAACGGCGTCTCGCGCGCCGCCTCGAGCAGGGCGGAGGCAACCTCGAGCGCCTCGGAGTACCGGCCCTCGAGGACGAGGCACTCGGCGCGGCGAGCGTTCGTCTCGTTGACGTAGCGGCTGGCGTCGATCGCGGAGAACGCGGCCGCCGCATCGTCCAGCAGCTCGTGCGCCTCGGCGAAGCGGCCGTCACGCGCCGCCAGTCGCCCCAGGTTGCTGATCCCGAGCGCCGCGCCGATCGGGAAGAGCGACGCGCGGCTTACGCGCACCATGTCGCGAAAGCCGGGCTCCGCGTCCTCGAGGCGTCCCTGGTCGGAGAGGATCTCCGCGACATTGTTTTCCTGCACCGCGGCCCAGAGCGGATCGCCGGCGTGGAGCTTCGCGTCCCGGCTGGCCCGGTAGTACTCGACCGCTTCGTCCCAGCGCCCCTCCGTGTAGTGGTGGATGCCGAGGTTGCCGAGAGCGGCGCCTCGAATGCGGTGCAGGCCGTGCTCCTCGCTGATCGCGATCGAGCGGTCGAGCAGGGGAACGGCGTCGGCCTGCCCGAGATCGGTATGGGCGAGGCCGGCCACGAGGAGCGCATGTGAGAGCAGCTCCGCGAGGCCGGCCCTCTCGGCGACGTCGGCCGCGGTCGTCGCATGCGCGATCGCGTCCGGATAGACGGCCCGGCGGTACGCCACGCTCGCCAAACCGACCTCGATCGTCGCGAGCATCTCGAGCCCCGCGCCTTCGCCCACCTCGTCGCCCACCAGAGTCCGTGCTTCGGCGTAGGCCTCGACCGCCTCGTCGTAGCGCCCCTCGCGGTCGAGGCAGTGCGCGATCCGGGCGATGACCCGGGCGCGATCGAGCGACTCCTCGAGCGCGTCGCGTGCCTGGGAGTACGCGTCGAGCGCGGGCTCGAAGGCGCCGAAGCGCTCGCGCATGTCGCCCAGCGCCTCGAGCACCCGTGCACGGTCGCTCACGTCGACGCGCTGGAGCTCGGCAGCTGCGAGTGCCCGTTCGTAGAGCTCGGCCGCCACGACGTTGGCGAAGCCCGCCGCCGCACGGTCGGCGGCTGCCACCGAATAGCGCCATGCGCGCTCGCCGTCCTCCGCCTCGAGGAAGTGGAGCGAGAGAATCGCCGCCTCCTCGTCGGCGCGACCGGCTGCGTGCCGCTCGAGCGCGAGCCCGACACGGCCGTGGATGTCGCGGCGGCGCCGGTACGAGAGGCCGGCGTAGGCGGTCTGGCGCAAGAGATCGTGCCGGAAGGCGAGCTCACCGTCGTCGGCTGCTGGACGAACTCCGCGAGCGCCTCCCACCGCTCGGGGTCGACGCCCTCCGGCACCTCGTCGGCGAGGATCTCGCCCACGAGGTCGAGCCGGAACACCGGCCCCACGACGGCCGCGTAGCGGAGCAGCATCCGGTCAGGCGGAGCCAGCGTGTCGATCCGCGTGGTGAGCAGCGTCTCGACCGATTCCGGAAGGTCGCCGGTGTCGCCTGCGCGCGCGGCAGCCACGAGCTCGCGCAGGAAGAGCGGGTTGCCCGCGGCACGGAAGGCGATGTCCTCGACCGCCTCCTCCGAGAGCGCATGCTCGGCAGCGACCGCCAGCGCCAGCGCCGTCGCACTGTCGACGTCGAGCGGTGCGAGCTCGAGCCGCTCGCCCGGGCCACCTCGCTCGACCAGGGAATCCGCGGACGGCCGGGTCGTGACGAGCAGGAACCAGGGCCGCGGCGTCTGAGAGGCAGCGACGTAGCGAAGGAGAAGACGAGACGCGTCGTCGACCCAGTGAGCGTCCTCGACGACGATCAGCGTCGGCATCATCAGCATTCGCTCCAGGAACGTCGACACCGTCGATTGGAGCCGAAAGCGGCTCTGCTCGGCGTCGAGGGCGTCGACTTCCGGGGTCGACGTCGCTTCGGCGTCGAACGGCACCGCGAGGAGCGGAAGCCACGCCGCCAGATCGGGCATCGTGCCTGTGACGAAGGCCGCGAGCTGCGCGCCTGCTACCTCCCGCGAGCTCTTTGGAACGATGCCGACGAGCTGTCGCAGGGGGTTCCGCCAAGCGCCGTACGGCTGGGTCTGCGCGTACTGCTCCCCGGTCAGGGTCAGCTGAGCAAAGCCGAGCGCGTGCGTTCGTGCGACGGCGACGAGGCGCGACTTGCCCATCCCCGGCTCGCCCGAGATCTCGAGCATGCTGAACTGCCGCAGCCGGGCTTCGTCGAGCGCCTGGCCGAGCGTGGCGACCTCTCGATCGCGGCCGATGAGGGGCATCTCGTCGCCGGCAGCGGGCTCTCGCGTGCCTGTCGGCGCGCCGACGTGGTGCGCCGTCACGGCCCGCTCCTTCCCCTTGACGAGCAGCGGTTCTCGCTCGCTCGCGTAGAGCGTTCGCGCCGCGTCGAGGACGTCGGCGGTCGCGAGGATCTCCCGGTCATCGGCCCGGGAGGTCAGCCGCGCGGCGAGATTGACCGGGTCCCCCATGACCGCGTAGGTGCGCCTGCTCTCAGACCCGATGTCGCCGGTGAAGACGAGGCCGCGGTGGACGCCGGCGCGGAGCGAGACGCGCGGGCACCCGTCGATGATCTCCCGGACGGCGCGCAACATGCCCTCCGCGTCATCTCCGGTGCTCGAAGGCGCGCCCGCCGTCAGATACAGCTTGACCGCGCCGATATCGATGTCGGACTCGAGCCACGTGACCCCGTAGGTCTCGCACGCGCGCTCGACGGCGGCCCCGATCTCGTCCAGGCGTTCGAGGAACCCTTCGGATCCATGCTCCCCGAGCAGCTCGTCGGAGCGGGCGAGCTTCAGAAACGCCACGGTGACATGGCGGTGCTCGGCCTCGCCGCTCGCCACCGCGAGGTGGTCGCGCAGAGACGGCGGGACGTATTCGTCGAGCCGCGAGCCGGTGACGTCGGGCGGTGGCGGGACAAGGCTCGCAGACGGCTCGAGCCGACGGAGCAGATGAGCGCCGGCGCGCTCTTCGATCAGCCACTCGCCGGGAACGGCCGCCGCCGTCTCCGCGCTGACGAAGATCTCCGAGGCGCTCGCCAGGTCCTCCAGCTCGACGACCCGCGTGGCAGCAGGGCCGGCGATCAGCAACTCGCGGTGCGGCCGATCGGTCAGGAAGACGTCGATGGAATCGCTGTGGACTCCCGCGGACATCCGCAGCTCGACGTCGCCTGTCGGGCTCGGCGCTGCTCCGATCCTCTCGATCGTCCACTGCATGTCCGATGCCGCTCCGCACGCCCGAGCGGCATGCGCGTCGCCGACGAACAGCAGAAGCAGCGCATCGCCGCGGAACTTGAGGACGTCTCCGCCGTGCCGCTCAGCCGCCTCGATCAGGCTGGCGAAGATCCCGGAAATCGTGCGCACGAGCTCCTCCGCGCCCTTTCGGCCCTGTTCCGCCAGGCGCTCGGAGAGCGCGGTGAACCCCGAGATGTCCACGGACACGAGTGACCCGTCCAGGCTCCTCGCCCGGGGCGCCTCGTGCTCCAGGCTCCACCCGCGCACGAGGCGCGGCAGGTAGGGCGCGAGCGCGCTCCGGCCGGCGGTTGTCGTCGTCTCGGTCATTCCCCAGAACGCATTGTTCGCGAAATCTCAGTGAACCTCTTGTATTCGCTCCGAAGACAGGTCTAGTGTCCTGCGGCGGAACAGGCGGTTGTGCGCCAGCCGCCTCTGCGGAAAGCGGTCTCAGAGAGGGTCTATGTCGATTCACCGTCTTCGGGGACGGTCGCACAACAAAGGGTCGGGTCTTCCATACGGGGATTGACGTGCGTCGTCCTCGCGGCGCTCGCGTGCGCCGCACCCGGCGTCGCGCAGGCGCACGGAGGCCCCACGTACCGGGCCGGCGCAGTGAGCGGGCCGGCGCCGACGATCGACGGCGTCGTCACGCCCTCCGAGTGGGACGACTCCTTCGGGTACGGCCTCGCCTTCGGATCGCTCGGAAACGCGACCCTCCGCTTCGTCCACACGCCGACCCATCTCTATGTCGCGGCCGTCGTGCAGGACACGTCCTTCGGGCTCACACCTTCGTTCAAGGTCGCCTTCGACAACGACCACGACGGGGTCGGCGAGCTCGGCGACGACCTCTGGGACTCCGACGACAGGGACTTCTTCCTCAACCCGACCGGGCCCGAGGGTGCCGGCTTCTACAACGACTAGTCCGTCGGCGGCACGTCGGAGACCGACGCCGCATGGACGATCTCCGGCAACAACGTCATGTTCGAGTTGAGTCATCCGCTGTGCTCGACCGACACCTCCCACGACATCTGCACGTCGGCGGGAAACACGCTCGGTGTCAACTTCTCGTACAGCCGAAGCGGTGTCGGCGCGAACTCGCCCGGCCCGAGCTTGCTCGACCCGAGTAACACCTGGGCGGACCTCGCTCTCGTCGCAGGAGACGTCGTCGGGCCGACGGTCAGCGTCACGGCGCCCGCGCCGGGCGCCCTCCTCCGCGGCACGGTCGACGTCGCCGCCGACGTCTCGGACAACGTCGGCGTGGCCGCGGTGGACTTCCGCTTCCAGGGCGGGACGCTCCCCCTCGTCGACATCGCGACGGACACGACGCCGCCGTACGAGGCGACGTTCGACAGCACGCAGGTGCCGAACACGATCCGCGGGGACGGCACCGTCTACGCCTTCGCGCGCGACGCGGCCGGAAACGAAACCGGCGTCGGCAATTCGGTGATGGTCGACAACCCCGCGAGCCGGATCGTCTTCGAGACCAACCGCGACGGCAATTCCGAGATCTACATCATGGAGCCGAACGGCAACGACGGCATCACGCGGCTGACGAACAGTCCGACCGTCGCCGACACGGGCCCGTCGCTGTCGCCCGACGGCAGCCTGATCGCGTGGGACCGAGGCGGCCGGATCTGGCTGATGAACAGCGACGGCACCGAGCAGCACGCGCTGACGTCGAGCGGTGACGGCAGGGACGGAGCGCCGGCATTCTCACCGGACGGCACCAAGATCGCATTTCACAGCAGTCGCGAGGGGACCGACGACATCTGGGTCATGAATGTCGACGGCAGCGCCCAGACCAACTTGACGGACACGGAGGGGAACGACCTCGGCCCCACCTGGAGCCCGGACGGGACAAAGCTCGCCTTCGACTCCGACCGCGACGGCGACAGGGACATCTTCACGATGAACTCCGACGACGGCGGCGAGCTGGGGAACTTGACCTCTGACAGCCCGAGCCTCGACGCCGATCCGGACTGGTCGCCCGATGGCGAGAAGATCCTGTTCGTCAGCGGGCGTGGCGACACCACGTCCGTATGGACCATGAACGTGGACGGCAGCGCCGCCGACAACATCACGGACGCGCCGATCTTCGACGCCGACCCGGCGTGGTCGCCGACAGGCGATCGCATCGTCTTCACACGAGACAGCGGCGGGCAGACGTTCAACCTGCACCTGGCCGCCGCCGACGGCGCGCCGCCGTTCGCGCGGATCACGTTCGCCAACACGACGCAGCGCAACTCGTTCCCCGACTGGGTCGGTGAAACGGCCGAGGAGCCGAACCAGCAAACGGTGACGCTCGAGCCCGTCGCGGACACGTACGTCCGCTCGAGCGATCCCGAGACTGCCCACGGGACCGAGACGACGTTCGACGTGTTCCCCGGCGCGAGCAGCTCCTGCGGCGTCTCCGGACCGGCGTACGGGCTCCTACGCTTCGACCTCTCGTCGCTTCCGGACGGTGTGAGCATCACCGACGCGAGGCTCGATCTCACCGTCGACGGTGGGTTCGCGCACGACGGCGATCCCTCCCACTACGCAATCCGCATCTACGACAACAGCTGGAACGAGTCCGTCACGTGGGGCAACCGGCCCGCCGACGGCATCGTTCCGGGGCAGCGCGGGCCGCCGCTCGTCGAGCCGACGATCAACGGCACCCTGCTCTCCGCCTCGACGGACGTCCTCGGCGTGGCGAGCGCCTTCAACTCGAACTGCTCGGAGCCCGTCGGCCCGCCGGTTCGAACCTTCGCCGCACCGCCGGCCCACCCAGGCTCGTTCGCGAGCGCGGTCCGCGACGCGATCGGCGACGGGAACCTGTCGCTCCAGATCTGGGGCCAGCCGTGCGGGACGCCGACCACGGTTCGTCTGCCAGAACGGCCAGCCGGCGCAGGGGTACTACCTCCGCTACCACTCTCGCGAGGCTGAGCCCGCGCTCCGGCCGAAGCTCGTCCTCACGCTCGGGGCTGCAGTCGACGCAACGTCGTTCAGCGCGACGCCGACGGACCCGACAGCAGGGCTCGCGCGGGTCGCCCAGGCGGACGTGCCGCCGTCGGTGCTGCTCGCGCCGCCGCAAGGGTCAACCGGTTCCACGCCGCTCGGCGAGACACCACTCGGCGAGACACCACTCGGCGAGACCCCGCTCGGCGAAACGCCGCTCGGCGAGACGAGCCTCGGCCTCGACAGCCTCCTCGCGGACCTGCGGACGGTGCCGCTGTCGTCCCTGCCGCTCCTCCGGGCGGGCGGCTGGCCGGCGCTCCTCGCCAACACGCCGTCGCTCGCCTCGCGCCCCCTCCAGAACGTCAGCTTGGGTGACGTGTTCGCCGTCACGCCGCGGCTCGCGGCGCTCGACGGTCAGGGAACAGACGACATCACGCTCGCCGACCTGGACTTCTCTCGCAGCTCCCTGGGCGACGTGGCCATGATCGCGTACGCGCTCGGCAACGGCGTCACGCTCGCGGAGCTGGCGTTCACGAACAACACGCTCGATCCGGACCTCCAGCGCTGGTGCACCGCAACCGCGACGAACTGCCCGGCCACGGGAATCCTTGCGCTCGGCATCCGCGGCGCGCCGCTCGGCGAAACCCCACTCGGGGAAACGCCGCTCGGGGAAACCCCACTCGGGGAAACCCCACTCGGCGAAACCCCACTCGGCGAAACCCCACTCGGCGAAACCCCACTCGGCGAAACCCCACTCGGCGAAACCCCACTCGGGGAAACCCCACTCGGCGAAACGCCCCTCGGGGAAACCGACCTGAGCCGTGCCCCCCTCGGCGAAACCCCGCTCGGCGAGACGCCCCTCGGCGAAACGCCACTCGGGGAAACGCCACTCGGGGAAACCCCGCTCGGCGAAACGCCGCTGGGCGAGACGCAGTTCGGCGCACTCCAGGTCTGCGCGGCGGTGTTCACGGATTGTCCGAACGATCCTGGCGACCTGCTCAAGGACCACCGTGCGTTCCTGCAGCCGGGTGTGACGATCGGGGACCTCGTTGCCGCGCTCACGCCCGCCGCGCGGACGTCGCTGACCCTCTCGGACGTCACCGAAAGCATTCCGGGCTCCTACGCGTACACGCTCGCCCACGCCGTCGTCGTGATCACGGACCCGAGCTTGACGCTCGCCGACCTCGTCGCGAGCCTGCCGAACCCGAACGCGTTCACGCTCAACGACCTCCTGCTCGCCGTGCTGCGGGCAAGCGCGCAGTGGGAGCGGATCGACCTCTCCCAGCCGGCGCTCGCGCGCGTCGCGACCGGCGGCGGCAGCGTCAACCTCGTCGCCGAAGTCACCGTCGACGGCAGCTCGGAGCTCACGTTCTCCGTGAAGCTCCCGCCGGGCTGGACAGCCTTCAACTCGGTCCCCTCGATCGAGTCCGTGCCTGCGGGTGCCGCCAGCACGCTCGAAGTGGTGGACGTCGAGACCACGTCCGACGGAGGCACCCGTTACATCCTGCGAACGCAGTCCCCCGTCGAGGGAGGCCAGCGGTTCCACTTCGACGACGTCAAGCCCGGCACGACGCTCGGGCCTGCGACGCCCACGCTCTCGGTCACAGCTGCGGGAGGGACGCCGAAGCTCGCACCGCCCATCTCGGTCAACGTGAAGGAAACCTTCGAGCCGAACAACGTTCCGTCGGAGGCTCCGACGCTCGCTCCCGGTTCGCTCTACCTCTCGTACCTGACGAGCGCCGCCGACACCGACTTCTTCCGCGTGAGCGTGCCCGCGGCGGCGGGCACCCGCACGACATTCCGACTCAGCCACCTCCCTGAGGACTACGACCTCGTCGTCTACGGGCGGCAGGGGACGACCCCGCTCGTCCAAGCCGGCAGTGCGGCGCCGCTCGAGACGCCCGTGTTGGCCGACTCGGGCGCTTCGATCACGCATCTCACCGACGCCCTCCCGGCGGAGACGCTCGACGACCTCGCTGTGCTTTCCGATCGCCCCGTGCTCGGCGTCTCGGCGTTCCGAACCACCGAGGACGAGGCCGTCGTCGCCGTTTCCGACGGCGTTCCCGGCGAGTACATCATCCAGGTGAAGGGCTACAACGGCGCGACGAGCGTCGAGCCGTACATGCTGCGGGTGCAGAGCGAGGCGCCGCGCCTCGCACCGACCTGCCAGCCACGGTTCCCCGGCCTCTCCTTCGGCGCGGCAACCGGAGTTGACCTCGCGTCGATCCCCGCGGACACCGACACGCTCTTCCTCGCCAACGGCCCCCAGCTCGGTGCGGCGGGCGGGCTGGGCGTCCTCGACTGGTTCACGATGACGCGCCTCAACCAACTCCGCGGGACCGGCCACCCGAGCGCCGTCGTCCGCCTCGAGAACGATCCGGCCGTGCGAGGGGCGTACACGGCCTGGAACCTGGAGCCCTGCAGCACTGCCCGCGCGAACGCCGTCGTCCGGGCGATCACCGACGTCGTGCGCACGATCCGCAACGCGCGCCCGGCGGTGCGAAACCTCGTCCTGCTCGGAAACGACAAGGCGCTCCCCTTCGCGCGCCTGGACGACCTCACCACGATTGCGAACGAGGCGGACTACGCGTCGACGTTTGCGCGCGACCAGGATCTCTACGGCCCGCTGTTCGAGCATCGCCTCCTCTCGGACGATCCCTACGCGACAACGGATCCGATCCCCTACTTGCAGCGGCAGCTTTTCGTCCCGCAGCTCGCGGTTGGCCGACTCGTGGAGACCGCGGCGCAGATCACCGGCGCCCTTGACCGCTTCGTCGCCTTCGGCGGCGACCTCGACCCGACGAGCGCCCGGACGAGCGGCTACGACTTCTTGAAGGACGGCGCGGACGGCGTTGCCGCCGCTTTTGCGGGCATCGTCGGGGCACAGCAGCCGGCCACGAACCCGCCGCTGATCGGCGACCTGTGGACCAGCAATACGCTCGCCGGTGCGCTGAGCACGACGACGGGGCTCTTCGGGATGAACGGCCATGCCGACCACAGCCGGCTGCAGCCTGCGGCAGGCTCCAACCTGTTCGCCGCCGCCAATCTCCCGGCCTCGCTCCAGCGTGCGGTCGTCTTCAGCATGGGCTGCCACTCGGCACTGTCGGTGAGCGACGCCGCCGTGGCCCAGGCAATCGACTGGCCGCAGACGTACGCCGGCAAGGGCGCGGCCGCATACGCCGGAAATCTCGGCTACGGCTACGGCGACAGCGTCACCGTCGCGTACTCGGAGGCGCTCAACGTCCGGCTCGCACAGGGCCTGCGCAATGGACTGCCGATCGGCGAGGCGCTCGTCGAGGCCAAGCAGGGCTATCTCGCCTCGCTGGGCGTCGTCGGTGTCTACGACGAGAAGGCGATGTCCGAGCTCGCTCTCTACGGGCTGCCGATGTGGTCGCTCGGCGGCGCCACCCCGCCGCCCGCGACTCCGCCGCTCCCGGCAGGCGTCACTCGTCTCTCGACCGATCCGGATCCGATCACCGGGCTCATGACCGATCACTACCGCTCGCAGCCGTCCACCACCGGTACGAACCCGGCTCTGAGGCGCATCAACCGGGGCAGTGAGAGCTACTGGACAGGCCCGAGCGGCGTCCAGGTCACGCATTTGCGGCCGCTGCAGCCGAAGGTCGAGTTCCCGGTCGCCGCGGATGCCCACGGCGTGCTGATCACGGGCCTCGAGACGCCCGCAGACGTGCAGGTCGATCCGGTGTATGCGCGTCCGATCGTGGACAGCTCCGCCGCAGAGCCCGAGCTGGCGTTCGGAGACGTCGCCTTCCCGGCCAAGATCCAATCGCTCGTGACGCAGCAGACACGGAGCGGGCCGCGTGCCTCCGCTGTGCTCGTCCACGGCCAGTTCTTCTCGAACGGGACGACCGACGCCGCGGGCGACGGCAACCAGCGACTGTTCACGCGCGTCGATCTCGATGTGCTCCGCTCCTCGGGATCCGACCGCCTGGCCCCGCGCTTCGATGCAATCGAGGCGGTCGTGCCGCCTGGCTCGGGGATCGTCGCGTTCACCGTCGACGCCGTCGACCTCGCCCAGCCGAACGTGACCCCGGCGGGTGTGGCACGCGTGCTCGTCGCCTTCCGTGACCAGAGCTCCCTGGCGTGGCGGTTCCTCGACCTCCGCCGGATCGGCGAGACCGCAAGGTGGGGCGGGAGCGCCTCCGTGAGCGGGAATCGCGTCGAGTACTTCATGCAGGCCGTCGATCGGGCGGGCAATGTCGCGGTCTCGACGAACAAGGGTCTCCTGTTCGCCGGCGCGCCGCCGACGGCCCCGTCCGGCACTGGCGTCGAACCTTCCATCACCCCGTCGATTGGGGGCACGCAGACGGCCGGATGGTTCACGCCCTCGGCGGTGCTCGACGTCGACGCGGCCGCAGGCGTGGCGGTGTCGGTGTCTATCGACGGCGGCCCCCTCGTGCCCTTCTCGGCGCCGATAACCATCGGTACTGACGGCCTCCACACGGTGGAAGTCCGAGGCTCCAACGGCTACGAGGCGACGCTGCTTGCGCCGGTCGACACCCTGCCGCCGACCGTCCGCCTCGACGCGCCCGGTGCGACTGTGCCGTTCAACGGACAGGTTCCGCTGACGTTCACATGCGGCGACACTTCCTCCGGCGTCACGTCGTGCGGGGCAACCGTGGACGGCGTCACGCGAGCCCCGGGCTTCCAGGTGCCGACAACGCCGCTCGGCTCGACGCACACGGTCAAGCTGAGCGCGACCGACCGTGTCGGACGTACGACGAGCCAGACGTTCACGTACACCGTGGCCAGCCGCGGGATCGTCTACGTGAACAACGACACAGGCTCGGGCGACGTGTACGTGCTGCCCGTCGACGCCGGTCCGTCGACGGTGCCGACGCGCCTCACTGCGACCTCGTTCCCGGAGGCGGATCCGGTGTGGTCGCCGGATTCTCGGCGGATCGCGTTCTCGAGCAACCGCGACGGCACCTGGCGGATCTACCTGATGGACGCCGACGGCACGGACGTGACGCAACTGAACACCGGAGTGGGCAACGCCACGGATCCGGCATGGTCGCCCGACGGCACACGCATCGCGTTCGTCTCGACTCGGAGCGGCAACTTCGACGTCTGGGTCGTCAACCTTGACGGCTCGGGGCTCAAGCGGCTCACAACCGATTCGAACCTCGACCTGGCGCCGACCTGGTCTCCTCAGGCGACGAACCAGATCGGCTGGGCGAACGGCACCCTTGGCAATCTCGACATCTGGAAGATGAAGCCGGACGGGACCGGCAAGACACGGTTGACCACGACGCGTGACGTCGCCGCCGAGACATCGTGGAACGCCGACAGCACGATCGCGTTCGCCCGCCGCGTCGTAGGCCTCCGCACCGGGATCTGGACGATGACCTCGGCCGGGACGTCGCAGACGCGGATCCTCTCGACCCTCCGGTGGGACCTGCAGCCGTCGTGGCTCCAGGACGGCAAGCTCGTGTTCGCTTCTGGCCGCGACGCGGACAACGACTTCGATCTCTACCGCGCCACGAAGGTCGGCACGAGCTGGTCTACGGTCCGCGTCACCAACGCGCCCGGCAACGACAAGACGCCCAACGGCTGAGCCCACCGCGCTCGGACTACAATCGCTGCATGGCGGTCGCAGCCCCCGACCGGCTCCACTACACGCCGAACGACGACGCGAACGAGCTGATCGCGCGCGATCCGCTCGCGCTGCTGATCGGCTTCGCGCTCGACCAGCAGGTGACGGTGCCGACGGCCTTCCTGGGACCGTGGAAGCTGAAGGAGCGGCTCGGCACGCTGGATGCCACCGAGATCGCGCACATGGATCCCGACCGGCTCGAAGGAGCGTTTCGCGAGAAGCCGGCCGTGCACCGCTTCCCGGGCGCGATGGCGACGCGCGTCCGTGACCTCGCCACCCACGTCGAGGAGGAGTACGGCGGCGACGCGTCCCGGCTCTGGTCGGAGGCGGCTGACTCGGCCGAGCTCCGCCGCCGGATCGCCGCGCTGCCGGGCTTCGGCGAGATGAAGATCAAGGCGCTTTCGGCCGTGCTCTACAAGCGCTTCGGCGTCGAGGCGGCGCGCGAGCTGACGCCGGATCACCCGACGCTGGGCGACGTGGACTCGCCCGAGGCGCTCGAGCACTACCAGGCGTTGAAGCGCGAGCACAAGGCAAAGATGCGCGCGCAGCGCGGCGCTTGAGAGACCGCCCCGGCGTCATCGTCTACGTCACGCGCGCGGCCCCGTTCGAGTGGGAGCTGCTGCTGTTCGACGTCGTCGGCGAGCCGGGGTACGAGGCGATCGTCCCGGGAGGCGGGATCGAGCAGGGCGAGACGCCGGAGGATGCCGGGGTGCGGGAGGTGCTCGAGGAAACTGGTCTCGAGGTGCGGATCCTTCGCGAGCTCGGCGTCGACGAGGGGACGCATTTCTTCCAGGCGATGCCCGTCGAGCCCGACCGATGACGAGTGGTTTCTCGGCGACGACGAGGTGCGGTGCTACTGGGCGCCGCTCGACGGCGAGGTCGCCGTCTGGGGAAGGCGCGGCGATCTCCTGCCGAAGCTCAAGCGGCAGCGCGTCCTCGGCTACATCACGCGCGACACTGAGCGGGGCCGCGAGCTGCTCGTCTTCGAGATCCCGGCGGAGCCGGGCTCGGGCGTCCAGGTGCCGGCCGGGCGCCTCGATCCCGGAGAGGAGCTCGAGCCTGCGCTCATGCGCGAGATCGAGGAGGAGTCGGGCCTCACCGGTCTACGGCTGCTGCGTGAGCTGCCGGGATTCGAGGAGCACTACCCCACGAGATACGAGAACCACGGCTTCCACCTCGTCCCGACCGAGGAGCTCCCCGACGAATGGGACCACGTCGTCCAGGGCGACGGCGACGACGCCGGCTTCGTCTTCCGCTACCGCTGGGAGGCGATCGAGCCGGGCATGCGGCTGTTCAATCGGCGCAATCCCGTGATCCACCGGCTGCTGGAAAACCCTGGTCTTGACTGATTTCGGACGGTATTGGACAATCGCTCGGCCCAGGCAAGGTCATTCGACATAAGGAGAAGCCACATGCGAAGGCTGCTCGTCGTCCTTGCCGCTGCATCACTGATCGGGGTTTTCCTGGCTCCGACTGCGGCATCAGCACAGAAGGCCCACGTCTTCCCGCCGAACGCACACCCCTTCGGGGCGAGCTACGGCGAATGGCAGGCGAGGTGGTTCGAATGGTTCATCGAGATCCCAGCGCCCGCCAACCCGCTCTTCGACGAAACCGGAGAGCTCTGCGGCACCAACCAGAGCGGCCCGGTCTGGTTCCTGGCGCCCGTTGCGCATCCGGGGACGACGACGCGGGCGTGCACGGTCCCCACGGGCACCGGCATCTTCGTCCAAGGCCTCGGAAACGAGTGCTCGAATGTCGAGCCGCCTCCGTTCTTCGGCGCGACCGAGGCGGAGCTGCGCGCCTGCGCCGCTGCAGGCTACGAGGCGTTCTTCGGGGACGCCACACAATCGATCACCGTTGACGGTGTCACCGTGTCCGGCCTCGAAGACCGCTATCGGACGCAGACGCCGCTGTTCAGCTACACGCTCCCGCCGGACAACCTGTACGGCCTGCCGCCCGCAAATGCGCTGGCGATCTCGGACGGCACGGCAGTCATCGTCAAGCCGCTGCCGCCGGGCGACCACAGGATCGTGGTCCACATCGAGGCACCCGCCCTGGGGGGAACGGTCGACGTCGTCTACAACCTCACCGTCGTGCCCCGCGGGCACTTCGACTGAGGTCTGAACGAGAACGAGGGAGGGCGACTCCGCCATTACGGCCGATACGAGCCGGGTGAGGGTCGCCCTCCTCGCCGTGATCGGCATCGCGCTCCTCGTCGGCGGCAGGCCGGCCGAGGCGCTGCGCATCACGAGCCGGCTCCGCTCGCGCTGACCCCTTGAGTCCGTCCAGCGGACGTGCTTTGCTCTGTTCAGAGAGGGGGTCGTCACCGCTGAAGCGACATCGGTTGATCTCTGCGGTCGCCGCGATTGGGCTGCTCGTGGCCGCTCCGGCAGCAATCGGCTCAGCGGGCGGCTGACCCGATCGTGGGCGGTCAAGCCGCAAGTCCCGGTGAGTATCCGGCGCAGGGGTATTTGGAGATCAACACAGGCACGGACGCCTGGCAGTGCGGAGGCACGTTGCTCGACGCCCGCCACTTCCTCACGGCGGCGCACTGTGTCGTCGACGACCTCAACGCGCCGTTGCCTTCGAGCGCGTTTCAGGTCGGCCTGAACAACATCGAGATCGGCCCCTTGATGGACGTCTACGGCGTCACGAGCGTCGAGGTCCACCCGGGCTACAACGGCCCGCTCCATCTGAACGACATCGCGATGCTCACGCTCGATCGGGCGGCGCCGTATACGCCGATGCGGATCGTCCGCACCGATGAGAACGCCATCTGGGCGCCGAACACGACCGCGACGATCATCGGTTGGGGCACCACCTCGCCGAGCGGGCCGTCCAGCAGCACCTTGCTGGAAGCGAACGCACCGATTCGAGCCGACAACGATTGCGGCCTGTACGGCAGCGCGTTCGACCCGAGCACGATGGTCTGCGCGGGCAACGGCGCGACCGACACCTGCCAGGGCGACAGCGGCGGCCCGCTGATGGTCCCGTACGGAGGTGTCCTCGTGCTCGTCGGCGTGACCTCATGGGGCATCGGTTGCGCCGACCCGCCGTTCCCGGGCATCTACGCCCGGCTCGGCGGCGCCCTCAACCAGTGGGTGATGCAGCGGCACACCTGGGCATCGTTCAACGTCGTCTCACCCGCGCACTCGGGTCAGCCCGTGAGGTTCGAAGGGTCGGCGTTTCGGCCACTGCCCGCGAGCACACTGACCGCGCTCAGTTGGGATACCGACGGCGACGGCCAATATGACGACGGCCCGACCGGGACCGCGTCACGCATCTTTCCGAGCGGCGGCGCCTTCACCGTTGGATTCGAAGCGACCTTCGCCGACGGCTCGCGGGTGGCGCATCGACGGGTGGTCGTCGTCAACGGGGTACCCACCGCAGGAGCCGGCGCCTACGCGGTACGCGAAGGCGGAAGCGTCGCGCTGTCCGGAAGCGGCTCCGATCCGGAGGGCCAGGCGCTCGCCTATTCCTGGGACCTGAACGGCGACGCAACGTTCGAGGTGAGCGGCCAGACGACCTCGTTCTCGGCACTCAACCTCGACGGACCCACCACGCGCACGGCGATGCTTCGGGTCTGCGACAGCGCGGAGGGATGTGCCACGTCGGCGGCGACGATCCGGGTCGTCAATGTCCGGCCGCGCGCGAACGCCGGCCCGGATCGACGGGTCAGGCGCAACCGCAAGATCCGGTTCTTCGTTCGTGCGTCCGATCCCGGGCGTGACCCGCTCAAGGCCACCTGGCGAATCGCGGGACGCACGAAGCGCGGCGCCCGGGTCACCCACGTCTTCAGGCGCACAGGCCTCTTCACCGTGCGGGTAACGGTGACGGACGGGGACGGCGGCTCAACGATCGACCGCGTCCGTGTCCGCGTCCGCCGTTAAGAAACGCCGGCGAGCAGGAACGCGCGGTTCTCGCGGAGCATCTCCCGCGCGATCACGAGCCGCTGGATCTGGTTCGTGCCCTCGTAGATCTGCGTGATCTTTGCGTCGCGCATCATCCGCTCGACCGGGTACTCCTGCATGTAGCCGTACCCGCCGAGGATCTGGACGGCGTCGGTCGTGACCTCCATGGCCACGTCCGTGCAGTACAGCTTGGCCATCGCGCTGATCTTCGTCAGCTCTGAGCCGTCGACGCCGTCGTCGATCATCTGGCCGCACTTGTAGAGCAGGAGCCGCGCGGCCTCGCACTTCGTCTCCATGTCGGCGAGGGTGGCCGAGATCAGCTGGTGCTGCGCGATCGGCTTGCCCATCGTCTCGCGGTCCTTGGCGTACTCGAGCGCGTAGTCGGTGGCGCCCTGCGCGAGGCCGAGGCCCTGCGCGCCGATCCCGGGCCGCGAGCGGTCGAGGATCTGCATCGCGATCTTGAAGCCCTCCCCCTCCTCGCCCAGGAGGTTGTTCGCGGGGATCCGCATGTCGTTGAAGAAGATCTCGCCGGTCGTCGAGCCCTTGATCCCCATCTTCGGCTCGATCCGGCCGACCTCGAAGCCTGGGCTGGACGCCTCGACGACGAATGCCGAGATCCCGGAGTGGCCCTCCCCCGGCTCGGTCTTGGCGAAAACCGTGTAGAGGTCGGCGACGCCGGCGTTGGTGATGAAGCGCTTCGAGCCGTTGATGACGTACTCGTCGCCGTCGAGCCTCGCCTCGGTGCGCATGGCGGCCGAGTCTGAGCCCGAGCCGGGCTCGGTCAGCGCGTAGGCGGCGAGCCACTCGCCGGAGGCGAGCTTCGGGCAGGTAGCGCTGCTTCTGCTCGTCCGTCCCGGCCAGCTTGAGCCCGAGCGAGCCGAGCTCCTGGACGGCGATGATCAGCCCGCTCGTCGCGCAGACCTTGGAGACCTCCTCGATCGCCACGAGCGCCATCAGCGCGGAGGCGCCGAGCCCGCCGTACTCCTCGTCGTAGAGCACGCCGAAGATCCCGTGCTCGCGGAAGAGCTCGACGACGTCCCACGGAAACTCCGCCGACTTGTCGATCTCGGCCGCGCGCGGCGCGATGCGCTCGCGCGCGAGCTCGCGGATCAGCTCGCGGATCTCCTGCTGCTCTTCGGTCAGCGGCTCGGTCGGCATCGCGCGCAATCCTAGAGCGAGCCTGTTAGTTTCCGCGCCATGGCGAAGCGGGTTGCCGTCCTTGTCGCGGTTTTCAGCCTCCTCGGTACGTCGCTGGCACTCGCGTCCTCCGCAAACCACGAGTACAGCTGGGAGCTGACGCCGACGGGCTCGACCGCTCGGCTCCGCGGCCTCTCCGCGGTCAGCGAGCGCATCGCGTGGGCAAGCGGCAGCGTCGGCACCGTGCTCCGCACGACGGACCAGGGCGCGACCTGGCAGTCGGTCGGCCCACCGGGCACCTCGGCCCTCCAGTTCCGTGACATCGAGGCGTTCGACGCGAATACGGCGCTGATCCTCTCGATCGGAACGGGAACCGACTCGCGGATCTACCGGACGACGGACGCGGGGCAGACCTGGACGCTTGTCTTCCAGAACACCGATCCGAACGCGTTCTACGACTGCATGGCGTGGTTCGACAAGCATCGCGGGCTGGCGCTCTCCGACCCGGTCAACGGTCGCTTCCGCATCCTCGCGACGGACGACGGCGGACAGACCTGGCACGTGGTCGATGCGGACATGCCTCCCGCGCTGCCCGGGGAGTTCGCCTTTGCCGCCAGTGGCCAGTGCATCACCGACTGCCGGCGGCCGAGACGTGTGGTTCGGGACCGGCGGGGACGCGGTCGCGCGGGTCTTCCACTCCGGCGACCGAGGGCTCACGTGGACGGTCGCGAACACGCCGGTGCGAAGCGGGCCGAGCGCCGGGATCTTCGCGCTCGCGTTCAGGGATCCGCGGCACGGCCTGGCGGCGGGCGGCCAGTTCGACGCACCGACAGCGTCACCGGACGCGCATGCGCTCACCAATGACGGCGGCCTCACGTGGAGCCTTGCGACCGGCGCACCGGACGAGTACCGCTCGGGCGCCCACTGGGTGACCGGGCGTGAGGCGATCATCGTCGGCCCGAGCGGGAGTGACGTGACGCTCGACGGAGGCCTGACCTGGCACGGCTTCGACGAAGGCAGCTTCGACACGGTCGACTGCGCCGGGGGGCACGCGTGCTGGGCTTCCGGCGAGCAGGGCCGCGTCGCCTTCCTGACGCGCGACTAGTCCTTCCGCTTCAGGTCTTCTGTCGTCGGGCCCTCGAGGACCCGGCCGTCGGCTGCGTAGCGGGAGCCGTGGCACGGGCAGTCCCACGTCCGCTCGGCCGGGTTCCAGTCCACGATGCACCAGAGGTGCCGGCAGACGGGTGAGAGCTCGTGCACGGTGCCGTCGTCGTCCCGGTAGACGGCCGTCTTCCTGACCCGGCCGACGATTGCGCCCTCGCCGGGTCCGAAGGTCGTCCGCGGACGATGCGTCGCCGGCTCGAACCCGGTCGGCGAAGAAGTGGAAGCCGGCGCTGGCGTTCTCCTGGACGAGCTTCGTCAGGGACGACCGGGGCGGGAGCCGTTTCGAGTCGAAGAGCTCCTGCCACGCGTTGGCCCGGCCGAGGATCGAGTCCGCGATCATCTCCGCGGCCGCCGTCCCGTTCGTCATGCCCCACTTGTTGAACCCCGTCGCCGTGTAGACGTGCGGCGTCGTGCGGGCGACGCGCCCGACATACGGAACCTGGTCGTGCGGCATGTAGTCGTGCGTCGACCAGCGGTACTCGACCTCGCCGGCACCCGGCCAGTGCTCGCGGAGGAACTCCTCGAGCTCGTCGTACTTGGACGGCGTGTCGTCCTCGGCGCCGACCTTGTGCCCGTTGCCGCCGACGTTGAGGAGGAGCCGGTCGCCGTCGCGGAGCGTCCGCATCGAGCGGGTCGGCGTGCCGGCATTGATGAACATCCCGTCCGGCGCCGCCGACGGGTCGATCGGCGCGCACAGCGCGTAGCTCAGGTGCGGGTAGGTCTTGGCGAAGAAGAGGCCGCGGTCGAGAATCGGCAGGTGCGTCGCGACGACGACGTCGCCGGCCCGCACCCGTCCCTCGTCCGTGACCACCTCGCACGGCTCGCCGTGCTTGACCGAGTGGACCCGCGAGTTCTCGAAGACGTGGCTCCCGTCCCCGGGGATGGCCGCGGCAAGCGCCAGGAGGTACTTGCGGGGATGGAACTGCGCCTGGTTCTCCAGCCGGACGGCGGCGGCGACCGGGAACGGCAGCGGCGTCTCGCGTACGAGCGATGCCGGCAGTCCGGCGGCCTGCTCGACCTCGACCTCCTTTCTCACTTGCTGCGCCTGCTCCTCGTCCTCCGCGTACGCGTAGTTGTCCTTGCGCTCGAAGTCGCAGTCGATCCCGTCCTCCTCGACGAACTGCGCGATCTGCTCCAGTGCCGCCTGGTTCGCCTCCGCGTAGATGCGGGCCCCGTCCTCGCCGAAGGCCTCGCGGATCTTCGAGTAGCCCAGCCCGTGGCCGGACGTGACCTTGGCGGTCGTGTACCCGGTCGCCCCGTGCACGATCCGCTTCAGGTCGAGGAGCGCGACGGTCTTGCCTGCCCGTTTGAGCAGGACGGCCGCGGTGATTCCGGTGATTCCGGCCCCGACGACGGCCACGTCGACCGAGATCTGGTCGGTCAGCTGCGGATAGTCGGTCTCCGGCGTCGTGCCGATCCAGAAGGACGGACCGCCGCGGCCGGTGCCCTGCTCGCGCGAGCGGCCGGGTGTGTCGTCGAGGTCATTCATACCGATAGCGCTATGCCCATACCCGGTACCGGACCTAACGCGGCATAGCCACTCCCGAGACCGGCGGCGACACGACCAGGCCGCTCGTCGCGCTTGTCCAATCCGGACGAGCGCGAGAGAATGTCCGAGACCGCCGCCGCGCACGCTCGCGGTGGCGACCCCGGACATGCGGAATGACTGACGGACACGTCTGCTCTGCCTGCGGGTTCGAGAACGAGCCCCGGGCGCGCTTCTGCGTGTCGTGCGGCGCAGCGCTTCCGTCGGAACCGCCGGTGCGCTCCGAGACGCGGAGGGTGGTCACCGTCCTTTGCTCAGACGTGGTCGGGTTCACGGGCATCGGGCACGAGCTCGACCCGGAATCACTTCGGGGGCTCATGGCGCGTTACTTCGAGCGCGTGCAGACGATCGTCGACCGCCACGGCGGGACGACGGAGAAGTTCATCGGCGATGCGGTCGTCGCCGTCTTCGGCGTGCCGCATCTGCACGAGGACGACGCCCACCGGGCGGTACGAGCTGCGGTCGAGATCCGTGATGCGCGCGCCGAGCTGAACGAGGAGTTCCTGCGGGACTGGGGCGTCGAGCTCCGGATCCGCACCGGCGTGAACACCGGCGAGGTGGTTGCGGGCGATCCCGCGGAAGGTCAGTCGTTCGTCTCCGGCGACGCCGTCAACGTCGCAGCGCGCCTCGAGCAGGCTGCCGCTCCCGACGAGATCCTCGTCGGCGAGACGACATACCGGCTTGTCGGGGACGCGGTGACGGCGGAGCCACTGGTGCCGCTGACGCTCAAGGGAAAACCCGAGCCGGTAGCGGCCTGGCGCGTGCTCGAGATGGCACCGGTGGGCCCGCGGTGGGCGCGCCGCCTCGACTCGCCGCTCGTCGGACGCGAGCACGAACTCGACGTGCTGCGGACGGTGTTCGATCGGAGCGTCGAGAGCCGCGAATGTCACGTTGCGACCGTCATGGGCGTGGCCGGCGTCGGAAAGTCACGGCTCACCGGCGAGCTCGTCGCGACGATCGGCGAGCGCGCGACCGTCGTCGGCGGGCGCTGCCTGCCGTACGGGGAGGGGATCACGTTCTGGCCGATCACGGAGCTGCTGCAAGGTGCCGCGGGCGTCAGCGAGTCCGATCCTCCGAGCGAGGCCCGACGAAAGCTGGACCTCCTCCTCGAGGATTCGCCCGACGTCGGCGCTCGTCGGCGACCGGCTCGGCGGCTTTCTCGGGCTTGCCTCGGCAACCCCGGGCGTCCACGAGACGTTTTGGTCGGTTCGGAAGCTCCTCGAGACACTCGCCGAGCGACGGCCGCTCCTCGTGGTCTTCGACGACATCCAGTGGGCGGAGCCGACGTTCCTCGACCTGCTCGAGTACCTCGCCGACTGGATTCGCGGAGTACCGGTCATGCTGCTCTTCCTGGCGCGACCCGAGCTGCGTGGAGGCGCGCGGGAGCTGGCTCACCGGCAAGGCGAACCAGTCGCTCGTCTCGCTCCCGGCGCTGACGGACGCCGAGACCGACGGTCTGATCAGCAACCTACTCGGCGGGGGGCAGCTCGCCGACGATGCGCGCGCGCGGATCGCCGAGGCGGCCGAAGGGAACCCGTTGTTCGTCGGCGAGACCCTGCGGATGCTCGTCGACGACGACCTGCTCGAGCGGAGCAACGGGAGCTGGGTCGTCAAGGGCGATCTGTCGAGCCTCAGGATCCCGCCGACGATCCACGCGCTCCTCACCGCGCGCCTCGACCGGCTCGAGGACGGAGAGCGGGCCGTTATCGAGCGCGCGTCGGTCATCGGGAGAGTCTTCTGGTGGGGAGCCGTAGCCGCGCTCTCGCCAGAGGAGCAGCGGGCTCACGTCGGCAGCCACCTCCAGGCGCTGACCAGGAAGGAGTTGATCGTTCCGGATCGCTCGACACTGAGCGACGAGGATGCTTTTCGCTTCGCGCACATCCTCGCGGTCGACGCCGCGTACGGCGGGATCCCCAAGGCTGCTCGCGCGCACCTGCATGAGCGGTTCGCGGCGTGGATCGAGCGCAAGACCCGGGAGGGGATGGGAGAGCGAGAGGAGATCATGGGGTTCCACCTCGAACGTGCGCACATGACGCTGTCCGAGCTCGGCCAGCGGAACGAGCGCGCCGTCTCGCTCGGCCGCCGGGCAGCCGCGACTCTCGCATCGGCAGGGCGCCGGGCTTTCGCGCGCGGCGACATGCCCGCGGCCGTCAACCTGCTCACCCGCGCAGAGCGCGTCGCCCCGGACGACGACCCGCTGCGCCAAGAGGTCCTTCCTGAGCTCGCGTTCGCCCTGCTCGAGACGGGCGACTTCGGGCGGCTGCAGGAGGTGGTCGCCGAGACGACCGAGGCTGCGCAGGGTCGTGCCGAGGCGCGCCTGGAGGCGCAGGCAGTCATCCTCGGCCTCTGGGTCAGGCTCTTCACCGACCCCGAGGGGTGGGCTCAGGAGGCGCAGCGCGAAGCGACCCGGGCGATCTCGATCTTCGAACGCGAGGCCGACGAGCGAGGGCTGGCGAAGGCGTGGTCCCTCCTGGGCCTGTTCCACCTGACGACATGCCAGTTCCAAGCCGCCGGAGAAGCGTGGGAGCGCGCGGCGGCGCACGCGGCCGCGGCCAGCGACGAGCGCGAGCACTTCGAGGCGCTGGCGTGGGTGCCGCTGACCGTGTGGGCCGGTCCGACGCCGGTCGACGAGGGCATCGACGCGCTGCCGCTCGATCGTGGACCGGTCGGGAGGCGACCGCAAGGCGCTGTCGACCGCGCTCGCCACGTGGGGCGCCTTCGAGGCGATGCTCGGCCGCTTCGAAGAGGCCCGGGAGCTGACCGAGCGCGCGCGCGCGACCCTGGAAGAGATCGCGCTGCCCGTGTGGCTCGCAGGTCCGTTCAGCCAGCTGTACGGATGGACGGAGCTGCTCGCAGGCGACCCGGCGGCGGCCGAGCGGCAGTTGCGTTGGGCGCTCGAGACGCTGCGAGAGATCGGCGAGCTGGCGTGGCTTTCGACGGTCGCGGGGATGCTCGCCGAGGCCGTCCGCGTACAGGGGCGCCTCGACGAGAGCGAGGAGCTGCTCGGAGTGGAAGAGGAGACCGCCGGAAGCGAGGACGCCTACTCACAGGCCTTGCTGAGGAGCGTACGGTCGAAGATCCGCGCCCGGCAGGGGAAGACGGACGAGGCAGAACGCCTCGCCCGCGAAGCGGTCGAGACTGCGAGCGGGACTGACTTCCTCTTCCTCCAATGGTTCACGCTCACGAGCCTCGGCGAGGTCCTGGAGGTCGCCGGCCGAGAAGACGAAGCCCAGTCGGCGCTCGCCCAGGCCGTCGAGGTCGCCGGGCGCAAGGGTTACGGAGCGGCAGCGGAGCGAGCGCGCGCCGGACTCGCGGGCGAACGCCCCGAACGCCCGTCGTAGCGCGGCTTCGGCGGGTGACGCCGACCGGAAACTAGATTGTCCGGCGTGATCCTCGAACGGGGCGTCGTGCGGACTCTCGATGGCGCTCTGCCGACCGCCTCGGCGCTTGCCATCGCGGGCGACCGGATCGCCGGCGGGGTCGGGACGCACGAGGCCGCGTTGCCGAGCCCCGACCGGGTCGACCTTCGGGGGCGCTGCGTGCTTCCCGGGTTCTCGGACGCGCACGTCCACTTCCCGACCTGGGCGCTGGCGCAGCGGGAGGTGCGCCTCGAGGGCGTGGCGTCGGTGGAAGAAGCGGTCGCACGAGTGCGCGACGGGCTCGGGTCGGTGCGCGACGGCGGCTGGCTCCGCGGCCGCGGCTGGCGGGATGCAGGGTGGCCCGAGCAGCCGAGCCGCGAGGCACTGGACGAGGTGGCCGGCGAGGTGCCGGTGGCGCTGCTCGCGCACGACTCGCACACGCTCTGGCTCAACTCGGCCGCGCTCGCCCTGGCCAACGGCGACCTGGAGGTCGAGGGCGGCGTCGTCGAGCGGGATGCCGCGGGCGAGCCGACCGGGATCCTCCGCGAGGAGTCCTGCTGGAGCTTCCGCGACCGCCATGTCGAGATCGCGGACGCGGAGTACCTCGACGCGATGCGCGAGGGCCTGCGGGTGGCGGCCGCGCGAGGGGTTACGTCCGTCCATGACAAGGACGGCTGGATCGGAGCGCTGCGGTACTGGCAGGCGCTCGCCGCCGAAGGGGCGTTGTCGCTGCGGGTATGGCAGTCACTTCCAGCCGACCACGTCGGCCGGCTCGCGGAGCTGGGCATCGGGAGCGGTCTCGGCGACGGGATGCTCCGAGTCGGCTACCTGAAGGCGTTCATGGACGGGACGCTCGGCTCGCAGACTGCGCGGCTGCTCGACGGCACAGGCGTCGAGATCACGAGCCGCGAGGCGCTGGTGGAGATCCTGCGGCGTGCGGCGCCCGCCGGCTGGCCGGTCGCCGTCCACGCGATCGGCGACCTGGCGAACCGCGAGGCGCTCGACGCGTTCGAGGAGACCCGGGCCCAGTGGGCGCCGCTCGGGCTCCGACACCGGATCGAGCACGCGCAGCTGCTGGCGCCGGAGGACGTCGGACGGTTCGCTGACCTCGGCGTCGCCGCCTCCGTCCAGTTCAGCCATGCCACGTCGGACCGCGACGTCGCCGACCGCTTCTGGGCCGGGAAGACGGACGGCGCCTACGCGTACAGGTCGTTGGTCGACTCGGGCGCCGTGGTCGCGAACGGGTCGGACGCGCCGATCGAGGAGCTCGACCCGCTCGCAGGCATCCGCGCCGGCGTCCTGCGCACAATCGACGACCGTCCGGCCTGGCACCCCGAGCAGTCATTGACCGTCGAGCAAGTGTTCCATGCAACTTGCATCACCCCGGCCTGGCTCTCCTACGACGAGCACCGGCGCGGAAAGCTCGTCCCGGGCTTCCAGGCCGACCTCGTCGTCCTCGACCGGGACCCGTTCGCGATCGAGCCGGAGGAGCTGGCGGAGGTCAAGGTGGTCGCCACGATGGTCGGCGGCCGCTGGACGCACAACCCGCCGCCGTGGGACTAGCGAAGCGAGGCGAAAGCGCGGAAGAGCTCCTTGCCCGCCTCGACCGCGAGCGGGATGTGGTCGACGCGCAGGCGCTCGTTCGGCGAGTGGATGTTCCCCTCGGGTAGGTCGAAGCCCGTGATGATCGTCGGAATCCCCTTGGCGGCCAGGGCCGGGACGATCGGCAGGCTTCCACCGACGCGGACCAGCAGAGGTCTCGCCCCCACGACGCGCTCGAAAGCGTCCTGGGCGAGCTGGATCGCCGAGGCGTCCGGTGGAATGAGCCCCGGCGCCGCGCTCGCCCAGCGCTCCACCTCGACGTCGGCGGCCTCGGGTGCCGCCTCTCGGAGCAGCCGCTCGAAGACCGGTGCGATCTCCTCGGGATCCTGGCCCGGCGCCAGCCGGATGGAGACGTTCGCCTCGGCAGCAGACCGGCAGCACGGTCTTCTGGAGGACAGGCTCTCCACCGACTGACCCCGTGGACGGTGACCGCGGGCTCGGCCCACGTGCGCACGTAGAAGTCCTCGGCCGCTTTCGAGTCGGAAGGTCGCGCTCCGCCTTCCTCGAGAAGGTCTGACCCTGGGGCCAGGTCGCGCCAGGCGCGAGCTTCCTCCTCGGACGGCGCCGAGACTCCCACGCGCAGCGGCTCGGGCGCCAAACCGTTCTCGCCCGGGAGGACACCACGGAGCGTCTGCATGAGCGCCTCCGTCGCGGCGAGCCCCGCACCGCCGAAGACACCCGAATGGAGGTCGCGCTCGCCGGTCCGGACGCGGACGTGGAAATAGATCAGCCCGCGGGTTGCAACATGGAACACAGGCGCGCCGGGCCTGAGCATCGCCGAGTCGAAGATCACGGCGACTTCGGCGCCTCGCTCGTCCGCCTCGATGAAGTCGACGACCTGTTGGCCGCCGGTCTCCTCCTCCCCGTCGCAGACGAAACGGACGTTCACGGGGAGCTCGCCGACCGCGGCCAGCTCCTCGGTCGCCTTCAGCAGCGCCCAGAGCTGGCCCTTGTCGTCGGCGACACCGCGCGCGTACAGCCAGCCGCCTCGCACCTCCGGCTCGAACGGGCTCGTCTCCCACTCGTTTTCCGAGCCGGGAGGCTGGACGTCGAAGTGCCCGTAACAGAGCACGGTCGGAGCATCGGTGCCCGAGGAAGCCAACACCTCGCCGACGACGAGCGGAAAGGTCTCGGTCTCGACGAGCTCGGCCTCACCGCCGGCCCGACGCACGGACTCGGCCACCCACTCGGCCGCCCGCCGCACATCGTCCGTGTGCGCGGGATCGGCGCTGATCGACGGGATGCGAAGGAGCTCCGAGAGCTCCTCCATCCACGCTGCGTTCAGCTCGGCCACGGGCGGCCGAGTCTAAGCTCTACGCGACGCGCAGTTTCTGCGAGTCGGCCAGCGCGCGGAGCTTCTTCAGGCGACTGGTTCTCGATCTGCCGGATCCGCTCCCGAGTGACCTGGAAGGTGCGTCCGACCTCGTCGAGCGTCCGCGGCTGCTCGCCGTTGAGCCCGTACCTGAGCTCGAGCACCCGCCGCTCCCGCTCGGACAGCGTCCCGAGGATCTTGACCAGCGCCTCCTTGCGGAGGATGTCCTCGGCCACTTCCTCGGGCTGGGGCGCCAGCTCGTCGGTGATGAAGTGCCCGAACTCGGACTCCTCGTCGTCGCCGACCGGCTTCTCGAGCGAGACCGGCGTCTGCGCGCTCCGCCGGATCTGGTCGACCTCGTCGATCGTGAGATCGAGCTCGTGTGCGATCTCCTGTGAGCTGGGCTCCCGACCGCGCTCGGCCCTCAGCTTCCGCTCGGTGCGGAGGATCTTGTTCAGCTTCTCGACCACGTGGACGGGCATGCGGATCGTCCGTGCCTTGTCGGCGAGCGCTCGCGCAACTGCCTGCCGGATCCACCAGGTGGCGTACGTCGAGAACTTGAACCCCTTGCGGTGGTCGAACTTCTCGGCCGCGCGCACCAGGCCGATCGTCCCCTCCTGGATCAGGTCGAGGAACGGCAGCCCCTGGTTCCGATAACGCTTGGCGATCGAGACGACGAGCCGGAGGTTCGCCTCGACCATCTCCTGCTTCGCGCGATCGTCGCCGCGCTCGATCCGCTTCGCCAGCTCGATCTCTTGCGCCGCAGTCAGCAGGTCGACCTTGCCGATGTCCTTGAGGAACAGCTGAAGCGCCTCGGTCGAGACCTCGCGCTGGTCGACCTTCTCCTCGACCGGCTCCACGACCTCGATCTGCAGCTCCTCGAGCTTGCTGTACAGCTCGTCGACCTGCTGCGGCTCCAAGTCGAGCTCCTCGACCGCGACGGCGAGCTCGTCGGACGCCAGCTGCCCCGACTCCTGGGCGCTTGCGATCAGCGCCTCGAAGGTCGCCTCGGCCGGACCTGCCGCCGTCTGCCCCACGGTCCCCGCCTGCTCCACCGTTTCCCCTCTCTTGTCCGCTTGGTGCTTACCGCTGTAGACCCTGTCGGACATGGCGCATCCTTCCAAAGGACCTTCTGTACCGCCATAGGCCGTTCGGCCCATCTTGCGGTTCGTCGGTCCTAGTGTCGATCGGTGTTCTGCATTCACTCAAGACGGTCGAGAAGCCGTTTTGCTTCCGTCGCATGCGGCTCTCCGAGCCGCGTTGCGCGCCGTAGCTGGCGCCTGGCCTCGTCCACGTCTCCCAGCCAGAGGAGCATCAGGCCGAGGTGGAAGCGGACCGTGCCCGCGCGGGGGAAGCGCCTGGTGAGCGGGCCCATGCGGGAGAACGCGCGTTCGGGGTGGTCTTTCTCGAAGCGGCCGATCGCGTCGGCGACGAGTGCGTCGGCGTCGTTCGGCGCAAGCCTCGCGGCGGCGGAGAACTCGCGGCGCGCCGAGATCGGGCGCTCGACGCGCTGGAGCGCCACCCCGTAGAAGAGCTTGGCCCGGGGATCGGGCCGCCGGGCCCTCCTCCGAAGCGCGACGAGCTGCTCGGGCGCGTCGAGCGCGCGAACCTCGGGCGGCCCCGGAAAGCCGGGAACGAAGCTCGGAAGCCCCGGCGGGGCGCGGCGGAAGAGGAGATCCGCCGCCCGGACTGCGAAGGCCGTGTCCGGTGCCCGCATTCGCGTCGTCCGCCACGCCTCGACCGCGCCGGGCGTGTCGCCGCTCCAGTACCGAGCGAGGCCGAGGTGGAACAGCACAGGGCCGCTCCGGGGATGGAGCGTCGCAAGCTCCTCGAGGCGCGCCAACGTCCCGGCGGGCCAGGAGGAGATCGCCTCTCCGGCCTCCGCCTGGAGCGAGCGTCCGCGGGCGAACTCGACCCTGGCTCCCGCGAGGTCGCCGTGGGAGTGCAGGCCGGCGGCGCGCCGGAGGCGCCGTGCCTCCGGATCCGTGCGCACGCCGAGGTCGACGAGGACCGGCGGGCTCCCCTCCGGGCGCGCCGCCTCGGAATCGTCGTCTCGGCCGAAGTACGCCGCACCTGCGGCAACGCCGACTGCCGCCGCGACAGCGACGGCGACGACCAGGATCACGCGGGAACGGCGGGACATCGGGGCACCACGGTAGCCCCACGAGCCACGGCTATCCTCAACGCATGTCGACAACGGTCCGGGAGGTCGGCCCGCGCGAGGCCCGCGAGGCGGACGCGCTGCTCGTCGACGTCCGCAGCGACGAGGAGCGGAAGGTCGCCCACATCCCCGGCTCTCTCCACGTCCCGATGTCCCAGCTCGAGACGAGGCTGCCGGAGCTCGTGCCCGACCGAAGCCGCCCGATCATCACGTATTGCGCAGTCGGCGCCCGCTCGCTGCGCGCATTGCCGACCCTCGACGCGCTCGGCTACGAGGACTCGATCTCCATGACGGGCGGGATCGTCGCCTGGCGTGAGCTCGGCTTCCCGGTGGAGTCCGAAAGCCGCCTGGAGGAGGACAAGCGGGAGCGGTACAGCCGCCATCTGCTGATCCCGGAGGTCGGCGAGGAGGGGCAGCAACGCCTGCTCGAGACGAGCATCCTGCTGATCGGCGCCGGCGGGCTCGGCTCGCCGTCCGCGCTCTACCTCGCGGCTGCGGGTGTCGGCCGGATCGGAATCGTCGACGACGACGTGGTCGACTCCTCGAACCTGCAGCGCCAGGTGCTGCACTCGACTGCCGGCCTCGGCGAGCTCAAGGCGCGCTCCGCCAGGAAGGCGCTGGAGGAGCTCAACCCGGACGTCGAGGTCGTCACCTACGAGGAGCGACTGACCTCGGCGAACGTCGACAGGATCCTCTCGGGCGGCTGGGACCTGATCGTCGACGGCGCCGACAACTTCCCCACGCGCTACCTCCTGAACGACGCGTCGGTCTGGCACGACATCCCCGTCGTCCACGGCTCGATCTTCCGCTTCGAGGGCCAGGTGACCGTGTTCAAGCCGCACGACGGGCCGTGCTACCGGTGCCTCTTCCCGCAGCCGCCGCCGCCGGAGCTGGCGCCGAGCTGCGCCGAGGGCGGCGTGCTCGGCGTCCTGCCGGGCGTGATCGGCTCGCTCCAGGCCAACGAGGCGCTGAAGCTCGCGCTCGGGATCGGCGAGCCCGCGATCGGGCGGCTGCTGCTCTTCGACGCGCTCGCCGCGCGGCTGGACGAGGTGCAGGTCCGGCGCGACCCGGACTGCCCGGTCTGCGGCGACAACCCGACGATCACCGAATACATCGACTACGTCGAGTTCTGCGAGGGTCGATGAGCACGGTTCGAATTCCTCCGACGCTTCGCGCGGAGACGCAAGGCGCAGCGAGCGTCGAGGCGAGCGGCGAGACGGTGCGCGACCTGCTCGACGACTTGGCCGGCCGCTTTCCCGCGCTGCGCGAGCGAATCTATCCGGAGGGCGAGCTCGCGCGCTTCGTGAACGTCTACGTCGAGGGCGAGGACGTGCGAACCCGAGAAGGGCTCGACACCGAGGTCTCCGACAGCTCGACGGTGATCCTGCTACCGGCCATGGCCGGTGGTTGCTGAGTCTGATCCTCGAGCTCGTCGGGAACACGCCGCTCGTCGAGCTGACGCGACTCTCGCCTCGACCGGGCGTCACGGCTCTACGCGAAGCTCGAGGGGCAGAACCCGACCGGGTCGATCAAGGACCGGGTCGCGAAGGCGATGATCGAGGCGGCGGAGGCGTCGGGTGACCTCCGGCCGGGCCGGGAGCTGCTCGAGCCGACGAGCGGGAACACCGGCATCTCGCTCGCGATGGTCGCGCGCGTGAAGGGCTACCGCCTCACCTGCGTGGTGCCGGAGAACGTGACCGAGGAGCGGCTGAGGCTGCTCCGGCTGTTCGGGGCTGAGGTCATCCTCTCGCCGGGCGCGGAAGGCTCGAACGGCGCGGTCCGGATGGCGCTGGCGCTGGGCGAGCGGGAGCCGCGCTACTTCCTCCCGTTCCAGTACGGCAACGACGCGAACCCTCGGGCGCACTACGAGACCACCGGCGCCGAGATCGCCGGGGAGCTCGAGCGTGTCGACGCGGTGGTCGCCGGGCTCGGGACGGGCGGGACGCTCATGGGCGTCGGCCGCCGGCTGCGTGAGACGTTCCCGGAGGTCGTCGTCGCGGCGGCGGAGCCGCTGCCCGGCGATCCCGTCCTCGGCCTGCGCTCGCTCGAAGACGGCTACGTCCCGCCGATCCTCGACGTGGAGCAGCTCGACCGGAAGATCCTCGTCTCCAACGCCGACGCGGTCGCGGGGATGCGGGCACTGCTCGAGCGCGAGGCGATCTTCGCGGGCGTCTCGTCCGGCGCCGTCCTCCACGTCGCCCAGGTCGTGGCCGAGCATCTCGACGAAGGTGTCGTCGTCGCCGTCCTCGCCGACGCCGGCTGGAAGTACCTTTCGGCGCCCCTCTGGGAGGCGGAGGACGTGGAGCAGGCGATGGAGCACGCGATCTGGTGGTAGTCCCCGAGGCGATCCGCGCCGAGCTCCTCGCCCACGCTCGGGAGGAGGCGCCGAACGAGGCCTGCGGACTGGTCGCGTTCCGCGAGGGCGTGGCCGAGCGCTACCTCCCGGCCGACAACGTGCTCGAGAGCCCGTACCGTTTCGAGCTGCGCCCGCGCGATCCCGGCCGACTTCTTCCTCGAGGACGAGGGGTACGAGCTCGCCGTCTTCCACTCGCACCCACGGAGCGAGCCCCGCCCGTCCCGCACCGACGTGGAGAACATCGGGCTCTGGGAGGGCCGTCCGTACCTGATCCTCCGCGCGGACACGGGCGAGCTCGCGGGCTGGCGGATCACGCCCTCGGGCGTCGAGCCGCTCGAAGTCGCTTAGGCTCGGCGACATGCCGTCCGCTGCCGTCGCCGGCGCCGGGATCTTCGGCGCCTCGCTCGCCCGCCGGCTGGCCCGCGACGGCTGGGACGTCACGCTCTACGAGCGGCACGAGCCGGGCCACGAGCGAGCCGCATCGGGCGACGAGTCCCGGCTGATCCGCTACTCGCACGGCGGCGACGCGTGGTACACGCGCTCAGCCTGGCGGGCGCGGGAGCTCTGGCGCGAACTGGAGGCTGAGACGGGGCGCGAGCTCTTCCGCGAGTGCGGCGTCGCCTGGTTCGGCCGGAACGAGGACGGCTGGGAAGCGGCAAGCGAGCGCGTCCTGCGAGACGAGGGGATACCGGTCGAGCGGCTGGCGCCGGAGGACGGCGCGCGGCTCTTCCCGAGCTTCGAGCCCGGCGACCTCGAGTTCATCCTCTACGAGCCGAGCGCCGGCATCCTCCGCGCGGCCGACGCGACCCGCGCGATGGTCGAGTCGGCGCGCCGGGCCGGCGTCCAGCTCGTCGACGAGGCGGCCGAGCCCGGACAGGTCGAGGCAGACGTTGTGGTCTGGGCGTGCGGCGCCTGGCTCGCGTCGCTCTTCCCGAACGCTCGTCCCGCTGCACGTGTCCCGGCAGGATCTCTTCTACCTCGAGTGCGACGAGACCTGGGATGCCGGCCGGGTACCCGCCTGGGTGGACTACGAACGCTCGATCTACGGCGTCGGCCGCATCGAGCATGGGTTCAAGATCGCGCCGGACTTCGAGGGCCCCGCGTTCGACCCGGAGAGCGACGAGCGGACGCCGGACGAGCGCAACGAGGCGATCGCCCGCGCCTACGCGGAGGAGCGGTTTCCGGCCCTCGCCGGCGCGCCGCTGGCGTTCGCGAAGGCCTGCCCGTACTCGCTGACGCCCGACACGAACTTCCTCCTGGCGCCGCACCCGGAGCTCGACGGCAACTGGATCTTCGGCGGCGGCTCGGGCCACGGCTTCAAGCACGGCCCCGCCCTCGCCGAGTACGCGGCGCGGGTGGTCGCGGGCGAGGAGCTCCCCGCCGAGCGATTCGGGTTCGGCCCGAGGGAGCCCGGGCCGAACCTCCGAACTGCCGGAGTTACCTGACGGTGATGAAGCCCTTCATGCCCATGCTGCGGTGGGGCGTGCAGTAGTACTCGTAGCGGCCGCGCTTCAGCGTCACGGTCGCCGACCGGGTGCCTGTGAAGCCGAGGCCCGTGATCGTCCTGTTCCGGATCCCGGGGCCGGTGAGGACGAAGTTGTGCATGCCGGACTTGTCCGAAACCGTGAACGTGTACTTGCCCGGCTTGAGGCGCGTCACCTTCGTGCGCCCCTTCTTGACGGTGATCGTGAAGCCGGGTCCCGTGACGCCGGTGAGCTTCGTGGGCGTGGTTGCATCGGTTCCGGCCGGCGCCGCCAGCGGCAGCGCGAGCGCGGCGAGAATGACGATCGAGATCAGCATCCGTTTCAACGGCGGCTCCTCCTGTCGAGAGACACTGACTCCTACGGGAACCGGCGCGTCTCGGATGGCCTACGCGGGCGTGGCGGGCGCTTCGGGCTCGGGTGGGGCGTCGGCCGGCGCTTCCTTCGCCGCCCGCAGCCGGTAGTACAGGATCGTCCAGGTGAGCGCGACGAAGGGCGTCACGACGGTCCCGCTGACCACGTTCGAGATGAAGCTCTGGAGCCAGTCGCTGATCGGCAGGAGCAGGAGGCCCAGCACGATGTTGAAGGCGATGACGAGCAAGATCGTGAGCACGATCACGCCGAAGACGTTCCACGCATAGCCGCGGACGAGCTCGCGGCTGCGGCCGAACGCCTCGCCCGCGGAGCGCCCCTCGAGCACGATCACCGGGATCAGCAGGATCCACCAGGTCAGCAGGATCAGGCCCGGAACGATTAGGAGCACGAGCCCGAACGCGATCCCGAGCCCGGCGAGCAGGCCGCCGACGATGATCGCCGGAAGCTGCGGGCGCACCCGCTCGAAGGTCTCGCCGAGGCTCAGGTCGGCGCGCCCGTCGCGGATGTCGTCCACCGCCCGCACGAGAGCGCCCTGCACCCAGAAGAGCGCGATGAGCGAGATGATCGCGCCGATGATCGCGCCGACCCAGGTCAGGACGGCCACGAGCAGGAGGTTGATGAGGGCGACCGCCACGTAGACGACCAGCGCGATCATGACGAGGTGGCGCCAGTGGGCCTTGAACATCTCCCACGCTTCGCCGATCACTCCCGAGGTCGGGCTCACGGCGCGACCCTAACGGTCAGCGCGCGGCTGCGTTGCGGATGGCCGCGACGATGTCGTCGAGGTCCTCGTCCTTCGTGAGGCATGCCACGGCACCGGCGTCGATCAACGCCTCCGTCTCGCGGACGTTGGCGGACGCGGTCAGGCAGACCACCGCGACATCGGGGCACTCGCGCCTGAGCACGGCGGTCGCCTGGACGCCGTCGAGCCCCGGCAGCCGGTAGTCCATCACCACGACGTCGGGATGGTGGTCCCGGCAGAGCTGGACGACGTCGTTCCCGTTCTCGACCGCGGCGACGACCTCGACGTCAGGCCGCATGCCGAGCAGCATCTCGAGCGCCTCGCGGAAGACACGGTTGTCCTCCACGAGGGCGACGCGGACGGCTACAGCGCCTTCTCGACCTTCCCGGCCTTGAGACAACGGGTGCAGACGTACGCGCGGGTCGGCTTGCCCTTGAGGAGGATCCTCACGCGCTGGAGGTTCGGGTCGAAGCGCCGCTTCGTGGCGACCATCGAGTGGCTCCGGTTGTGACCGAATCCCGGCTTCTTCCCGCAGACTGCACAGACCCTGCTCATCGGCGCGGCAGTGTAGCTACTTCGCCGCGGCGCGTAGCTGCTGGAAGAGGTTCGCCATCTCCACGGCGCCGCGCACGACGTCGCCGACGCGGTCGATCCTGGCCTCGGCCTGCTCGATCGTGTCCGTCGTCAGGACCCCGAAGGCGACGGGCACCCCCGTCTCGATCGCGGCAAGCTGGAGGCCGCTCGCCGCCTCGCCCGCCACGTAGTCGAAGTGCGGGGTCTCGCCGCGCACGACGCAGCCGAGCGCGACGATGCAGGCGTACTTCCGGGTCTTCGCGAGCGCTATCGCCGCGAGTGGCAGCTCGAACGCACCGGGGACCGGCACGATCGTCACCGACTGGCGCGAGACGCCCGTCGCTTCGAGCTCCTCGAGCGCGTTGCCGAGCAGACGCCTCGTGATCTCGCCGTTGAACTTCGCGACCACGACTGCCACGGACAGGCCCTCGCCGTCCGACGACCCGGTCATCACCCCGTAGCCGGACGGAACTTCGAACCGGCCCGGAGCGTGCTCGGGCGCCTCGGCCTCGGGTGCCTCGGCCTCGCGCTCCGTTTCGGCCGCTGCCGTTCGCAGCTGCGGGATCTCCGGCTCGGGCTCGGGCTCGGGCTCCTGCTCGGGCTCCGGCTCGGGGCGGACGTTCTCCTTGCGTTCCTCGAGCCGGTCGCTCACGAGTCGAACCGTAGATCCTGGTGGTGGAGCTTGTGGCCGAGTCTGTCGCGCTTCGTCTCGAGATAGCGGCGATTCTCGGCGTTCGGCGAGGTCTCGATCGGCACCTGCTCGACGACGCGGAGCCCGAAGCCCTCGAGGCCGGTGATCTTCTTCGGGTTGTTCGTCAGGATCCTGATCGTCGTCAGTCCGAGGTCGGCGAGGATCTGGTTTCCGATCCCCCACTCCCTTGCGTCTGCAGGGAAGCCCAGCTCGAGGTTCGCGTCGACGGTGTCGAGGCCTTCCTCCTGGAGCTCGTACGCCTTGAGCTTGCTGAGCAGGCCGATCCCGCGTCCCTCCTGCGCCATGTAGAGCAGGACTCCGCGCTCCCCGGCGCCGATCTGCTCGAGCGCCTGCTCCAGCTGCTCCCCGCAGTCGCAGCGGAACGAGTGGAAGACGTCACCGGTGAGGCATTCCGAGTGGACTCGGACGAGGACGTCCTCCGCCCCGTCGATCTCGCCTTTGACGAGCGCGATGTGGGTCTTGCCGGTCAGCGTCTCGCGGAAGGCCACGGCCTCGAAGTCGCCGTATGCAGTCGGGAGCCGTACGGAGACCGTGCGCTCGACCAGCTTCTCGGTGCGGCGCCGGTACTCGATCAGATCGGCGACGGTGATCAGCTTGATGTCGTGGCGCTCGCAGAACTCCAGCAGGTCGGGGACGCGCGCCATCGTCCCGTCCTCGTTCATCACCTCGCAGACGACGCCCGCGGGGATGAGCCCGGCGAGCCGGGCAAGGTCGACGGCGGCCTCGGTCTGGCCGGTTCGCTCGAGGACGCCGCCCGCCCTGGCGCGGAGCGGGAAGATGTGACCCGGGTGGACGAGGTCGGCCGCCCCCTTGTTCTGGTCGATCGCCGTCTGGATCGTCCGCGACCGGTCGGCGGCGGAGATCCCGGTCGTCACACCCTCACGGGCCTCGATCGAGACAGTGAAGGCGGTCTGAAGCGGCGCCTCGTTCTTCTGCACCATCGGGGAAAGCGCCAGCTCGTCGCAGCGCTCGGGAGTCAGGCAGAGGCAGATGAGCCCGCGCGCGTGGGTGGCCATGAAGTTGATCGCCTCCGGGGTCGCGAACTGGGCCGCGATCGTGAGATCGCCCTCGTTCTCCCGGTCCGCGGCGTCGACGACGACGACGAACTTGCCCGCGCGGATGTCCTCGATCGCCTCTTCGATCGCCGAGAGGCTTGTCTCGGTGGTCGCCATCGGCGCCCATCGTATCCGGGCTAGCGGGCGCCCCCGACGAGCTTCTCGACGTACTTGGCGAGGATGTCGACCTCCAGGTTGACCGGATCGCCCGGCTCGAGCGACCCCAGCGTCGTGACCTCCAACGTGTGCGTGACCAGGGCGACGGTGAACGTCTCGTCGTCGATCGCCGCGATCGTGAGCGAGACGCCGTCGACCGCGATCGAGCCCTTCTCGACGCAGTAGCGGAGGAGCTCCGTCGGCGCCTCGACCGTCAGCCGCTCTCCCTGGAACGAGCGGACCCGGCCGACGCCGTCGACGTGGCCCTGGACGTAGTGCCCGCCGAGCGGCTCGCCTGCCGCAAGTGCCGGCTCGATGTTCACCTCCTCGCCGAAGACCTTCGAGCGGGCCGCGGTCTCATCCATGACGTCGAAGGCGAGGCTGCCGTTCTGCGCCTCGACGACGGTCAGACAGACGCCGTCGACGTTGATCGAGTCGCCGATCTTCGGCGCCAGAGACGACTCGACGACCAGGCGGCGGTCGGCAAACGAGACGGTCCGCGCCCGCTCCCGAACGATCCCCGTGAACACTCGGCAGGTTAGTGCCTCTTCAGGTGATGCTGCCCCGCTTCTGGGTCGCGAGCACCAAGCCAGAGTGCGCACTCCGACGAGGCAAGGCTAGGCAGCCTTGGTGAGGAGGAGGGTGGCTCTGGCGCCGCGTGATCGCGGGCCAGAAGCAGGCGTGTATGCCTGGAGAGGCACTTTGGCCGAGGGCGATTGCCTCGATCGCCTCGCGGACGAGCGGCTGAAGCTGCGGCCGGGAGACGTCCGGCCGGGACAGCTCTCCCCGCAGCTCCTCGATCAGGTCCTGCGACTCGGGCCCGACGTCGCCGGGCTCCGCGAGCGCCTCTCGGACATGGCCGAGATCGACGTGTCCCGCAAGCCAGCGCGAGAGGGTTTGGATCAGGTCAGGGCTCGTTGACATAGCCGGTCAGGAGGACATCCTCTCCAATAGGGCGGCTGGCGAAACGGCTCAGGCGCACCGGCGGGATACCACCCTCGAACAGGGCGGGCCCCTCGCCGGCGAGCCTCGGCGCCACGAAGGCGAGGAGCTTGTCCAGCAGACCCTCGCGGAGGAAGGCGGCGGCGATCCGGGGGCCGCCCTCGAGAAGCAGCGACTGGACGCCGTCGGCGCCGAGCGCGGCAAGCTCGTCGCTCGAGGGAACCGGTTCGGAGCTCAAGGTCGGACCCCTCGGGTAGCGGCGCACGGCCGAAGGCGAGCCGGCGAGGCTGCTCGGACGACACCGACGTCCCTTGCGTCGAGGCTCGGACGATCGGCGTGGACCGTGCCCATCCCGACCGCGACGGCGTCGGACCCGGCCCGCAGTTCGTGGACGAGCCGCCGGCTTTCCTCTCCCGAGATCCAGCGCTCGCCCGGGATCGTCAGCCGGCCGTCGAGCGTCATCGCCGCCTTGTAGGTCACGAACGGGCGACCCTGAGCGACCCAGGTGCGCCACGCCTCGTTCTGGGCCCGGGCCTCGAAGAGGTCTGCGTGCTCGACCTCGACTCCCGCCGCGCGAAGGAGCTCGAGCCCACCGCCGGCCTCCGGGTTCGGGTCGAGCGACGCCGCGACCACGCGTCTCACATCGGCAGCGACCAGCGCATCGGTGCAGGGCGGCATCGTCCCGTGGTGCGCGCACGGCTCCATGGTCAGGTAGACCGTCGAGCCGGCAGCGCGCTCCCCCGCCTGATCGAGCGCGAGCACCTCGGCGTGGCGCTCCCCCTTCCGGCGGTGCCAGCCCTCAGCCGACGACCTCGTCGTCGCGGACGACGACCGCGCCGACCACCGGGTTCGGATGCGTGGTTCCGCGTCCCTGCTCCGCGAGCTCGAGGGCCCGCGCGAGATGCTCGTTCACGCGGCCTCTTGGACGAGTTCCTCGTAGGCGTGAGCGATGTCGTCGCGCCCGAAGATGCTCGTGCCGGCGACGAAAAGGCTTGCGCCCGCGTCCCGGAGGAGCCGGATGTTGTCCCGGCCGACCCCTCCGTCGACCTGGATCGGCTTCTCCGCCGGGAGGAGGCCGCGCAGGCGTTCGATCCTCGGCAACGCCTCCGGCATGAACGGCTGGCCGGAGTAGCCGGGCTCGATGCTCATGCAGAGGACGAGGTCGAACGGCTCCGCGACCTCGGCCGCCTGCTCCGGCTCGGTCTCCGGCTTGAACACGAGGCCGACCTGGAGCTCGTGCTGCCGCGCGAGCCGCGCGACCGCAGCTGGGTTCCGCACGGCTTCGATGTGGAACGTGACGCTGTCGCCACCTGCCTCGGCGATTGCCTCGAAGTGCCGCTGGGGCTCCTCGACCATCAGGTGGCAGTCGAGCCGCCCGCCGAGGCGGTGGACCAGCGGCGCGATCGACTGGAGCACGATCGGCCCGATCGTGATCGGCGGGACGAAGTGCCCGTCGCCGACGTCGAAGTGGAAGATGCGCGCGCCGGCCCGCATCAGCGTCTCGATCTGCTCGCCGAGCCGCGAGAAGTCGGCCGCATAGAGCGACGGCTCGACCTCGACTTCGCGCATCCAGTCTCGCCAGGGCACGGCGCAAGCTTACGAGCGGCCATGGCTGCCGCAGACACGACGAGTGTCTGACACTCGCGCGGCATTCGAGGATTCACCCTTTCGGCACAGATTGCTCTTGACGGTTCGACACCGATCAGGTCCCCTCGCGGCGGAGGCGGGCGATGAAGAACCCCGACGTGCCGTGCCTGTGCGGGAGGGTGAGCAGGAACTCGGGCCGTCGCGGGTGCGCGAACTCCGGCCACTCGCCGTTCAGGGGCTCGACGGTCAGGCCGGAAGCGTCCACGACGTCCTCGTTCTCCGACTTGGCCATCGTGCAGACCGAGTAAACGATGGTGCCGCCGGGCTTCACCCGTTCTGCGGCGACGCGCAGGAGCTCTGACTGCAGCTCCGGCAGCGGCCTCGCGCGCCAGCGGAGGTCCGGCCGGCCGGCGAGCACGCCGAGACCCGAGCACGGCGCATCCACGAGCACTCGGTCGAACCCGGTCAGCTCCAGGGGGAGCTCGCGCGCATCGGCAGTTCACGACCCGGACGTTCTCGAAGCCGAGCCGGCGCACGTTCTCCTCCAGCTCCCGTGCCCGGCCGGGATGAACCTCGACGGCGACCACCTCGGACGCGATGCGGGCGAGCTGGGTCGTCTTCCCGCCGGGTGCGGCGCAGAGATCCAGCACCCGCTCTCCCGGCTGGACGTTCACCGCCGCACCGGCCAGCTGCGACCCGCGACTCTGCGGCCAGACCTCGCCCCGCTCGAGCTCCCCGGAGTCGATCCGCTCGACCACGCGCGCCTCGCCGGTCGCGACGACGCGGACCGCGGTCTCGGGGGGCTCGTTCTGTGCCCGCATCAGCGCGATCGCCTCTTCCGCGCCCCACTCCTCCCACCAGGTCTCCGCGATCCAGTCGGGATAGGAGTGCTCGAGCGCGGCCTCCTGCGGCGTGGACTCGGGCAGGCCCGCGATCAGGTCGCGGATCCCCTCGGCGACCCGGCGGAGGACGGCGTTCGCGAACCCCGCCGCCCGCCTCGCGGGCGAGGCCTTCACAAGCTCGACGGCCTCGTTGACGCTCGCCCGAGCCGGGACTCCTCCGAGGTATCCAAGCTCGTAGGCCCCGAGGCGGATCGCCGCCCGAACCGGCGGATCCATGGCGCTCACCGGTCGACCGCCAAGCTGCTCGATCGCGTGGTCGAGAGTGCGCACCATCTGGATCGCGCCATAGGCGATCCGCTGCGCGAACGCCCGGTCGCGGGCGTCGAGCTCCTTCGCCTCGGACGCGAACGCCCGGTCTGCGTAGGCGTCCTCCTCGAAGACGCGCATCAGCACCTTGTGCGCGACGCGGCGAGCGGGGCTAGCGGAGGCCACGCTCGAACTCGTCCAGCGTCATGCGGCGGCCACCCTCGGGCTGCACCTCGAGGATCTCCAGACGGTCACCGTCGAGGCGCGAGCGCCAGACGATCACGGGCCGGCCGTGGAGCTCGCCGCGCGCGCCGATGTGCGGCGAAAGCGCCCGGATGCGGTCGTGCAGCTCCTCGGGCGGACGGGACCAGTCCAGCCTTCGATCCTCCGGCCCGATCTTCTCGGCGTACGTGACCTCTCCGTCCTGCGGACGGTACTCGGCGGCAAGCGCCTCCTCGACGAGGTCGGGCGCGAGGTCGGCGGCCTTCCCGTACACGGCGCCGGCGTCGTCGTCGGGCTCGATCGGAAAGGAGGCGACGGCCCCGACAGGGCCGGCGTCGAGCTCCTCGACGAGCCGGATCACGCAGACGCCCGTCTCGCGATCTCCGGCCATGATCGCCCGCTCGACAGGCGCCGCCCCGCGCCAGCGCGGCAGCAGCGACGGGTGGACGTTCAGCCAATCGGCCTGCTCGAGCAGCTCGCGAGGGATCAGCGCCCCGTAGTCGACGAGCACGACCGCGTCGACGCCCAGTTCGAGCCCGGCCGGCCGCTCGGGCTGCCGCACCGGAATCCCCAGCCGCTGCGCCATCTCCTTGGCCGGAGGCGGGGAATGCTTCCGGCCTCGACCCTTGGGGCGGTCGGGCCGGGTCAGGACGTACTCGATCGGCCGCCGCGCAGCGAGCTCGGCGAGGACGTCGGCGCCGAACTTGCCGGTCGCCGCGACTGCCAGCGTGCACTACGGCGTGAGGACGGCCTTCGGCCGCAGGACCGCGAGTGCCGCCTTTCTCGCCTCGTCGGTCGTGAGGTCGAGGATGAGGACGCCGTCGAGGTGGTCGAGCTCGTGCTGCACCACCCGCGCCGGGTGGTCACTGAGCTCGAGCGAAACCTCCCGTCCCTCGAGGTCGCGGCCCTCGACCTTGACGGAGACCGGCCGCTCGACCGGCATCTGCACGCCGACGAGCGACAGGCAGCCCTCGTCGTCGACGACGCGCTCGTCGGAGCTCTCGGCGAGCACGGGGTTGACGACGACGACCGGGTCCGACTCCGGGTCGGGCACGAAGACGAAGACCCGGCGGATGACGCCGATCTGGGTGGCCGCGAGGCCCACGCCGTTGGCGTCGCGCATCAGGTTCGTCATCCGCTCGGCGAGCCGCCGCAGGTCGTCGTCGAACGACTTCGACCTCCCGTGCCCGCATCCGCAGCACCGGATCGGGGTACTGGCGGATCTGGCCGAGCGCCATCCGCCGGCGTGCCTCCGCCTCGGGGTCGAGCTCGTCGGTCCTGATCTGGCCGGCCTCTTCCACAGCGGGCCTATCGCTAGAATCATGAAAGGCCGCTCACAGGCGCCTGGCGGACGTCCACGTCGGGCCCCACCGTCGCCGTGACCCCGGCGCGGCTCATCGCCGGTGCGGCCGACGACAGCAGCGACGCCGCCCTCGAGGCGACCGGGCGGACACGATCCGTCTTCACGAGGAGCTGCGCGCGATGCCTGCCCCGGAGCCGCAGGAGCGGCGCCGGACCGAGTACGTCGGCTCCGTCAAGCCCCGAGCCGATCTCGCCCAGCAGCTG
Organism: uncultured Actinomycetes bacterium; assembly: GCA_963733855.1. Taxonomy (GTDB): domain Bacteria; phylum Actinomycetota; class Thermoleophilia; order Gaiellales; family Gaiellaceae; genus JACDAN01. The sequence goes on from CAVTEL010000016.1 coordinate 67,324, forward strand.
CATCGGGTCCCGGGCATCGGGGCCGGAGGCGACCACCCGGACGAGGTGGCGGAACGGCGGGTAGCCGAGCTCTCGGCGGCGTTCCAGCTCCTCGGCGAGGAACCGCGTCACGTCGTGGCGGGCCGCATGGACGATCGGGCGGGCGTCCGGTTGGAACGTCTGGACGATCACCCGGCCCGGCGCGTCACGGCCGCTGCGCCCGGCCAGCTGCGTGACGAGCTGGAACGTGCGCTCCTCGGCCCGGAAGTCGGGCATCCCGAGGCCTGTGTCGGCGTCGACCACGGCGGCGAGCGCGACCCCCGCGAAGTGGTGTCCCTTGGCGACCATCTGGGTGCCGACGAGCACCGCGCGGTCGGCCTCGGCGAAGCGCCGCAGCGCCGCGGTCAGCTCGGCCGGGCGCCGGACGGCGTCCGCGTCGAGCCGGATTCGCTCGAGGCCGGGCACGTGCTCGGCGAGCTCGTGCTCCAGCCGCTGGGTGCCGGCGCCGATCCGCGCGACCTCCGGCGACCCGCACACGGGGCACGCCTCGCCCGTCTCCTCCACGTGCGAGCAGTGGTGGCAGTGGAGCCGCCCGTCGGCATGGAGGACGAGCGCGACGTCGCAGTTCGGGCAGCGGCGCGTCTGCCCGCAGGCGCGGCAGTGGATCGCCGGCGCGACTCCCCGGCGGTTCAGGAGCAGGATCGCCTTGCCGCCGTCCTGCTCCAGTGCCCCCAGCTCGGCAAGGAGCGGCGCCGACAGGGGATAGCCGGCCTCGCGGCGGAGGTCGACGACGCGGACGGGAGGCAGCGGCCCGGCGAGACGGCCCCCGAGCTCGAGCCGCTCGAGCCGCTCCCAGCTCTCCGGTCGCGGCGTCGCGGTGCCGAAGACGGCGACGGCGCCCTCGAGCGCCGCCCGCTTCGCCGCAACGGTGCGGGCGTCGTAGCGTGGATCGGCCTCCTGCTTGTACGACGGGTCGTGCTCCTCGTCGACGCAGATCACGCCGAGCGGCGAGATCGGCGCGAAGACCGCCGAGCGGGCGCCGACCACGATCGGCGCCTCGCCGCTCGCGATGCGCACACGCTCGTCACGCCGTTCCGCCTCCGTCAGCGAGGAGTGGAGAACCGCGATTCGGTCGCCGAACCGGGCGCGCAGGCGGCCGACGGTCTGCGGCGCGAGCGCGATCTCCGGGACGAGCACGATCGCGCCCTTGCCCCGGTCGAGCGCCGCCGCGCACGCCTGGAGGTAGACCTCGGTCTTGCCGCTTCCCGTTGCGCCGTGGAGGAGGAAGTTGCCGCCGTCGCCGTCCAGCACCTCGACGATCCGACCAAGCGCACGCTTCTGGCTCTCGCTGAGCTGCGCCGGCGCGGCCTCCCCGCCGAGCGAATCTCGCGCCGCGGGCTGGGGCCGCTCGCCCCTCGCCTTCCGCTTCGGAGGCGCGACGAGCTCGAGCACCCGCGCCGGCGTCGAGCCGTAGTAGTCGGCGAGCCAGAGCGCGAGATCGACGAGCGGCTCGGGCAGCTGGTCGACCACGTCGCCGATCGGCGCCGCCTTCACTCCTTCCGGAGGGCTCTCCTCCAGGCCGACGACCACCCCGCGCCGCTTCGCACCTGCGAAGCGAATCGAAACGACCGCGCCTTTCCCGACCTCGGGCGGAACCTCATACGTGAACGGCCGAGCAACCGCCCTCGAAGAGACGAGCGGATAGACGGACGCGTACGGCACGGCCGCCAGCGTACTGACCACTTCTTGTAAGGCTGCCCTTACATGAACGCTCGCTGCTGCGTCCGCGCACTGGACCGCTCGGACTCCGGAGCGCCGGGCTAGGCTACGCCCGTGGCGCACTCGCACTCGGTCGACGAGTACCTCGAGACGATCTACTTCCTCGCCTTCCCGATCGGGGAGTACAGGCCGCTCACCGGCGGCACCTCGCCCACGCTTGCGTCACGGGTGGCGGAGATGCTCGGCGTCTCGCGTGCCTCGGCCGGCGAGATGCTCAAGCGAATGGAGAGCGAGGGCCTGATCAGCCGCGGCGAGAACAAGGAGGCCGTGCTCACGAAGACGGGGCGCGCGCGGGCCGAGAAGGTCGTCCGCAAGCACCGGCTGATCGAGCGTCTGCTCACGGACTTCATGGACTACACGCCGGCCGAGGCGCACGTCCACGCGGACGAGATCGGCGACTCGTTCTCCGACGACATGGTCGAGCGAATGGCCAAGAAGCTCGGGAATCCCGAGCGCTGCCCGCACGGCTGGCCGGTCGACCCCGCGTTCGAGCAGGCGGAGAACGACGAGCTGAAGGCGCTCGCGGAGCTGGACGAGGGCCAGGCGGCGACGATCGTCCGGCTCGCGGAGCACGACGGGGAGCTCCTGCATTGGTTCTACGACCAGGGCTTCGAGCCCGGCCGCGAGCTTCGGCTGACCGCCGCGAACCCCGCCGCCGGAAGCTTTCGCGTTCAGCTGAACGGCCGCGAGGAGACCGTCGCGGAGAAGGCTGCCGCGGGGCTCTTCGTCAGGCCTTCGTAGCGGCCAGCAGCCGCGCGAGTGCGGCTGGATCGAGCTCGCCGCGGTTCTTGGCGAGGGCGATGAGTGCTGCCTGCTTGGTCATGGCCCTCAACGTTCGCAGGCGGGCCCGAGGTTCCTGCCCTTCGCGAGGCACTGTCCCTTGGCCACGGCCCGCAGAGCCGTGGCATTTGCGCCTGCCGCCCGAAAACTGCTAGACGGTCGCCTTCTCGCCCAGGCCCGCGGCGGCCTTCAGCGCGGCCGCCTTGTCCGTCCGCTCCCAAGTGAAGTCGTGGTCGTCGCGGCCGAAGTGCCCGTACGCCGCCGTCTTCGCGTAGATCGGCCGTCCGAGCTCGAGGTCGCGGATGATCGCGCCCGGCCGCAGGTCGAAGTGCTCCTTGACGAGCTCCTCGATCCGCGAGGCCGGAATCTTCTCCGTGTCGAAGGTCCGCACGGCGACCGACACGGGATGCGCGACGCCGATCGCGTAGGCGACGTTCACCTCGCACCGGTCGGCGAGCTCCGCCGCGACGAGGTTCTTGGCGACGTACCGGGCTGCGTAGGCGGCCGAGCGGTCGACCTTCGTCGGATCCTTGCCCGAGAAGGCGCCGCCGCCGTGGCGCGCCGCCCCGCCGTAGGTGTCGACGATGATCTTGCGTCCCGTCAGCCCCGTGTCGCCCATCGGCCCACCGAGGACGAACTTCCCGGTCGGGTTCACGTAGACGAAGTCGCGGTCGTCGTAGAGCCGGCGCTCGTCGTAGAGCCGCGGGTCGAGGATCGGATGCAGGACGTGCTCGATGACGTCCTCCTTGATCGTCTCCGGATCGACGTTCTCTTCGTGCTGCGTCGACACCAGGAGGCGCACGATCTCGACCGGCGTCTGGCGGCCGTGCTCGTCGACCTCGTACCGGATCGTCACCTGCGCCTTGCCGTCCGGGCGCAAGTACTTGAGCTGCTCGGACTTCCGGACGCCCGCCAGCCGCCGCGCGATCTTGTGCGCGAGCATGATCGGGAGCGGCATCAGCTCCTGCGTCTCGTTGGAGGCGTAGCCGAACATCATCCCCTGGTCGCCCGCGCCGATCTGGTCGATCGGGTCGTCGTCGCCCGGGTCGTGCTGCACCTCGTACGACTGGTCGACGCCCTGCGCGATGTCGGGCGACTGCTCGTCGATCGCGACGACGACGCCGCAGGTGTTCGCGTCGAACCCCCACTCCGAGTGCGTGTAGCCGATCTCCGAGATCCGCTCGCGGACGAGCGCGGGGATATCGACGTACGTCTCGGTCGAGATCTCCCCCGCCACGACGACGAGCCCGGTCGTGATCAGCGTCTCGCACGCGACACGCCCGCCGGGGTCGTCCTTCAGGACCGCGTCCAGCACGGTGTCGGAGACCTGGTCGGCGATCTTGTCCGGGTGGCCTTCGGTGACCGACTCGGAGGTGAAGAGGAACTCGCGATGCGCAGCCATGCGGCGCGAGGTTACCTACTCGATTCCGACGAAAACGAGCGACTTGACGAGGTCGCCGTCCTTCTCCCCGTACGCGACCACAGAGCGCAGCGGCTCGAGATTGCGCGAGACCTCCGGCGGGACGCTCTCGCCCGATACCGAGGCGAAGCCCATCGCCAGGGCGATCGCCTCCTCGAGGTCGACCCAGAGGAGACCCGTGTACTGGTCCGGCGCGCCCGCCGCCTTCAGCGCGTCCTTGTAGCGGTCGGTGTCCGTCAGCTTGTCGCCGGAGCCGAGGCCGGCGATCGCGGCCTTCGTCGTCGTGATCACCACCTTGCCCTCGACGACGGCGAGATTGACGGTGAAGCCGTCGAAGACCGCCGTCGTGACGTCGCCGTCCTCGGTCACCTCGCCGACCGCCATCGCGGCAAGCGATCGCAACAGGCGCTCGGCCGAGTCGCGGGCCTGCGCCGGGTCGTCCGGGTCGAGGAGGAGCGTCACCTCGGGAATCGGGGCACCCGGCGCCACGTAGAACGCGACCTCTCCCTCGAACAGCCTGAGGACGTCGGCGACCGTCACGCCGCTCTCCTGCTCGAACTCCCTGAGCGCAGGTCCGTAGAGCGGGTTGGCGCGCAGGCTCTCGACCTGCTTGCCGATCCCGGTGCCCTTGAAGGTCGCCACGGCGAGGGCGTCCGCCGGGACGAGGTCGAGGAGCGCGGACTCGTACTCCTCGGCGGTGCCGAGCAGCTTGTCGGCGCCTTCGCCGCGCAGGACGCCTGCAAGCTCGGCGCCGTCGTCGCGCGCCTTGGCCCAGGCGCCCGCGAAGTCGAGCTGGTGCATGCCGAGCATCCGCAGGGCCTGAGCTTCCTTGCCCTGACCGAAGATCTCGAACGCGGAGGCGACGTCGACGTACACGCGGCTGAGCGAGTCCTCGGGGAGCTCCGCCATGCCGTCCTGGAAGCTCTCGTCGTCGGAGAGCGCCTGCCCGTCCCCGGTCTTGAGCGCGGCGTCGATCGACGCCTCCTTGTCGGAGACGGCGATCCAGTCGTCGACCCTGCGGGCGACCAGCGGGTCCTCGGGCTCCTCCTCGTTGATCCGCCGGATCAGCTTCAGCGCCTCGTCGACGTCGTCGGGGCGCAGGACGCCGACGGCCTGGACGTCCGTCATCGACTTGGCGTACACGGCGATCGCCGCATCGCCGCCGAGGAGCGAGCGAACCTCCTCCCAGGTGAGCTCGCTCTTGCTCGCGATCTGCTTCTGCAGCTCGGCGAGCCACTTGTCGCCGTCAGGGAAGCGACGGATGAGCTCCTCGGCCTGCTGCCACTGGTCCGAGTCGGGATCGCTGTCGAGCTCCCAGTAGACGAGCGCTCCGGGCTTGAGCAGCTCGGCGCCTGCAGACTCGCCCGCGCCGACGCTGTCGCTACCGCACCCGGCTGCGACGAGCACCAGCATCGAGACGAGGACGACCCACACGCCGCGCATTGCCCGCATCGTATTCCCCCGGGCGGCGACCGCTACCCCCCGGACGGGGGGCGGCTCATGAACGCGCTGACGGCGCCCGGCGCCGCTCGATGAGCCCTTCCTCCTGGAACCAGTCGAGGGTTCGTCGCATCGTCTCGTCCAGCGGGGTGTAGCTGAGCCCGAGCTCGCCCGTCGCCCTCGATCCGTCGTACGCGTGGCCATGCAGCGCGGTCCGGACGAGGTCACGGCAGATGCGCGGCTTCGTCCGTCGCATCCGCGCGACGGTCTCGACGACGACGGCGGCCGCGGTTGCGACTGCCGGCGGCAAGGTGCGGACGGGTTCGCTGACACCGGTCAAGCGGTCGAGCAGCTCGATGCCCTCACGCACGGTAAGAGTCGCTCCACTGAGGACGTACCGCTCCCCGGGCTCGCCTCGCACCTCGGCCAGCAGGTGCCCCTCCGTACAGTCGGCGATGTCCACGAGGCTGATCCTGGAGTCCACAATCGCCTTCAGCCTTCCGTTCAGGTAGTCGAGCAGGAGCCGTGTGGAGCCGGTCGCGCGGCCCGGCCCCTGGACCGACGCCGGGTTCACGCAGACGACCTCGATCCCCGTCTCTCGCGCTGCGGCCAGGACCGCCTGCTCGGCCTCGAACTTCGAGCGCTCGTAGCTCGACAGGAACGAGCCTCGGTGTGGCGAGGTCTCCGAGCCAACCGTCCCGCGGGCCTCTCCGAGCGCGGCGGCCGACGAGGTGTACACGACCCGCCGAACACCGGCCGCCGCCGCGGCGTACACGACGTTACGCGAGCCGCGCACGTTGACCTCGAACAGCGGCGAGGTATCCCGGAAGCAGAGCGCATTGACGCCGGCGGCGTGGTAGACGACCCCGCAGCCGCGCATCGCGGCCGTCAGCGCCTCGGGGTCGAGAACGTCGCCGCGGACGGGCTCCGCGCCCAGCGCGCGGAGGGCACGCGCCGAGTCGCCGGACCGGGCCAGGGCTTTGACCTCGCGCCCGTCCGCGAGGAGGCGCTCGACGATCGCTCCGCCGACGAACCCGGTGCCGCCGGTGACCAGGACGGCGTCGGTCAGCTGGGCCCTTCGGACAGGGCCGACCCGAAGCGGGTCAGGTATTCGACGGCGGACAACACCGTGATCGCGGCCGCAACCAGCATCGCCCACTCGTCCAGAAGCAGAGGGCCCAGCGGCTCGTCGTAGCGGAGGATCGCGAGCAAGATGGCCACGAACTGGACGTTCGTCTTCAGCTTGCCCCAGATCGACGGCGCGAACACGGTTCCCTCGGCCGCGACGACGCCTCGGAGCCCGAGGATCAGGAGCTCGCGCCCGATGATGACGATCGCGACCCAGACAGAAGCCCTGTCGACGTCGACGAGGGCGATCAGCACTCCGGAGACGAGCAGCTTGTCGGCGGTCGTGTCGAGGAAGGAGCCGAACGTGGTCGTCAGGGCCCAGCGCCGGGCCAGGTAGCCGTCGACGAAGTCCGTCGTCGCCGCGATCGCAAAGAGAATTGCGGCAGCAACGTAGGCCCAGTCTCGGTCCGGCCCGAGGAGGATCAGGCCCATCACGACCGGTATCAACAGGATGCGCAGGTACGTGAGGCCTAGGAGGACCCGGGCGCTCACGGCGTCGAGGTCTCCGACATCGTGAGCGTGGGCTCGGGCGCTTCGCCGGCGGCGAGAGCGCGAACGTCCTCGGCCGAGGACATGCGTAGCGCCTCGCGGGCGAGGGGCCCGGCCGTTTGCGTGTTCACGTGCCGCACCGCCTCCTTCGTGGCCGGGATCGCGGGCGGGTTGACGCTCAGCTCGGAGACGCCGAGGCCGACGAGCACCGGCACGGCCAGCAGGTCCGCCCCCAGCTCGCCGCAGACGCCGACCCACTTTCCGTGCGCCTCGGCGGCGGCGACGACGCCCCGGATCAGCCGCAGGACCGCCGGATGCAGGCCGTCGGCCAGTGCCGCGACCGCCTCGTTTCCGCGCTCCGCCGCCATCGTGTACTGGACGAGATCGTTCGTCCCGATCGAGAAGAAGTCGACCTCAGGGGCAAAGAGCTCGGCGGCGAGTGCCGCGGCGGGCACCTCGACCATGATCCCGACCTCCATCCGTCCCGCGGTCTCCCCGCGCTGCTCGAGCTGCGCTCGGGCGCGGGTGAGCACCGACACCGCCTCGTGGTATTCGGCGAGGGTCGTGACCATCGGGAACATCACCTTCAGCGGATGCTCGGCGGCCACGCGGAGCGCCGCGCGGAGCTGCGTCTCGAGGAGCTCGGGCTGGGCCAGCCCGAGCCGGATTCCGCGCGCACCGAGGAAGGGGTTCGCCTCGGCCCGCCGCGGCACGTACGGAAGCGGCTTGTCCGCGCCGACGTCGAGCGTGCGCAGGATCAGCGGCCTCCCTTGCAGCCGCTCGGCCATGTCGGCATACGCCGCGTACTGCTCGTCCTCGGTCGGGAGGGAGTCGCGCTCGAGGAACAGGAACTCCGTGCGCAGCAGCCCGACGCCCTCGGCGCCGTTCGCCACTGCTGCGTCGCCGTCCTCGGGCGAGCCGACGTTGGCAGCGACCTCGATGCGGCGCCCATCCTGCGTCTGCGCCGGCCGCTGCGCGGATGCACGCGCCCGCCGCGCCTCCTCCTCACGCTCCGCGTTCCGCCGTTCGTAGTCGCGAACGAGATCCTCGGCGGGCTCGACGACGACGGCGCCTGCGTCCCCGTCGAGGGCGAGCGGCGCGCCGTCGGGCACCTCCAGCAGCGGCTCCCCGAGCCCGACCGCAGCCGGGATCCCGAGCGAGCGGGCGAGGATCGCGCTGTGCGAGGTCGGCGCGCCGTAGGCAGTGGCGATGCCGCGCACGAGCTCGCGATCGAGCGACGCAGTGTCCGCAGGGGTGAGGTCGGCCGCGAGGACGATCCCGGGCTCGACAACGGCAGCCGCCGTATCCCCGCCCACAAGCTCGGCGACGACCTGGCGCGCGACTGCAGCCAGGTCCTCGGCCCGAGCCCGGAGGTACTCGTCGTCGAGGCTGCGGTACTCGGCCGCGACCGTCTCGGCAGCCTCGTGCCAAGCCTGGGCGGCGTTGCGCCGCTGCTCGAAGATCGCGCGGCGGGCAGGCTCGAGCAGCGCCTCGTCCTCGAGGAAGAGGAGGTGGGCGTCGAAGATCGCCGCGCTGTATTCACCCGCGCGGGCGGCGACGGAGTCACGGGTGGCGCGGATCTCGGCCCGGACCCGCTCGAGGGCCCGCTGGAGCGCGTCCCACTCCGCTTCCGGGTCGCGAGCCGGCTCCGTCGGGATCTCGGGTGCCGGGACTCGGAAGTGACGAGCGGCCCCGAGCGCGATCCCGGGGGCACCCGGAAGCCCGACGAGCGCGCCGGGCGGCCCCGTCTGCGGGCGCGCCATCGGAGGTGCAGGCGGCTGGACGGCGACCTCCTCGTCGAAATCGCGTGCCGCCAGTGCTTCCAGGGCGGCGAGCGCCTCGCCCGCCTGCGAGCCGCTCGCAGCGATGGCGATCTCGTGTCCCTGGCGCACGCCGAGCGTGGCGATCGCGTTGAGGCTCCGCCCGCTCGCGGGGCCGCGTCCCGCCGTCAAGTTCGTGACGGTGACATCGGCGTCGAAGCCGCCCGCGGTCTGGACGAAGCGCGCGGCCGGGCGAGCGTGCAAGCCGAGCGGGTTCCGCACGATCAGCGTGATTGTCCGACTCGCCGTGACCGCGGCGACCGGAGCGGCGGCCTCGCCCGAGCCCAGGTGCGTCGCCTTGGCCTCCAGGGCGCCGCGCGCCTCGGCGGCCACGTCCGAGAGCGACGCGCCGAGCTTGGCCGTCACGGCCGCGGCCACGGCTCCCTCCGCGAGCGGGGCCTCGGACAGCACAACGCGCTCGCGTCGCTCCTCCGGCAGCAGGTCCAGCGCCATCTCGGCGCTCAGAACGGCGCTCCCGAGATCCATCAGCACGAGAACCCCGTCGCCCTGGTCCGCTCGCTCGATCGCCTCGAGCACCTGCGTCGCGTCGGTGCCGAGTGCCGGCTCGGGAGCATCGATCCCCCCGGCGAGCTCGATCGGCACCTCGGCGCCCATTCCCCGCGCCAGCTCGGCGACGCCCTCGGCGAGCGTCCTGCTGTGCGACACGATGACGAGCCCAACCAAGGCCTAACCGATGCCCGGCCGATCGAGCCCGTAAGCGCGGTAGAGGAGCTCCACGGGATGCACGGCGTGGAGACCGGTCCCGTGGGCGATCTGCCAGCGGCACGTCTCGCTGTCACAGGCGGCGAGATCGGCACCTGCAGCCTTGACGTCGCTGAAGAGCCGCTCGCCGACGGCCATGGAGATCCCGTACTTCTCCTTCTTCAGCCCGTAGGTCCCGGCGATCCCGCAGCAGTCGGCGTCCAGCTCGATCACCCGCAGGCCCGGGACGAGGGCAAGCAGGTCCAGCGCGGGCTTGCCGATTCCGTGTCCCCGCTGCTGACACGGTGCGTGGTACGGGACCGTCAGCGGGAGCGGCCGAAAGTCGGTGCGGAGCTCGCCACGCTCGTGCAGGAGCAGGAGGAACTCGCAGAGGTCGTAGGTCGCCGCACTCACCGTCTTGAGATCGTCGTCCTCGATGCCAAGGATCTCCTCCGCTTCGCGCTTCAGCATCAGGCCGCAGCTCGTCGAGTTCGACACGATCGGCAGGCCCTCATGGGCGTGCGGGGCGAGATTGGCGACAAGCCGCCGGTTGTAGCGCCGCGCGGCGTCGAAGTTGCCGTTCGACTGCAGCGGAAGCCCGCAGCAGTCCTGGGGCGGGACGACCACCTGGTAGCCGTTGTGCTCGAGGACGGCGACCACCATCTCGCCGACTCCAGGCTCGTAGTAGTTGGTGCCGCAGGCGTGGAAGTAGACGACGGTCCGGTCGGTGGCCGGGCTGCGGTGGTTCCGCGCCCAGCGCTGGAAGGTCCGGCCCGCGAACCGCGGCATCGGCGCCTTGTGGTGAATGCCGAGCAGGCGGTGGGCGAGCGCCCGCGCAAGCGGCTCCCGGAGCGCCCAGTTCGCCAGCGGCGCGACCGGCGTGCCCAGCCGGCCGAGCACGCTCGGTCTCGCGATCAGCTGGTTGCGGAGCGGAATGCCCCGGTCCTCCCACATCCGTGCACGCGCCTGGGAGTTGATCTCGGCGATCTTCACGTCCTGCGGGCAGACCTGCGTGCAGATCCCGCAGCCCGAGCAGTAGTCGACGGAGGCGTCCGGGGAGCTGCCGGGGCCGCGGTACCGCTCAGCCTGCGGCCCGACGTACTTCGGCCCCGGGAAGAGCGGCGTCACCTGGGAGAACGGGCAGGAGGTCTCGCAAATCGTGCACTTGACACAGTGGTCGAGCGAATCGCGGACGAGCTCGGTCACGGCGTACCCTCCAGGATCGCGCCGGCGGCGGCGTAGCCCGTCGCGACGCTGAGCCCGTTGCCCGAGGCCTCCCGCCACGGCACGGCGCCCGCGATCGTGGCACCCGCCGCGTGGAGGTTCTCGTACCGGGGGCGTCCGTCCGCGTCGGTGGGGCGAAGCCGGTCGTCGACCGGCACCCCCAGGCGGTCGATCGGCTGCTCCTCCAGGTAGGTCGGCAGGAACGGCGGCCGCCCGTTGGCCGCCGGCAGCCCGGTGAGAGCGAGGTCGAACACGGCTTCTCGGATCTTGCCGTAGGAGTCGACGTGGATCCCGCCGGCGGCGAGCCCTCCTGAGGCGAGCACGAACGAGCGCGCCCGATGGATCGTCCGGCGCGCGGCCGCCTGAGCGACCACGCCTTCGACCCGGCCGTTCTCGATCTCGGTGCCGACCACGGGCGATCCGAGGAGGATGCGGCCGCCTGCCTGACGCAGCGCGTCGGTCATCGCCTCGAACAGGCGGATGCCCGGCACGGACGGAGGCAGGGTCGCGACCTCGAAGACCGGCCGTTCCAGCCGCAGCTCGAGCTCGCGCCAGACGTCGCCGGCGTTCCCGATCCCAAGTACGGCGGGAAATCCGACCCGCTCGCCGGGCTCCACTCGTCCCGCGAGCTCGCGGACGACGACATCCCGGAATGCGGGCTGCTCGAAGCGCTTGGCGAAGCCGAGGCTGCCGACGTCTGCCTCGCCTCCCAGGGGCGGCGTAAGCTCGATCGCGCGCGCGGACACGGCGGAGACCCGGCCGAGGTTCTCGGCCAGGTAGGCGGGATAGAAGTCCTTGAGCCCTCTGAGGCCGACGAACAGGAACCCGCCTCCCGCGCGCAGATCACCGTTCGCCATCGTCTCCGGCACGACCGCAGAGGGCTTCGCCACCCCGACGGCCGTGGGGAGCAAGACGTTCTCCTCGAGCCCGCCTCGGTAGCCAAAGGCAGGCAGGCGCCCCTTGAACCAGTCGATGCTCGCCGCGATCAGGTCTGCGGACAGGCGGGAGTAGGGATGGCCCGGATACGCGTCTACGAACCTCGGCAGCGCCTGCGCCGGACGGTCCACGCGCTCGTCGGCGAAGCCGAGCACGTCGATCGTCGCGGGCGCGAGATGCGTCGAGCCAACTCCTTTGGCGACGACGAGCACCCGTTGGCCGTCGTCGGCCAGCCGGAGCGCGGCGGTCAGGCCGGCGAGCCCGGCGCCGATCACGACCGTGTCGTGCGTCATGTGGGCAAGTGCTGGACGCCGAGCAGACCCTGGAAGATCCAATCGTCCAGCCGGGCTTGTCGCAGCTGGTCGCCGTAGAGGACCGGGTGCACGCCTTTCCAGCGCTCCTGCAGAAATGAGAGCAGTGCCGCGTTCGCGGCTTCGTGGTCGAGCCGCTCGACGGCGTGGAGGATCCCGGTGGCCCGAAAGATGCAGAAGCCGCCCTGGCAGGGGCCCATTCCCAGCCGCAGCGTGCGGCGGAGGTCATCGAGGTTCGCCGTCCGCCGCCGGTTCATCGCCTCCTCGAGCCGCCGGCGCGTGATCAACTCGCACTCGCAGATGATCTCTTCCGACTGCGGAACCGGCTCGCGCGCGCGAAGCCGCGCGCCCAGCTCGTAGTAGCGGCCGTCCTCCGAGCCGGGCAGGGGCTCCTCGTGGGTCCGGCAGGGCCGCTCGACCCCGAGCTGACCGCAGACGGCGTCCACCGCGACCTCGGCCATGAGCCGGAACGTCGTGGTCTTGCCGCCGGTGATCGTCACGAAGCCCTCGATGCCGTCTCGGGTGCGGTGGTCGAGGATCGCGTGCGAGCGGGTCACCTCTCGCGTGTCCTCCACCTCCTCGGGCGAGAAGAGCGGGCGCGCCCCGATCCAGACCCGAAGCGCCCGAGCCTCGCGGAAGCCGGGCACGAGCTTCTCACCCTCGTCGAGCATCTGGTCGACCTCGGGCTGTGTCACCTCGAGCTCGTCCGGGTCCACGACCCGCATGTCCGTCGTCCCGATCACGCAGACCGTACGGATCGGGACGAGAATGTCGCCGTCCGCCGGCGGCTTGCAGCGATTGAGCACCGTGTGCACGAGCCGATGGTTCATCGCGATCATGATCCCCTTGCCGGGCACAACGGTGACTCGAGCATCCCGCCATCACCGCGATCTCGCCGGCCCACGCTCCCGCCGCATTGACGACGACGTCGGCGTGGATTCGCAGCTCCTCCCCGGTCAGCTCGTTGCGAACGAGCGCGCCGCTGACCCTCTGGCCGTCGAGCTCGAGCCCGACGAGGCAGTGGTAGAGCAGGATCTGCGCGCCGTGCTCCTGCGCCGAGCGGGCGCAGCTCCAAACCAGCTTCCAGGGATCGAGGGCGCCGTCCGGGACGCTGAAGGCGCGGGAGATCTCGGGATGAAGGCGCGGCTCGCGGCGCAGCGCCTCGGACGCCGCGATCTCCTCGACGGGGACACCGCTCGCGCGGCAGCCCTCGAGGAACGCGTCCCCGTAGGCGGGGTCGTCCCACGGCGTCGCGACGAACAGACCGCCGGTGTCCTCGATGCAGTCGGCGGCAATCCGCCGAAGGATGAGGTTCTCGACGATGCACTCCCTGGCGGCCTCCGGGTCCTTGACCGCGTAGCGTCCTCCCGAGTGGAGGAGGCCGTGATACCGCCCGGTGGTGCCGTCCGCCAGGTCCCTGCGTTCGACGAGCACGGTCTTGAATCCCCGCATAGCGGCGTCGCGAGCGACACCGACTCCCGTCGAGCCGCCGCCGATCACCAACACTTCGGTCTCGAGAGCCGCCACGCTACGCGCCAGGGTTCATCAGGAGGTCCCGGGCGAGGCTACACTCGGCGCGTCGAAGGAGGAGGGCTCGATGGAGCAAGGAGAGCCAGAGAAGCACGAGCACGAGGGCGACTTCGCCGAGGGAATCGAGAACACCGCCCGCCACCCCGAGGACGCCAAGGGCGACTTCGCGGAAGGCGTCGAACAGCGCGAGCACCGGCACGAAGGCACCTTCGCGGAGGGCGTCGAGGAGATCGAGCACCACCCCGAGGACGAAAAGAAGGGCGACTTCGCGGAAGGGATCGAGGCAGAGGACTAGCGGGACGGGACCCGGCGGCGCCCTCCGGCCGCCGGGTCCTCCCGGGTAGACGTCCTTTCTATTCCAACCAGTCGAAGGTCCGCGTGACGGCCTTCTTCCAGTAGGCGTACTCCTTCTCCCGCTCCTCCGGATCCATCTGGGGTTGCCACTCCTTGTCCTTGCCCCAGTTGGCGCGCAGGTCTTCGACCTCGGACCAGAAGCCGGTCGCGAGACCGGCGGCGTACGCCGCGCCGAGCGAGGTCGTCTCGGCGACGGTTGGCCTGATCACGGGAACGTCGAGCACGTCCGCCTGGAACTGCATGAGCAGCTCGTTGTAGACCATTCCGCCGTCGACCTTGAGCGAGGTGAGGTCGACGCCCGAGTCGGCGTTCATCGCGTCGACGACTTCCCGGGTCTGCCACGCGGTGGCCTCGAGCGCGGCCCGGGCGATGTGGCCCTTGTTGACGTACCGGGTCAGCCCGGCAATGACGCCGCGGGCCTCGCTCCGCCAATACGGGGCGAAGAGGCCCGAGAAGGCGGGGACGAAGTAGACGCCGCCGTTGTCCTCCACCGTCTTCGCCAGCTCCTCCACCTCGGGCGACTCCTTGATGAGCCCGAGGTTGTCGCGCAGCCACTGGACGAGCGCCCCGGTGATCGCGATCGCGCCTTCCAGGCAGTACACGGCAGGTTGATCGCCGATCTTGTAGGCGAGCGTCGTCAGCAGGCCGCTCTTCGACTGGACGGCCTCGTTGCCGGTGTTGAGGAGCAGGAAGTTGCCCGTCCCGTACGTGTTCTTTGCCTCGCCGACGGCGAAGCAGGTCTGACCGAAGAGCGCGGCCTGCTGGTCGCCGAGGTCACCGGCGACCGGGATTCCGGCCAGGTCGCCCTTCGCCTCGCCGTAGACCTCGCTCGAGGCGCGGATCTGGGGCAGCATCGCGCGGGGGACGCCGAGGATGCCGAGAATCTCGTCGTCCCAGTCGAGCGTCTCGAGATTCATCATCATCGTCCGGCTGGCGTTGGTCACGTCCGTCACATGGGCCCCGCCGTCCGGCCCGCCGGTGAGCTGCCAGATCACCCAGGTGTCGATGTTCCCGAACACCACTTCGCCGCTCTCGGCTTTGGCCCGGACGCCGTCGACGTTGTCGAGGATCCACTTGATCTTCGGACCCGAGAAGTACGTTGCGATCGGGAGGCCGGTCGTGGTCCGGAATCGGTCCTGGCCCCCGTCGGCGGACAGCTCGTTGCAGATCTGGTCCGTGCGGGTGTCCTGCCACACGATCGCGTTGTGGACCGGCTGTCCGGTAGAGCGGTCCCAGACGACCGCCGTCTCGCGCTGGTTCGTCACGCCGACGGCGGCCAGGTCGGACAGCTGGATCTTGCCGAGCCCCGCGCGAATCATCTCCTGCGTGCGCTCCCAGATCTCCATCGCGTCGTGCTCGACCCAACCCGGCTTCGGATAGATCTGCTCGTGCTCCTTCTGGTCGACCGAGACGACCTGCCCGCCGTGGTCGAAGACCATGAAGCGCGTGCTGGTCGTTCCCTGGTCAATCGCTCCTGCGTATTGAGCCATCCCTACACCTCCTATCTGATCGTCACTCGGCAGCCCAGGTCTCGGCGGCGGTCTTGACCAGCAGTTGGGACGACGTCGCGCCCGGGTCCTGGTGCCCGGCGCTTCGCTCGCCGAGGTAGCTTGCGCGTCCCTTCCTGGCGACGAGCGGAATGGTCGCGAGCATGCCGTCCTCCGCCGCCTCCGCCGACCTCGTGAGTGCCTCCTCGAACGAGGCGCCCTCCGCCACAGCTGCCGAGAAGGAATCCCTCGCCGGGATCAGGGCGTCGAGCATCGTCTTGTCGCCCGGCTCCGCCTTCCCTCGCATTTGGACGCCCTTGACCGCTGCGTCGAGCGCAGCGGCCCAGTCGTCCGGCTCGAGCTTGCTCTTGCCGGCAGTGGCGACGCCCATCTGGAGGAACATCGTCCCGTAGAGAGGCCCTGCGGCGCCTCCGACGGTCGAGACGAGCGTCATGCCGACCGTCTTGAGCATGGCGCCGATGTCCTCATCCTCCAGCCCGTTCAGCTTGCCGAGGACCGCCTTCATCCCACGGTCCATGTTCGTGCCGTGGTCGGCATCGCCGATTGCCGAGTCGAGCCGGGTCAGGTACTCCTTGTTCTCGGCGACGGTCGATGAGAACGCCTCGACCCAGCCGAGAACCTGGGCGTACGGGACGGTCACGCCGACAGCCTCCACAGCACTCCTAGGCGCCCCACCGCAGGCCGGGTGTCTTGACGGGAGCGTCCCAGAGCCGCGTGAGCTCGTCGTCGAGCTTGAGCAGGGTGATCGAGCAGCCGGCCATCTCGAGCGACGTGATGTACGCCCCGATCAGGTTCCGGGTGATCTTGATCCCCCGACCGTCGAGCAGCTTGTGGAGCTCGTTGTAGACGACGTAGAGCTCGATCGCCGGCGTTCCGCCCATGCTGTTGACGAAGGCGAGCACCTCGTCGCCCTCCTCGATCGGGAGGTCGTCGATCACCGGCGTCGCCAGGCTCTCGACGATCTCGCTGGCAGGTGCCACCTTGCGCCGTTCCCGGCCCGGCTCGCCGTGGATGCCGATGCCGATCTCCATCTCGTCGTCGCCGAGCTCGAAGGTCGGAGTTCCGGCAGCCGGGACGATGCACGACGTCAACGCCATGCCCATGCTCCGGCCGTTCGCGTTCACCTTCCGGCAGAGGTCGGCGACCTGTTGCAGCGACTGCTTCTCCTCCGCTGCCGCGCCGCAGATCTTCTCGGCGAGAACGGTCGTCCCGACGCCGCGCCGACCCGCCGTGTACAGGCTGTCCTGCACGGCGACGTCGTCGTCGATCACGATCGCCTCCACCTCCATCCCCTCGCCGCGGGCGAGCTCGGCGGCCATCTCGAAGTTCATGATGTCGCCGGTGTAGTTCTTGACGATGTGGACCACGCCGGCGCCGCCGTTCACCGCCTTCGTCGCCTCGAGCATCTGATCCGGCGTGGGCGAGGTGAAAACCTCGCCCGGGCAGGCGGCATCGAGCATGCCCATGCCGACGAAGCCGCCGTGCATCGGCTCGTGCCCCGAGCCGCCGCCGGAAACGAGGGCGACCTTGCCCTGCACCGGAGCGTCCGCTCGATAGACGTAGTTGGGCCCGAAGTTCACCTTCACGAAGTCGGGGTGTGCGGCGGCCATCCCCTGGAGCGACTCGGTGACGATGTCTTCGGCCCGGTTGATGAGCTTCTTCACGCTTGGCTCACCCCCTTTCAGGTCAGAGGATTCCGGTCAGCCTGCCTACGACCTCGAGGTTGCCCGTGCCGGGCGCGAACAGCCCCTGATAGGCGATCGCCCCGAGCGAGCCGCCGATGATCGGCCCCACCACGGGAACCCAGGCGTAGTCCCAGTCCGAGTCTCGCTTGCCCGGAATCGGAAGCACGGCGTGTGCGATGCGCGGTGCGAGATCACGCGCCGGATTGATTGCGTACCCGGTCGGACCGCCGAGCGACAGGCCGATCGCCAACACCAGCAGACCGATCAGGAGCGGCGGGAAGGCTTGTCCGAACGCCGTCGTCAGCGCCTCGTCGCCGAAACTACCCGTGACATCCGTGGCGAAGTGCCCGACGATTGCGAGCACGCCGAAGATCAGCAGGAACGTCCCGATGATCTCGGTCAGCAGGTTGTGGAGCTTGTGACGGATCGCCGGCGCAGTCGAGAAGACGGCAAGCTTGAGGCCCGCGTCCTCCGTCGGTCGCCAGTGTGGCAGGTAGGCGAGGTAGACCAGGACGGCACCGATGAAGGCTCCGGCGAACTGGCCAAGCAGGTAGCTGGGCACATCGTCCCACGGCGTGATGTCGGTCAGCGCGAAGCTGATCGTCACCGCCGGATTGATGTGCGCGCCGCTGAACTGGCCGACGGCGTAAACGGCGATCGCGACCGCCATCGCCCATCCGAACGTGATCACGATCCAGCCAGCGTTCTCGGCTTTCGAGCGCGCGAGCAGGACTCCGGCAACGACCCCGTCTCCGAGCAAGATCAGGATCGCAGTCCCGACCAGTTCGGCAGTGAAGATGTCCATGACACCCCCTTCTGGGTAACAGTGCGCCGAGGAACATCTCGCACCCGGACGGGGATGTCAATGTTGCTAACGCGACCCGGCGTGCTCGGCGCTCAGACCCGCGAGACGTCTACGGCGTATCGGTCGCGAAGCTCGCGAGCGATGTGCTCGTCGCCGTCGATCAGATGGAGCTCGTACGGGTAGGCGTATTGGGCCCTGAAGCCGTTCTCTCGGACGAGGATCCTGCCCCAGAGGGAGACGCTGCCCAGGGCGATGGGCCGTCCCTGTCTGACCGGCGGGAGCTCACGGTACTCGCGACCGTAGCGCTGGCGGATCCCGGTGTACCGGCGCAGAAGCTCTTCCGCGAGCGCCCGCGCCTTGAATGCGTAGATACCGCATTCGTGATCGCCGACGGGAGCCGCATCCCGATGAAGCGCGCAGCTGGCCTCGAATCGCTTCCTGGGTGGCCAGCTCACGTGGTGCCACGTGAAGGACTCCAGCCGGTAGTCGTCTCCGTGGAGGCGGACATGCCAGAGCCGCCAGCCGAGGATGGGCTCGGTCGAGAGCTCGCTCACGCCGGTACCGGCTCCTCGACCGGCTCCGCGATCGGGGCGGGGTCGGGGAGTGGTTCTTCAAGCGGCGCGATCTCAATCTCTCGCTCCGTCTCCGGGAGGCCGATATCCATCGCCGGCTCCTTTCTCTCGCGTGGAACGGCGTGCCACACACCGTAAAGAGCAGATCGGCCGGACAAGCCCGCAAGAAGACCCTCCGCGGGACGGCGGACGGCGTTAGCCTCGGGGAGATGGCCAGGCGATTGCCGCTTCCCCGTACAGCAGGCCGACCAGCTCCGCCGGCCTGGACCCTACGGCGACGAGCCGCCGCCTCGTTGCTCGTTCTGGTGGCTCGGACGATCACGAAGAAGTCCGTTCGCTTCCTCGAGCGCATCGAGGACTCCCGCCAGCGGATCTTCTTCGCGAATCACTCCAGTCACCTCGATTTCATCCTCATCTGGTCCTCCCTGCCGCGCCACGTGCGGGAACGGACGCGACCCGTCGCCCGCCGTGACTACTGGCAGAGCAGCCGGTTCCGCCGTTACTACGTCGGGAAGGTCTTCAATGCGGTCCTCATCGATCGTGCGCTGCTCGACGGCGATACCGCTGCGGACCGCTTCGACCGACGCGGCAACGAGGCCGTCGAGCAGATGGTGCAGGGGCTCGGCGACGAGTACTCGCTGATCCTGTTCCCCGAGGGCACGAGGGGCTCTGGCGAATCGATTGGACAGTTCCGCAGTGGTCTCTACTACCTCTGTCGCGCGCGCCCTGACGTGGAGCTCGTTCCCGTCCGGATTCAGGGCGCCCACAAGGTCCTCCCGAAGGGCCGGATGGTCCCGCGCCCACAAGAGAGCGACTTGACCTTCGGCCCATCCATGCGATTCGAGCCGGGCGAGACGAGAAAGGCGTTCAGCGAGCGGACGCGGTCGGCTCTGCGCAGGCTCTAGCGCTCTCCCGGCCGGCCCTCAGGTGCGTCTCACGAAGTCGATGGACACGGGGATCCCCTGGAGCTCGAAGCGCTCGCGGAGCTTGTTCTCGACCCAGTAGGCGTAGTCCCGCGTGATCAGGCCCGGATCGTTCACGAAGACGCGGAATCGCGGCGGCCGGACGCTCGTCTGCGTGCCGTACAGCATGTTGAGGCGCTTGCCGCGCCGGGACGGCGGCTCCCGCTGCTCGCGGAGCTCTTGGAGGAATCGGTTGAGCTCGCCCGTCGAGATCTTCGCCGTGTATTTCTCGAAGAGCCGCTCGAGCCGCTCGAAGACCCGCTGGATGCCGCGACCGGTCTTCGCGGACACGGTCACCACCGGCGGGCGCTGGCGCAGACGGGCTTCGAGCCGGTCGCGGACGTCCTCGATCCCGATCGTGGCGATGTCCCACTTCGAGAGCACGACCAGGGTCGCGCATTGCGCCTTCCTGGCGATGTCGGCGACCCTCAGGTCCTGGTCGACGAGCCCCTCGGAGCTGTCGATGAGGACGAGCGCGACGTCCGCCCGCTCCGCCGCCTGCAGCGCGCGGAGCTCCGAGTAGTACTCGATCCCCTGGCGCTGGCGGCGCTTGCGCCGGATCCCGGCGGTGTCGACGAAGACGAACGTCCGGTCGCCGCGCTGTACGACCGTATCGATGGAGTCGCGTGTCGTACCGGGCACCTCGGAGACGATCACGCGCTCCTCTCCCACCAGCTTGTTGAGCAGGCTCGACTTCCCGACGTTCGGCCGGCCGAGGATCGCGACGCGGATCGCGTCCTCGGGGATCTCCGGCCGCTTGGATGCTCCCGGGAGCCGCTCGAGAATGGTGTCGAGCAGGTCGCCGGTGCCGTGACCGTGCAGCCCTGAGATCGGCACCGGCTCGCCGAGGCCGAGCCGGTGGAACTCGTGGATCTGATCCGTCCTGGTCGGGTCGTCGATCTTGTTCGCGATCAGCAGCACCGGGCGGTCGGAACGCCGCAGTAGCTCCGCGACCTCCTCGTCCCCGGGCGTCACTCCGGACTGGGCGTCGACGACGAAAAGGACGAGGTCGGCCTCGTCGATCGCGGTGCGGGCCTGGGCTGCGATCTGCCTGGTGATCTCCGACCGGTCGGCGAGGTCGACGCCGCCGGTGTCGATGAGGATGAATCGCCGCCCGCTCCACTCGCAGACGATGTCCTTGCGGTCACGGGTGACGCCCGGCTGCTCGTGGACGACCGCCGTCCGGGTCGCCGTGAGCCGGTTCACGAGGGTCGACTTGCCGACATTTGGGAAGCCGACGATCGCGGCGGTCCCGGCGAGCTCGCTCACGCCGGCGGCACGGCGTGGCGCGGCCGGCGGAGGGCGTGGACGTCGACGAGGAACCGCCAAAGCTCGTTGACGCGGCGCTCGAGCTCGCTCGACGCCTCGCGGTAGCCCTTGCCGTTCGCCTTCAGCCCGTCGAACGTGAACGGCCTGCCCCAGGCGATCGAGACCGGGTGGAAGTTGCCTGGCCGCCAGTGCTGGGTTCCATGGATGGCCGCGCAGATGACCGGCACGTTCTCGTTGAGCGCGACCATCGCCGCGCCGGGCTTGACCTCGCCGGGGACACCGGACCGCTGGCGGGTGCCCTCGGCGAACATGCCCAGCATGTTTCCGTCCCGTACGCAGCGACGCATCTCGCGCACGGCGTCCCGGTCGGACTCGCCGCGGCGGACCGAGTAGGTGCCGAAAGCCTTGACGAGCGGCCCGATGACCGGAACCTCGTGCAACTCGGCTTTCGCCAGGAAGTAGAGCTGCCGCGGGCTTGCCGCCCCGAAGGCGGGCGGGTCGAGCCACGAGAAATGGTTGAAGACCAGCACGACGCCGCCGTCCTCCGGCACGCGGTCGGCGCCGTAGACGCGCAGCGGCGCCAGGATGCGCACCGCCGTGCCGATGGTCGCCTGGCCGACAGTCCAGACTGCGCCGTTCCGGCTCATGCGACCCGCGCGCGGACGAGCTGCTGGATCCGGTCGACTACGTTCTCCACGTCGAGGTTGGTCGTGTCGATCAGGTCGGCGTCCTGGGCCGGCTGCATCCGGGCGGCGTCGCTCTCGTCGCGGAGCCGGAGGTCCGTCGCGAGCGCATCGCCGCCGATGTCGGGCCGCTCGGCCTGCCGCCGCTCCGCGCGGACGGACTGGTCGGCGTTCAAGTAGACCTTCACGTCGGCGTCCGGCGCGACGACCGTCCCGATGTCGCGTCCCTCGATGACGGCGTTCCCGAGATCGGCGAGCTCGCGCTGGCGGCGGCGCATGACGACGCGGACTTCTGGGTGGCGTGCGACCACCGGGACGAGCCGGTCGATCTCGGACTCGCGGATCGCGGCCGTGACGTCTGCGCCGGCGATCCTGACCGATCCTGCCTCGTCCAGGTCGACGGGATGCTCATCTGCGAGCACACCCAGGGCCGGGCCGTCCTCGAGATCGAGGGAACGCTGCAGCGCGAGCCAGGTCACGGCCCGGTACATCGCGCCCGTGTCCAGATACCGGAAGCCGAGTCGCTCGGCCAGCCGGCGGGCGACGGTGCTCTTCCCGGCTCCGGCGGGCCCGTCGATTGCCACGATCATCGCTGGGTCACCGACTCGAGCAGGTCGAAGAATCCGGGGAAGCTTACTGCCACGCTCTCCGGGTCCAGGAGCTCGACGCCCTCGCGGGAGGCGAGCCCGGCGACGGCGGCCAGCATCGCGATCCGGTGGTCGCCGCCGCTCGAGACCGCACCCCCGCCCTTAGGGCGGGTGGGGACCCCCCTCACCCTGAAGCCATCATCGCTCGCCGTGATCCTCACGCCAAGGGATCGGAGCACATTTGTCACGGTTTCGATGCGGTCCGTCTCCTTTTCGCGCAACTGGGCGGCACCGCGGACGATGCTCTCCCCCCGTGCCATCCCGGCCGCGAGCGCGAACAGCGGCAGCTCGTCGATCATCCGCGGCACCTCCGCCTTCCGCACCGTGGTCGCGACGAGCGGCGCCGAGCGGATCTCCAGATCCGCGACCGCCTCGCCGCCGACCACGCGCCGGTCGAAGATCGCGAGACGCCCGCCCATCCGGATCAGCACGTCGAGCAAGCCCGTGCGAAACGGGTTCACACCGACGCCGTGGATCGAGAGCTCGGAGCCCGGGACGAGCGTCGCCGCGGTCACGAACGGCGCCGCGGAGGAGATGTCGCCTGGAACCTGCACGGAGCCGAGCCGCAGCGACTCGACCCGCGAGATCGACACCGACCGGCCCGACCGGCGAACCGAGGCTCCTCCCGCTCGGAGCATCGTCTCCGTGTGGTCGCGCGTGTAGTACGGCTCGTGGACGACCGTGCGCCCGCCTGCCGCCTGCATCCCGGCCAGGAGGAGCGCCGACTTCGTCTGCGCGCTCGCCCGGGCCAGGCGGTGCTCGGCGGCCCGAAGCTCTGCTCCCTCGATCCGCACCGGCGGCTTGCCGTCGGTGGTCTCGATCCTGGCACCCATCGCGCGCAGCGCCTCGGCGAGATCCTCCACCGGCCTGCCCCGAAGGGACTCGTCTCCCGAGAGGACGAACTCACCTTCCTGACCGGCCAGGAGGCCCATCAGGAGCTTGAGCAGCGTCCCGGCGTTGCCGCAGTCGATCGGCTCCGCCGGCGGGCGCAGGCCGCGGAGCCCGACGCCTCGCACGGTCAGGACGTCGACCTCCTCCTCGACCACCTCCACACCGAGCGCCCGCATCGCGTTCACGCTCGACTCGGTGTCCGCCGAGCGCCCGAAGCCCTCGATCCGGGTCTCGCCGTCGCAGACCGCGCCGATCAGCACCGCGCGGTGCGAGATCGACTTGTCGCCCGGCACGCCGATGTGGCCGACGACGGCCGCCGCCGGCTCGATCCTCATTCGTCGAGCGCAGGGGCGACGACGACGCCGTACCCCTGCGCCTCCAGCAGCGCAGCGGCCCGCTCCGCCTCCCGCTCGCCGGCGACCAGCACCGTCAGGTCGCCGCCCCGTTCCGGTGACTGGTGCTGCAGCTCGAAGTCCTCGATGTTGATCCGCTCGGCCCCGAGAGCCTGCGTGATCCCCGCAAGGACGCCGGGCCGGTCGGGGACATGGACGCGGAGCCGGTGCAGCTGTCCCGGGTCGCCGTACGCCTCGCTGATCATCCCCCGGCGGTTGCGCGCGGCCTCGCCGATCCAGCGGGCGAGGAAGCCCGCATCGCCGGACGCGAGCGCCGCATCCACCTGCTCGAGCCCGCGGCGGTGCTCCGCGAGCGCCGCTCTCAGCGCTTCCGCGTTCTCCAGGAAGATGTCGACCCAGATTCGCGGGTTGGCGCCTGCGACTCTCGTCATGTCCCGAAGCGACCCGCCGGCGGACGAAAGGGGCTCGTGTCCGTCGATCCGCGTCGCGCCGGCATGGTTGACGAGGACGTTGGCCAGCACGTGAGGCAGATGGCTCGTCAGTGCGACGAGCCGGTCGTGCGCGCCGGGATCCACGGCGACCGGCACGGCGCCGAGGTCGCCGACGAAGCCGTGGACGAGCCGGTACCGAGCGGGATCGCTGTGCGGGAGCGGCGAGAGAAACCAGGTCGCCCCCTCGAAGAGATCGGCCGTTGCGTGAGCCGGGCCCCGCGCCTCGGAACCGCAGACCGGGTGGCCGCCGATGAATCGCGGCGACCCCGCCGCCGCCTCGCAGACCGCGGACTTCGTCGAGCCCACGTCGGTCACGGTGCAGTCGTCTGCGCTCGTCTCCAGCACGGTTCGCACTTGCGCGGCCAGCCGTCCGACCGGCACGGCGACAACCGCGAGGTCGGCGCCGCCGAGCGCCTCCCCGAGCGACGCCTTGACCTCGTCGACCGCCCCTCGCTCGAGCGCGACCTCGGCCGTGGCCTCGTCTTCGTCGAACCCGGAGACGGTTGCGCCCACCCGCTTCGCGGCCAACCCGACCGAGGCGCCGATCAGCCCGGTGCCGATGACCGCGAGCCGCAAGCCGCCCTATCCGACCTGTTTGCCCATGAGGGTGACGATCTCCGTCACCTCTCTGGCGAACTCGCCGAACTCGTCGGCCGGGATCTGCTGCGGGCCGTCGCAGAGCGCCTCCTCCGGTCTCGGATGCGCCTCGACGATGATCCCGTCCGCACCGACTGCCGCCGCAGCCCGAGCGAGCGGGAGCACGAGCGCCCTCCGCCCGGCGGCGTGGGAAGGGTCGACGATCACCGGGAGGTGCGTCTCCTCCTTGAGCACGGCGACCGAGCCGAGGTCGAGCGTGTACCGCGTGGTGCTCTCGAAGGTCTTGATTCCTCGCTCGCAGAGGATGATCCGGTCGTTCCCTTCCCTGGCGACGTACTCGGCCGCCATCAGGAGCTCCTCTACCGACGCGGACGGCCCGCGCTTGAGCAGCACCGGCTTGTCGACCCGTCCGACCTCCGCGAGGAGCAGGAAGTTCTGCATGTTGCGGGCGCCGATCTGGATCACGTCGGCGACCTCGATCACCTCCTCGACGTGGCGCGGATCGATGAGCTCGGTCACGATCGGGAGACCGGTTTCCTCCCCCGCCTCCCGCAGCATCTCGAGGGCGTCGAGCCCCAGTCCCTGGAACGTGTAAGGCGAGGTGCGCGGCTTGAACGCGCCGCCGCGGAGCATCGTCGCACCGGCGGCCGCGACGGCCCGCGCCGTCTCGAGCGTCTGCTCGCGGTACTCCACCGTGCACGGGCCGGCGATCAGGCCGAAGAACGAGTCGCCGATCTTCCGGCCGCGAACGTCGATCACCGTGGGATCCGGGGCGAGCTCGCGTGCGACGAGCTTGTACGGCTTGAGTATCGGCAGCACGCGCTCGACTCCCGGGTAGCCCTCGAGCGGGAGCCCCGCGAGCGCCTCCCTCTCCCCGATCGCGCCGATCACGGTCGCCTCTCTCCCATGGGAGACGCGGGCGTCCGCGCCCGACTCGCGCAGACGAGCGACGACGTGCTCGGTCTGATCCGGCGTCGCGCCGCTCCCCATCACGATCAGGAGCTCCGGTGATGCGTTGTTGCTGGCCATCGCGGCAAGTGTAGGTTCCGGCCATGGACCCCAGCCAAGACCCGATCGTCAGGCAACTTCGGGAGAAGGTCTCCGACAACGACCGTGCCCTCATCGAGGGAATCAACGCCCGCCTCAGGCTGGTCGCGCAGCTGAAGAGCTACAAGGATTCCCGCGGTTACGACTTCCTCGATCCCCAGCGCGAGGAGTCGATGCTCCGGGATGTAAGCCGCTCGAACCGCGGGCCCCCTCTCGCAGGAAGGTCTCGAGCACATCTACCAGGCGATTCTCGACCTGACGAAGCACGAGGTCGCTTGACCGAGGAAAACCGCGCGCGTAGGCTGAGTGCGATGACTCCCGCCTTCCGCACCTGGGCCTGGTCGTGGCGCCACGAGCGGTGCGGGAGCATTGCCTGACCTGACCTAGGCACAAACCCGCACCACTCGAAGACCCTTCCGCCGGAGGGTCTTTTTCGTTTTCGCATGATCGTCCAAACCGTCATCGCCACCGACCTGATCACCCCACTCGGGGCCTACCTCCGGCTGCGCGAGACCGGCAGCGCGAGCTTCCTCCTCGAGTCCGTGGAGAAGGGCCGCCTCGGGCGCCACTCGTTCGTCGGCGCAGGCTCCCGGCTCGTGAGCTTCGAGGAGGCCGAGACCTGCGGCGCGCCGGTCGTCGGCTACCTCTCGTACGACTACGCGGCGACGCTGGAGCCGACGGTGCAGCTCCCGGACTCGGGCCGCGACCTGCCGGAGAGCCGCTTCGTCGTCGCCGACACGCTCGTCCGGTTCGACCACGCCCGCGGGATGGCCGAGGTGCTGTGCGGAAGCCCCGACGAGGTGACCGAGCTCCTGGCCGGCGCGATGCCCGCGCTTCCGGCCGGCAACGGCTCGTCCGGCCAGACCCGGCGCTTCCCGTCCGGGCTCGACTACGAGCAGTCGGTCGTCCGCGCGAAGCGCCACATCCGCGCCGGCGACGCGTTCCAGATCGTGCTCTCGCAGCGGGCCGAGCGCCCCACCTCGGCCAGCGCGCTCGACCTCTACCGGTCGCTTCGGAGGGTCAACCCCTCGCCGTACCTGTTCCTGCTCGAGCTGGACGGGCTGGCGCTGATCGGCTCCTCGCCCGAGACGCTGGTGAAGGCGGAGGGCCGCGACGCCTCGCTCAACCCGATCGCCGGGACGACGCAGCCCGGCGACGGCGACGCCGAGCGGCTGCTGACCTCGGAGAAGGATCGCGCGGAGCACGTGATGCTCGTCGACCTCGGCCGGAACGACCTCTCGCGGGTCTGCACGCCGGGGTCGGTTCGCGTCCGGCGGTTCCTCGAGCCCGAGCGCTTCTCCCACGTGACGCACCTGGTCTCGGAGGTCGGCGGGCAGCTGCTGGAAGACGCGGACCACTTCGACCTGCTCCGCGCCTGCTTCCCGGCCGGCACCGTGTCCGGCGCGCCGAAGGTTCGCGCGATGCAGCTGATCTCGGAGCTCGAGGGCTATCGGCGCGGCCCGTATGCCGGCGCCGTCGGCTACGCGCTTCCGGGCGAGGCGCTCGACACGTGCATCGCGATCCGCACCATCGTCCTGCACGACGGCGTCGCGTTCCTCCAGGCGGGCGCGGGGATCGTCGCCGACTCGGACCCGAAGCTGGAGCAGGAGGAGTGCCGCCAGAAGCTCGCCGCGCTCGAGACCGCGATCCGGCTGGCGGAGGCCCGGCGTGATGCTCCTGGTCGACAACTACGACAGCTTCACGTTCAACCTCGCGCACCTGTTCGGCGAGCTCGGCGTGGAGGTCGTGGTGCGGCGAAACGACGAGCTCGACGCCGACGAGGCCGAGCGGCTGGCGCCCTCACACCTCGTGATCTCCCCCGGCCCCGGCCGGCCTGCGGCCTCGGGCGCGACACCGGAGATCGTCTCCCGGCTGGCGCAGACGACGCCGACGCTCGGCGTCTGCCTCGGCCACCAGGCGATCGTCGAGGCGTTCGGCGGGGAGATCGGCGCTGCGCGCGAGCTCGTCCACGGCAAGGCGGCGACGGTGCAGCACGACGGCGAGGGGCTCTTCCGCGGCCTGCCGGCCGGGTTCGAGGCCGGGCGCTACCACTCGCTCGCCGCGACGCGGATCCCCGACGAGCTGGAGATCTGCGCCACCGCCCCGGACGGCGAGGTCATGGCCGTTCGACACCGGTCCCTCCCGGTCCACGGCGTCCAGTTCCACCCCGAGTCCGTGCTGACGCCGGTCGGCCCGGACCTGGCCCGCAACTTTCTGGAAGCGGCGTGATCCAGGGCGCGCTCTCCCGATTGCTCGACGGTCACGACCTCGACCGGGACGAGGCGCGGCGCGTGATGGGGTCGATCATGGACGGCGAGGCGACGCCGGCGCAGATCGGCGGGTTCCTCGTCGCCCTGCGGCTCAAGGGCGAGACCGCCGATGAGATCGCCGGCTGCGCCGAGGCGATGCGCGAGCACGTGCTGGCCGTGAAGCCCGAGCGCAGCGACCTCGTGGACACGGCCGGAACGGGCGGCGACGGCGCGCGGACGTTCAACATCTCGACGGCCGCTGCGCTGGTGGCGGCTGCGGCGGGCGCCGGAGTCGCGAAGCACGGCAACCGCGCCGTCTCGTCGTCCTCGGGCTCGGCCGACGTCCTGGAGGCGCTCGGCTTCTCGCTCGAGCTGGAGCCGGAGCGGATCGAGCGCTCGATCGACGAGCTGGGCTTCGGATTCCTGTTCGCGCCGACCCACCACCCGGCGATGCGCCACGCGGCGCCGGTCCGCCGCGAGCTGGCGACGCGCACCGTCTTCAACGTCCTCGGGCCGCTGACCAACCCGGCCGGCGCCAGGGCGCAGGTCGTCGGCGTCTACGCGCCCGAGCTGGTGCCGACGATCGCCGACGTGCTGCTCCGGCTCGGCGCGACTCGCGCCTTCGTCGTCCACGGTGCCGGCGGCGTGGACGAGCTGTCGCCCGCCGGCCCGAACCTCGTCTGCGAGGTGGCTGACGGAGAGGTACGCCGCCGCGAGATCGACCCGGTCGAGCTCGGCGTCCCGCGCTGCGCGCCGGAGGACCTTCGCGGCGGCGAGCCGGAGGACAACGCGCGGACGATCCGCGAGATCTTCGCCGGCGCGAACGGCGCACGGCGCGATGCGGTGCTTCTCAATGCCGCCGGCGCGATCGCAGCGGGCGGCCATGCGGCTGATCTCGCGGAAGGGCTCGAGCTGGCACGCGAGGCGATCGACTCGGGTGCGGCGGGAGAGCGACTGGAGGCCCTGATTGCGTTTCGCTGATGCGCTTCGCGGCCCGGGGCTCGCGGCGATCGCCGAGGTCAAGCGGCGGTCACCGTCCGCCGGCGATCTCAGGCCGGACGCGGATCCCGCCGAGCTCGCACGCGGGTTCGAGCGAGCTGGGGCCGCAGCCGTCTCGATCCTCGTGGACGAGCGCTTCGCCGGCTCGGTCGACGGACCTGCGCGCTGCGCGGGCCGCGACCGGCGTGCCGCTGCTCGCGAAGGGGTTCTTCTCGACCCGCGACGAGCTCCGCGAGCTGCGCGAGGCCGGAGCCGACGCCGTGCTCCTGCTCCTGCGCGATCTCGACGACGGGACGATGGCGGAGCTGCTCCGAAGCGCCCGCGAGCTCGAGCTCGACGCGCTCGTCGAGGCCCACGACGCCGGCGAGCTCGAGCGAGCGGTGCGGCTCGAAGCGGAGACGATCGGAATCAACGCCAGAGATCTGTCCACCTTCGAGATCGACCGCCAGGCGCAGCTCGAGCTCGTCGCGAAGGCGCCGCGCGACCGGGTCGTCGTCGCCGAGAGTGGGATCGCGTCCCGAGCGCAAGGCGCTGCCGCGGAGCTGGCGGGCGCCGACGCGATCCTGGTCGGCTCAACGCTCATGCGGGCAACCGATCCGGCCGCGAAGCTCGCCGAGCTGATCTCCAGGCCGCTCGTGAAGGTCTGCGGCCTCACCCGCGAGGAGGACGTTGCCGCCGCGGCAGAGGCGGGCGCCGACCTGGCCGGGTTCATCCGGGTCGACGGGAGCCCGCGCCGAGCCGCCGGCGTGCTGCCGGTGCCGGACACCATGCTTTCCGTCTCTGTCCACGTCGGAGAGCCGAGCGACGAGGGCGCCGACCTCGTCCAGCTCTACGAGCGAGACGACGAACGGACGGCTACGCGGCCGGGACGCCGTCCTGCTGCGCGAGGGCGAGCCCGTCGCCCGCGTCCTCGATCTCCCGTGGGAAGAGGACGACCCCGACCATCTCGCCCGCGCCGAGGCGGCCGACGGCCGGGTCGTGCTCGCCGGGCGGCTCGGCCCCGACAACGTCGGAGCCGCGATCGAGGCGGTGCATCCGTGGGCCGTCGACGCGGCGTCGAGACTCGAGTCCGAGCCGGGAATCAAGGATCACGCCAAGGTGCGCGCCTTCGTGGAGGCGGCGCGGTGCTGACGTACGGCGCCTACGGCGGCCGCTTCGTGCCCGAGACGCTGATCCCGGCGCTGGACGAGCTCGAGCAGGCGTGGAACGAGGCGAAGGACGATCCCGCCTTCGCACTCGAGCTGGACGAGCTCGGCCGCTCCTTCGCGCGGCCGGCCGACGCCGCTGACGCGCGCCGAGCGGTTCGCGCCGGACAAACGGCTCTACCTCAAGCGCGAGGATCTGCTGCACACCGGCGCCCACAAGCTGAACAACGCGCTCGGCCAGGCCGTGCTCGCCCGGCGGCTCGGAAAGCAGCGGATCGTGGCCGAGACCGGCGCGGGCCAGCACGGCGTCGCGGCGGCGACGGTGTGCGCGAAGTTCGGCCTCGACTGCGTCGTCTACATGGGCGCCGAGGACATGTCCCGCCAGCGGCCCAACGTCGACCGGATGCACCTGCTCGGCGCCGAGGTCGTGCCCGTCGAGTACGGCACGAAGACCCTGCGCGAGGCGACGAGCGAGGCGATCCGCGACTGGATCGCGAACGTCGAGACGACGCACTACCTGCTCGGCTCCTGCGTCGGTCCGCATCCGTATCCCGAGCTCGTCCGCGAGCTCCAGTCCGTCATCGGCGCGCGAGGCTCGAGCCCAGATCCTCGAGCTCGAGGGCCGGCTGCCCGACGCAGCGATCGCGTGCGTCGGCGGCGGCTCGAACGCGATCGGGCTCTTCGCCGGCTTCCTGGACGACGACGTCGAGCTGGTCGGGGTCGAGGCGGCGAACGCCGCCAGCCTCGGCTCCGGCAGGACCGGCGTCCTGCACGGCGCGCGCTCCTCGCTGCTCGCCGACGAGGACGGCCAGGTGCTGGACGCCGAGTCGATCTCCGCCGGGCCTCGACTACCCCGGTGTCGGGCCGGAGCACGCGTTCCTGCGCGACTCCGGCCGGGCGCGCTACCTGCAGGCGACCGACGAGGAGGCGCTCGCTGCCTTCCGCCGGCTCGCCGAGACCGAGGGGATCCTCCCCGCGCTCGAGCCGGCCCACGCGCTCGCGCGGGTCGACGACCTCGACGCCGAGCTGGTCGTCCTCTGCCTCTCCGGCCGGGGCGACAAGGATCTCGCGCAGGTGACGGGATGAAGACGCTCGTCGTCTACCTGATGGCCGGGCGGGACACGCCCGAGCTCGCCGAGGCCGCGGTCGCCGGCGGCGCCGACATCGTCGAGCTCGGCTTTCCGTTCTCGGACCCGCTCGCCGACGGGCCGGTGATCCGCCGGGCCGCCGAGCGGGCGCTGGCCGACGGGATGCGCACCCGCCGCTGCCTCGAGTGCCTGGCGGAGACCCGGGCTCGCGTCGACGTCCCGCTGATCCCGATGACCTACGCCTCGCTGCTCGAGGCCTACGGCTACGAGCGGTTCGCCGCCGACGCTCGCGCCGCCGGCGCCGACAGCCTGATCGTCGCCGACCTTCCGGCGGGCG
Organism: uncultured Actinomycetes bacterium; assembly: GCA_963733855.1. Classification (GTDB taxonomy): domain Bacteria; phylum Actinomycetota; class Thermoleophilia; order Gaiellales; family Gaiellaceae; genus JACDAN01. Next base: position 98,544 of record CAVTEL010000016.1, read on the forward strand.
AGCGGCCCGAGCTCCGGCGCGTCCAGCTCGTCGCGCCCACCTCGACCGACGAACGAATCCGACATTGCGGCGCGCCACACCGACGGCTGGCTCTATCTGGTCACCGTCACCGGGACGACCGGGGCCCGCGAACGCCTCTCCCCTTCGCTCGCGGGTCTCGTCGCCCGCACGCGGCCGCTCACCGACCTGCCGCTCTACGCCGGCTTCGGGATCTCGACGCCCGAGCAGGCCGCCGAGGCAGCGGAGCTCGCCGACGGGATCGTCGTCGGCTCCCGCGCGGTCGAGGTCGCCGAGCGACGGTCCGGACGCGCTGCACGACTACGTCGCCTCGCTCCGGGCCGTGCTCGGCGGCATTCGCGATAATCCGTCCGATGAGGATCTTCTCCGGCATCCAGCCGACCGGCTCGAAGCACTTCGGCAACTACAGCGGCGGCTTCCGCCAGTACGCCGCGACCCAGGAGCTCGGCGACGCGTTCTTCTGCATCGTCGACCTCCACTCGATCACCGTCGAGTACGACCCGGCCGACCTGCGCGAGCGGACGCTCGACCTCGCCGCGATGCTCTTCGCCACCGGCCTTGATCCCGAGCGCTCGACCGTCTTCGTCCAGAGCCACGTGATCGCCCACGCCGAGGCCGCCTGGCTGCTGAGCTCGGTGGCGAGCTTCGGAGAGCTCCGCCGGATGACGCAGTTCAAGGAGAAGTCCGAGCAGCACGGGGTCGTCTCGGCCGGGCTCTTCACGTACCCGGTGCTGATGGCCGGCGACATCCTGCTCTACCAGACCGACCTCGTCCCGGTCGGAGACGACCAGCGGCAGCACATCGAGCTCTCTCGCAACATCGCCGAGCGCTTCAACTCACGCTACGGCGACGACTTTCAAGCTGCCCGAAAGGGAAGTTCCCGGAGATCGGCGCGCGGATCATGGACCTCCAGGAGCCGGACCGGAAGATGTCGACGACGCTCGGCACGCCGCAGGGAACGCTTCAGCTCCTGGACGACGCGGACACACTGCGGAAGAAGGTCAAGAGCGCCGTCACGGACTCAGGAACGGACGTCCGGCGCGGCGAGGACAAGGCCGGGATCACGAACCTGATCGACATCATGTCCGTGGCCACGGGCGATTCGCCCGAGGAGATCGAGTCCCGGTACGACGGATCGGGCTACGGCCAGTTCAAGTCGGACGTGGCCGAGGCGGTCGTCGAGGTCGTCGTTCCGATCCAGGAGCGCTACCGCGCGCTGCGCTCGGACGATGCCGAGCTGCACAGGCTGCTCGCGCTCGGAGCCGACAAGGCGCGCGAGACATCGGCGCCGACACTCGCGGCGATGTACGACCGCATGGGGTTCGTCTTCCCTGACGGGGGATTTCGTCGAGTCGCCCGCACTTCGCGCCTGACCTAGAGCCAGCCGGACCGTCTGAACTGCCCGTAGAGCGCGAGGCAGAGCGCCGGCCATCAGCAGGAGCGCCAGCGGGTAGCCGACCCGCCAGGTCGAGCTCCGGCATGTGCTCGAAGTTCATCCCGTAGATCCCGCTGATCAGCGTCGGGACGGCGATGATCGCGGCCCAGGCGGAGATCTTTCGGACGTCCTCGTTCTGGCGGAAGCTCGCCTGCGTCATGTTCGCGGTCAGGATGCTCGTCGAGGAGCTCTCGGAGCTCGATCACGCGTCCGATCTCGCGCAGCAGGTGGTCGTGGACGTCGCGGAAGTAGGGCCGCATCGGCTCGGGGACGACCGGATGGAGGCCGCTCGCCAGACCGTCCACGGGGGCCTCGAGCGGCGTGACTGGCCTGGTGCACCTCGAGCACGGTCCGCTTCAGCCGGTAGATCCGCGCCGACGCGTCGCCGTGGCTCGGCGAGAACACCTCCTGCTCGATCCCTTGCACGCGGACGTCGAGCTCCTCGATGAGCGGGAGATACTCGTCCGCGACCTTGTCGAGGATCCCGTAGAGCGCGGCGGTCGGCCCGTGGCCGAGCAGGTCGGGTCGGCCTTCGAGCGTCAGGCGAACTCGATGGAGGTCGGTGTCGCCGTGCCGGACCGTGATGATGAACGCGTCGCCGACGAAGACCAGGACCTCTCCGAGGATCAGATCGTCCTCGTCCAGCCGGGCGGTCTTGAGGACGATGAAGAGCGTGTCGCCGTAGACCTCGAGCTTCGGCCGCTGGTGGGCCTTGATCGCGTCTTCGACAGCAAGCTCGTGGAGCCCGAACTCTCTGCGCACGGCGTCGAACTCGTCCTCCGTCGGCTCGTGGAGGCCGATCCACGCGAAGCAGCCCGGCTTGCGGCTCTCCTCGTAGGTCTCCTCGAGGGGAATGTCACCGGCGTAGCGGTGGCCGTTCACGTAGACCGCGCTGTCGACGATCATCGGCCCGAGCGTAACGCGGCGACCTCGTCGGGGGTGAGCTCGCGCGACTCGTCCCGGCTCGGAGGCCGTCGGTGGTGAGGCCCGGCGTAGCGGCTCCGGTGCAGCCGGCGGACCGGATGGCCGACCGCCTCGAGCATCCGCCGCACCTGCCGGTTGCGTCCCTCGTGGATCGCGAGCTCTACGCGCGACGGGGCCAGGCGTCGCACCTTCGCCGGTGCGGTCGGCCCGTCTTCGAGCTCCACGCCCTCGGCGAGCCGGCGGAGCGCGTCGTCGCCGGGCTCGCCCTCCACCTCGGCCTCGTAGACCTTCTCGACCTCGTACTTCGGGATGAGCCAGGCGGTGCGCGAGGTCGCCGTCGTTCGTCAGGAGCAGGACGCCCGTCGTGTCGGCGTCCAGCCGCCCGACGGGCACGACCCGCGAGTCGTGGCGGACGAGATCGACGACCGTCAGCCGACCTCGAGGATCGTTCGCCGTCGTCACCACCCCGGCGGGCTTGTTGAGCAGCACGTAGGCGAGCTGCTGGGGAGCGACTCGATCGCCGTCGACCTCGACCCGGTCGGCGGGCTCGACGAACGTGTTCAGCTGCCCCGCCTGGCCGTTGACGGTCACCCGCCCGGCCTTGATCAGCTCGTCGGCCTTGCGGCGGGAGGCGATTCCCGCGCGGGCGAGGTAGGCATTCAGCCGCACCTGGGTAGGGTTGCAGCGTGGGACGGATCGCGCCCTACCTGCTCTACGAGGACGGCGCCGCGGCGATCGACTTCCTCACGAAGGCGTTCGGCTTCGAGGAGGTCATGCGGATGGACGAGGGCGGCGTCGTCAACCATGCCGAGCTCCGGCTCGGCGACGACTCGGTGATGCTCGGCGAGCCCGGGCGAGGATTACCAGAGCCCGAGGCGACAGCCGACCACCAGCCGGCGCTCGTGCACGTCTACGTCGACGACGTCGACGCCCACTTCGAGCGAGCGAAGGCAGGCGGGCGCCGAGATCGTCCAGGAGCCGGCGGACCAGGAGTACGGCGACCGGCGCTACGACGCGAAGGATCCCGAGGGCCAGCTCTGGTTCTTCGCAACGCCGCGAAGCTAGATGCGCGTCGCGCTGATGGTCGAGGGCCAGGAGGGCCCCGCCTGGGACGACTGGCTCGCGCTCGCCGAGGCCTGCGAGCGAGCACGGCCTCGAGGCGCTCTTCCGCTCCGACCACTACCTCTCGCAGACCGATCCCGACCGCGCTCGCGACCGACGCCTGGACGCTCCTCGGCGCCCTCGCCGCGCGCACTTCGAAGCTCCGGCTCGGGACGCTCGTCTCGCCCGTCACTTTCCGCCATCCAGCTGTCGTGGCGAAGGCGGCGGCGACGGCCGACCACATCTCGGGCGGGTCGCATCGAGGTCGGGAATGGGCGCCGGCTGGATGGCGGAGGAGCACGAGCGCTTCGGCCTCGACTTCCCGGAGACGAAGGAGCGGCTGCGGACGCTGGCCGAGCACGTCGAGCAGGTCGACCGGCAGCTCCGGGAGGACCCGCTGGTCGTCCAGCAGCCTCGTCCGCCGCTGATCGTCGGCGGCAGCGCCGGCCGCGGAACCGCCGAGCCCGCCGCGCGGTTCGCGGACGAGTACAACACCTTCGGCGTCGACCAGGCCGAGGCCGCGCGGCGCCGGAAGAAGCTCGACGAGGCGTGCGAGCGGGAAGGCCGCGACCCGGCGTCCCTGCGCTTCTCTCTGATGACGCCGTTCCTGCTCGGGCGCGACCACGCAAAGCGCTTCGTCCAGGTCTTTCCGGGCGCGGGATCGGCGGACGAGTGGTTCGACGAGCTGAAGCGGCGCGGGCTCGCCGGGAGCACGGTCGATCTCGTGGACGGTCTCCGCGAGTTCGAGGCGGTCGGCGTCGAGCGCGTGATGCTCCAGCACGTCGTCCACGACGACCTCGACGTCGTCGCGGCGCTTGGCGAGATCGCCGCGGCGCTCTAGATGCCGTCTCGATAGGCAAGCTGCGGGCCGAGCACCTCTATGGACAACCGACGAGTTCTCATAGTCCTGCCCAACCTCAATCCCGGCGGCGCCGAGCGGCTGAACCTGGACCTCGTCGAGCCGCTGCGGAGCCATGGCATCGACGCCGATCTCTTCTGTCTGGTCGATACGGGGATCCTCCGGGCGGAAGCGGAGGAGCGGCAGTTTCGGTTGTTTCGCGGCGGGCCCGACGTCCCCGGCATCCCGGGGATGCTCCGTGGCTACCTGGTCGGGACGGTCCGGCTCGCCCGCGTCGGCCGGCGCTACGACGTCCTGGTCGCCGGGCTCGAGGCGATCACGCCGTTCGCGGTACTGGCGGCTGCGGCGGTCTGCAGGCGGCCGGCCGTCTCGCAGCTCCACTGCATGCCGCGTGCGCTCTACGAGCAGCTCGGGGCGAAGGGCCGCGCCTTCTCGGTCCTCACCCGCCTCTTCTACCGCCGCTTCAAGTGGAACACGGCCGTGACTGACGCGGCGGGAGAGGAGCTCGCGAGCCTCGGAGTCCCGCGCTCGACGATTCGAACCGTGCCGAACGGCATCGACTTCGCCCGGATCGAGGAGCTGGCCGCGGAGGACCTACCGGGCCCGGGCGATGACCTCCCACTCGTCGTCGCGGCCGGCCGGCTGGCGCCGGAGAAGGGCTACGAGGTTCTCATCGAGGCGCACCGGCTCGCCCGGAATCGGGTCTCCCACCGGCTGATGATCTTCGGGCAGGGGCCGGAGCGGGAGAGGCTCGAGGCGCTCATCCGCGAGCTCGGCCTCGAGGACACCGCCTTGCTCGCGGGCTACGTCCCGAACCACTACCCGTGGATCCGCCGCGCCTCCCTCCTCTGCCTCTCCTCGTACCACGAGGGGATGCCGCTGGTGCTGATCGAGGCGCTCTCGCTGGGGACTCCCGTCGTTGCGACCCGCTGCTCGGAGGGGGTCGCCGGCCTTCTGCGAGAGGGCGAGCTGGGCGCGCTCGTCGAGCCGGGCTCGCCGCCTGCGCTCGCCGAGGCGATCGTCAGCCACCTCCAGCGGCCCGAGGAGATGGCCGAGCGCGCCGCCCGCGCCGGGGCGAGCGCACGGGAGGCGTGGTCGATCGAGACGTGCGCAGCGCGGCACGCCGAGGTCATCGAGTCCGCGATGCAGCGCTAGAGTCGCGCCGTGGCCGCGAGCCCTGAGACGGAGCGGCGCGACGCGCTCGTCGAGCGGCTCTTCGAGGCCGTCCTCGGGTTCAACGACCTCCATGCCGTCTACCTCGGTGACCGGCTCGGCCTCTACGCCGCGCTCGCCGGCGGCGCGTCGACTCCTCCCGAGGTCGCGGCGGCCGCAGGCTGCGACGAGCGCTACGTCCGCGAGTGGCTGGAGCACCAGGCGGTGGGCGGGATCCTCGACGTCGAGGACGCCTCGGCCGCCCCGGCCGATCGCCGGTACCGGATCCCGGCCGGACACGACGAGGTCCTGCTCGACCGCGACAGCGTCAACTACATGTCGGCATTCGCCCGGATGATGGTCGGGATGGTGGAGCCCTTGCCACAGGTGCTCGAGGCGTTCCGGACCGGCGAGGGCGTTCCGTACGCCGACTTCCCGCCTGATTTCGTCGAGGGGCAAGGGGACATGAACCGGACGCAGTTCGTCAACCTGCTCACGAGCGAGTGGCTCCCGGTGATGCCCGACGTGGACGAGCGGCTCCGCTCGGGATCGGCCCGGGTAGCGGACGTGGCGTGCGGGACCGGCTGGTCTAGTGTCGCGATTGCGAAGGGGTATCCCGGCGTCCGGGTCGACGGGTTCGACCTCGATCCGGCGTCGATCGAGCTCGCACGCGAGGTGGCGGAGGTGGAAGGCATGTCCGACCGCGTCGACTTCCAGGTCCGGGACGCTGCCGACCCGGAGCTCGCCGACCGCTACGACCTCGTGACGGTATTCGAGGCCGTGCACGACATGGCGAAACCGGTCGAGGCGCTGCGGGCGATCCGCGGGCTCCTCGCCGAGGGCGGGGTCGCGCTGGTCGCGGACGAGAAGGTCGCGGACGAGTTCGCGGCGCCGGGCGACGACGTTGAGCGCGTGATGTACGGCTGGTCGATCCTGCACTGCCTTCCGGTCGGCCGCGTGGAGCAGCCGTCGGCCGAGACCGGGACCGCGATGCGCGAGTCCACCTTCCGCCGTTACGCCGAGGAAGCCGGGTTCGGGAAGGTCGACGTCGTGCCGATCGAGCACGACTTCTGGCGCTTCTACCGGCTCGAACCCTAGGCCGGACGCTTCTCGGCGAGCTCTTCGAGCCGGCCGCGGATGTCGTCCGCATCGCCGAGGTCGTCCAGCCGCGGCAGCACCGAGAGGCTCTCGAGCCCGAACACGCGCTCGAACAGCGGCGTCGTGCGGTAGCGGACGGCTCCGCCCTCTTCGCGGCCCGCCTCGGCGATCAGGCCGCGCTCGACGAGCCCCGCCACCACTGAGTCGACGGCAACACCGCGCAGCCGCGCGATCTCCGGGCGGGAGCACGGCCCGACGTAGGCGACGACGGCAAGCGTCTCCATCGCGGCCTGCGAGAGCCCGCGCTCGACGGGCCGCTCGAACATTCGGCCGCACGCCTCGGCCGCTTCGCGGGAGGCGCGGAACGCCCAGCCGCCGGCGACCTGCTCGAGGACGATCCCGCTGCGGCCCTCCTGGAAACGCTCCCCCAGCAGCCCGAGTGCCATCTCTATGCGTTCGGCATCCTCGCCGGCCGCCTCTGCGAGCTCGCCCACAGACAGCGGCTGTGAGGCGACGACCAACAGGGCCTCCAGCGTGCGAGCGAGGCGGTCGAGCGGGTTGGCTGCGACTAGGCGGAGCGGGCGGTCCATGTGGTGGTCCTTTCCGTTTTCGTGTCGGCGTTCCTCTGTACGCGAATCGGCGCAAACGGCGCCGCCTGGGAGAGCTCGATCTCTCCCGTCTTGCGGAGCTCGAGCAGCGCCAGGAAGGCCACGGCCTGCTCGACGCGCGTCAATTGGTGCACTTCCGTGTCGAAGTCGAAGCGGCTCCGGCGCGAGAGCAGGGCCCTGAACCGACCGAGGAACTGCTCCACGGGCGGGAACCGGAGCTCCAGGTGCCGGAGCGAGACGTCCGGCGGTTCCGCGGTCAGCGCCCGCAGCACGGTGGCCAGCTCGGCCGGGTCCTGCGGAGCCAGGCGGCGCTCGACCCTCGGCGCGAGCGGCGCAGGCCCGAGCCGGAAGTACCGGTCGCTCTCCTCGTCCAGCCGGTCGACGAGCCACGCGGCCGCCTCCTTGATCCGGCGGTACTCCGCGAGGCGCCGAGCGAGCTCTGCCGCGGCCTCGGCCGGATCGAGATCCTCGAGGTCGGTCTCCTCACCGGTCAGCAGCGCGCGAGCCTTCAGCTCCAGCAGCGCCGCGACGAGGACGAGGAACTCGCCGCACGCGTCGAGGTCGAGCTCCTCCCGCTCGGCGAGCCGCTCGAGGAAGGCGAGCACGATCCCTGCGACGTCCACCTCGCCTAGGTCCAGCTCGTCCCGCAGGACCAGGGCGAGCAGCAGGTCGAAGGGACCCTCGAACGCCTCGAGGTCGAGCTCGAGCTCGCGAACCGGCATCGCCATCAGCGCCGACGCTAGCGAGGAGGTCGGACGCGGGCCTTCGGGATCGCCATGGCCGGCGCGTCCTTCGGAGCTTCGCGTGCCTTCTCGCGCCTCGGACCGCGCCGCCCGCGCAGAAACTGCCAGTAGACGAAGAACGCGGTCGACAGGATGAAGACCACGAGCGAGACCCACGCGTTCAGGCGCCAGGGCCCGAGCTCGTGCGAGGGGTCGATCCGCAGCATCTCCTCCCAGAAGCGGCCGAACGTGTAGAGCGAGACGTAGAGCGCGAACAGCGCCGGCGGCCGGAAGCGGATGAAGCGGTCGAGGACGAGCAGGAGGATCGCCGCCGCCGTCACGTAGAGGAACTCGTAGAGGAAGGTCGGGTGAAAGGTCTCCGACGTCGCGTACTCGAACGGGCGGTTCTCCGGGTCGATCTCGAGCCCCCACGGCCGGTCGGTCGGCTCGCCGAAGAGCTCCTGGTTCCACCAGTTGCCGAAGCGGCCGACGCCGTGCGCGAGCATCAGGCCGGGCGCGGCGGCGTCCATGAGCACCCACGGGCTCTTCCCGGCGCGCTTGCAGATATAGGCGCCGACGATCGTTCCGAGCAGGATCCCGCCCCAGACGCCGAGGCCGCCCTTCCAGACCATGAAGACGCCCTGCCACTTCGGGTCGGGCACCTCCGACCAGCTCGTGATCACGTGGTAGGCGCGCGCGCCGACGATCCCGGCGGCGACGCCCCAGACGGCGATGCGGAGCAGGAGATCCCAGTCGCCGCCCTCGGGCCGCTTCGTCCAGCGCAGGCCCGTGACGACGATGCAGACGGCGATCGCCAGCAGCAGCATCAGGCCGTACATGTGGATGTCGAGCGGGCCGAGCTCGAAGAAGCCGCTCGACGGCGAGGGGATCGACGCGATCACGGGCGGCATTGTGCCCGTCCGCGCCGGACAGGTCGCACTGACCCTGCCGGCCATGTCCTGGGGTCAGACCCGCAGACACGGCCGCCAGAGGCAATCAGGCTCACGGGGAGCGGCGTTCGACGTCTTCCGCCGCGGGCGTGATCGACTCCTCGGGTCATGTCCCGGGGTCAGACCCCAAGACGTGGCTCCGAGGGCCGGCTTAGAGCAGGATCTTGATTGCGAGCTCGGGGGGACAGCCCTGGTCGAGCAGCTCGACGGCACGGTGGAGATCGATGTCATGGCGTGCCGCAAGCCGCCCGGCAGCACGTGTCCCGTACCCGGCCCGCTCCAGCTCCTCGGCGCGCCAGCGCTCGATCTTCACGAGCTCTGTGTCCTCGAGGACTTGGACTTCGGTCTGGGCCATTCCGCGGTGCCTCCGGTCGGTTGCTTACCAACCATCGTCGGCGGTCCGGGCGCCCGCGTTCTCCCCCCTTTGGGGAGTTGTAGTCCACACCTGAGACGGGCGGCCCGAAGACCGCCCGTCGTGGAAGGACTTCAGCTCGCGGGCGCCGGTGCGCGAACCCGCACGCGCCGTGAGAGCCAGTACAGGAGCACGATCGCCCCGAGAGCCAGGCCGCCGAACCCGATGATCGCGATGAACGGCAGGCTGTTTCCGCCGCCGGCGCCGATGTCGACGGCGCCGAACGTGTGCGTCTTTGCTCCGCCGTACTGGGAGAACCCGTCGTAGACCTCGTAGGTCCAGCTGCCTTCGCTGGGGAAGACGACCTTCGCGGTGTAGACGCCGGCCTCGTCCGTCGGCTTGGCGGCGAACGTCTTGGCCTCGCCGGTCGTCTTGTTCCGGATCGTCACGGTCGGGCTGATGCCCGACAGGGGCGTCTCGCCGTGCTGGAGGACCGTCACCTTGGCGTTCCACGTGTCCCCCGCCCCGACACCGCCGTCGGGCGGCGAGAGGCCCGCCGTCGCCCAGCCTCCGGCCAGCGCGCTCGACGGCGCCGCCAGAGCGACGAGCGCGAGCGGGATGAGCAGTCTCTTCATGCGTAGAACCTCCTCGTAGCTGCCGGTCCTACACCGCTCGGCTCCACCGCGTTCCGCTCAGCGCAGCGAGCGCGCGATGCGCAGCGCCTCGTCCTTGGAGATCTCGGCCTCGATCCGCACCGTCACGCCGTCGATCTCGTACACGAGCGCGTTCCCGACGAGCCGGAACGGCTCCTCGTGCTCCGGTACTCGGGTAGAAGATCGCGTGCTTCTCGCCGTAGAGCCAGACACCGGCGTAGCCCGGCTCGACGACGACCAGCTCCCGATCGGTGACGTTGAGGTTCACGATCTTCTCGACGGCGCCGCGAGCGTCGGCCTGGGTGAGCAGCAGCTTCGGCTGCTCTTCGGAGCCGTACAGGAACGCAACCTGGCCCGCGTCGTCGCGGTAGTAGACCTTGGGCGGGTCGTCCAGCCCCTCCACGGTCGGCACACGGACCGGGAAGCCGGCGCGCTCCCGCGCCTCCTCGAGGCTGACCCGCTCACCGAGCTGGAGGTCAGGTGTCGCCTGCTCCACAGGCGGCAGCTCCTCGACGTACCGGATCGTCACATTGCCGATCCCGAGCCAGTCGCGGATCGTGCTCCGAGCCTGCGGCACCGCGAGGACGGCCCCGACCGCGACAGCCAGGATCGCGAGGGCGACGACGAGCGCACGGCGGGAGAACACCGACGGCCGCCGACCCTCCGCGAGCCGGCTCCGAACCCGGCCGGTCAGGTCGGGAGTGCCCGGGAAGTCCAGGTCCCGGCCGACGGCGAGCAGTGCCCGCTCGAGCTCACTCATCGCCAAGCTCCTCCCTGAGACGGTCGAGCCCGCGCGAGAGCCGCGACTTGACGGTTCCCTTCCGGAGCCCGAGCGCCTGGGCCGTCTCCTCCTCGGACAGCTCGAGGAAGTACCGGCAGGCCACGACATCGCGCTGCTCCTCCGGCAGCGCGTTCACCGCCGCGAGGAGCGTCTCCTGCTGCTCGCCGGCGAGGAGAGTGGCCTCGGGGGACGGGGCCGCGCCCCCCGAGAGCGGGTCCGCCGCGGCGCGCAGCGCGAGGTGCGTGCGCCGGCCTGTCGAGCGGCGTCTGTTCCGGGCCTCGTTGGCGACGATCCGCAGGAGCCACGGGCGAAGCTCCGCGCCGGGCCGGAAGCGGCCGAGCGCGTAGTAGGCCTTCACGAACGCGTCCTGCGCGGCGTCCTCGGCGTCGGCTGCGCTGCCGGTGAGCAGGTAGGCGGTGCGGAAGGCGATGCCCTGGTATGCGTGCACGAGGTCTCCGTAGGCGTCCTGGTCGCCGCGCTTTGCCCGTTCGACGAGCTCCGCTTCTGTCAGTGGTCGGCCCACCACCGCCCCTTCTACACCGGCGGAGGGCGGCCGGTTCCTAGGGGAGCCGCTGGCCGAAGGCGAGGATGTAGCCGTTCGGATCCTGGACGCGGATCTCGAGCATCCCCCACGGCCGCTCGATCGGCTCGTGCAGGAGGTCTGCCCCGCGCCGCTCGAGCTCCTCATGCAGGTCGGCGACGTCGTCCACCCAGAGGTAGATGTCGAAGAGGTCGGGCTGGACGAGCTCGTGGTTCGGTCTCGGCTGTTCGCCCTGGTTGAAGTGGATGTGGCAGTCGTCCCGCTGTGCGTAGCCGTACTGCGCCGGGTTGGGCTCCCACTCCCGGGTCTCGAAGCCCAGCTTGTCGCGGTAGTGCTCGAGCGTCTCGAGAACCTCCGGGACGATCAGCACCGGCGCAAGGCCTCGAATGGTCGCCAT
>CAVTEL010000017.1:0-59563 GCA_963733855.1 uncultured Actinomycetes bacterium
TCTGCACCGGCGGATCGCGCGCAGAAGCCGGCGCTCGTTACGACTTCCTTAAATCGGCTCTCCGCGCCGGGAGAGAAGCCGCGCCCGCCCTCGGGTGTTCTCGGAATCGTAAGGTCGGTTCGTACCGCTCGGAAGTAGCGTCGATCGGGTCCGCAATCGGAAGGGGGATCCATGAGATCGAGGCTCATCTACACCTTCGCCGCCGCGCTCACCGCGCTCGTCACTGCCGGGGCCGTCTCGGCCGACGACGGGCGTGGAGGTGACAACGACCGGCGGCGCGAGCGCGCCGTGTTCGTCCAGACGAACGAGCTCGACGGCAACCGGATCGTCGTCTTCCAGCGTCATGGAGACGGACGGCTCTCCGAGGAAGACACGTACCGAACCGGCGGAAACGGGGGCAACGTCGCACCTGGCACCGCGTCCGACCGGCTGGGCTCGCAGGGCTCGCTCGTGTACGACGAGCGGCACCGCCTGCTCTTCGCCGTCAACGCCGGCAGCGACTCGGTCTCCGTGTTCCGCGTCCACGGGACGCGGCTCGAGCTCACGGACGTCGACAGCTCCGGCGGCGACTTCCCGGCGAGCATCGCCGTTCACGACGACCTGGTGTACGTCCTGAACGCCGGTGGCGTCGGGATCGTCCAGGGCTTCGAGATTCGCGGAGACCGCATCCGCGCGCTCGAAGGCTCGGCGCGCTCGCTCGGGCTCGCGAACACCGACCCGCCGAACTTCCTCACCTCGCCCGGCCAGGTCGGCTTCACACCTGACGGGCGGAAGCTGATCGTGACGACGAAGGCGAGCGGCAGCACGATCGACGTCTTCCGAGTCCGGGGCGACGGAACGCTGTCGGAGACCGCGGTCGAGAACCCCTCGGCGACCCCGGTCCCGTTCGCGTTCACGTTCGATCCGCGCGGCCGGCTCGTCTCGGGCGAGGCGGCAATGAGCCCGTGACGACCTACACGATCAACCCGGACCGGACGCTCGCGAACCCGCAGTCCCAGGGAGACAACCAGGTCGCGCTGTGCTGGATCGTCGAGGCGCGCGGCTTCTTCTACGTCTCGAACACCGGCAGCAACAACCTCAGCGGCTACCGGATCGACGGCAGCGGACGACCGACGCTGATCGGCACGACGGGCGTCGTCGCGACGACCGTGAGGGGCCGATCGACATGGCCACCGCGGCCGGCGGCCGGTTCCTCTACGCCCAGACGGGCATCGCCGGAACCGTCGAGGAGTTCCGCGTCAACGACGACGGGACGCTCACGCGGCTCGGCAACGTCGCCGGCCTGCCGCTCGGGCAGGAAGGCATCGCGGCGAGCTAGCCGGGCCGTCCGGAGGGCCCGCGCGCGGCGGGCCCTCCGGCGCGGCTACAAGCTCGGGTCGCCCGACCCCTCGGAATCGCCCTGCGGGGCGCCGCGGTCGCGGTCTTTCGGACAGTCCTCTTGTCGTGGGACTGGCCGTCGTCGCCTGGACGAACTGCGACGGCGTGCCGCCGGGGAGCCGCCTGACGAGGAACCGCCGGAGGCAAAGGCACCTGACGCCCAGAGCGTCAGGACGCCGGCCACGACCGCCGCCACCACGAGGAGCGGGCGCAAGTCCAGCGTACGGGCTTGCTCTTCCATCTCGCTCACCTCCTCTCGGGTGCGAACCCACGAATCCGTCCGAACCAGAGCGCCGACAGAGCGCCGCCGAGCAGCAGGAAGACCGCGCCGCCCCGGCGAAGACGGCCGTCAGCTCGCGCTTCTCGTCCTCGTAGGAGACCTGCGAGCCGATCTCCTTGTAGACCTCCTCCAGGTCGGCCTCGGTCGGCGCCTCGAAGAAGCGCCCGCCCGTCTCCTCGGCCACACGCCTCAGAGTGTCCGGATCGGGCGGGACGTTGTAGGTCTGGGTCACGCCGAAGTCGTTCGTGATCTCGACCGTGCCGTCCGGCGTGCCGAACGCGATCGTGTAGATCGGGACGCCCGCCTCCTTGGCCTCGTCGAGCACGTCGAGCGGCTCGCGGCCGACGAGTTCGCGCCGTCCGAGAGCAGGAGGATCGCGAAGAGCGGCTTACCGCCTGAGAGCTCCTCCGCCTCCTCGGGATCCGGTGCGAGCGCGACCGACTCGACGATCGCGTCGCCGAGCGCGGTCCCGACGTCGCCTCGAGGTTGTCGAGCGCGTCGCGCACCGCATCGCGGTCGTCCGTCGGCTCCTCGAGGACGAGACGATGCTGGAGAACGAGACGAGCCCGACGCGGAAGCGGTCCGGGACCTGTGAGGAACGACGACGACGCATCCTTCGCCGCCTCGAGGCGGGTCGGCGCGACGTCGGTCGCCGTCATCGATGCCGAGGTGTCCATCGTCAGGAGGACGGTCGCGTCGTCGCGGGGAACCGCCACCACCGCCTGCGGCCGCGCGATCGCCACGATCAATGCGGCCAGTGCGGCGAGCGCGAACAGCGCCGGAAGGTGCCGCCGCCGTCCGGGGGACGCGTCGACGACGTTCGCAAGCAGGTCGAGGTTCGTGAAGCGGGCCGCGTACTTGATCCGCCGCCGCTGGACGAGCCAGTAGGCGATCAGCAGCAACGGGATCAGGAGCAGGCCCCAGAGCAGGAACGGGGTCGCGAAGCTCATCGCCGCCTCCCTTCGCGTGAGACGAAGCCGGCGAAGGGGCGCAACCAGTCGCCGGAGGTCGAGAGGACGAGGTGAGGGACGCCGAGACCCGCGAGCTCCCGTCCGAGGCCCGCCCGCTCCTCGGCCGCGGCGTCGGCGAAGCGTTCGCGCAGCTTCCGCTTGGCCGTGTCGACGTGGAGCTTCCGCCCGGTCTCCGGGTCGACGAGCCAGATGTGGCCGACATTCGGCAGCTCCTGCTCGCGCGGATCGCGGATCTCGACCGCGACGACCGCGTGCCGGGCGGCGATTCGGATCATCGCCGGCCGCCAGTCGCGCGGGCCGCGGAAATCGGAGACGACGACGACGAGCGAGCGCTGCCGTGCGACCCGGGCGACCTGCATGAGGGCAGTCCCGATCGACGTCGGCCCGACGCGCTCGCTCTCCGGCTCGCGCCGCACTGTGAGCAGGACACCGAGCAGGCCGACCCGGCCCTGCCGCGGCCGCAGCAGCACGGATTCGTTCCCGCCGAACGTCGTGACGCCGATCCGGTTGCCACGCCGCGAGGCGAGGTGCCCCAGCGCGACGGCGACGCCCTCGGCGACGTCCCACTTGCGGCGGTCGGCGGTGCCGAACCGCATGGACGGGGAGACGTCGAGCAGCACCCAAGAGGTGAGCGCCCGTTCGGCGACGTCCACGCGCACCTGCACCTCATTCGTGCGGGCCGTGGCGTTCCAATCGATCCGGCGGACGTCGTCGCCGGGCTCCCACGGGGGGACCTGAGCGAGCTCGGTGCCGATGCCGAGCGCGGCCGTCCGGTGCTCGCCGGCCAGGAGGCCGTCGATGCGCCGCCCGATCTTCATGTCGAGCGCCCGGAGGAGCGCCTCCGGCATCGGCCCCGGACCGGGACGGTCCGGCGTCCGCTCACGACTGAGAGGGGTGACGGTCATGCCGCGCGAAACGAGAGCTCGATCTCGGGCACCGGGACGACGTCGAGGACGGAGGAGACGATCGAGTCGGCGCCGACCTCGGCGGCCAGCGCCTCGTAGCTGAGGACGATGCGGTGGTGGAGCGCGTCCGTCGCGAGCTCGCGGACGTCCTGCGGAATCACGTAGTCGCGCCCGCGGATCAGCGCCAGCGCCCGGGCGGAGGTCATCAGCGAGATCGGCCCGCGCGGGCTCGCTCCGAAGGCGACGTACGGCTTCAGGTTGGCGAGGCCGACCGACTCCGGGTCGCGCGTCGCAGTCGCGATCCGCACCGCGTAGCGCGACAGGGCGGGATCGACATAGACCCTGCGAACCGACTCGCGAAGCGAGATGAGCGCGTCCAGGTCGAGGATCTGACGAACCTCGGCCATGCCGGCCAGCGAGCGCTGGACCACCGTCAGCTCATCCTCGGACTCGGGGTAGCCGACGACGACCTTGAGCATGAACCGGTCGACCTGAGCCTCGGGCAGCGGGTAGGTGCCCTCCGACTCAATCGGGTTCTGGGTCGCCATCACGAGGAACGGGCTCGGCGCCGCGAACGACTCCTTGCCGATCGTGACCTGGCGCTCCTGCATGACTTCGAGCAGGGCGGACTGCACCTTCGCCGGCGCGCGGTTGATCTCGTCGGCGAGCAGGAAGTTGCAGAAGACGGGCCCGAGCTCGACGTCGAAGTCACCGTCCTTCGGCCGGTAGATCCGGGTGCCGACGAGGTCGCTCGGCATCAGGTCCGGGGTGAACTGGATCCGGTTGAACGTCCCACCCAGCACCTGGGCGGTCGTCTTGATCGTCAGCGTCTTCGCGAGACCCGGGACGCCTTCGATGAGCAGGTGGCCGTCCGCCAGGAGGCAGACGAGGACGCGTTCGAGCATCGTGTCCTGCCCGGCGATGACGCGCTTGATCTCGAACAGTGCGCGCTCCAGGTCGTCCTGGCTCTGCGCGGGCGCAAGGGGCTCTTCCATGT
Source organism: uncultured Actinomycetes bacterium (assembly GCA_963733855.1). Classification (GTDB taxonomy): domain Bacteria; phylum Actinomycetota; class Thermoleophilia; order Gaiellales; family Gaiellaceae; genus JACDAN01. Next base: position 4,531 of record CAVTEL010000017.1, read on the forward strand.
CGGTCTCCTCCTGAGGGTGTGGCTGCCCACGTTAGGGAACCCGCCGCGCCTAAGACCAGGCTGAACCGTTCTTAAGAATTCGATGAGAGCGCGGCGGCGCCTGAAGTGTGGTCTGATTGCGCGGCGTGATCGTCCGCCTGATCATCCTCGCCGCCGTCGTGCTCTTCCTGATCCTGTGGGTCCGGGCGCTGATCGACCTCTTCAGCAATCGACCCGACCTTGGCGGCGGCGCGAAGGTCGCGTGGGCGATCGGGATGCTCGTGTTCCCGTTCATCGGCCTGCTCGTCTACACGATGCTTCGCCCGACCGACGCGACGATCTCGCAGAACGCGCGCCGCTAGTTAGCGTAGACGCGCTCGATCCCGAGCGTGACCTGACCTGTCGCCAGGTCGCTGCCGACGTCAGTCGAGACGACAGTGGAGCCGCCGCTCTGGCCGAAGATCCCGTCCGACGAGTTCGAGACGTCGGCGGAGCCGCGGGCCGAGTAGGGCTCCATTCCGTACACCCGGTCGAGCGTCGCGTCGTCGAAGAACAGCTGCCCGTCCACGTCTGCCCGCCCTGGATCACCTTCAGGTGGATGTGGACGGCCCGGCCCGGGTACCAGCCGGGAAAGATCGTGCGGAAGGTGGCGGTACCGGTGCCGTCGGCCACCTGGACGCCTCGCAGGAACGTGTCCGCCGTCGCCGTCCACACCGGAGTACGCGCCTTCGGCGTCGCAGTGCCATACGTCGACGATCGCATCCTCGATCGCCTCGCAGGACTCGGCGTCGACGACCTTGACGGCGAGGTCGTAGGCGAGCCCGGGCCGGCCCTCGGTGATGTCCCGGCGCATCAGGTCGAGGTCGAGGTAGTACGGGCCCTCGGTCAGCTCGGGCGTCAGCACGCAGTCGGGGCTCGTCGTGGCGGCCGTCGTCGTCGCCTCAGTCGTGGTGGTGGTGCCTCCCGCCGACTCGGGCGAGTCGTCGTCGGCGCAGCCCGGGACGACGAGCGCGAGCCCGACGCCGCCGAGCCAGCCGAGCGCGCGCCTGCGGGTGACGCGGGGGTTTCCGGCCTGTGACATGGCGGCAGCCTGCCAGCCCTTCCTGAGAATCGCCTATGAGTTGATGCGCTCGGTCCCGAGCTCGTCGTCCGCCTCGATCGAGGCGATGATCGTGAACACGACCGCCGTCACAGGCACGGCCAGGTACGCGCCGAGGATGCCGAAGAGCGAGGCGCCGGCGGCCACGGCGAGCAGGATCACCGCGGGGTGGAGGTCGACGGTCCTGCTCTGGATGATCGGCTGCAGGAACGTCCCCTCGAAGAACTGAACGCCCAGCACGAGCGCCAGCGCCGCGAGCCCGATTTTCCACCCCTCGTCCGCGAAGGCGACCAACACCGCCACGAGCCCCGAGACGAACGCGCCGAGGAACGGCACGAAGGCACCCAGGAAGACGAGCACTGCGAGCGCGAACGCAAGCGGGACACCCAGCAGCCAGAGCCCGACCCCGATCAACGTCGCGTCGATCGCCGCGATCATCGCAGTCCCGCGGACGAAGCCTCCCAGGACGCGCCAGGCGTTCCGCCCCGCGCGGTCGACCGCCGGTCGCGACTCCGGCGCGAACCGCCGCAGGATCCAGTCCCACAGCTCGGCGCCGTCACGAAGGACGAAGTAGAGGATCGTCACGGCCAGCACCAGGCCCGCGAGCAGGCCGATGCCGGCCTGCACGCCGGAGGCGAGGTACCCGGACGCCTCGCGCCATGACTCCGAAAGCGAAGCCTCGAGGTCTTCCGACCGGTCCAGCGACAGATTGAACGGCTCGCCCTCGAGCCAGTCGGCGAGGTCGTTCACCGCGAGCGTCAGCGAGTCCGCGAGCTCGTCGTACTGGGCGAGCACCGACGTGGTGACGACAGCGACCAGCCCGGCCACGACCGCGAGCGCGACCAGCAGCGCGAAGCCGGCCGCCGGACGCTCGAGCCGAACTCGCCGGAACTGACGGACGAGCGGAGCGAGTGCCGGCGCGATCGTGAGCGCGACCATCATCGGCAGGACGATCACGCGCAGGTACCAGAGCACCGCGAGCACTACGACCGCCGCGGCCGTGCAGACGAGGAGCCGCCACGACCAGGCCGCAGCCCGTTCCAGATTGGCCGACACGGGCGGGACGTTCACGCTGCCCTTGTACCGCAGGACCGTCCGGTCTGCTGAGATCAGTCGATGCACTTCGGCGCCGAGGACAGCGTGGTCCTCCTGGGGCTCCTGGTCGCCGGTGCCGCGCTGCTCGCGATCGCGCAAGTCGTCCGGATCCCGTACCCGATCCTCCTCGTCCTCGGCGGCCTCGCGCTCGGCTTCGTGCCGGGCATGCCGTCGATCGAGCTCTCGCCCGACCTCGTGCTCGTCGCGTTCCTCCCGCCGCTCCTGTACGGCGCCGCCTTCTTCACCCCGCTGCGCGAGCTCCGGGCCAACGCTGTCTCGATCTCGCTCCTCGCCGTCGGTCTCGTGCTGGCCACGACGATCGCGGTCGCAGTCGTCGCCCACGCCGTCATCCCGGAGTTGACCTGGCCCACGGCCTTCGTACTCGGTGCGATCGTCTCCCCCACCGACCCGACCGCCGCCACCGCGATCGCTCAGCGGCTGGGGCTTCCGCGGCGGCTGGTCGCCCTCATCGAGGGCGAGAGCCTCGTGAACGACGGCACCGCCCTGGTCGTCTACCGCGTGGCGGTCGTCGCCGTCGTCACCGGCAGCTTCTCGCTCGCCTCGGCCTCGGGACGCTTCGTCCTCAATGTCGTCGGCGGAATCCTCGTCGGCCTGGCGGCCGGCCTCGTCATCCGGGAGGTCCGCCGCCGGCTCGACAACCCGCCGGTCGAGATCACGATCTCGATCCTCAGCGGGTACTTCGCGTATCTCCCCGCGCACGCGCTGGACGTCTCCGGCGTGCTTGCGGCGGTCACGGTCGGGGTCTACATGGGCTGGCACACGCCCGAGCTGACGACGTCGCAGACGCGGCTCCAGGGCCAGGCGGTCTGGGAGATCGTCTTCCTCGTCCTGAACGCGGCGCTCTTCACGCTCGTCGGCCTCCAGCTGCCGGCGATCCTCGACGCCCTGTCGGAAGCGCGCACGACGCTGGAGCTGATCGGCTACGCGGCACTCGTGACCGCCGTCGTCGTGCTCGTGCGCTTCGCGTGGGTGGCAGTCGGCGCCTACAGGCCGCGGATGGCGCGAATGGATGGCAAGGCGCCCTGGAAGGGAGCTCTCGTCCTCTCGTGGTCGGGGATGCGCGGCGCGGTCTCGCTCGCCGCCGCGCTGGCGCTGCCGCTGACGACGGACGCGAATGCGCCGTTCCCGAACCGGGACCTGATCGTCTTCCTCACCTTCGCAGTCATCCTCGGGACCCTCGTCGTCCAGGGCCTGACCCTGCCTGCGCTGATCCGCTGGCTCGACCTCGAGGACGACGGGCTCGCCGAGAAGGAGGAGGCGAAGGCGCGGATCCGAGCCGCGGAGGCGGCGCTCGCTCGCCTCGACGAGCTGGTCGACGAGGACTGGGTGCGTGCCGACACAGTCGAGCGGCTGCGCGGGCTCTACGGCTTCCGGCGCGACCGGTTCCGAGCGCGCTTCGACGCGGAGAGCGACGGGGCGATCGATGACCAGTCCGTCGCGTACCAACGGCTGCGCCGCGAGCTCCTCGAAGCGGAGCGGCAGGCGGTGCGCCAGCTTCGGCGCGACGGCTACATCGACGACGACGTCATGCGCCGCGTCCAGCGCGACCTCGACCTCGAGGATCAGCGCCTGGACGTCTGAGCCCGTCCCGTTGCGCGACCCGACCCGCAAGGCGTACCTTGAAGCGCTGGGGTCGAACCCCAAACCCCAACGGAGGAGGATTACGTGAGCATCAAGCTCGGCGACACCGCACCGGACTTCGAGGCCGACACGACGGAGGGAAGGATCGGCTTCCACGATTGGATCGGCGACTCGTGGGCGGTGCTGTTCTCGCACCCGAAGGACTTCACGCCGGTCTGCACGACGGAGCTCGGCTACATGGCCGGCATCCAGCCGGAGTTCGACCGCCGCAACGTCAAGGTGATCGGGCTCTCGGTCGACCCGATGGACAACCACGAGGGCTGGGTGAAGGACATCGAGGAGACGCAGGGCCACGCGCCCAACTACCCGATCATCGCCGACGCCGACTTCGAGGTCTCGAAGGCGTACGGGATGCTCCCCGCGGACGTCGAGGGCGACCCGGGGGACCGAACGCCTGCCGACAACCAGACGGTGCGCAACGTCTTCGTGATCGCGCCCGACAAGACCGTCAAGCTCATCCTCGTCTACCCGATGACGACCGGCCGCAACTTCGACGAGGTGCTGCGCGTGATCGACTCGCTCCAGCTGACCTCGAAGCACAAGGTCGCGACGCCGGCGAACTGGCAGCAGGGCGACGACGTGATCATCGCGGGCTCGGTCTCGGACGACGAGGCGCGGGAGATCTATCCCGAGGGCTGGGAGTCGCCGCGCCCGTACATCCGGATCGTGCCGCAGCCCGACGGCGCGATGGCGCGCACCGACTAGGGTCGACACGAGGCGGGGCCCGTGCGACCACGGAACCCCGCCTCGGAAGGGATCCGGCGCGGGGGCGCGGATCACCGCTCAGGCCCCGATGTTCAGAGGGAGAACCTCGAGTCCTGACGGCAGAGGATGCTCCTAGGCAGCGGCGGTCTGGCGCCTGACCCAAATGCGTCAATCGTCGAGCAGGCCCTCGGCCCGGGCGGCCGCGACTGCCTCCACGCGGGAGTGGACCTCGAGCGCTTGCAAGACCCCGCGGATGTGATTGCGGACGGTCTCCTTGCTCAGGTGGAGGAGCCCCGCGATCTGCTGAGTCGAGGAGCCATGGGCGAGCATCGCCAGAACCTCCCGCTGACGCGGCGTGAGCTTGGGTGTCGCCGAGGGCCTTGGGCGGTGCCGGCGGCCGCGAGAGAAGGCCGAAGACGCCGACGATCTGGTGCCCCTCGCGGAGCGGCACCGAGCTCACCTCGACGGAGACCTGGCTTCCGTCCGGGCCAATGACGTCGACCTCGGCGTCCGTGACCTTCTCCTTGCCCACGATCTTGCGCATGAACGCCTCCTTGGCCCGCGGTCGGTCGCCAGGGGCGACGACGTCCGTGAAGCCGTGACCGCGGACGTCGCCGACGATCCGCTCGGCGGCGGGGTTCAGCCAGGCGATCACGCCGCTGCTATCGATGATGTACGACGGCACGTTCACGTCGCTCATCGCGCGCTCGACGTCGGTTCCGAGGCTCTGGAGTAGCCGCGTCATCCCACCGCGAGTCTCGCACGGCGGACGCAGGCGTCAAGGCGTACCGAGCAAGGTTCGATCGAAGAAGCCGACGATCCGGCGCTGGTACTCCTCCGGCGCGGCGTCGAACGCGCCGGTGTGTCCGCCAGGCGCGGGCCAGTATTCCTTCGGGCCCTTCGCCGCCTCGTAGTACTTCTCGGTGAGCTTCTCGCCGCCCTGGCCGGGGGTCGCGTGGATGAAGAGCGCCGGTTCGGTGATCTCCGCACTGAGGTCGGTCAGGCTCGCGTGGAGGCAGGTCGCTGGTGAAGAGGGCGGTTCCGATGGTGTTCAGGCCGAAGAACCACGAGTGACGATCTGTTCGGCGCCCTTGGAGTGGACGGCCTCCCGCACCGAGCGGACCCCGGCGCCTTCGGACACGACCGCCTTGAAGTCGTCCGTCTCCGCGGCCGCCTGCAGCATCATCTCGCCGCCGACAGAGAGGCCGACCCCGCCGATTCGGTTCGGGTCGACATCGGGCCGACTCTTGAGGTAGGCGATCGCCGCCTCCAGGTCGCGCGTGCCTCTCCAGCCGAGGGGGTTCGGGTCGCCGTCGCTCTCGCCCTCGCCGCGCCGGTCGAAGAGCAGTACGCCGTAGCCCTTGCTGATGAGCAGCCTCGCCGGCTTCTGCGGCCCCTTGCGGCCGGGGAAGGAGATCACGGTCGCGCCGTTCTTGGAGGGCACGAACCAGCCATGGAGGCGCAGTCCGTCGCTCGTGGTGAACGAGACGTCCTCGTGCGGCGCGCCGAGCTGCGGCGTCGGCACGTAGGCGCGCGCCGAGTGGGTGATGACGTACGCCTCGGCGAACGGGAACATCACGAACGGAAGCGTCACGAGGAACCCAAGCGCCAGAGCCACCCGCCGCGCATACCGGCGGACGAAGCCTCCACCCTTCCGCGACCTCCAGAGCGTCACGAGGCCGATGCCGGCGAGCAGCACACCGGCGGGGATCGTCAGGAGCCCGGTGTAGTCGTCGCCGGAAGGGCCGTCCTCGCGGGTGTAGTAGCCGGCTTCGCCGGCGCCCATCACGATCATGAAGATCCCGACGTAGACCGCCAGGATCCCGCGAAGGCCGGCGCGGAGCCGTGGATAGGCCCAGGCGAACGCCGACGAAGAGCGCGACCTGCACGAGCCCGCCCCACAGGTGGTCGCGAGCCGACACGCCCGGCTCGGGCTGGAGGAAGTTGTCGTCCACCACGTGGAGGGCGCCGAGCCCCAGCGCCACCCGCGCAAGCCCCGTCTCGGTGCGGAGCGCCGCGACGGCCCGTCCCGCGAGCGTCGTTCGAGACTCCGAAGCCGGGTGGGCGACCGTGCTCATCAGTCGCGAAGAGCCTGGTCGAAGAACGCAATCACGCGCCGCTCGTACTCCTCCGGCTGCGTGGTGATCCCGCCGACGTGCTGCGCGCCCGGAACCTCCCAGAGCTCCTTCGGCTCTCCCGCCGCAGCGTAGAAGCCGCGGTTCGGAGTCTCCTCCGTACCGCCCTGCCCGTGCTCGCCGTAGATGAAGAACGCCGCGCGCGGCGAGATCTTCGGCGCGAGGTCTTTCATCGCCTCAGGCGGCAGGTTGTTGGTGAAGACCGCCGTGGCGGCCGTCTGGACCGACGAGAGCGCGTACGCCGGCAGCTGGCTCACGCCCCAGCCGTAGTTGGCAACGTCGTCTCTGACGGAGCGCGAGCTGCCGCCCTCGCTGACGATCGCCTTGAACGCGTCCGACTCCGCCGCTGCCCCGATCAGCATCTCGCCGCCGACCGAGCGCCCGATACCACCGATCCGCTCTGGATCGACGTCCGTCCGACTCTGGAGGAACGCGACCGCCGCGTGCAGGTCGCGCTCGCCCTGCCAGCCGAAGACGTTCCAGTCGCCCTCGCTCTCACCCTCGCCGCGGCGGTCGAAAAGCAGGACGCCGTACCCGTGGCGTGCAAGCATCCGCGCCTGTAGGCGAGTCCCCGAGCGCCCCGGGAACGAGATCACGGCGGCCCTGTTCCTCGACGGGACGTACCAGCCCTTGAGGAGGTAGCCATCGCTCGTCGTGAACTGCACGTCCTCGTACGGGGCACCGAGGTTCGCCGCCGGCACGTCCGCCGGCGCCACATGCGTGACGACATACGTGAGCGAGATCGGGAAGAGGATGAAGCCCGCAACGAGCAGGGCCGCGAGCACGTAGAGCGCCCGCCGCGTGTACCGCCAGGCGAGGTTGTCGGTGCGCCGACGGGATCGCCACAGCGTGACGGCGCCGACGCCCAGCAGGAGGAAGCCGGCGCCGATCGACAGCAGTCCCGTGTAGTCGTCACCCGAGAGCCCGACGTCCTGGGCGTAGTACGCGGCTTCGGTGCCGCCGAGCACACCGAGGACACCGAAGACGAGTGCGAGGGCGCCGCGAAGCCCCGCACGGAGCCGCGGGTAGATCGCTGCCGCGCCGATCAGCACGCCGAGCGGCACGAGGCCGCTCACCAGATGCTCCGACGCGGACACACCCGGCTGCGGCTGGAGGAAGTTGTCGTCGACCACGTGCAGGCCGATCACGCCGAAGCCGAGGCGCGCCAGCCCGACCTCGGTCCGGAGGGCTGCCGCGACTCGGGTCGCGGCAGCCCTTCTGGTGTCAGCCGACGGATGAGCGACCGTCGACACGTCGTTAGACGGTCGGCACCGGCGGCGCCTCGACCTTCTCGACCGGCTCGAGCTTCTCGCCGTGCTCCAAGTGCGGCAGCCACTCGAGCCACTTCGGCAGGTACCAGTTCCAGTCGCCGAGCAGCTTCATCGCTCGCCGGCAGCAGGATCGCCCGGACGATGGTCGCGTCGATCAGGATCGCCGCGGCGAGCCCGACCCCGAACTGCTTGAAGATCATCGCCTGAAGGGAGCCGAAGATGGCGAACACGCCGACCATCACGATCGCCGCGCTCGTCACGACCCCCGCCGTGGACTTGATCCCGTGCGCCACCGCCGTCTCCGTGTCCATGCCGCTGTCGTAGCCCTCACGGATCCGGCTGAGGATGAAGACGTGGTAGTCCATCGACAGCCCGAAGAGGATCACGAAGAGGAGGATCGGGAGGAACGGGTCGATCCCGCCGGTGAACTCGAAGCCGAGGAGCCCCTTGCCCCAGCCGTGCTGGAAGACGAGGACGAGGATTCCGTACGCCGCCCCGACCGAGAGCACGTTCAGGATCACCGACTTGGCCGCGATCACGATCGAGCGGAACGAGACGAGCATCAGCAGGAACGCGAACAGCAGGACGAAGCCGAACACGAGCGGCCCTGCGGTCTTCAGCTTGTCGTTGAAGTCCACGGACTGCGCCGTGGTGCCGGTCACGCCGTACTCGGCTCCTTCGAGCGTGCCGATCGTCGGCGGGATGATTTCCTCCCGGAGCGCCGTCAGAGCCTGTTCGAGGTCGCGTCCGTCCCGTCGCCCTCGATGGGGATCGAGATGTTCGCGACGGTCTTGGCCGGGTTAATGTCGACGTCGATCGGCTCGTTCATGACGCCGCTGTCAATCGCGCGCCACTTGAGCTGACCGATCGCCTCCTGAACCGCGGGGGCCTCGACGTTCGACGCCTTGACGACGACGCTCGCTCCGATCTCGGTGCCGGGGAAAGCCACCTTGAGGCGGTTGTAGGTCCCGAGGAGGTTCTGAGGGTAGGTGTCGATGCTGGGGTTGGCTGCCTTCAGCTGATACGCCGGTACTGCGAGGGCCACGAGCAGACCGCCGGCCAGCACGACCGAGACAACTGGACGCTTGAGGACCCGGTTGATGATCGCGCCCCAGATCCGCCCCTCGCCGTCGTCACGGCGCAGGCGGTGGACGAACGGGACCCGCCCGCGGTCGACGTTGTCGCCGAGCTTCGAGAGCAGGGCAGGCAGCACCGTGAGCGAACCGAGCAGCGCGACAGCGACGACGGTCATGGTCGCCACCGCGAAGGAGATGAACGTCGCGTCGCCGGTGAGGAACATGCCCGCCATGGCGACGAGCACCGTCATGCCCGAGACAAGCACCGAGCGGCCGGACGTCGCTGCAGCAGCCTCGAGCGCCGCCTCTTCAGTCCGACCGGCAGCGCGTTCCTCGCGCTCTCGCTTCAAGTAGAACATCGTGTAGTCGACGCCCACTGCCAGGCCGATCAGGAGGATGATCGCGCCGATCGCGTCGGACATCGGCAGCAGAAAGCTGATGAGTGTGACGAGGCCCATCGTCCCGAGCACTGCGGTCAGTCCCAGGAGCAGCGGGATGCCCGCCGCGACGAGCGCACCGAACGCGACGATGAGGATGATCAGCGTCAGGGGAATCGAGAGCATCCCGGCCTTCGCGAGGTCCTCCTTGAAGGCTTCGTTGAGGTCCTTGCCGGTGCTCTCGCCGAAGGATCCGATGTAGAAGTCCGGATGCGCGGCCTGCACCTCTTTCACGCGGTCGAGGACCGGGTCGATCTTGTCGACCGCCTTGTCCGACTCGCCCCGAATCTCCATCGGGACGAGGACCGAGTGCTTGTCGTCCGAGATCAGACCGCTGCCCTCGGCGGCGTCGAACGGCGACTCGACCTTCGCGATCGCATCCAGGCTCCCGACGCGGGTGACGACGTCCTGCACCGCTGCCCGGAACTCCGGATTCGACGCCAGCAGCTTGGGGTTCTGAACGAGCACGCTCTCACTGCCCGGCTGCTCGAAATCCTCGTAGAGGATGGTGTCGGCTCGCCCGGATTCCCCGGGGCCCGAGGTCTCGAAGACGATCATCTTCTGTGTGAGCACGAAGTTGCCGAGCACGAAGAGCACGGTCACCGACGCGAGCCAGCCGAAGATCGCAATCTTGCGGTGATTGGCACTCCAGCGCGCCATGCGCGCTGCGAGATGGTGTTTCCTCGGTGCGGTCAAGAGAGGTACCTCCTTCTCGTTCATGGAGCAAGGATGGGCTGGGCTTCGGGGACTCGGGCGCGCGCGCGCCTGACCTCGAGCCAGGCGATGCCGAGGCCGAAGAGCGTGATGCCGATCGGCCCGGTCGGGAAGGGGTGGGCAATGGCGAAGATCGCCGCGCCGATCGCCATCAGCAGCGTCGGGCCTCGCCCGCCGATCGGCTTGACGGCAATGGCGGCGGCAAGGGCCATGACGAACCACGACAGGTCCGACGCGATGAAGAGGGCCATGCCGACGTAGTCGGTCCCGGTATCCAGCAGTCGCTGCACGACCACGCCGTCGGCCGCGCTCGCGTCATTCGCTAGACGGACGACCCCTCCCAGCGCGACGCCGGCGATCGCGTCGAACATCGAGTAGGCGATCGCGTAAGGGACGATCGCAACGCGGGCCACCTGCGCGGCTCGCCCCGGAAGATCCTTGACGAGCAGCCAGGTGCCCCAGGCAAGCAGCAGGATGAAGAACGGCTGGACGAGGTGAATCGCGATGTACAGCGTGGTCTCGTCCCCCACCTCGATCTCGGCCGGGTGGATGACGCCGATGACGAAGTAGCCGACGACGGCGACGAGGAAGCAGGCACGCCGCAGCCAGGTCTGCCGCTCGTCGGTGACCGGTGCGACCGCCTCCACCTCGGCTGACGGCTCGGGCTCCGGTTCGTTCTGGATGATCCGCGTCTTCACGTCTCCCCACGCTGGCACGATGGGAACGGCGCGAGAAGGCGGGAGACTGGCCGCTTGAGGGGCGGGTTTCTGGCGTATCTCCTAAGAAGCTTCTTACGAACGCAGGTACAGCAGAACGGCCAGAACGCGGCGGGACTCGGTGCCGGTCGACGGCAGCCCGAGCTTGCTGAAGATGCTCGAGACGTACTTCTCGACGGCGCGCAGCGTGATCACGAGGCTGTCTGCGATCCCCTGGTTCGAGCTACCCGACGCCATCAGCTCGAGCACCTCGCGCTCCCGCGGCGTCAGCTGGGCGATCGGATCGTCCGGGCGCTGTCGCGCGAGGAGCGTCGAGACGATGATCGGATCGAGCGCCGACCCGCCCTGCGCCACCCGCCGCACCGAGGCGATGAAGTCATCCACGTCCCCGATCCGGTCCTTGAGCAGGTAGCCGACGCCTTCGGCCGAATCGGCCAACGAGCTTCAATGCGAGCCCGACCTCGACGTACTGCGAGAGGACGAGCACGCCCACTTCCGGATGGCTGGAACGGAGCTCGATCGCCGCTTGGAGCCCCTCGTCGCTGTGGGTCGGAGGGAGCCGGATGTCCACGATTGCGACGTCCGGCGGGAAGCTGCGCACGTGCAGCAGGAGATCGTCGGCGTTCTCGCACTGCGCGACGACATCGAAGCCGGCATCGTCGAGCACCCGCGCGATCCCCTCGCGAAGCAGGAGACTGTCCTCGGCGATCGCTACGCGCATGGAATCTCCGCTTTCACTCGCGTTCCGCCCCCGCGCGGGGTCCAGACGCGCAGCCGGCCGTTCAGCGCCTCGACCCGATCTGCGAGGCCCCGGAGGCCGGAGCCGCGCTCGCTGTCGGCGCCGCCTACGCCGTCGTCGACGATCTCCAGCACCAGCTCGTTCTCGTCCTGAATGACCGCCACGCGCGCCGTCTTCGCCTGCGCATGCTTGGCCACGTTCGTCAGGCTTTCCGAGACGACGTAGTACGCCGCTACCTCGAGAGGCTCCGGCAGCCGTCCGTCGATCTCGACCTCCAGCGCCACCGGAAATGGAGCCCGAGCCGCGAGTTGCTCGAGCGCCACGGCAAGCCCGTGCCCGCTCACAACCGCTGGATGGATGCCTCTGGCGATCTCCCGCAGCTCGCTCAAAGACGATGCGATCTCGCCTCGCGCCCGGTCGATCCCGGCCCGGGCCTCGGAGTCCCCGTCCATCCGTCCCTTGAGCAGGCTCAGCTCGAGCGAGAGGGCGATGAGCCGCTGCTGGGCGCCGTCGTGGAGGTTTCGCTCGAGCAGCTGCCGTTCGCTCTGTGCCGCCTCGACGATTCGCGCGCGCGAGCCCCTGAGCTCTTCCAGCCGGGCGCGTAGCTCCGCGTGGAGCCGGCCGTTCTCGAGTGCGATCCCGGCGGCTGCCTGCACGCCGTGCAGCAGCTCGGGCTCCTCCTCGACCGCCGGGTCGTGGATGAGCGCTGCGACATGCTCGCCGTCACGTTCGATGAGCGTCGTTGCCCGGCCCTCGAGGTCCGGCAACTCGACGGGGCGGCCGTCGAGGTCGACGTAGACCCCGAAGTCGGGCAGCCAGTAGGCGAGCTCCAGCGAGGGATCGCGCAGCGCGTGGGCGAGCGAGTCGCGCAGGTCGGCGGGCGCGGGCTCGCTGCGGAGCTCGAGGACGAGGTCGCCCACGGCAGACTGGGCGAGGCGCGCACTCAACAGTGCGACGAGGAACACGAGCGGCGCCGCGCCGAGCGTCGCGAACGTGGCCCACCTGATCTCCTGGACCAAGGCCCGTTGAAGGACGCGGATACGAACAGGAACGCGATCATCAGGAGCCCGAGCACGAAGGCGTCCAGCAAGACGACGAACATCGGCCGGAACGGCCGGCGCCGCCCGCGCCTGCGCAAGAGGAGGATGGCGGCCCCAACGAGGCAGTAGGCGCTCATCGTCAGGAGCGCAACGCGGAGCGAGATCAGCCAGGCATCCTCGTTCGCAGAGATCTCGAGGAGGTTGTTCGGGCCGAACCCGCCAAAGGCCATCCGGATCACCTCGAGCACGACGGCGGCGACATAGGCGCTCGCCACGAAAGCGCGCTCCGCCGGACCCCTCAAATGACCTGACGGGAAGGCGAGGAACACGTGCATGAAGAGCACCGGCGGCACGAGGTCGGCTGCCTGGCCCAGCGTGAACGTGAGGTCGTTCGTCGTCCACGACAGCGACGAGACGAAGTTCGCGAAGCCGGCGGCGACCATCAGCGGACCGAACCGGCTGTCCGGGCGCCGCCACCACGCGAAGAGCCCGCAGAGGACGTAGGACATCGTGAGCCAGGTCGCCAGCAGGGCGATGACGAGCGGCTCGCCGAGGTCGGGACCGACCGCGGGGTTACGAAGCGCAGCTGCGATCGAGAACCCAGCTGCTGCGCAGCCGGCCAGCGCGATCGCCCCAAACGCGAGCACGCGAGGGATCGTTCGTGAGACGCTCGGTTCGGCCTCGAGCGGTGCTGTGGCGGGAACGGCCGTGCTTTGCCTCCCTCCGGTCTCTCCCGACGATACCCCGCAAGCGGTAGAGACTCCAGGGCCGGACGTTGCACGACGGCCGTGTCCGGCGTACCTTCGACGCCTGATGCCGCCTGGCGAGCCGGAACCACTGCTCGGAACGAGCCACTTCCGTGTCCGGATCGGACGGCGCGAGATCGGCTTCTGCGAGGTCGGGCCGCTCACGTCCGAGACCGACATCACCTTTCCGGAGGAGCCGTACGACCGGTTCGAGACGGTGGTCCTTCGACGCGCGCTGACTCGGTCGCAGGAGCTCTACGAGTGGCGCAGGCGCATCGTCGACGGGAAGAGGGACCGGCGGACGGTGACGATCAGCCAGCTCGATGCCGCCGGCGGCGAGGTCGTCAATTCCTGGCAGCTCGTCGGCGCCTGGCCCCGCCGCTGGTCGGGACCCGCGTTCGACGCCGCCCAGGCCGGCCTGGCGTACGAGGAGCTCGAGCTCGCCTTCGACGACCTCGTCTGGCTCGAATCCAACAAGCGAACCCAAGGAGCGTGAGATGGCCGTTCTTCGCGACTTTCCCTACGGACAGTTCAACTTCCTCGTCGACCTAGGCACCGGCTCGACGGACGGGCCGCAGGCCGGGTTCCAGGAGTGCAGCGAGATCGGAATGGCCGTCGACGTCATCGAGTACCGAAACGGCAACGACAGGGCGAACGAGGTCCGGAAGCTCACCGGCCTGGCCCGCTACCCCGACGTCACGCTCAGGCGCGGGATCATCGGCTCGCTCGACCTCAACGAGTGGATCGACCAAGTCCGGAACGGTGACCAGGGTGCCGTCCGGACGGTCACGGATCCAGCTCCAGAGCGAGGATCACTCCGAGATCGTGATGACGTGGAAGTTGCTCCGAGCCCGGATCGTCAGGCACGTCAGCGGGCCGCTCGACGCGCGGCGCACGGATGTCGCCATGGAGGAGTTGACGCTCGCCTACGAGCGGCTCGAGCAGAACTGATTCTCCAATGAAAGCCATGTTTTGGAGCCGTAAAAGCTTGGTAAGCATGGTCTAGGGGCGGCGGGATCGCGGCTAGCCTGGCCGCTCAGCCATGCGAATGCGCACCCTCACAGCAGTTGTCTCGATCCTCGTTGTCGCGGGGGCTCGCGGCAATCGCGACCTCCACGGCGGACTCCGCTTCGAGCTCTGACACCGTCGCCTACCGGACGCTTCAGTCGGGCATGCTCGTCGGCTTCTACGACGATGCGCAGGTCTACGGCCGCACCGATTGGGCGTTCAGGCAGCTTCGTGGTCTGCGCGCCGGGATCGTCCGGATCACGATCGACTGGTCGACCGTCGCCAAGCGGCGCCCGAAGAAGGCCGCCGACCCGGCTGACAAGGCATACAACTGGACGGCGGTCGACAACGTGATCTCGAAGGCGGCGGCGAACAAGGTCCGCGTCCTCGCGACGATCTACGGGACGCCGCGCTGGGCCGGCCGCGCCAGGAACCGTCTGCCGCGCCGCATGACCGACCTCCGGCTCTTCTCCCACGCCGCCGCCCGGCGCTACAGCGGCACCTACCGGGTGAAGACGGCCGAGAACGAGCCCGCGCGGAGGCTCCCGGCCGTGCGCCACTGGCTCGCGTGGAACGAGCCGAACAACCCCATCTTCCTGAAGCCGCAGTGGAAGCGGTTCCGCGGTGCCTGGCGGCCTCAGAGCGCGTTCGACTACGCAAAGATCTGCTCGGCCGTGTGGGCCGGAGTGCACTCGACCCGTCTCGGCGGCGAGAAGGTCGCCTGCGGCGCCACCGGGCCCGCGGGGGAACGACGCGCCGCGCAGCTCGCGCCCTTCCACCTCGCCGCTCGTCTTCATGACCTGGCTGCGCCGCGCCGGCCTCAAGCGCTTCGACGCCTACGCGCATCACCCGTACTACGGCAGCAGGTTCGAGCGGCCCACCACCGTCCCGCGGTCGAAGAAGTCGATCACGCTCGCGAACATCGGCGTGCTGATCAACCACGTCAACCGGCTCTGGGGTCGCAAGATGCGGCTCTGGGTCACGGAGTACGGCTACCAGACGAGCCCGCCCGACCGGCAGTTCGGAGTCCGGTACCGGACGCAGGCGAAGTACGTGCACCAGGCGTTCGCGCTCGCGCGGCAGACACGCCGGATCGACATGATCGTCTGGTTCCTGATCCGGGACGAGAAGCGGCTCTCCGGTTGGCAGTCGGGCGTGTTCACCGCCCGCGGCGCGCGCAAGCCCGCCTATCGCGCGTTCGCCAAGATGCGCCGATAGCTCAGGGCGCCCGCCCGGTGTCGGCGGACACCGCGCGGTCATGATCAGCGCCGCCGCCTTTTCGAACTGCTCTCGCGCCACGCGATCGTGCTCACCTTCGGCCACGAACCACTCGCCGACGTCGATCAGGGCGTCGACAGTCATCGTGGTCGTCAGCCCAAGCCGCCCCATTCGGGCCATTGAATCACCCCGCGAGTTGGCTCAGGATTGCCACGTGTCCACTGCTGCCCGGCAGCTTGTCGGAAGGGACGAGGAGCTCGGAACCATCGTCGGGCTCCTCGACGCCGCCGATCAGCTTCCGGGCGCCGCCGTTCTGCCCGGCGAGGCCGGAATCGGCAAGACGACGCTCTGGCAGGCCGGAATCGAGGCCGCGTCGACCCGCGGCTACAGAATCCTGTCCTCTCGACCCTCGGGTGCCGAGACACGGTTCTCGTTCGCGGGGCTGGCCGACCTGCTCGACGACGCGCGACCAGGTCCTCCCGGACCTGCCACCGATCCAGCGGCGGGCGCTCGAAGCAGCCTTGCTGCTCGGCGACGCGGAGATCGACGCCGACGAGCGCGCAGTCGCCGCCGCCTTCCTCGCGGCGCTGCGACTGATCGCCGCCGACGGTCCTCTCTGTGTCGCGGTCGACGACGTCCAGTGGCTGGACGCAGCCTCCCTTGCGGCGCTCGGCTATGCGCTTGCCCGCCTGGATCGTGAGCCGGTCGCCGCGCTGCTGGCGGTCCGCGGCGAAGTCCCGGACTGGCTTCGCCGCGCTGTGCCCGAGGAGCAGCTGCAGAACGTCGATGTCACCGGCCTCAGCCTTGGCGCGACCCACGAGCTGCTCAACGCCCGTCTGGGCGCGACATTCCCGCGACCGGCGCTGATCAAGGTCTGGGAGACCTCGCGCGGCAACCCCTTCTTCGCGCTGGAGTTAGCGACTGCGCTGCAGCGCCGAGGCGGCACGCTCTCTCCCGGCGAGGAGCTCCCGATTCCTTCGAGCCTCGACGAGCTCCTGCACGCGCGAGTCGACGGCCTCGGCTCCGAGGCGCGCGAGGTCGCACACGCCGTCGCAGTCTTGGCGGATCCGACCGTCACGCTGCTGGAAGCAGCGCTCGGCGGTCGCTTCGGCCCCGGGCTCGCAGAGGCGCTCGACGCAAGGATCCTCGAGCTCGACCGCGAGGACGTGCGATTCACTCACCCGCTGCTGGGCTCGGCGGTCGTCGCACGCGAGACACCCGGGCACCGCAGATCACTCCATGCACGGCTCGCCGACGTCGTCCCTTCCGCCGAGGAACGAGCACGGCACCTCGCGCTCGCCACGACCAACCCCGACGAAGACGTCGCCTCCATCCTGGAGGACGCAGCCCGGTCCGCGCTCGGTCGCGGCGCGCCCGCAACGGCCGCAGAACTGGCGGAGCAGGCGCTCAGGCTCACCCCTCCCGCAGATCCGAACGATGCCCGCCGGCGCTTGCTGACAGCCGCTGACATGCACAACCATGCGGGGGACAGCGCAAGAGCGGCCGCGTTGCTGGACGAGGCGCGAGCGACAGCTGCGCCGGGCAACGAGAGCGCGACGATCGTGGCGCATCTGGCCGGCGTCCAGCCAAGCCCGCAGGACGCTGTCGCGCGCTACCGCGAGGCGCTGTCGGAAGCTCAGGGCGACGATGCGCTCCAAGCGACCATCCACCTCCACCTGGCCGCGCTTATGCGCTTCACCGAGGGAATCGAGCGCGGCATGAAACACGGAGAGCTCGCCGTCCGCGCCGCCTCGCGTGTCGGCGATGCGGCCCTGCGCTGCCGCGCGCTCGCGGCGTACGGCCTTATGCACTTCAACAGCGGACGCGGCATCCCGATTGCGGAGATGGAGGAGGCGCTCGCGCTCGAGCGAGCGCTGCCCGCGTGGCCACTTGCCGACGGCCCGACATGGACCTACGGCTGGCAGCTCTGCTGGTCCGCGGACCTCGCCGGCGCGCGCGACCTGCTTCAGGGGGTCTTGCCGGTCGTTACGGCGCGGAACGACTTCCCGGGCCAGGCAGACGCGCTCTGGTACCTGAGCCTGCTCGAGACGCGGGCGGGAAACTGGGAAGAGGCGGACCGATTCGCAACGGAGTCGTTGGAACTCTGGACGCAGCTCGGCCGCGTGATCCCGCCGCATCACTTTCCTGCCGCCATCATCGCCGCACATCGCGGCCTGACCGACGAGGCGCGGGCAAGGTCGCAGACTGCAGTAGCCCACGCCGAAGCAGAGGGGATCGGCATCGGGACCTCCGGCCACAGCTGGGTGCTCGGCTTCGTCGAGCTCTCGGCAGGAGACGCCGCGGCGGCGATTCCTTACTTGAGACTCGCGTACGAGCTGCGCAACGCCTTCATGCTCGAGCCGGCGCAGCGCCTGGAGCTCGGCGACCTGCTCGAAGCGCTAATCGCGGTCGGGGAGCTCGAAGAGGCCGACGAGGTTCTCGGCGCGTGGGAAGAGCGCGCCGCCGCCCTCGACCGCGCGTGGGCGCTGGCGATCCTCGAGCGCGGCCGCGGGCTGCTGCTCGCGGCACGCGGCGATCTCGAAGGGGCATTCGCGAGCTTCGAGCGGGCGCTCACCGAGCATGCGCGCAGCACGGACCCCTTCCACCACGCACGTACGTTGCTCGCGCTCGGCAGGACCCAGCGCCGCGCGAAGAAACGCGGGGCCGCCCGCACGACGCTCGAGGACGCCCTCACGCGCTTCGAGCAGCTCGGCGCGCCGCTCTGGGCCGAGCAGACCCGCGCGGAGCTCACGCGGATCGGCGGCCGTGCCCCCACGAACGGCGAGCTGACCGAGGCCGAGCGGCGGATCGCCATGCTCGTCGCCGAGGGTCATACGAACCGAGAGGTGGCCGCGGCCCTCTTCCTGACCGTGCACTCCGTGGAGACAACGCTGACGCGTGTGTACCGCAAGCTGGAAGTGCGCTCCCGCAGCGAGCTCGCGCGCCTTTTCGCCGCAAACAGCTGAGGTTTCCAGCTTTCGCGGCCGGCCGCAGGCTGCGAGCGTCCTTGCGGTGCCGAGCTATCTCGTCGAGACGTACCTCGCTCACGGCAACGCCGCAGAGCGGACCGCGCGTGAAGCGAGAGCTCGGTCGGCGGCCGAGGAGCTGACGCAGGAGGGCACCGTCATCAGCTTCCAACGGGCCTTCCACCTGCCTGCAGACGAGATCTGCTTCTTCGTCTTCGCCGCGCCGTCGAGCCGGGACGCCGCGCTCGCAGCCGAGCGGGCAGAGCTCGGAACGATCCGAATCGTCGAAGCAATTCCTACCGGAGAGGAGCACTGAGGATGAGCACGAGAAGGATGAAAGTCGGCGCCGGTGTTGCAGCGATGCTTGCACTTGTCGCTGTTCTGGCGCTGGGACCCGGGGGAGCGTCGGCGGCACCCGGTGACAACGCCGTCGTCCATTGGAGCGAAGTCGCCGCGACTGCCATCGTCGTGGGCCGGGCCCCCGCCGCCAGCGCAGTGCTCGGCGGGATGGTCCATGGAGCGATGTACGACGCCGTCGCTTCGATCGAGGGAGGCCTCGAGCCGTTCGCCACCGGTGTGACAGCACCGCCGGGTGCGTCGGTGGACGCGGCCGTGGCGCAGGCGGCAAGGGACGTCCTCGTTGCTCGCGTGCCTGCACAGACGGCGACCGTCCAGATGGCGTACGACGCGTACATGGCGTCGATTCCGAACGGGCCTGCCAAGGACGGTGGCAAGGCTGTAGGCGTCGCTGCCGCGGCCGGGATGCTCGCGATGAGGACCGGCGACAAGTTCGACGACGTCGTCCCCTACGTCCAGCCTCCGGTCGGACCGGGCGTGTTCGAGCCGATCGCGACCACCCCCGTGGTCACCCCCGGCCTCGGGCTCGTGCGGCCGTTCACGTACGACTCGCTCTCCGAGTATCGGCCCGGCGGCCCGATCGCGATGACTAGCCGGCGCTATGCCAGGGACCTGGCGGAGGTGCAGTCGATCGGACGGGTCAACAGCACCGTTCGAACGCCGTTCCAGACCGAGACAGCCCGCTTCCACAGCGAGCAGACGTTCTTCCAGTTCAACCGCACCCTGCGTGACCTGGCGAACGCTCGTGGCCTCAGCCTGCGTGAGTCTGCACGGCTGCTGGGCTATGTGAACGTCGCGACGGCGGACACGATGCTCGCCTGCTGGGAGGCGAAGTACCACTACATGTTCTGGCGGCCCAACCACTCGATTGGGCGGGCAGACGCCGACGGGAACCCGGCTACCTCGCCTGAGGCGGGCTGGCTGCCGTTACTCGTCGGCAACCACCCGGAGTACCCCTCGGGTCACGCCTGCTACACCGGCGCCGTCACCGAGTCGCTCCGGAACTACTTCGGGACGAAGCGTGTGAAGCTCCCGGTCTTCAGCACGGTCACCCAGACGACGCGGACGTACCAAAACCTCGATGATCTCGTCGCCGACGTCGGGGACGCACGTGTCTGGGGTGGACTCCACTACCGCTGGACGACGGAGAAGAGCGCCAAGCACTTCCCGCGGATCGCCCGGGACGTCGGACGGGAGCACTTCCTCGACGACGACCGCCACGGCGACCACGACGACGACGACGACTAGAGCCAGGCGGCCACACGGAGGCTGAACATTGTTCGGCCTCCGTGTGGGCTCATCCCGTCCTCATCTTTCGCAAGTATCGTGGTGGCCCTGTCGGGCTTCATCAATCAGCTCGCGCAGTGGGACGGGGCCGCTCTCGAGTGGCTCCATGCCGCGCACTGGGGTCCTGCCACCGCGGTCTTCGTCGTCGCCTCGGCCTGGTGGGTGAAGTGGCCGCTCTTCGCGGTGGCAGGCGGTTGCTGCGATGCGGCGAAGCGGCGGCTTCCGGCTGCGGCGCTCGCAGCGGCTGCGGCGGCGGGGATTGCCGAAGGGCTCACCGTGCTGCTGAAGCTCGCAACCGAGCGTGCACGGCCGCCGCTCGCCGATCCGGCGATCCAGTCGCTCGTCTCGCTTCCGGACTCGACGTCGTTCCCCTCGGGCCATGCCGCGACGGCGTTTGCCGCGGCGACCGCCGTTGGCGTGCTCTACCCGCGGTTCAGGATTCCCCTCCTGGCGCTTGCAGGCACGGTTGCGGTGTCTCGCGTGTATCTCGGCGTGCACTTCTGGTCGGATGTGCTCGTCGGAAGCCTGCTCGGCGCTGCGATCGGCCTTGCGACGGCATACTTCTTCCGGCAGGACCGACCAGCGCTGCCACGACCCTGGCGGAGTCTCGGACCGAGCGGAACTCGCTTCGCTCGTCTGCGTAGATCGCCGGGATAGGCACCCACGCGACGTCGACGTCGCGCGCGAGCAGCGATTTCAGGTGGCGGCTCTCGGCCTCATAGCCGTTCCCCGAGATCGGAACGTCGAGGGCGCGACCGCGGAGGACCCGGAACCCGGACTGCGTGTCGCGAACTCGGTGCCCCGTCGTCAGCTCGAGGATCCTGCGGCTCGTCTGGTTGGCAATCCGGCGCTTCAGCGGCATCGATCCCAGGTCGCCGAACCGGTCGCCGATGACGAGCTCCGCGGTCGACGCTGCTGCGAGGAGATCAGGGATTGCGCTCGCGGGATGCTGGCCGTCGGCATCGATCAGCACCGCCGCGTCTGGAGAAGGCTGCTGCTCCTGCGCCGCCTCCAGTCCCGCCCGCAGCGCGGCTCCCTTTCCGCGGCGTTTCGGTAGGCGGACGAGCTCGGCGCCGAACTCGCCCGCGATCCGGTCGAGGCCGCGTGCCGTCTCCGGATCCGAGCCGTCGTCGACGATGGTGAGGCCGCCGACGTTCTCGAGCACCTCGGCGACGAGCTTGCGGTCGGGGACATCGCCGTGACTCGGCATCACCGCCCGGACGCGACTCGGGGCCAGGCGCCCGAGCGTCGGCCGCTCCGCCGCCGCTCGAGTCGCGGCGGTGCGAGCGAGCAGCGAGCGCCCCGCCAGCGCGCTGCCGTAGCCGAGCGCCGCGCCGGCGACGACGTCCGCCGGGAAGTGGGCGCCGAACGAGACGCGCGTGACGGCGTTCAGCGCTATGTAGGCGACCAGGATCCCTCGGAGCTGCGGCATCGCGAACCACCCGGTGGCGGCGAGTGCGGTGATGACTGCCATGTGACCACTCGGGAACGACTCGATCGCGGCCCAGTTGTGCCCGTACGCCAGGACGATCTCGGCGCCTTCGAACACCTCGGAGGGCCGCGGCCGGTCGAACACCGCGTACAGCGCCTGGAGCAAACCGAGCGCGAGCCCGACCGCGACGACCTCGAGTGCAACGAGGCGACCGAGTCGACGGTGCCGTGTGATGAGCGCCGCGGCCACGATGAAGGTGGCGAGAAGCGCGTAGTTCCGCAGCGGGCTCTCGAGGAGCTCGAAGAGGAGCTCCGGCCCAGGGCCGAGCGCGTTGATCCAGCGGAACAGCGTCTCGTCGATCGTCTGGAGCCCAGTGCTTGCCACGAGCACTCCGGCTCCGAGGACGACTGCGTAGAGAACGGCGAGCGAGGTCGTCCAGTGGAGCGCCCAGGTGGGGCTCGGCCGGTGCGACGGAACGCGAATCCCCGCGAGCGCCACCAGGCCGAGCAGCGTGACGGTCCCGCCGAGGACGAAGAGCGTCCGGTAGCTCTCGGTGTACGCGATCAGCGCGCCGGCGAGCGGCAGCGCGACAGTCGACGCGATCGCGCGGACTGAGAAGAAGACCGCCGTGTAGGAGCCCGCTTCGCCCTCCGGGATCATCGACGCGAGGAACGGAAAGCCGACGGTCGAGACGATCCCGAAGCCGGCTGCCGCCGCGATCAGCGCCGGCGTCGTCGCAACGAGATTCGTGGAGAGCGGGACGGCGAGGAGGCCGCCGCCCATCAGCGCAATGCCCAAGAGGAGCAGCGGCCGGAGCAGCTCGGGCCGCTTCACGCGCCCGGCGGCGAACATCGCGGCGGCGGTGACGAGTCCGAAGGCGGCGAGGACGAGCGACGCCCGCGAGAGCGACAGGTCGAGCACCTTCTCGGCATAGAGGACGAAGAAGGCCGGCAGCGCGGCGTACCCCATCACCCACAGCCACTCAGCGAGGAGCAGTCCACGGACACCCGGTCGAGTCGCGACCGCGAGGAAGTAGCGGAGGGCTTGGCGCTCCTTCGGCTCGTGTCCGTTCGCATGGGGCTCGGAGACGCCGAGGAGGGTCGGTACCGCCGTCAGCGGCAAGAGCAGGGCCGCGGCGGCGAACGGCGCCCAGAGGGCGACATCCGCCAGCAGGCCGCCGACTGCGAGCCCGAGCAGCCCGCCCGCCAGCAGGGCCAGCTCCTGCGCGCTGGTGGCCCGCGGGCGCTCACCGCTCGAGAACAGCTCGGCGACGAGAGCTCGATGTGCGGTCGTTACCGCGTTCAGGCCGACATAGACGGTCGCCGCGAAGACGGCGAGCGCGAGGTAGGACGACGACGAGCCGAGGGCGACGGCCACCAGGCCGCCCGCTCCGAGCAGGCTGCCGCCGAGGACGAAGGGCAGACGCGCGCCGAGCCCGCGGGCGCGGCGACGGTCGCTCCAGTAGCCGATGACGAGAGGGACCGCGAAGCCGGCTCCCGCGTTCACGAGCATCACGAGCCCGATCAGGCCAGGCGCGTCGTCGATCCGGTCGAGGAGCACCGGGAGGTAGGTCGTCGTGACCGCCCTCGCCGTCCCGGCGCCGACGGCCGCGGCGGCGAACGCGACGACATAGAGGCTCCCTCGCCCGAAACGGGCCGAAGCATGTGTGGCAAGAGCGTGAACGGTCATCGGCTGGGCCCCACTACGTCGATTGCTCGCGGCCGGACGGCCAGCTCGACCATCCTCGAGTTGAGGACCGTCGTGTCGGCGACGACCGGCGAGCTCCCGCGCGTGACGAGCCGAACGCGCCGAGCCGAGCGAATCCGAACGCGGTCGCGACCCAGGTGCTTTCCGCGCTTGACACGAGCGAGTTGCATGGCCAGGCCGGCCCGGGTAGCCGCGTCGACCTCCACCACCTCCAGCACGCCGTCGCCGGGATCCGCTCCCGGAGCGACCGCGAGGCGGGGGCCGAACAGCGGGAAGTTGGCGACGAAGAGCTGGCTTAGGCGGCGCACCTCGAGCGCGCCGTCCACCTCCAGCGCGAGCGAGACCGGCTCGAAGCGAGCGAACGCGCGGATCGCCGCCGAGAGACCGGCTGCAGTGTCCGCCGAGTTCACTCCGCGGTAGAGGGCACGCGCCTGCGCCTGGAAGCCGACGGACACGCCTTCGAGCGCCGTCATCGCAACCCCGGGCGCCTCGACTGCGATCCCGTCGATCGGATGGGCGATTCCCTGCACGGCGAGCCGGGCGGCCGACTTCAGGTCGAGCGGGACGCCGAGCGCCCGTGCGATGTTGTTTGCCCGCCCCCGGGGAAGGAGCGCGACCTCGGGCCTGTGCCCGTGGATGTTCGCGATCGCGTGCAGCGTCCCGTCGCCGCCGACAAGCACGACGCGCCGTTCCTCCTCGGAGACGAGCTCGTCGAGCTCGCCGGGCGAGCCCGTCCAGCGCGTCTCGACGAAAGCCCCGAACGAGTGGAGCAGGGACGACACGCGGTCGACCGTCTCCCGGCTCCCGTTGAGGCCGCTGGCATTCGCGTTCGCAACCAGCAGGAGCTTCGAGCCGGCGCCTGCGACGCGGGGAGGCGCCGTCCGGCTGACGCGGAGCTGCTGGCCTCCGCGCAACGTCTCGTTTCTGGCGACGTCGAGCATGTTTCCCCCAGTTAGCGCTTACTAAGTTGAACGCTCGGACCACGAGAATTCATCCCCCGGCCGGAGCGGACAGCAATCTCGAACGTCAGGCTGCGATGAGTGAGCTCAACGGGACACAACGAGCGTTCTCGTGCCCGGCGAGAAGGGCCAAAAGCCGATCAACGTCCGCTCGCTCGTCCGTCCCGAGCAGGGCGTGGTGGAGCATGACCTGCGCCGACGCCCGAGCCCGCAGGCTCTCTCCCCTAGGCGGAGCCGCGTTTGAAGCGCCGCACCCTGCTGCGAACGGATGTCGCCATTTCCCCCGCAGGTCCCTACGCAAGGAGGCCGCCGCTCGGATTCTCGGCCGCTGCCTACCCAAGCGGCCTGGCCCGTTCATGCGGTCCGGGTGATGCCTCGCCGGGATCGACGCGATTCGATGGGCGTCGATGACCGACGCCACCACCGAGTTCTTCGAGGGTCTCGAGGCGCGGGGCCACGAACCGTTGCTGGAAAAGACACGAGGCACGCTGCGCTTCGACCTCGCGACGGGCAAGCGGACCGAGCGCTGGCTGATCGAGATCGAGAAAGGCGACGTCTCGATCTCGCACCGGAATCGGAAGGCTGACTGCGTCGTGCGCGCGGACAAGTCCCTCTTCGACGCGATCGCAGCCGGGCAACAGAACACCATGGCCGCGGTGCTCCGCGGCGAGGTCGGCATCGAGGGAGATCGGACGCTGCTGGTGCGGTTCCAGAAGCTCTTCCCCGGCCCGGACGGCAAGCGATCATGAGCGACGATCTCATCAGGATCCTCGACGGCAACACCTTCGTCGTCAGCGACTCGCGCGGCGACATCGAGGCGTCGATGACCGATCCAACAGGGCTGTTCTCCTTCGACAACCGGTTCCTCTCGACGTGGGTGTTGACGGTCAACGGGCAGCGCCTCAATCCGCTCTCGGTCGACGACCTGCAGTACTTCGAGACGCGTTTCTTCCTCGTCCCGGGCACTGGAACGGTCTACGTCGACTCGAAGCTCTCGGTGATCCGACGGCGCGCAGTCGGCGACGGCTTCCACGAGGAGCTCACGATCCTGAACCACGACGAGCAGCCGGTCGATCTCAAGGTCCGAGTCGATGCCGCCAGCGACTTCGCCGACCTGTTCGAGGTCAAGGACGCCCTGGACAAGAAGGGGCGCTACTACACGAAGATCGAGAAGAACCGCCTCGTGCTCGGGTACAAGCGCGAGTCATTCGAGCGGGTGACCGTCATCTCCGCGTCCGCGCCGGCGAAGCTCGACAAGAAGGGGCTGACCTTCGCCGTCCACATCGAGCCCCACGGATCGTGGACCACGGACCTCGACGTGGTCACGGCCGCCGGTGCCGGCGGAACCTATGCCCGGCCGAAGTACGAGCGGGGCAAGAGGCAGGCCAAACCGAACATGGCGCGGAGCCTCCAACGGTGGATCGACGACGCCCCGCGCCTCGAATGCGACTGGGACTCGCTCAAGTCGACCTACCGCCGCAGCCTCGTGGACTTGGCCGCCCTGCGCTTCTCCCCGCCCGTCATCGGGGGCGGAAGAAGCCTGCCCGCCGCAGGACTTCCGTGGTTCATGACCATGTTCGGCCGCGACAGCATCTTCACGAGCCTGCAGGCGCTGCCCTTCACGCCGGAGCTCGCCGCCACGACCTTGATGGCGTTGGGCGACTGGCAGGGGAGCCGTGTCGACGACTTCCGCGACGAGGACCCCGGCCGCATC
Organism: uncultured Actinomycetes bacterium; assembly: GCA_963733855.1. Classification (GTDB taxonomy): domain Bacteria; phylum Actinomycetota; class Thermoleophilia; order Gaiellales; family Gaiellaceae; genus JACDAN01. The sequence continues at coordinate 30,593 of CAVTEL010000017.1, forward strand.
CTCCACGAGATGCGCTACGGCGAGCTGACGGCCTTCGAGGAGCGCCCGCACTCGCCCTACTTCGGCTCGGCCGACGCAACGCCGCTCTTCGTCGTGCTGCTCGACGAATACGAGCGCTGGACCGGAGACCGGCGCCTCGTGCGCGACCTCGAGCGCGAGGCTCGCGCCGCGTTGAACTGGATCGACGAGTACGCGGACCTGATGGGCAACGGCTACGTCTCCTATCAGCGACGCAACGAGGACACGGGCCTCGAGAACCAGTGCTGGAAGGACTCGTGGGACTCGATCTCGTACCGCGACGGCCGGCTCCCGGGATTCCCGCGTGCAACCTGCGAGCTGCAGGGGTACGCCTACGACGCGAAGATCCGCGGCGCCCGGCTGGCGAGGGAGATCTGGAAGGATCGCGCCTTCGCCGACAGGCTGGAGCGTGAGGCGGCCGACCTCAAGCGGCGCTTCAACCGCGACTTCTGGGTCGCCGACGGCGAGTACTTCGCCGTGGCGCTCGACCCGGACGGAAAGCAGGTCGACTCTCTGACGTCGAACAACGGCCACCTGCTCTGGAGCGGGATCGTCGAGAAGTCGAAGGCGAAGGCCGTCGCCCGCAACCTGATGGGGCCGCGGTTGTTCTCCGGCTGGGGCGTCCGGACGATGGCCGAGGGCGAGGCACGCTACAACCCGATCGGGTACCACGTCGGAACGGTCTGGCCGTTCGACAGCTCGTTCATCGCCTGGGGGCTTCGGCGCTACGGCTTCAAAGAGGAGGCGGCCCAGGTCGCGGCCGGGATCCTCGACGCTGCGGAGTTCTTCGACGGCCGGCTCCCCGAGGCGTTCGGCGGGTACCAGCGCGGAGTGACGAAGTACCCGGTCCAGTATCCGACCGCGTGCAGCCCTCAAGCCTGGTCGACCGGAGCCCCGCTGCTCCTGCTGCGCACCATGCTGGGGCTGGAGCCGATCGGCGACAACCTCGTGGTCGATCCCATGCTTCCCGAGAGCATCGGCCTTCTCGCGCTGCTCGACATTCCCGGGCGCTGGGGTCGCGTGGACGCCTTCGCACGCGGCCGCGTCCCACCCGGTCCGCTGCGTCTTCGCGAGCAGTCCCGAGCGGGCGCTTAGGCGAGCCGCTACGAAATGCCCGAGGGACTCGCGGCGCCGGAAGTCGGGAAGGAGATCGGCCATCACGCCCGGCACACGCCCCGCGAGCAACGCGATCGCACCCTCTCGATCGCGGAAGCCGTCCTCCTGTCGGTGGTCGCGCTCCTCGCAGGTTGGTCGGGCTACGCGGCGGCGAAGTGGAGCACGGAGTCGCGCGTCAGTCTCGCCGAGGCCACGACCGAGAGAACAGAGGCGAGCCGGGCGAACCTGGAGGCGATGGAGCTGCGCAACTTCGACTCCTCGACCTTCGAGGCCTGGTTCGCGGCGTACACGGCCGCCAACCAGGAGGCGATGGCGCTGGCGGAGCGCCGCTTCCGGCCCGAGTTCCGGGCCGCATTCGACGCTTGGCGCGCCACGAGCCCCGAGTCGAATGCGCAAGCCCCTCGCGGGCCGACGTACATGCCGCAGTACCGGCAGCCCGGTCTGGCAGAGGCGGTGGCGCTGGACCGGGAGGCCGATGAGGCCTTTGCCTCGGGGGTGGAGGCCGCTGAGCGATCGGACGACTACGTTCGGACGACCGTCTTTCTCGCCACCGTCCTCTTCCTCGTCGGGATCAGCACGCAGTTCCCCCTTCGCGGCGTCCGCTACGGGTTGGTCGCGGTGGGCGCAGTCCTGCTCGTGTTCTCCGTCGTCCAGCTCGCGCGGCTGCCCGGGCCTCCCGGGTGAGAGGCCAGCGCGAATGAGCAGCGACGGCTTCATACCGTCGGGACGATGTTGCGGGCGGGTCTAAACGCTTATCGTTGCGTCGTGGTCTCCACGATCGTCGTCGGTTACGACGGAGCGGAGCGCTCGAGCCAAGCGCTCGACCGCGCGATCGACGAGGCGCGCAGCGCCCGCGCGCAGCTCGTCGTCGTCGCCGTCGCGGAGATGCCGCTGAACCCCGAGGGTCCGCAGAACTTCGGCACGCTGGACGACTCGCCGGCACGGATGATCCCACTCGTCGAGCCGCCCGAGCTCGAACCGATACTCGCGCAGGCCAGAGAGCGCATCGAGTCCGCGGGTCTCACGGGCGAGTACATGTGGGCCGCGGGCGACCCCGCAAACGAGATCGTTGAAGCGGCCAAGGATCGCGGGGCCGAGCTGATCGTGATCGGCTCGCATCACCACGGGCTGCTCGCACGAATCTTCGGCCCGGACGTCGCCACCCAGATCAAGCGCGACGCCGGCTGCGACGTGATCGTCGCCGAGTAGAGGCCCCTCATGCTTCCTTCAGCTCCCGTTCCAGTCAATGCGGGGGGTGTTCAGGTGTCCTCGGCCTGGTACTGGGCGAGCAACCGCTGTTCCTCCTCCCTGCGAGGAAAGCGGAGGAAGACCAGCGCTGCACCGAGCAGGATGGCGACGATTCCGGCCGTGTAGGCCCAGTCGGCGCCGTCGAGGAAGGACTCCTTCGCCGCGGCCGTTATCTGGCCGGCGTACTGCGGGTGCTGCTCGGCGATCGCCTCCGCGCTGGCGAACGACTTCGTCAGCTGGGCTGCGACGCCGTCCGTGACCTCCTCCCTGTCCGGCGAGGCTGCGATCGCCGCTCCGACTGCCGCCGCGTAGCCCGCGGTGAGCAGCGCGCCGAGGATCGACTGCATGATCGCGCCGCCAAGGTCGCGTTGGAGGTCCGCCGTCCCCGACGCCATGCCGGCGCGCTGCACCGGCACGGACCCGGTGAGGGAGTGCGAGGCTGGGGTGCCGGCGAACCCGACGCCGATCCCGACGAGCGAGTAGGCGAGAGCGATGCGGCCAGTAGGAGATGCCTTCGTTCCAGAGCAGCAGCATGGTGAGGAAGCCGAGGAAACAGAAGAGGTAGCCGGCGAGCAGCGTGAAACGTGCGCCACGAGCCTCGACGAGCTTCGCCGAGCGAGGCGCAACCAGCAACCATGCAGGCAGCGGCCGGCAAGATCGAAAGCCCTGCCTCGAAGGTCGAGTAGCCGAGCACGTTCTGCTGGAACTGCTGGCCAATGAACATCGCGCCCATGAGGGTCCCGAACACGATCACCCCGGCGGTTGCTGCGACCCAGAAGACGCGTCGCCGGGCGACCATGAGGTCGTAGAGCGGGTTCGCCGCCTGCCGCTGACGGAGCAGGAAGGCAACCAGGGCGGCGACAGCGATGGCCGCCAGCCCGAGCGCCAGCGTTCCCTTGTTGGGAACAGGCGCGAAGTTGATCGACAGGACGAGGGCGGCCACGAGAACGACAGACAGGATCCCGCCGAGGTTGTCGACGGGATCCGTCGCCTCGTTGACGTGGGCTGGGACGAAGAGCGAGCGCCATTACCAGAGCAATTGCCGCCAGCGGGAGCGAGAGCAGAAACACGGAGCCCCACCAGAATTCCTCGAGCAGGGCGCCGGAGAGCACGGGCCCGAGGGAGGAGATCGCGCCGCCGATCCCTGACCACAGTGCAATCGACTTCGTGCGCCCGGGCCCAGACCAGAGCGCCGTGATCAGGGCGAGCGTCGTCGGGAAGGCCATACCGGCCGAGAGCCCACCCATGACGCGAGAGAGGAAGAGGACCTCGTCCGTCGGAGCCCAGGCGGCGAGCAGGCACGCCGGAATCGACAGCGCCATGCCGAGGATCAGCATCAGCTTGCGCCCGTAGCGGTCGCCGACAGCGCCGAAATACAGCACCGAAGCAGCCAGCCCCAACGAGTAGCCGACCGCGATCAGGTTGAGAGTCGTCTGACTGGAGTCGAACTCCTTGGCGATCGACGGAAGCGCGACGTTGGCAACGGCCAGGTTCAGGTTGGCGACGGCCGCTACGAGGATGAGCGAGAGGAGGACGAGCCCCGCCCGGGCGGGGCTCGCGGCCTCGGAGTTCGTCACGCTGCGTCTGCGCCCGCGGTGGCACCCGCGGACACAAGTGCCTGGCTTCCCATGCGCTCGAGCAGGTGATCTCCCGCCCTGAGGGAGTTCGCCATGGCGGTCAGCTCGTCAACCAAATCGGGTGATTCGCTAGTGGCTGAAGCCGGTGGCTGTGCCGTCGTGCAGCGGTGCGGCCTGCTTCTGGAGCCGCGGTAGCTGGCGCTGGAGGTCGCCGACGAGCAGGTTGGCCATGTCGTGTCCGAACCCGCGCTTGACGACGACGCGAAGCGCGGCGAGATCGGTGCGATTCTCCGGGAAGGTGTAGGCCGGCACGAGCCATCCACGCTCCCGGAGCGCATTGGAAACGTCGAAGACGGTGAAGTTGTCGACCTCCTCGGCGAGGGTGAATGCGAAAACGGGCAGCTCGTCCCCGCGCGTGATCAGCTCGAACGGGCCCAGCCTTTCAATCTGGTCCGCGAGGCTCGTCGCCACGTCGCGCGCGTAGCTCTGCACGCTGCGGTACCCCTCGAACCCGAGCCGGAGAAAGTTGTAGTACTGCGCCACCACCTGGGCGCCCGGCCGCGAGAAGTTGAGCGCGAACGTCGGCATGTTGTCGCCGAGGTAGTTGACCCAGAAGATCAGGTCTTCGGGCAGAGCATCCGCGTCACGCCAGACGATCCAGCCGACTCCCGGGTACACGAGCCCGTACTTGTGGCCGGAGGCGTTGATCGAGGCGACACGCGGGAGACGGAAATCCCATTCGAGCTCCTCGTCGACGAACGGGGCCACGAACGCTCCGGAGGCCCCGTCGACGTGTACAGGCACGTCGATTCCGGTCCGTTCCTCGAGGTCGTCGAGCGCCTCGCAGATCTCCTGGATGGGCTCGTACGAGCCGTCGAAGGTCGAGCCGAGGATCGCCACGACGCCGATCGTGTTCTCGTCGCATAGGGCGACTGCTTCCTCGGCCGAGAGATGGAACCGGTCTCCCTCCATCGGGACGAGTCGCATCTCGACGTCCCAGTAGTTGGCGAACTTCTCCCAGCAGACCTGCACGTTGATCCCCATGACGAGGTTCGGGCGATCCGCCGGCTTCCCGGCCTCGCCGCGGCGTTTCTGCCAGAGGCGCTTCAGCGCCAGCCCGCCGAGCATCGCAGCCTCGCTCGAGCCGGTCGTCGAGCACCCGGTCGCCTGGTCGGCTTCGGGGGCGTTCCAGAGGCGGCTGAGCGTGTTGACGCAGCGCATCTCGAGCTCCGCCGTCTGCGGGTACTCGTCCTTGTCGATCATGTTCTTGTCGAGGCACTCGGCCATGAGCCTCTCGGCCTGCGGCTCCATCCAGGTGGTGACGAAGGTCGCAAGGTTCATCCGCGCATTGCCGTCGAGCATCAGCTCGTCGTGGATGATCTGGTAGGCGACGTCCGGCGCCATCTCGCCGTCCGGGATCCGATCCCGGGGAATGCTCTCGCTTTCCAGCGTGAAGATCGGCGCCACCGCGAGATCGTTCCGGGGCGTCGCAGGGCCTTTCGGGTGCGTGAGGGCCATCAGGTGCGTGCCACGGCGGCGAGATCGGCGGCCGGCGTGAACGGATGCAGCTCGTCCTGCCCGGGCTGGATCACCCCGTACGACGACTCGGGGACCTCGTTCCATGCACCCGGGAGCGCATCGCCGAGCGGCTCGGAGACGACGAGCCGCGCCTCGTCCCCCACTTCTTGCAGGAGCTCGTTCTCCGGATAGACGGCCCGCAGGGTGCGAACGTCGGTGCTGTAGAAGAGGGATCGGGACTGCCGCTCGCTCGAGTACCGGAAGGCCCAGATGCACTCACCGTCGGACGTCGCGATCGTCCCCTGGAACGGATGCTCGACACCATGCTCGCGGCCGACCTGCTCGACCAGGCCGATCACGCGCGCGACCGCTGCGGGCGGGTCCTCCTCCAGCCCGAACGTCAATGCGAGGTGGAACATCACCTCGGAGTCGGTCGTGCCTTCGATGTCCGGGTACCGCTCAGGGCTGACGGCCAGCGTGAGGTCACGCTTCAGCGCGTGGTACTCGCGGATCATGCCGTTGTGCATCCAGAGCCAGCGCCCGTGCTGGAACGGATGGCAGTTCGTCTGCTGGACCGGCGACCCGGTCGAGGCGCGAATGTGCGCGAAGACCAGGCCTGACGTGATGTGCGCTGAGAGGGCGCGCAGGTTCCGGTCGTTCCATGCCGGTTCGATGCTGCGGAAGACAGCTGCCGTCTCTCGGTCTCCGTACCAGCCGACTCCGAATCCGTCTCCGTTCGTCTCCTCCGCCCCCATCTGCGAGTGCAGGCTCTGGACGACGAGGGAGTTCTTGGGCCCATAGAGCAGCTCCTCGAGGAGGACCGGAGAGCCGGAGTAAGCAAGCCAGCGGCACACGTGAACGCCCGCGACTCTGATGTTGCAGCGTCCTGTAGGCATCGCCCAGATCGGATGAGAGGGGCGCTGGGGAAGTCAGTGAGAGGGGCCCGCCGAGGCAGGCCCCTCTCACCGCGCCTAGTTCCGTACGGTGAACGTCCTCGTGAGTGTCGCCGCGGAGCTCGACCCCGCGTACACGTCGATCTGCCCCGGCTCGACGACGAGCCTGCCGCGGTCGTCGTAGAAGCCGAAGTCGCTCTTGTCGAGCGTGAACGTGACCGTCCGGGACTGGCCCGGGGTCAGCGTCACGCGCTCGAACCCGCGCAGTCGGCGGACCGGCTGGGAGATGCTCGCGACCGGGTCGTGGATGTAGAGCTGCACGACCTCGTCCCCCACTCGACTGCCGGTGTTCCTTACGGTCACGGACGCCTTGATGCTTCCGTGCCTCGAGACCGACGACGAGCTGAGCTGCAGGTTCGAGATCTCGAACGTCGTGTAGCTGAGCCCGAAGCCGAACTCGAAGAGCGGCGAGCAGCTCGGGATGTCACGGTGCCGCGAGTTCCACTTCACGTCGGGGTTGCAGGGCCGTCCGGTCCGCTCGTGGTTGTAGTAGATCGGCACCTGGCCGAGACGGCGCGGGAACGACACGGGCAGCTTGCCGCCCGGGTTGACCTTGCCGAACACGACGTCGGCCACCGCATGGCCCGCCTGGACACCTGGGAACCACGCCTGGAGCAGCGCCGGCATGTCGCCGACGATGTCCTCGAGCGCAAGCGGGCGACCGGTGAACAGCACGACCGCATAGGGCTTGCCGGTCGCCTTGATCGCACGGATCAGGTCCTCCTGCTTGCCCGGGAGGTCGAGCGTGCTGCGCGCTGCCGCTTCACCGCTCATCTCGCGGGTCTCGCCCAGCGCGAGTACGACCTGCTCGGCGGCGTTCGCCGCGGCGACTGCCTCGGCGAACCCGGCCTCGCTACCGCAACCCTCGGGATCGGTATGCGGAGGCTCGGTGTTCGAGAGCTGGCAGCCCTGGGCGTACGTCGCGCCCGGGCTCTGCTGCGCGATCCCGTCGAAGACGGTGACGACGTCGGCGTCGCGGCCGGCGCCCCACCACGGGCCGAGCATGTCGTGGCCGTTCCGGGCCAGCGGGCCGATCACGGCCGTCCTCTTCGTGGGATCGAGCGGCAGGATCCCGCCCTCGTTCTTCAGGAGCACCATCGAGCGGCTAGCGGCGTTCCTGGCGGCCGCGACCGCGTCGGGCCGCAGCATCTGCGCCTCGGCCTCCGCCGGCGTGTACGGCGCGTACGGGTTCTCGAACAGGCCGGCGCGGAACTTCACGCGCAGGATCCGGCGCACCGCGTCGTCGATCCGCCTCATCGAGATCCGCCGGTCCCGGAGCAGCTGGGCGCCGAAGTCGCGGATCAGCGTGCTCGTCATCTCGGAGTCGACGCCGGACTCGAGCGCGAGCTCCGCGGCAGCCGGGCCGTCCTCGGCCACGCCGTGCCCGCATTCACCGGAGTTCGGGTTCACGGGCGGGCAGGCGCGCATCTCGGCGACGGCGGTCCAGTCGCCCTCGACGAACCCGTCGAAGTCCCACTCGTCCTTGAGGATCTCGTTCATCAGGTAGTCGTTGCCGCAGCCCGGCACACCGTTGATGGCGTTGAACGAGCACATGGCCGTGTCGGCGCCGGCGTCGATCGCCGCCTTGAACGGCGGCAGGTAGAAGTTCCACAGCCGCTGGATGGACATGTCGGTCGTGTTGTAGTCACGGCCCGCCTCCGGCTGGCCGTAGGCCGCGAAGTGCTTGGGGCTGGCGACGAGCTTGTCCGGGGCGCTGTAGTCGCGTCCCTGGATCGCCTTCACCCGCGCGGCGCCGAGCACGGAGTTCAGATACGGATCCTCACCGGCGGCCTCGGCGATACGACCCCAGCGCGGCTCGTGCGAGACGTCGACCATCGGTGCGTACGTCTGCTTGAGCCCGACGGCGGCCGACTCGCGCGCGCCGTACGTGTGGTCGTCGAACGCGACCTGCGGATCGAAGCTCGCTCCGGCGGCGAGCGGAATCGGGAAGACCGTCCGGAATCCGTGGATGGTGTCGAAGGCGAAGAGCAGCGGGATCTTCAGCCGCGACTGTTCCACGGCGATCGTCTGAAGCTCCCTGATCCGCGCCGGATCGGTCACGCTCAGCACCGAGCCGAGGCCTTCCCGAACCTCTGCTTCGGTGACGAGGAAGTCCGGCAGCAGCTGGATCTGCTCCAGCTTCTCCTCCAGCGTCATCTTCGAGAGCAGGTGATTGACCCGCGACTCGATCCGGCGATCCGCCGGCTCTCGAGTGGGTCTGAGCGCCTGCTCGTCGCTCGACTGCGTCGCGGCCACCACGCCGCCCGCGGCTGCCGCAACCACCGCGAGGATCGACACCGCAGCCGCAGCTGTGAGCCTGAACCTCTTCATGGGTTCCCCCTGTGCGGTTACAGAAAGGCTCTACCCGGGCCGGTGGCGGGCAAACGCCCGGCGCCTAGAAGTGCTCGAGCCCGACGTAGTTCTCGGCCAGTGACGCCGCTGCGCGCTCCGAGCCGCAGACGTACGCCAGCTGGGCGAGCTGCAGCTTGACCTCGAACGGGTCCGCGTCCTCGCGCCGGTGGAGCATCGACGTCATGAACCACGAGAAGTGCTCGGCCCGCCAGACCCGCCGGAGAACCGTCGACGAGTAGTTCTCGAGCAGCGAGTCGTCGCCGTCGCGGTACCACGCCGCAAGCCCCGCGGCCAAGGCTCGCACGTCGGCGACGGCGAGGTTGAGGCCCTTCGCGCCGGTCGCCGGGACGATGTGGGCCGCGTCACCGGCGAGGAAGAGCCGGCCGTGCTGCATCGGCTCGACCACGAAGCTGCGCATCCCGGCGATGCCCTTCTCGATGATCTTGCCGGTGTTCAGCGTCCACCCTCGAGCCCCATCCGGCGCTCGAGCTCGTCCCAGATGCGGTCGTCCGGCCATTCCGCGAGATCCTCGTCCGGCCGCACCTGGAGGTAGAGGCGTGTGATGGACGGCGTCCGCATGCTGTGCAGCGCGAAGCCGCGGTCGTGGTAGGCGTAGATCAGCTCCTCGTTCGACGGCGGCGCCTCGGCGAGGATCCCGAGCCACGCGAAGGGGTAGTCCCGCTCGAAGACCGACAGGGCTCCGGCCGGGATGCTGTCCCGGGAGATCCCGTGGAAGCCGTCGCAGCCGGCGATGAAGTCGCACCGAAGCTCGACGTCCTCCCCGCCGTGGCGGAAGCGGATGGCAGGCTCGTCGCCGTCGAAGCCGTCGACGCTGACGTCGGCGACCTCGAAGAGCAGCGGCCGGCCGGTCTCGAGCCGGGCGGCGATCAGGTCCTTCACGACCTCTTGCTGGCCGTAGACCGTGATCCTCCGCCCGCCGGTCAGCGAGGGGAAGTCGATCCGGTGGCGCTCTCCGGCGAACTGAAGCTCGATCCCGTCGTGGACGAGGCCCTCGCGTCGCAGCCGCTCTCCGACGCCGATCTCGGTCAGCAGGTCGACGGTGCCCTGCTCGAGCACGCCGGCCCGGATCCGCTGCTCGACGTACTCGCGGCTCCTGTCCTCGAGGACGACGGAGTCGATCCCCTCGAGGTGGAGCAGGTGAGCGAGGACGAGGCCGGCCGGTCCGGCGCCGACGATGCCGACCTGCGTCCGCTCGGTCCTCAGCCCCAGACCTCTTGCGCCGTCTCGACGATCAGGCGGAGCTTGGCGACCTGCTCGTCGTGCGTGAGCGCGTTCCCCTCAACCGTCGAGGAGAAGCCGCACTGCGGCGAGAGGCAGAGCTGGTCGAGCGGGACGAACTTCGACGCCTCGTCGAGCCGCCGCTTCAGCTCGTCCTTCTGCTCGAGCTCGCCTCGCTTCGTCGTCACGAGCCCGAGCACGACCATCTTTCCCTCGGGGACGAACCGCAAGGGCTCGAAGGTGCCGGAGCGCTCGTCGTCGTATTCGAGGAAGAACCCGTCGACCTGGAGCTCGTTGAAGAGAGCCTCCGCAACGAAGTCGTAGCCGCCCTCGGCGGCCCAGGAGGAGCGGAAGTTGCCGCGGCACATGTGGGTCGTCACGCTCATGCCCTCCGGCCGGTCGGCGAGCGCCTCGTTGATGTGGCGGATGTAGTGCTCGTGCTGGTGTTCGGCGTCACCGCCGATCTCCGCGATGTACGCCCGCTGCTTCGGATCGTTCATGTAGGCGAGGCTCGTGTCGTCGAACTGCAGGTAGGTGCAGCCGAGCTCGCCCAGCCGCCGAACCTCCTCGCGATAGGCGGCGACCAGATCGGCCCAGAACTCCTCGATGTCCGAGTACGCGTCCTCGCTGATCGCGGCGCGCCCGCCCCGGTAGTGGACCATGCTCGGCGACGGGATCGTCAGCTTCGGGACGGCCTTCGTGGTCATCGACCTCAACGCCTCGAAGGCGTCGCCGAAGATCGTCTTTGAGAGGCCGATCCGGTCGTGGACGCTGAGCGCGGCCGTCGTGAACTCGACGTCACCTTTCTCGTTGTGGAACTCGACCTTGATCTGCTCGTCAGCGGGATCGATGCCGTCCAGTTGGTAGATGAAGTCCATGTGCCAGGACGTCCGGCGGAACTCGCCGTCGGTCGCGGACTGGAGCCCCACCTCCTCCTGCATCCCGACGACCCCGCGGATCGCTTCGTCCTCGACCCTCCCGAGGTCGTCCTTCGAGATCCGCCCGGCCGCGAAGTCCTCTCGCGCCTGCAGGAGCTCGGCCGGCCTGAGCAGGCTGCCGACGTGATCGGCGCGGAACGGTGGCGTGGTTCTTTGGCTCATGTCCCTCCCTCTTCGGCCATGACGTCCCGGAAGACCGCGAAGGCACCGTTCGCGGCCGGAACGCCGCAGTAGATCGCACTCTGGAGCAGCACCTCGCCGATCTCCTCGCGGGTGAGGCCGTTCCGGAGCGCCCCGCGGATGTGCATCGCGAGCTCGTGCTCCCGGTTCAGCGCCACAAGGGCCATCAGCGTGATCGCGCTGCGGGTGCGCCGGTCGAGCCCGGGCCTGGCCCAGATCTCGCCCCAGGCATAGCGCGTGATCAGGTCCTGGAAGTCCTTCGTGTCCTCCGTCGTGCCCTCGACCGCTGCGTCCACGTGCTCGTCCCCGAGCACCTCGCGCCGGATCCTCATGCCCTCGTCGTGGCTCATGCGGCCTCCGGGACGGACTCCGCGACGGCGCTCGCGAACGACTCCGGCTGCTCGACGTTCGCCAGGTGGGCCGCACTCTCGACCACGACCAGCCTGGCGCGGGGGATGCGCTCCGCGAGCAGCTCCGAGTCGGGAAGCGGCGCGGCGGCGTCCTCCCCGCCGGCGAGCACGAGCGTCTCCGCGCGGATCTCCCCGAGCCGGTCGCGGAAGTCCCAGCCCGCGAGCGCCTCACAACACGCCGCGTAGCCCTCGGCCGGCGTGGAGACGAGGAGGCTCCGGAAGCGGGAGACCGTTTCCGGCTCGACGTCGTCGGTGAACCAGCGCGCGACCACCCTGTCGGCGATCGCCTCGATGCCGGCGCCTCGGACGGTCTCGGCCCGCTCGAGCCATTGCTCCGGCTCGCCGAACCTCGCCGAGGTGCACGCCAGGGTCAGGCGGTCGACCCGCTCCGGCGCCTCGGCCGCCACCCACATCGCGGTTGCGCCGCCCAGCGAGAGCCCGCAGATCGAGACGCGCTCGAGCTCGAGCTGGTCGAGGAGCGCGAGGAAGTCGCGGCCGAGGTCGTCCAGCGAGTACGGGCCGGGCGGAACCTCCGAGCCTCCGTGGCCGCGCTGGTCGAAGCGAAGGATGCGGAACCTCTCTGTCCAGTACGGAACGTTCTCCGTCCAGAGCTCCGTGCTCGTACCGAGCGAGCTCGGCAGCGCGAGCACCGGCGCCATGCGCGTCTCCGTCCAGCCGGTAGTGGAGCCTCATGTGTCCGCGACCTCCCGGTAGCTCGCCAGCGCCCGCTCGACGAATGCCTCCGCCGAGCCGGGATCCGGCTCGCGGCCGCTCTGCTCCAGGTTCGCCTGCATCCGCTCCTCGTGGACCTCGAGACCGTCGAGCGCCCGGCGGGCTGCGTCCACCGCGCCGGTCGTGTAGCCGAGAGCCCCGACCAGCGCCGGCCACTCGGCATGCCACGCGCCAAAGGCGCGCTCGTGCTCCTGGACGAGCGGCGCCGTCAGGACACTCGCCTGGGCGCCGGCCTGTCGAGCGCACGCGACGGCGAGCACGCTGCCGACGGGATTGCGCTTGTGCGGCATGGCCGACGACGCGCCGGCATTCGCCTCCGAGACCTCTCCGACCTCGTTCTGGCTCATCAGCCCGATGTCCAGCCCGATCTTTGCGGCGACGCCCGCGGCGATCGCAAGCGCCGAGCCGAGCTCGGCGATTCGCGTCCGGTTCGTGTGCCACGGCGCGACCGGCTCGGCCAGCTCGAGCTCGCCTGCGAACAGCCGGAGCACCTCGGGACCGCTTTCACCGAGCGGCGCGACGGTTCCGGCGGCGCCGCCGAGCTGGACGGCGAGGCGCTCGTCGCGCACCCGGACCAGCACCGTTCGCGCCTCGAGCACGGCGACGAGCCAGCCGGCGGCCTTCAGGCCGAACGTGACCGCCTCCGCCTGCTGCAGCAGCGTCCTTCCGACCATCGGCGTGGCGCGATGGGCGTCCGCAAGCCGAGCACACTCCTCGGCAACAACCTCGAGCCGCTCCAGGATCAGCCCGAGCACCCGGCTCGACACGAGCATCGCCGCCGTGTCCAGGATGTCCTGGCTCGTCGCGCCGAAGTGGACGTACTCCGCGGCGTCGTCCCCGACCGCCTCTCTCAGGGCACGAACGAGCGGCTCCACCGGGTTGCCCGGCGAGCGGCCTTCGTCAGCGATGGCGGCAGGGTCGAACGACTCCGGCCGGCAGGCTGCGCCGATCGCTTCCCCGGCCTCGTCGGGGATGACCCCGGCAGCCGACCTCCGCGCGCGCGAGCGCGGCCTCCACCTCCAGCATGGCCGCGAGCCACGCGGAGTCTCCGAGCGCGTCGCGGGCGTCGGCGGGCACGAAGAGCCGGTCGAACATCTCAGACGGCGAAGAAGACCGTTTGCTCGTCGCCCTGGAGGCGCACGTCGAACTCGTAGCCGCCGTCCTCCGTCCTCGCGACGAGCGTCGAGCCGTCGTCGAGACGGGAGAGGACGGGATCGCCGGCGTTCGCCTCCTCCTCGTCCGGAAAGTACATCCGCGTGAGCACGGCCCTCAGCAGGCCCCGGGCGAAGACCATCACGACCACGTGCGGGGCATCCGCCTCGCCGACGCGTCCCGGCTTGACGGTGGTGAACGAGAACCGGCCGTCAGCGTCGCATCCCGACCGGCCCCAGCCGAAGTCGTCCCGGTAGCGGCCGTCCTCGTCCGCCTGCCAGATCTCGACCATCGCGTCGGGAACCGGCTCGCCCGCGCCGTCGAGCACGCGGCCGGTCACCCGGACTGCTCCGGAGGCGCTCGGCTCGACGAGCTTCTCCGCCTGCGAGGCGAAGAGCCCGAGCGTGAAGTACGGGCCGACGGTCTGTGACGGCGTCGTCGCGGGCATCAGCTCTCCATGGGCGTCTCGGCCGGCCCGCCCAGGACGACGTCGAACCGGTACCCGAGCGCCCACTCGGGCTCCGTGGTGTCGTAGTCGAACCTGCACACGAGCCGCTCCCGGGCATCGGCATCGCGGACGGACTGGAAGATCGGGTCGAACTCGAACAGCGGATCCCCGGGGAAGTACATCTGCGTCACGAGCCGGTTCGTGAAGGCCCGGCCGAACAGCGAGAGGTGGATGTGCGCGGGGCGCCAGGCGTTGGGGTGGTTGCGCCAGGGGTACGCGCCGGGCTTCACGGTCACGAAGCTGTAGCGTCCGTCGTCGTCGGTCAAGCAGCGCCCCGCGCCCGAGAAGTTCGGGATCGAGCGGTGCGGGATGCTGGTCGACCTCGTGGAGATAGCGGCCGGCAGCGTTCGCCTGCCAGATCTCGATCAGCGACGAGCGGACCGGCCGTCCCGAGGAGTCGGTTACCCGGCCGCCGACGTTGATGCGCTCCCCGAGCGGCTCGCCGTCGTGCTGGCGGGTGAGGTCGTGGTCGAGCTCGCCGATCGACTCGTGGCCGTACGCCGGCCCGGTGAGCTCCGACAGGGTGTGCGGGAGGATCACGAGCGGGCGCTTCGGCGCCCGCAGCTCCGTCGAGCGGTAGTCGGGGTAGAGATACGGAGGCTGGCCGGCGTCCTGCCCGTCGGCGACGGTCTCGAACGAGTCGGCGATCGTTCGGCTCATCGCCGGACAGTTTCCTCGTTCGCCGGCTTCAGCGCCCGAAGAGCCTCGAGCTCCTCCGCCGTCGGCGGCTGCACCGGCCGGAGCTCGTCGGCGAGCCTGAGCTCCCACGCGGTCGCCTCGCGAGCCTCCTCCGGGGTTACGTCGGGGTAGAGCGCCGTCATCGTCAGCTCTCCGCTCTCGGGATCCGGCTCGAGCACGCCGAGGTCGGTGACGACGCACGTCACGCCGACACCTCCGCGCTGCCCGCGAGGGCGGCCCAGGCTCGTGAGGAAGTCGAGCTGCTCGACGAACGCCCTCGGCGTCTGGCGGAGCATCACGAACACCTCCTTGCACCAGGAGGCGATCTCCGGCGCGCCGCCGGCCCCGGGCAGACGGACCTGCGGCTGGTCGTAGTCGCCGATGACGGTGCTGTTCAGGTTTCCGAACCGGTCGATCTGCGCGGCTCCGAGGAATCCGACGTCGATCCACCCACCCTGGAGCCAGTAGCTGAAGATCTCCGGAACCGAGACCACCGTGTCCGCGGTCTCGGCGAGCTCCCCGTCGCCGATCGAGAGCGGCAGCCGGCTCGGCTTCGCGCCGATCGCTCCGCTCTCGTAGATCAGGACGCAGTCCGGTGCGTGCGTGGTGCGCGCGAGGTTCGCCGCCTGGCTCGGCAACCCGATCCCGACGAAGCAGACCGCGCCGTCCCTCAGCCGCCGGGCGGCGGCGACGGACATCATCTCGTCGGCTGTGTAGGACTCCACCTCCGTCAAACGGGGGTCGCCTCGCTCTCCCGCAGGATGCGGTGGTACTCGGCGACGTCCGTCGTGTCGAGCACGTGGGACTGCATCCAGGCGAGGAACCGGTCGCGGTCGCGGCTGATGCCGTCCCAGCTGACGTAGAACGCGTTGTCCCGGTCGTAGTAGCCGTGCGAGTACGAAGGGTGAGCACCGCCGGGGCACTCGCAGACGGCGGTCACCGTCCAGGCCGGCAGCTGCGTCGACCCGGGCTTCTGATCCAGCTCCTCGACGATCTCCTCCACGGTCACGATCGAGCGCTTGGCGCCGAGCACGACCTCCTTCTGCACCCCGCTGATCCCCCAGAGCTGCACGTTGCCCCGGGCGTCCGCCTGCTGCGCGTGGATGACCCCGACGTCGGGTCGGATCGCCGGGACGGCGGCAAGCCGCTCGCCCGTGAACGGACACGTCACCCAGCCGATGTTCGTCCGCTCGGCGAGACCGGTGCCCTCGTAGCCCCGGACGAGGCCGAACGGGAAGTTTGACGCGCCGGCCGCGTACCCGGCCGCCATCCCTGCGTGCGAGTGCTCCTCCAGCTCGAGCGGGGCGGGCCAGTCGTGCTCGACGGCGTCCCGTAGCCGGTGGAGCGACCCGACCCCCGGGTTGCCGCCCCACGAGAAGACGAGCTTGTGCGCGCAACCCATGCCGATGAGCTGGTCGTAGACGACGTCGGGCGTCATCCGGACCAGGGTCAGCCGACGCTTGCCCTGCCGGATCAGCTCGTGGCCCGCGGCGTGCGGGATCAGGTGCGTGAAGCCCTCGAGCGCGACGACATCGCCGTCGTTGACGAGCTCTCCGACCGCCTGGTCGAGCGGAACGATCTCCGCCATTCCGAGCCCCCGCGTCTAGAAGGGGAACGGGTGCGGACCGCTCTGGACGGTCACCCAGTGGATTTCGGTGAACTCGTTGATCGCAGCCGTGCCGCCGAAGCGACCGAAGCCGCTGCCCTTGACGCCGCCGAACGGCATCTGCGGCTCGTCGCCCACCGGCTGGTCGTTCACGTGGACGATCCCCGACTGGATCCTCTGCGCCAGCGCAAGCCCGCGGTCGGCATCGGAGGTGATGATCCCCGCCGAAAGGCCGTAGGCGGTGTCGTTCGCACGATCCACCGCCTCGTCGGCGTCCGCCACCACCTCGATCGACGCGACCGGCCCGAACGTCTCCTCCTGCGCGAAATCCGAGTCCCGCGGAACGTCCGTGAGGAGCGTGGCCTGGTAGACGGAGCCGTCCGCCTCGCCGCCGACGAGCACGTTCGCTCCCTTCTGGACCGCATCGTCCACCCGGCTCTTCACGGTCGAGACGGCGTCCTCGGTGATCAGCGGCCCGATGATCGTGTCCTGCTCGCCCGGATTGCCGGCCTTGAGCCCCTTCGTCTTCTCGACCAGGCGCTGGACGAAATCGTCGGCGATCGGCTTCTCCACGATGATCCTGCGCGCGGACATGCAGATCTGACCCTGGTGGAAGAACGAGCCGAACGCCGCCGCGTCCACGGCGTACTCCAGGTCGGCGTCGCCAAGGACGACGAGCGGGTTCGACCCGCCCAGCTCGAGGACGACGCGCGTGAGGTTCCGGCCGGCGGCCTCTGCGACCTTGCGACCCGCCTCGGTCGAGCCGGTGAAGTTGATCACCCGGACCGCCGGGTGCTCGGCGAACTCCTCGCCGATCGGCCCTGCCTCTCCGGGTGCGTGCGTGACGATGTTCAGCACGCCTTCGGGGAGCCCGGCCTCGGAGAAGATCTCGCCCCAGATGAGACCGCCGACGTACGGCGAGTGCTCCGACGGCTTCAGCACGACCGTGTTTCCGAGCGCGAGCGGAGCGGTGATCGCGCGGGCCGACAGGATCTGCGCCGCGTTCCACGGCGCGATCGCCGCGACGACCCCGACCGGGCGTCGCAGCCCCATGGCGAACGCTCCGGTGTCGGACGGGATGATCTCGCCGGTGGGCTGGTAGGGGAGCGCAGCCGCCTGCCTGAAGAGGCCCGGGACGAAATGCAGCTGGAACATCGCCATGCCGAAGGTGGCGCCCGTCTCGCGGGTCAGCCACGAGACGACCTCGTCTCCCCGCGCCTCCAGGATGTCGGCTGCCTTGAGAAAGATCTGCTGGCGCGCGGCGGGCGGAGTCTCCGACCAGGCAGGAAACGCCGCCGAGGCCGCTTCGATCGCGCGGCGCGCGTCCTCGCGGGTGCCGGCCGGAACGGTGGCGACCACATCCCCGGTGAACGGGTCCGTGTCCTCGAACGTGTTCCCTCCCTCTGCGGCTGTCCACTCCCCACCGATGTGGAGACCGCGGACGGGGCTCTCGACTGCGCTGGCCGTCATCTCAGGCTCCTCTCGCGTTCGCAATGAGAACAACTATCCGTTTACCGAACCGCACTCTCCCATCGGCGCCGAGACCGTGTCAAGCGCTATCGACCGCGCTCGCCGGTCCTCCCGACACGCTGAGGTCGACCTCGATCGCCTCGGCCGTCCGGAGCAGCTTGGGAACGACCTCCCGGCGAAGGGCCGGCATGGTCATTCGCGTCGCATGGACCGACATGTTGAGCGCGGCGATGACCCGGCCGGAGGCGTCGCGGATCGGCACGGCAGCGGATCGGACGCCCTCCTCCAGCTCCTGGTCTACCGCGGCCCAGCCGACCTCGCGGACTTCCTCGATCCGCTCCCTGAGCGCTGCCCGGTCGGGCACGGTCATCGCCGTCAACGGCTCGATCTCGATCCGGCCAAGCCGCTCGTCGAGCGCGTCCGGGTCGAGGCCGGCCAGAAGCACGCGCCCCATCGACGTCGCATACGCGGGGAAGCGGGTTCCGACCGCGATGATGATGGTCATGATCCGCTGCGTCGGCACGCGGGCGACGTAGACGACGTCGAGGTCGTCGAGGACGGCGACGGACGAGGACTCGTTCACCTCGGCGACGAGCGCCTCCATGTGCGGCTGGGCGACCTCCGGGAGGCTGAGCGCAGACAGATACGCATACCCGAGCTCCAGCACGCGGGGCCGCAGCGAGAACGTGTTGCCGTCTTGCCGGACGTAGCCGAGGCGGACGAGCGTCAGCAGGAACCGCCTCGCCGCCGCGCGCGTGAGGCCGGTCGCCCGCGCGACGTCGCTCAGCCGGAGCTCGGGGCTCTCGGCGCCGAACGCGCGAATCACTGCTAGCCCGCGCTCGAGCGATTGGACGTAGTCCGGGTTCCGTTCCTGGGTGGCCTCCATGTGAACGGATGTTCTCATACCGAACTTCCGCACCCGTGATACTGCGCGCCGTGAGCGGCGGAACCGTGCGCGACGCGACCTTCGAGCTCCTCCGGGAGCGGGGCCTGACGACGATCTTCGGCAACCCCGGCTCGACCGAGGTGCCGTTTCTCACCGACCTTCCGGACGACCTTCGGTTCGTCTTGGGGCTCCATGAGGGCTCGGTCGTGGGCCTCGCGACGGGCTGGGCGATCGGACGCAGGGAGCCTGCCCTCACCCTCCTCCACACGACCGCGGGCCTGGGCAATGCGGTCGGCGCGCTCGCAACGGCCCGCGTCAACCGCGCGCCGCTCGTCGTCCTCGTCGGCCAGCAGGACCGGCGCCACCTCGCGTTCGAGCCGTTCCTCGCCGGCAGGCTCCGCGGGCTGGGCGGGGAGTACGTCGTCTGGGTCGACGAGCCGGTCCGCGCGCAGGACGTCCCCGGCGCGATCGGCCGCGCGGCTCACGAAGCGGAGACGCAGCGCGGGCCGGCGCTGGTGGTCGTGCCGATGGACGACTGGGGCGAGCCCGCCGACGAGGATCGTGAGGACGCGGCGCCCGCGCGCGTCGTTCGGGCGGCCGCCGCCGACCCGGCCGCGGTGGAGCAGCTCACCCGGTTTCTCGACGGCGCCCGGGCACCGGCGCTGGTCGTCGGCGCGGGAGCCGACGACGCCGAGACGTGGGAAGCCCTCGTCGGCCTCGCCGAGCGGCTCGTCGCCCCCGTGTTCCAGGAGTCGTTCGGCGCGCGGGCCGGTTTCCCGCAAGACCACCGCCTCTTTGCGGGCGTGCTTCCGGCGGACCGCCCGCGGCTGCGCGAGCGGCTCGCACCCTACGACGCGATCCTGGTGGTCGGCGCGCCCGCCTTCCGTCAGTCGCCGTACGCCCCGGGCCGCTTCACGGAGCCCGGGACGAGGATCGCGGTCGTCGGTGACAACGCCGACGAGGTCCAGCGCAGCCCGGCCGAGCTCGCGGTGCTCGCGCCTCCGGCGTCCATGTGCCGGGCCCTTGCCGAACGCCTTCCGCAGCGGAACGTGACGCCGCCGGAGCCGTACCGTCCGCCACCCGCCCCGGATCCTCCCGCGGCAGGGGAGCCGCTCCTGGCCGGCCACGTTCTCGCTGCGCTGGCCGAACGGCTTCCCGAGGAGGCCGTCGTCGTCGAGGAGGCGCCCGTCGACCGCCCGGAGCTCCACGACCGCCTCCTCGCGCGCAGGCCGCTGGGATTCCTGAGCGCGGCGATGGGCGGCCTCGGGTTCGCGCTCGCGGGGGCGACAGGGGTCCGGATGGCGCTTCCGGACCGGCCCGTCGTCGCCGTCGTCGGCGACGGCTCGGCCCTCTACGGCATCCAGGCCCTGTGGAGCGCGTCTCACTACGGGGTCGGCCCGCTGTTCGTGATCCTGTCCAACGGCGGGTACGCGATCATGGACCGGCTCGCCGAGCGCCAGGGCGGGCACGGGGCCTGGCCGGCCATCGACGTCGACATCGCCGGGCTCGCCCGCGCGCAGGGCTGCGACGCGCAGCGGATCACGGAGCACGGCGAGCTCGTCCAGACGCTCGACGAGGTCATCCCGACGCTCACTCACCGAGAGCAGCCGCTGCTCCTCGACGTCGTGATCGCGCCGACGGAGACGTTCGCGCCGTGAGGTGGGGAGGGCGCCGCGAAGGCGCCCTCCCCACTGACTGCGCTACGTGACGCGGAAGCTCTTCTTCGCGCCCGGGGTCGAGGACGACCAGTACCGGTAGGTCCCTCGCCGCAGGTTGACCGTCCACGTGGAGCGGCCGCGCCCGCGGAGGCTCGTGCGCCGGTTGACGCCCGGTCCCTTGAGGACGAAGTCCCGGTTTCGCAAGTTGTCCGTCACGACGAACGTGTACGGGCCGGCGGTCAGCCGCGTCACCGACCGTCCCTCGAGCCGCAGCAGCACACGCTTGGGCTGCACGGTGCCCTGGAGCACCAGCCCGCTCGCGATGCTGTTCGGCACGAGCTGCCGGAGGTTCGGCGTACGCGTGATCACGTCGTACTTCCGCGCATAGCCCGCGAGCTGGCTCAGCTTGCCCCGGTCGATCACCGGGCTCCAGATCGGAAGCCGCGAGTTCTGCGACCCCGGCGGGAGCATCGCCCGCATCTCGTCCGGATGGGACTGGGCATAGCTGAGCGACCGGTTGATCGCCTTTCGGAACCGCTCGGCAAGCGCCGGGTTCCGCGACTTCCAGCTCTGACGGGCCGCGTAGCCGCCGATCGGCCAGTAGCGCCCGAGCACCGGGCCTGGGGCCATGACGATCCGTGCGTTGTCGACGTTCAGGCCCTGCGAGAGGAACGGCTCGGGGACCCAGATTGCATCGACCTGGCCGTTGTTCAGCGCCGATCGCATCTGCGGGAACGGGATCGCCGTCAGCCGGTACGAGTTCGGCCTGACGCCCTGCTTCTCGAGCGCGGCCTTGATCATCACCTCGCCCACGCCTTTCAGCGCGTTGACGGCGATCGTCTTCCCGGCCAGGTCGCGCGAAGTGCGGATCGAGCTCGAGCCCTTGACCAGGATGTTCTGCCAGTTGTCGGCCTGCCCGACCCCTTCCACCTCGCTCGCCGCGACGAGCGTCATCTGGATGTTGTTCGTGACGGCGATGAACATCGGCACGAAGCCCAGATAGCCGATGTCGCCATTGTTGTTCGCCATCGCGAGGACGACGTCGTTGCCGCTCTGCAGGGTCGTCTTCTTGATCTCGATCCCCTGCTGCGAGAAGAACCCCTTCCGGATCCCGATGTCCAGCGGGAACCCATTGGCGATCGGCAGGGTCACGACCCTGACCTCCGTCGTCTGAACCGGTGCGCTCGCGGCGGTACCCCCGAACACCGCCAACGCGCCGATCGCACTCGCGACCGACGCCAGGAACACGACGCGTGCACGACGGACGCGTGCCGCTTTGCTCATGCTCGACCTCCCTTTCGAACGAACTGCTCCCACGTGCTAACCCCCTTCTCGAACGGCCTCGAGCACCGGCTCGTCCGCTTCAGTTTCGTCCCCCTGCTCCCGCTTGATCAAGCGGTAGACGCGGCCGCGAAGGTGCGTGAAGTCAGAAAGCTCCTTCGTCCTGATCTGGTCCCGCGGGAAGGGCAGGTCGACGCCGATGATCTCCTTCACTTCGGTTGGTGCATGGGTGAGAACCACGACGCGATCCGACAGGTACACGGACTCGTCGATGTCGTGCGTGACGAACACGATCGTCACTGCGAACTCCTCGCGCACGCGCAGGACGAGGTCCTCGAGATCGCCCCGAGTCTGGGCGTCGACCGAGGCGAACGGCTCGTCCATCAGCAGGATCGACGGCTGGTACGCGAGCGCCCTCGCGATCGCGACTCGCTGCTGCATGCCGCCGGAGAGCTGCCACGGATAGTGGTCGATGAAGCCCGTGAGACCGACGGCCTCGAGCGCCTCCTCGACGAGCGCCTTCCGCTGGCTTCGGCCGAGGGACTTGTGGCGCAGCGGCAGGAGCACGTTCTTGCGGACCGACAGCCACGGCATGAGCGAGCGCCCGTACTCCTGGAAGACGAAGCCCATCTCCTCCGGAGGCCCGCTCACACGCTTCTCGCGGAGGAGCACCTCGCCGCCGCTCGGGCGCAGGAGCCCGCCGACGCACTTCAACAGGGTGGTCTTGCCGCAGCCGGACGGGCCGACGACGCAGACGAACTCGCGCTCCGCGACCGAGAAGGACACGTCCTCGATCGCCCTCGTCGCCTTGGCGCCGGCGCCGTACGTCTTGCCGAGGTTCCTGATCTCGAGGACGGGGGCGCCGCTCTGCTCATTGAGCCGCCACCGCCCGCCAGCCTCGGTGCCAGCGCAGCACCCGGCGCTCGATCAGCAGGAGGAGCAGGTTCAGGAGATATCCGAGCAACCCGATCAGGAGGATCGTGGCCCACATGGGCACGAGTTGGAAAGTGTTCTTCGAAATCAGCAAGACGTACCCCACCCCACTCGTGCTCGAGAAGTACTCGGTCAGCACCATCATGATCACCGCGAGGGGGAGGCTCGTGCGCATCCCCGCGAAGATCTGCGGGAGGGCGGCCGGCACCACGATGCTGCGGATCCGCTCCAGACGCCCCACTCCGTAGGAGCGGGCCGTGTCGATCAGGGTCGGGTCGATTCCTCGAACGCCGTCGATCGTGTTCAGCAGGATCGGGAACAGGCAGACGAACGCGATGAACGCGACCTTCTGGCGGTTCCCGATCGAGTGGAGGAGCACGATCGAGATCGGGATCAGCGCAGGCGGCGGCATGGCCCTCCACCACTCGATGTGCGGCATCGCCAGCATTCGCCCCCGGCGCGAAAGGCCGAGCGGAATCCCGAGGACGACCCCCACGGCGACCGCAATGAAGAACCCGAGCAAGATCCTCGTCAGGCTCGGCACGAGGTGCAGCTCGACCTGGGAGAAGAGCCACATCTCGCGGAACTCGGTGAGGATGGTCGACAGGCGCGGGAACATCGGGTCGTTGGCGCGGGTCGTCCACACCTGCCATGCGGCCAGGATCGCGATCGGCACCGCGATCTCCGCCGCGATCGCGGAGGCCTGATAGAGCCGCTTGCCCGTCATGTGCTCGCCGCCCGCTGGGACGGATGCCACCGCAGGGCCCACCGCTCGATCGCCCCGAAGACGACGTAGATCGCAAGACCGAGGAAGCCGGTGGCGAGCGCCAGCGCGTACACCTGGACCGTGAGCCCGAACGACTCGGCGACGTTCATGAGCGCGCCGAGGCCCGGGATGCCCATGAACAGCTCCGCGGTGAACGCGAGGATCAAGGCGACCGACGACGAGATGCGCAGCCCCGTGGCGATGTACGGCACGGCGCTCGGCAGCTTGATGCGATAGAGACGCTCGAAGCGGCTCATCCCGAAGGACCGCGCGGTGTCGAGCGTGACCGGGTCGACGTCACGGACGCCGTAGATCGTCTGGATGAGCAGAGGCCAGAACGCTCCGAAGGCGGCGAGGAAGATCTCACTCTTCAGCGTCGTCCCGAGGGTCAGGAAGAGCAGCGGGATCAGCGCCGCCGACGGAATCGGGCGCAGGAACTCGACCGGGACCCGGACGGCCCGGAGGGCGAACTGGCTCGATCCGAGGACGATCCCGATCGGAACCGCGAGCACGATTGCGATACCGAGACCGAGAGCCCAGCCCCTCACGGTCTGGCCGTACGCGGTCCAGAAGGGCCGGGTGTGCATCATCGACCAGAGCTCCTGGAACGTGGTCGTCATCGCCGGGAGGTCCTGCTCGGAGATCAGGCCCGACGTCGAGGCGTACTGCCAAAGCCCCAGGAACGCGGCGATCGACACGGCGCCGAGGAAGATCGGCGTCAAGCGTGCGACGACGGGGCTCAGGGTCGCTCGAACTCCCGAGACCGAGCGTGTCGTCGCTACGTCCGCAGCAGACACGGGATAGTCCTAACACGTTTCCGGGGGCTATGTACGCAAACCGGGCCGTTGTTCGCATTGAGAACAAGCGGCCGGCTATTTCCGGTCAGCGCTGCGGCGAAAGCTCCCTGAGCGAGCCGTACGGGTACGGATACGCCGGTTCGTACCCGACCGTTCGTGCGAGCCGGGCCAGCGGCCCGAGCACGATCCTCTGGACGGCGAGCGGCGGCCGGACGAAGCAGATCTCGTCCTCGAACTCGCGGAGGACGAGCGCCAGGCGGAGCGGGTTCCGTGGGGCTCCCGCCTTCGTGGTTTTCCCGTCGCGGGCGAGGCCGGCCAGCGTCTCGAAGGCGACCTCGGTCCTGAGGGCCGGCCTGAAGTCGACCAGGACGTGCACCTCGTCCTCACCCGCGTTCCAGGCTCTGTGCGGCGATCCGGCCGGCACGACGATCACGTCGCCCGGTCCATGAGTGGTCTCGACGCTGTCCGACTTCAGGCCGAGCCTGCCGCACAGGACCTCGAAACGCTCCTCCTGAAGCGGGTGGACATGATCGGGGCCGGTGTCCCAGCCGGGATCGCCGATCCAGTCGACCTGGAGCAACTCCCCGTTCGTGCTCTGCGCGGTTTCCCTGAAGATGGTTCTCAGCCCCGTTGACGGGTTGACGAGCTCGTCGCCTGCTCTCGCCACGGCTTTCAGCCTCGTGCTTCGGCGCGAAGCAGTTGGGCAGACGCGTACGTGTCTCCGCGCTCGACGACGTCGAGGTACCGGCGCAGCAGATCGCGGTCCGGCTCGTTCGAGGCCGGCGCGCCTGCCCAATCGAGCCGGCTCTCCGGCAGCTGTTTTCGTAGCGTCTCCCGGGCGCGCTGCAGCACGCTGTTCGCCGAGGTGACGGTCGTCTCGAGCAACGCCGCCGTCTCCTTCGCCGACCAGCCGAGCACGTCGCGGGCGATCAGCACCGCCCGCTGCCGTGCAGGCAAGTGCTGGAGCGCGACCCTGAGCGCGAGCTCGACCGTCTCCCTGGCGACCACGTCGTCGTCCGGCCCGCGATCGACTGCGGGGATCTCCTCGAGCTGGCCGGCTTCCAGGGAATGAGCCGCCCGAAGCCGCCGCTGCCGGCGCACGAGCGCGTCGTAGCTCGTGTTGGTGGCGATTCGATAGAGCCAGGTGCTGAAAGGCGACCGGCCCTGGAAGCTCCTGCGCTTGCTCCAGGCGCGCAGAAACGCCTCCTGCGTCGCATCCTCGGAGTCCTCGTGCGAGCGCAGGATGCCGTAGGCGTGTCTTCGGATGTCACCTTGGTACAGCTCGATGAGCGCCGAGAAGGCGTCTCTTTCCTCCAGCGAAGTCATGCGGCGACGGTAGGCCCGGCCTCCCCGCCCGCGCGTCGGGGAGCTCCCCGAAGTGGTTCCCTGATCTTCGTCGGGGCCTGGAGGAACTAGACGTCGCGAGTCGCGACCGGCTCGCGGAGAGCAGCCGCCAGCTGCCCGCGACCGGAGATCGCGAGCTTGCGGTAGACGCGGCCGAGATGCGTCTCCACGGTCTTGCGGGTCACGAACAGCGCCTGCGCGATCTCCGGGTTGCTGCGCCCCTCTGCGGCCAGTTCGGCGACGCGGCGCTCGGAAGCGGTCAGCTGCTGGACGCCGGTGCCCTCAGGATCCGCCGAGCGACCGCCCGCGGCCAGGAGCTCCGTGCGGGCGTGGTCCGCGAGTGCTCGCGCGCTGCAGCGCTCGGCGAGCGCGAGCCCCTCCTGGAGCGCGGTTCTCGCCTCTGCACGCCGGTTGGCGCGCCGAAGGGCAGCGCCGTAGTCGGTGAGCGCACGCGCGTGCTCGAGCCGGGTCGGCGAGCGTTCCAGCGCCTCCACCGCCTCGCGCAGGCGATCCACGGAGGCGTCGCCGCCCTCGACGAGTGCAGTGGCGCGAAGCGCGAGGCCGATTCCGCTCGCTGCCCCCCAGCGCCGAGCCCGCTCGAGGTCTTCGCGAGCCAGGCGGCGCCCAGCCTCTACGTCTCCCGCAGCCGCGGCTGCCAGAGCTGCCCGGGAGCGCCACCGCGAAGCGAGCGGGCTCGCTCCTCCCCACAGCTCGTCGCGGCGCCCGAACTCGACAAGATCGTCGAACGCCTCCTGCGCGCGGCCCTGAGCGAGGCGCAGGATGCCCCGCGCCCGCAGGAGCGGGTTGCTGGGAAGCCCGGGCAGGATCTCGTCGCCGACGCCGCTGTGTCGGAGCGCCTCGTCTGCCGCATCGGCCTCCCCGTTCTCGACGAGCGCCTCGACGAGCACCGCCAGGCCCAGCGTCACCCCGAGCGGGATCTCGTGCGCGGTGAGCAGCTCCAGGGCAGTCCTCGCGTCGGTCTCGGCCCGCGCAACGTCGCCCTGGCGCATGGCCGAAACGGACTGGTGGACGACCACGAACGCAATCGCCGGAATGGAGACCCTGGCCCGGGCGTCAGCGAGCATGCGATCCAGGCACGCATCGGCGACGTCGAGCGCCTCTGTCGCCAGGAGGCCGACCACGAGCACGTAGATCGTGGAGGCAACGTCGTGCTCCTGCTCGTCGAGCAACCGGCCGTCGGCGAGCGCACGCTCGATGCTCGCAGCGGCTTCGCTCTCCGACTCGCTCGCCCTCGCGCGCTCGAAGGCGAGACTTGCCACGACGAGCCGCTCGCCGGGCGTGGCACCCTCGAGCCCCGCATGCCTCGCGAGCCGACCCGCCGCCGGCTCGCGAGCTTCACGACTGGCCTCCTGGGCATGTGCCGCCAACTCCGCCTCGAGGGCGAGCCCGAGCTCCCGGTCGGCAGGCTCGACGATGTCGATCGCCGAGTCGAGCGCGGCGACGGCGGCATCGGAGTCTCCCGACCAGGTGAGGCCGTTTGCGAGCAGTCGAGCGGCCGTGGCGAGCGCCGCGGGCTCCCGGATCAGCTCGACTGCCTCTGCGAGATGGTCGACGGCCTCCGGCGCTGCGGCCCGAAGCTCCGCAGAACCGAGCTCGAGCAGGACCGCCGGGCGGTCGTCCGCGGGCGGTGGCTCGGCGAGCGCCCGCCTTAGCCACGCGACGGTGGCAGCCGGAGCTCCGCGTGCCATTGCATCGGCGGCTACCCGGCGCAGGAGCTCGACGCGCTCGGGGTCGCCGGTCGGCTCGGCCTCGACGATCTGTGCGGCCCTGCGCTCCTCGGACGCGCCCGCCGCGGCGAGGATGTCTGCGGCCCGGGCATGCATCCCGGCCCGCTCGTGCGCGCCGAGGTCGGCGTAAACCGCCTCCCGCACGATCGGGTGCGTGAACTCGAGCCCGTCGGCCGACGTGAGGATCCTGAGCTCGATCAGCAGGTCGGCGGCGCCGCTCGCTTCCTCCTCGGGGTGCTCGGCCAGGCGTGCGGCCTCGGCGAGGCTCGCCCCGTCGCCGAGGACCGCGAACGCGCGCACCAGGGCTGTCGCCGCAGCCGGACGCTCAGAAAGGAACAGCAGCACTGCTTCGGCGACCGCCGGAGGACCGATGCGCAGTACGTGGGCGGCCCCGTCTGCGTCGGGGGCGAGCCGTTGCTCGCTCACCTCCCGTAGCAGCGCCTCGAGGAAGAACGGGTTCCCGGCGGTGGCCTCGCGGCAGGCCTTCGCGAACTCGGGCGCCACCTCGACCCCGAGCGCCCGCTCACACAGCCTTGCCGTTCCCCCGGTGCTCAGCGGCCGGGGCCGCAGAACGGTCGTCTCGGGACCGCCGGCCAGACGGGTCAGGTCCGGCCTCGTCTCCTCTTCGCTGCGGGCGGTGGCGAGAACGGCGAGCGGAAGGCCGTCCAGGCGCGGCGCGAGGTAGTTGAGGAAGCGAAGCGATTCCACGTCCGACCAGTGGACGTCGTCGATCGCCAGCGCTACGGGACCCTCGTCGGTGAGGTTGTTGAGCAGCCAGTACAGGCCGTGGAGCATCGAGAAGGAGGCGTCGGCCGACGACCGCTCCTCCACGGAGGTCGCGGCGAAGAGCGGCTTCGAGAGCCCGGCAGCGCCCGCGAACAGGCGGTCCCGCTCGGAATCCGGCGCCCTCGCAACGACAGGCTCGAGCAGCTGGCGCACGCAGCCGTAGGCGAAGTCGCGCTCGAGCTGGGTGGCGCGGGCACGCAGGCACGTGAAGTCCGCGTCGGAGGCGGTCTCGAGAGCCGCTCTCAGCAGGCTCGTCTTGCCCAACCCGGCCGGGGCCTCGATCAACACGAGCCTGCCGTTCCCGCCTCTCGCCTCGGCTAGCGCGGCTTCGAGCCCGCCGAGCTCGAGCTCCCGCTCCAGAAGTGTCGAGACCGCCACCAGGCTCGCATTCTGCTGCTCGCCGAAGTTCAGGGAGGGAAATCGGGGAGCTCACCGAGGCGAACGAGCGGGCTCCGTCCTACGGTCGGCCGGTAAGCGACAGAGGAGCGAGCCATGACGGATCACGCCCTTCCGCAGGCCGAGCGAACGTCCTTTCCAGCGATGCCGGTCTCGCGCTGGATCACCGCAGCAGCCTTCGCGGTTCCACTGTGCGTGCTTCCGTCGGCCGCGTGGAGGCTGAGCCACGTGATCGGCGTCGCGGTCAACGGCGCCGGGCCCTGCGACACCGGCGGCAACGGCGAGCTCGTCTACATCACCGGCCTTTCGGTCATCTCGATGAGCGTCGCCCTGCTCACGATCGGGTTGGTCCGGAGCTGGGGCGAGGTCTTTCCCCGATGGCTGCCTCTGGTCGGCGGAAAAACCGTGCCCGCGCGCGGAGTGACGGCAGTGGCGGGCGGGGGTGCAGCCCTCATCGGGCTGCTCACCGTGTACGCCGTCGTCAACATGATCTTCGAGTTCAGGCCGGCGCGAGACCTGCCGCCGGGTTGCGAGGCGCCGGGTCTCGACGTCCTCGTTTTCTACGTTCCTCTGATCGCCTGGGCGCCGCTGCTGGCCGTGGTCTCGTACGCCTACTACCGGCGCCGCACTAAGGCCTAGTAGATCTGCATCGGGAGGCCGGCGAGCGGCTCCCCGCCCGAC
>CAVTEL010000018.1:0-2500 GCA_963733855.1 uncultured Actinomycetes bacterium
AGACGGAGTTGTCCGAGTGGATCGTCGCCGTCTTCAGGTTCGCGGAGCCGAGGTATTCGTCCTCGTAGTTCGAGACGGGCCAGTACCTGTCACCGAGGAAGATCGTCGTCGGCTTGGACACGAACGTCGTCTCGGGGGAGATCCCCTGCTCGAGCGCGGCGGCCAGGACGAAGGGCTTGAATGACGAGCCGGCCTGGCGCTCGCCCTGGACGGCGAGGTTGAACTGGCTCTCCCGGAAGTTCGAGCCGCCGATCATCGCCTTGACGGCGCCGTCCCTGGGGTCGATCGCGACGAGCGCTGCGGCCGGGCCGTTGTCGTCTTTGAGCCAGCGGGCGATCGCGCGGTGGCCGAGCTTCTGGAGCTCGAGGTCGAGCGTCGTGTGGACGACGAGGCCCCCGCCGAAGACGCCCCGCGTCTTGTAGCGGTCGACGAGCTGCTGGGTGACGTAGTTCGCGAAATAGCCGCCGGGCCCGCGGGTGTCCGGCGTCGTGATCTTCTTCGGCAGCGGCTCGCGGTCGGCGCGCCGGAACTGCTCGGCGTCGATCGTCCCGAGCGCGAGCATGATGCGGAGCACGGTGCGGCGGCGCAGCTTCGCGGCCCGGGGGTTCGCGACCGGGTCGTACCGGCTCGGATCGGCCGGAATTCCCGCGAGCAGCGCGACCTCCCAGAGCGTCATCTTCTTCGCGCGATGGCCGAAGTACGTCCGCGCGGCCTGGTCGACGCCGTACGCCCCGTTCCCGAAGTACACGGTGTTCAGGTACGCGGTGAGGATCTTCTTCTTCGACCAGCGCTGCTCCAGGCCCCAGGCCAGGGTCGCCTCGCGCACCTTGCGTCCGATCGTGCGGCCGGTGTCGGAGCAGGAGTTCTTGATGAACTGCTGGGTGATCGTCGAGCCGCCCTGGACGACGCCCTGCTTCCGGATGTCCGCCCAGAGCGCTCGGCCGATTGCCCGCATGTCCACGCCGCGATGCTCGAAGTAGCGCCGGTCCTCGACGGCGATCATCGCCTGCTTCATGAGCGGCGAGATGTCGTCGTAGTCGACGAGCACACGGTTCTCCGATCCCCGGAGCACGGCGAGGATCTTGTGGCCGGTCGAGTCGTAGATCCGCGTGTTGACCTGGTGTCGCTGACGGGCCGGGTCGCACTTGGGTGCCTCGCTCGCCACGGCCGTGACGAGGCCGAAGGTGAACGACGAGAACGCCAACGCGGAGAGGGCGACCGTGAGGACCAGTAGGCGGAGCTTCCTGATCCTGCGCCTCTTGGCCGGCGCCGCTGGATCTCTGCGGCGAAGCAAACGCAAGATCCGGGGAGTGTAGTGTCGCCAGCCGGACATGGGAGTCCCGGAGCTCACCCAAAACGCGGTCGACGTGCTGCCTGCCGGGGAGCTCGAGCGGAAGCTCGCCCAGGGGCGGCCGCTCCGGGTCAAGCTCGGAATCGACGTGACCTCACCGGACATCCACGTCGGGCGTGCAATCCCCTTGCAACGCATGCGGGCGTTCCAGGACGAGGGCCACACCGGGGTGCTCATCGTCGGCGACTACACGACGCGAATCGGGGACCCCTCCGGTCGCTCGCTCGAGCGCCCGGTTCTCTCCGACGAGGAGATCGACGCGGACGCGAAGACCTATCTCGAGCAGGCGATGGTCGTGCTCGACCCCGACCGGACGGAAGTCCGCTACAACGGCGAGTGGCTCTCGAAGCTGACCTACGCCGAGGTGGTGCGACTCGCGCGGACGATCACTGTCGCCCGAATGCTCGAGCGTGACGATTTCGAGAAGCGCTTCAGGGCCGGCGACCCGATCTCAGTCTCCGAGCTTCTGTATCCGCTCATGCAGGCCTACGACTCGGTCGCCGTCGAGGCCGACGTGGAGCTCGGCGGCACGGACCAGCTCTACAACCTGCTCGCAGGTCGCGAGGTCATGCAGGCGTACGGCCTCGAGCCGCAGGTCGTCCTGACCACGCCGCTTCTGCTGAGCTGGGACGGCGAGAAGATGTCCTCGTCGCTCGGCAACAACATCCCGTTGACGATGGCGCCCGAGGAGCAGTTCGGGCGGACGATGCGGATCTCCGACGACCAGCTGGCGCAGTGGTACGAGCTCGTGCTGGAGCAGCCGCCGCCGACGGGCGACCCGCTCGAGGCGAAGCTCTCACTCGCCCGCTTCGTCGTCACCCGCTCGCACGGGGAGGAGGCCGCGAGGGCGGCGGAGGAGCACTTCACCCGCGTGGTGCGCGAGGGACAGGCGCCCGAGGACGTGCCCGAGGTCTCGCTACCGGACGGCGACCCCGTCCACCTGCCGGCGCTGCTCGCCGAATCGCTCGGAATCGGCTCCACCAGTGAAGCCCGCAGGCTCATCGCCCAGGGCGCCGTGCGCGTGAACGGGGAGGTCGTCTCGGCGGTCGACGTGCCCCGCGCGGACCTCGCGGGGGCGCTTGTTCAAGCGGGAAAGCGCCGCTTCGCCCGCTTGACAGCGGCCTAGGCGTTGCTACTATTCGCGGGCTG
>CAVTEL010000018.1:5000-354466 GCA_963733855.1 uncultured Actinomycetes bacterium
CCTTGACAAGTTCCTGAGTACGGCCGGGCACGGGAAACCCGGTCGGAACCCGCGGGGACCACCCCGCAAGGCTAAATACTCCTTGGCGACCGATAGTGAACTAGTACCGTGAGGGAAAGGTGAAAAGTACCCCGAAAGGGGAGTGAAATAGTACCTGAAACCGTGTGCTTACAAGCGGTCGGAGCGGCCTTGTGCCGTGACGGCGTGCCTTTTGCATAATGAGCCAGCGAGTTACTCTTCGACGGCAAGGTTAAGGAAACGGAGCCGTAGCGAAAGCGAGTCCGAATAGGGCGATTTAGTCGTCGGAGGTAGACCCGAAACTGAGTGATCTACCCATGGGCAGGTTGAAGCGGGGGTAAGACCCCGTGGAGGACCGAACCGACCTAGGTTGAAAACTGGGCGGATGACCTGTGGGTCGGAGTGAAAGGCTAATCAAACTCAGAGATATCTGGTTCTCCCCGAAATATATTTAGGTATAGCGTCATGCGTTCAATGACGGCTGTAGAGCACTGTTTGGGCTAGGGGGCCTACCAGCTTACCGAACTCAGGCAAACTCCGAATACCGTCATTCCAGAGCATGGCAGTCAGAGTGCGGGGGATAAGCTTCGTGCTCAAAAGGGAAACAGCCCAGACCGTCGGCTAAGGTCCCTAATTCCTAGCTAAGTGGTAAACGATGTCTGATTGCTGAGACAACCAGGATGTTGGCTTAGAAGCAGCCACCATTCAAAGAGTGCGTAACAGCTCACTGGTCAAGTGGTCGGGCGCGGATAATGTAACGGGGCTCAAGCTAGGAACCGAAGCCACGGACTTCACGCTTGCGTGGAGTGGTAGGGGAGCGTTCCCGAGGCTGTGAAGCGGCGGCGTAAGCCTGTCGTGGAGCGTCGGGAAGTGAGAATGCTGGCATGAGTAACGAAAGAGGGGTGAAAAACCCCTCCTCCGAATGCCTAAGGGTTCCTGAGTAAAGCTAATCTGCTCAGGGTTAGTCGGGACCTAAGCCGAGGCCGAAAGGCGTAGGCGATGGAGAACAGGTTGATATTCCTGTACCACGTCATCCACCGTTATCACCGATGGGGGGACGAGGTAGGTCGAGGAAGCCCGGGCGATGGTCGTCCCGGGGTAACCGCGTAGGGCGGCCGGTAGGTAAATCCGCCGGCCATCAAGCCTGAGACGGGATGCCGAGCTCTTAACGGAGCGAAGTTCCTGCAGCCATGCCTCCGAGAAAAGCCTCTAGGGAGGTGGAGCGTGCCCGTACCAAAACCGACACAGGTAGGCAGGTAGAGAATACCAAGGAGATCGGAAGAACCCTCGTTAAGGAACTCGGCAAAATGGCCCCGTAACTTCGGGAGAAGGGGCGCCCCGGTAGGGTGAAATTCCTTCGCGGAATTAGCCCGAGGGGGCCGCAGTGAAACGGCCCAAGCGACTGTTTACCAAAAACACAGGTCTCTGCGAAGTCGAAAGACGACGTATAGGGGCTGACGCCTGCCCGGTGCCGGAAGGTCAAGTGGAGAGGTTAGCCTTCGGGCGAAGCTTTGAAACCAAGCCCCGGTAAACGGCGGCGGTAACTATAACCGTCCTAAGGTAGCGAAATTCCTTGTCGGGTAAGTTCCGACCTGCACGAATGGCGTAACGACTTGGGCGCTGTCTCAACGAGGGATCCGGTGAAATTGTAGTCTCGGTGAAGATGCCGAGTACCCGTGGTTGGACGGAAAGACCCCGTGAACCTTTACTACAGCTTGACGTTGGAGTTCGGTGTACGTTGTCCAGGATAGGTGGGAGACTGTGAAGCGGGGACGCTAGTCCTCGTGGAGTCAACCTTGGGATACCACCCTTCGTGTTCTGGGCTTCTAACCCGCTGCCGTGATCCGGGGCGGGAACAGCGTCAGGTGGGTAGTTTGACTGGGGCGGTCGCCTCCTAAAATGTAACGGAGGCGCACAAAGGTTCCCTCAGCACGGTTGGAAATCGTGCGCAGAGTGCAAACGCATAAGGGAGCTTGACTGCGAGACTGACAAGTCGAGCAGGTGCGAAAGCAGGTGTTAGTGATCCGACGGTTGAGAGTGGAATTGCCGTCGCTCAACGGATAAAAGGTACTCCGGGGATAACAGGCTAATACTTCCCAAGAGTCCACATCGACGGAAGTGTTTGGCACCTCGATGTCGGCTCGTCGCATCCTGGGGCGGGAGTACGTCCCAAGGGTTGGGCTGTTCGCCCATTAAAGCGGTACGCGAGCTGGGTTCAGAACGTCGTGAGACAGTTCGGTCCCTATCCACCATGGGCGCTGGAAGCTTGAGAGGAGTCGCTCCTAGTACGAGAGGACCGGAGCGAACAGACCTCTGGTGTATCAGTCGTCGTGCCAACGGCGCTGCTGATTAGCTACGTCTGGACGGGATAACCGCTGAAAGCATCTAAGCGGGAAGCCCACCTCGAGATGAGGCTTCCCATCCCCTCGAGGGAGTAAGGGCCGTGGGAGACCACCACGTCGATAGGCCGGCCGTGGAAGCGCAGCAATGCGTGAAGCGGACCGGTACTAATTGCCCGAGGTCTTGATTTTGAACACTTGCCGAAATCCACTATGGAGTTTTGAGGGTGCGCCTCGGCGCCCCTGACAAGTTTCGGCGGTCATAGCGACGGGGGTACACCTCTTCCCATTCCGAACAGAGAAGTTAAGCCCGTCAGCGCCGATGGTACTCGGAGGGCAACCTCCCGGGAGAGTAGGTCGCCGCCGATTTTTCTTCGAATCAGGGCCCGCTATGGGCCCTTTTTCGTGGACCTATGCGGCCTCGACTCGCTCCTTCCACTCCGGATCCATCGCGCGAAGACGGCTAATGCGCTCTGCGGTGGGTGGATGGGTCGAGAAGAGCGCCGCGAGCCCCTGCTCCTCGAACGGGTTCACCACGTAGAGCGGCTCCAGCGCCGGATTGCCGGCGAAGGCGACGAGCTCGTTCGCCTGCTCGAGGCGGAGCAGCGCATCCGCCAGCCCGTGTGGTGACTCGCACAGCTCGGCGGCGTCAGCGTCCGCCGTGAGCTCGCGACGGGGAGACAGCAGCCCGTGGACTGTCGCCGACGCGATCGGGCCGAGCACGAAAAGCAGCGCACGCTGGAACCATCCTCCCGCGCGACTGATTTCGAGCAGCGTCGAGCCGACGACGGCGGCGACCGTCTGCGTGAGGAGGTCGCGGCGCGCCGAGTGGGCGATCTCGTGCCCGATCAGGCCTTCGAGCTCCGCCGGCTGGGCCGCCGCCAGGAGCCCGGTCGTGAACACGATCGAGTGGCCTTTGCCGCCGCGCCCGGCCGACAGCACGCGGGGATGCCCGTCTCCGATGACGTACAGGCGGGGGCGCGGCGTGCGAGCCCTCGCCGCGATGCGGTCGGCCGCGGCGAAGAGCTGGACGGCCTCGGTCTCGACGAGCTCGCGCGCGCGAACGATCCCGAGAATCGCCCGGTCGGCGTACCAGTAGAGCGCGATGCCGGCGAGCAGCCCTGCGAAGAACACGATCGAGAAGAGCCGATAGCCGCCGATGAGCCAGCCGAGGCCGGCAAGAAGCGCGGAGGCGCCGATCAGCAGCGCCCAGGTCTTGATCAGATTGACCGCGGCGGCCAGCCGGCGGCTCACGACTCGTCGTCGCGCTCCTCGTCGGTGAGGCCGCGCGGAGGCCAGTCCGGCTCGGGCGCGTCGCATCGACTCGTGCAGTGGAGCGAGGCGATGTTCTGGAGCGGAATCAGGATGTGGCCGTTGAGCTCGATGTGGGGCACGTCGTCCACTGCGCAGTACGCGGTGAGCACGCCGTCCTGGTAGTCGCCCCCGAAAAGCGCGAGCTCGACCTGCTCGCCCTTGTACTTGCTCGTGTAGTCCTCCACCGTCGCTCAGTGTAGAGCGACGCCTCAGCCGGCCGGAGTCGGCGGCCGAGCCGCAGCCGCCCGCCGCCGCTGCTGATCTTCGACCAGGAACCGGTCGAGATCCTCGGCCCGGCAGAGCTCGGTCAGGCGGCTGTTCTCCACACAAACGGCCGAGAGCGTGGCGTTCGGCTCGACCCGCTGAATCCGCCGATAGGTGTGGACGTCCACGCCGAGTGCAGCCGCGTGGACCGCGCGGATGGAGCCTCCGTGCGCAACCAGCAGGACGCGGTCGTCCGGGTGGCGCGCCGCGATCTCGAGGACGGCGCGCATGACCCGCTCGCTCAGCTGCTCGTACGTCTCGCCGTCGTCCCAGCCCTCGCCGCCTTCGGTCCAGCGACGAAAGGCGGCGGGAAAGAGCTCCTCCGCTTCGGCCCGGGTCAGGCCGGACCATGAACCGACGTCGACCTCGCGCAGGTCGGAGAGCTCTCGCACCGGAAGGCCGTGGAGCTCTGCGACGATCGCGGCCGTCGCACGCGCCCGCTCGAGATCACTCGAGTAGACGGCGTCCAGCTCGGTGGTCGCGAGCCGGTCGGCGAGCTCACGGGCCTGCTCGCGTCCAAGGTCGGTCAATGGGCGGTCGGCGTGGCCCTGCCAGCGCCGGTCACGGTTCCAGTCGCTCTCTCCGTGGCGGGCAAGGAGGATCGTGGTCACGGCGGTACGCTACTCGGCCATGGATCTCGGCCTCCGCGACCAGGTCTGCGTCGTGACCGGGTCGACCGGGGGCATCGGTCTGGCGGTCGCCCGCGTCCTTGCCGACGAGGGCGGGCGCGTGGTCGTGACCGGCCGCGACGCCGATCGTGTCGAGTCGGCGAGAGAGGCGTCGGGCGGCGAGCTCGGCGTCGTATGCGACCTCGCCGAGCTGCATGGCCCGGAGGCGCTCGTGGAGAGGGTGCGCGCCGCGCTCGGGCCGATCGACTGTCTCGTCAACAACGTCGGCGTGGCATACCAGGCGACATTCGAGGAGCTATCGGACTCCCAGTGGGACGAGATGTGGCAGCTCAACGTGATGAGTTTCGTCCGGACGATCAAGGCGACCCTGCCGGGGATGCGCGAGCGGAGACGCGGCGCGATCGTGAACGTCTCGTCGACGGCGGGGAAGCGGCCGTCGACGTCGATGCCGAACTACACGGTCACGAAGGCCGCCGTGCTCTCGCTGTCGCGGCTGATTGCAGACCTGTACGCGGGCGACGGGATCCGGTGCAACGCGGTCACGCCGGGCCCGACTGCGACCGACGCCTGGCTCGGCGCCGGCGGCCTCGCCGATCAGCAGGCGGAGCGAAGCGGGCAGACCCGGGAGGAGGTGCTCGCCGCCGTCGGGGCCGGTCGGCCGCTCGGCCGGCTCGCGGAGCCCGACGAGATCGCGAGCGTGATCGCCTTCCTCTGCTCGGAGCGGGCGTCGTACGTGACCGGCGCCGCCTGGAGCGCGGACGGCGGCACCGTCCCGATCATCATCTGAGCTGTGGACGGGTTGGTGCAGGTTCGGCGCGAATCGGTGCCAGATGCGTGCGCCCAAGCGGGTCTAGCGTGACAATCCCACCCCAATCCCCTGGGAGGGTGGGGGGTGGTGGGTGGGTCCCGCCGGGCGCTTCCCGAGCGCCGGGACAGCCACTAGCCTTGCCCTGATGACCGAGCTCGCCGGATGGGTCGCCGACGCCTTCGAGGCGCGCGTTCGCGACCACGAGGAGCGGTGGCTCTCGCCGCTCGCGGTGCGCTCCTACGAAACGCGCGGACGGGCACGCGAAGAGGAGCCCTGCCGGTTGCGCACGCCGTTTCAGCGTGACCGGGACCGGATCGTGCACTCGAAGGCGTTCCGCCGGCTCCGGAACAAGACGCAGGTGTTCATCGACCCGGGCGGCGACCACTTCCGCACCCGGATCACGCACACCGTCGAGACGACGGGCATCTCCCGCGGCGTCGCCCGCGCACTCGGCCTGAACGAGGACCTCGTCGAGGCGATCGGGCTCGGACACGATCTCGGCCACACGCCGTTCGGCCACACCGGCGAGGAGGAGCTCGACAGGCAGCTCCAGGAGCGGTTCGGGCGGCGGTTCCGTCACAACGAGCACTCCCTCCGCATCGTCGACGTGCTCGAGAAGGACGGGCAGGGCCTGAACCTGACGGCGGAGGTGCGCGACGGGATCCTCAACCACACCGGCCCGACCGAGCCGGAGACGCTCGAGGGAAAGGTCGTCCGCATCGTCGACCGCGTCGCGTACATCAACCACGACATCGACGACGCGCTCCGGGCGGGCGTCCTCATGCCGGACGAGCTTCCCCGGGCCGAGGTCGAGCTGCTCGGCGCGACAGGGTCGCGGCGCATCGACGCGCTCGTCCACGACCTCGTGGAAACCTCCCAGCGCGAGGGCGACATCCGCCAGAGCGAGGAGATCGGCACGGCGATGCTCGCGCTCAGGACGTTCATGTTCGAGCGCGTCTACCTCGGGCCGCACACCGAGTCGCAGCACGAACGCGCCCGCGAGGTGGTCGCCCGTGTGTTCGCGCATCTCGCCGACCATCCGGAGCAGGTGCCGGAGACCCCGGGCGACCTCGGGCAGCGGATCGCCGACTACGTTGCAGGCATGACCGATCGCTTCGCCCTCGCCTACGCGGACCGGCTGTAGTGCCGAGGTTCACCGAGGAGTCGAAGCAGCGCGTTATCGCCGCGGCCGACATGGTCGACGTCGTCTCCGGGCGGACGCAGCTTCGCAAGGTCGGCTCCCGCTACACGGGCCGCTGTCCGTTCCACGAGGAACGGACGGGGAGCTTCTCCGTCAACGCCGTCGACAAGCTCTACTACTGCTTCGGCTGCGGCGCCGGCGGCGACCTGATCAAGTTCGTCCGCGAGACCGAGCAGCTCGACTTCGCCGGCGCCGTGGAATGGCTCGCCGAGCGCTTCCGGGTGCAGCTCGAGTACGAGGAGATGTCGCCGCAGCTCGAGGCCTCGCGAAAGCGTCGCGACCGGCTCCACGAGGTCCTCGACCAGGCGGCGGCGTTCTACGAGCGGCACCTGTGGGAGACGGAGGCGGGGGCCCCGGTGCGCGAGTACCTCGAGTCCCGCGGGCTCGGCGAGGCGGTCTGCCGCGAGTTCCGGCTCGGGCTCTCGCCCGGCACGGGGCTCGCGCAGAAGGCGCAGCAGAAGGGCTTCACGCGGGACGAGCTCCGCGGGGCCGGCCTGGCAAACGCGCGGGGCAACGACTACTTCCCCCGCCGGCTGATGTTCCCACTGGCGGACGCGCGCGGCCGGATCGTCGGCTTCCAGGCGCGCAAGCTTCACGAGGACGACCCACTGCGAGGCAAGTACGTCAACTCGCCCGAGGGCGAGCTCTTCCACAAGTCGGCGATCCTGTACGGGCTCCACCTCGCGCGGCACGCGATCGCGAAGCAGGAGCGCGGGATCGTCGTCGAGGGCAACACCGACGTGATCGCGCTTCGACAGGCTGGGCTCGAACCGGTTGTCGCCTCGATGGGAACGGCGCTGACGGAGCGGCACGTCAAGGAGCTCTCCCGCCTCACCCGGCGGCTGTACCTCTGCTTCGACGCCGATGCCGCCGGGGAGGCGGCGACGCTTCGCGGCATGGAGCTCGCCGTGGCGCAGGGGCTCGACGTCCGCGTCGTCACGCTTCCGCCCGGCCAGGATCCCGCCGACGCTGCTGCCGAGTTCGAGGGTCGGCTCGGCGGGGCCGAGAGCTACGTCGGCTACCGCGTCCGTCTCGAGCTCGAGCGCGCGCCGGATCGGCAGACGGCCCACGAGCGCGTGCGGGAGTTCCTCGACGGCGTTCCCGATACGCCCGAGCGCCAGGAGGCGTGGCGGCATGCGAACGACCGGCTCGGGATGACCGTCCAGCTGCAGAGCGCGGTTTCGACGATGAAAACGGCGCCCGTGTCCCGCCGGGTCATGGACGCCGGCGACCGGCTCGAGCGGGACGTGCTCGCCGCCTGCATCGCCTTTCCCGTCGCTGCACGAAGCCCTCCGCCAGGTCCCGGAGGATCACTTCGACAGCGAGCTTCACCGTCGGCTGCGCGCCGTGATCCTCGACGGCGGCGCCGACGAGGAGACCGTCCCCGCCCTCGCCGAACTGGACGCCGTCGCCTCGTCCGAAGCGATCGACGAGCCGACCGCAAAGGAGCTGCTGCTTCGCCTCCGCGAGCGCCACCTTCGCCGCCGGCTGGCCGAGGCCGACCTCGAGGAGACGTCGGAGCTCCAGCAGCAACTGCTCGAGATCCGCGCCGCCGTCTCGCAGCTCGCGTAGCGAAACGCCCGGGGAAAACCCTCCTCGCGCCCGTCTCGGGTCGAATGGGCGTGGGGAGCCTGGACCGGAGCACCGCTATCATGCGGCCGCTGCTGCCGCGTTCCCCGGTAGCTCAATTGGCAGAGCATCCGGCTGTTAACCGGAGGGTTGTTGGTTCGAGTCCAACCCGGGGAGCTCCTCACGCACGGGCCCTGTTTGTTGCTTGCAAGGCGTGTGGGCCTTGTCCTCGAGAAGGGTCCCCGTGCCGCTGCGGGTCGAACTAGGTCCTGGACGCGCCGAAATAGGCCGTTTGGCCTATTGCACCGGGGATTTCCGGTTGAAAAGGTGGCGGTGGGGGAGCGGCCACTGCGCCGCCCAACGTGAGGGGAGCGTCGCTGCGCCTGCACATCGCTGAGCTTCGCCGTCGCGACCGCATCGAGCCGGAGGCTCCCGGCTGCCGCTGCGTTCCTTGTCGGTGTCATCGCGCTGGCGGCGATTCCTCAGGCGACCGCGCACCTCATGTCGTCGGCGCCAGGAGTGGTCGAATCCGGCTGTGCCGCGGTGAAGAACACGCTCTCGAACGGTGACCCCGAGACGACCGACGGGGCTGTCAGCGTCAAGGTGGACGGTCTCGGCGCTTTTGGAGTTGCGAACGGGCCGGGTCGAGATGCGCTGTTCAACCCGCCCGGCCCGGCTGCGGCCGCCGGCACGATCTTCAGCTCAGGTCTTTACCTGGGCTCCGCGAACGACTTCCTGATCGACTGCGACGACGGCGCGGAGACCACGACGATCTCCCGGTCCAGCTCCGCGCTCGTCACCCGGAAGACGGTCGGATCGATCCGGCTCGACCTGGATCAGCGGCTGAGCGCCATATCGGGCGGCTCGTCGACACTCACCCAGACCTACAGGCTCACGAACACGGCCGGCACCGGCGCCTCGCTCATCCTCGCCAGACACGTCAACGGCGATCTCGAGTTCGACGGGAGCTCCCAGGACCGCGGTGCTGCGACCGCGGCGGGCAAGGTGTTGTTCGAGTTCGACTCGCACGACGATCCGGCAACGGCGAGCACGTTCGTGGGCATCTCGGGCGCGCTCGGATCGAACGACACGCCGGATCGATGGACGATCCAGCCGTTCAACTACCGCGACGACATCCTCAAGACGCCCGGCATCCCGGCAGACCACCACGGCATGGTCCATAACGACCCGGACGGCGATCGCATCGTCGACACACCGTTCAACGTCACGCTGAGCCAGCAGTGGAACGCCCTGCTCGCACCGGGCGCCACCGTCACGTTCGTGACGAGCACTCGGTTCGGCCACCACCCCAACAGGCCGCCGAACGCCGTGGACGACTCCCTGATGACGGCAGAGGACACCGCCGGGAGCCTGAATGTGCTCGCGAACGACAGCGATCCCGACGGCGACCCGATCTCGTTCGTCGGCGTGACGGACGGCTCGCACGGCACCGCGAACTGCGTCGCCGGCGTCTGCACCTACACGCCGAACCCGGACTACAACGGCACTGATTCGTTCACGTACACGATCAGCGACGGCCGAGGGGCGAGCGACGTCGGCACCGTCAATGTGACGGTCGGTGCGGTCAACGATTCTCCGACAGCGGCGAACGACGCCTATTCGACGGACGAGGACTCCGTGCTGACCGTCTCCGCGCCGGGCGTGCTCGTGAACGACTCGGACGTGGACTCGTCGGGAATAACCGCGGGGCTCGTCACCGGCCCGGCGAGCGGCACGCTCACGCTCAACGCCGACGGCTCGTTCACCTATACACCCACGGCGAATTTCAACGGAACGGATTCGTTCACGTACAGAGCCGGCGACGGCGGCGCCAACTCGGCGCCCGCCACAGCCACGATCACGGTCAACCCGGTTGACGAGCCACGGCAGACCCTGACCGTGACCAGGATCGGCAATGCCCGGATCACCAGCACTCCCGCCGGCATCGACTGCGGAACCGTCTGCAGCGCTGAGTTCGAGTTCGGGACGATCGTCACGCTCACGGCCACTCCGGATCCCGGGTGGGCCTTCTCCGGCTGGACCGGCGCCTGCGTCGGGAGCGCCACCTGCGTCGTGACGGTCGACGCGGGCAAGGCGGTGACGGCGGCCTTCGCGCTGCCTCCGCCGACGCCGGGCCAAACCGTCAACGCCACGCCGATCTCGGGCAACGTGCTCGTGAAGCAGGCGGGCACTGCTCAGTTCGTTCCCCTTTCGCAACCGAGCCTCGTTCCGGTCGGCTCCCAGTTCGATGCCACGAAGGGTCGTGTCGAGCTGACCGCCGCTCGCGCCGGTGGGATCACCGACACCAGCCTCTTCTACGACGGGACGTTCGAGGTCAGCCAGCCGACACCGACCGCGCTCGCAGAGCTTCGGCTGATCTCCGGCGACTTCAGCGTCTGCTCGCTTCCGTCCCTCTCCGCCGCGGACAAGAACAGGCGTCGGGTCCGGCGTCTCTGGGGAAGCGGCAAGGGCAAGTTCCGGACGCGAGGCAAGTACAGCTCGGCGACCGTGCGAGGGACGATCTGGAAGACGGAGGACCGCTGCGACGGGACCCTCACACAGGTTCAGGAGGGCTCGGTCACGGTCCGCGACTTCGGGCGCAAGCGTGACTTCGTCGTCCGCGCTGGGAAGAGCTACCTGGCCGAGCAGCTGCCGCCCGGCGTCGCGAGCGCCGGCTGCACGATCATCGGAACGTCGAGGCGCGACGTGCTTCGCGGAACGAAGAGGCGTGACGTCATCTGCGGCCTCGCCGGCAACGACGTCATCTCCGGTCTCGGCGGGAACGACAAGATCCTGGGCGGCCCCGGAAACGACCGGCTGTTCGGCGGGCAGGGCAACGACCTTCTCGACGGCGGCGACGGCAAGGATTGGATCGACGGTGGCCCCGGAACGGATCGCGTTCGGGGAGGGTCCGGCGCGGATCGGTGCCGGACGGACGCCATACGCGCCTGCCCCTAACCTGTAGCGCGTGGCTCAGGACGAGACGGGCGGGCGCCCGACGCTGATCGAGCGCGTGCGCGCGCGCCGGGACCGGCACAAGGAGCGAAACCGGATCTACCGGGCCGCCTTCGCGGTCGCCGGTTTCGTCGTCCTCGCCGCCGGCGTCGTCATGCTCGTCACGCCGGGCCCGGGAATCCCCGCGATCATTCTCGGGCTCGGAATGCTCGCGCTCGAGTTCGCCTGGGCGGAGCGGTGGCTCGAGCGGCTGCTGACGCGGGCGGAGCAGGCGGTCGACCATGTCAGGCAAGGGAGCCCGCTTCGCCGCGCGCTCCTGCTCGGAGCCGGCGCCCTTGCAGCCTTGTCGATCCCGGTCATGATCGTCTTCTGGGACATCCCGTTCCTCCCCGGATAGCCTCGATCGGGTGTCGGGCTAAGATTCAGGTGTGGGCTGGCTCTGGCTGACATTGCTCGCCTGCGCCGTGGCCGTGCTCGTCGCGGCTGAATGGCCGAGGCTGTCGCCGCGGTTCGGGCTGGAAGGCCGCCGCCGGCGGGCGCGCGAGCGCCGCAAATCGAACCTGCGCGTCCTTCGGCCCGAGGACGACGACTTCGCGGCGAGCGTCGAGCGCGACCTCGCGCAGCTCCCCACCACGAAAGAGCGGGACCGAAAGCCCTAGCGCACGGTGACCGTGGTGTCGATCACGGTCGTGTTCGGCAGGATCCGCAGCGCGTTCTCCATGTTCTTCGCCTCCTGGTGGTCGGAGACCTGGAGCCGCACGCGATGACGGCCGGCCGGGAGCCGCCCGACCGGGACGGTGATCGTCATGCGGTTGCCCTTGGGCGCATACGTGGGCGTGCGCCCGGTGCCGGCCACCCTGGCGAAGATCGACCTCGGGTCGAGGCCCGATCCCGTGTCGGAGGCGACGAATGTGAGGATCCCTCCGCGCCGGACCGACCGCGAGAGCAGGCGAAGCCGAGGCGGGGTCTCGTCGCCGATCCAGAAGCGGAACGTGAACCGCCCGGCTCCGGCTCGCGTCGTGCTGTCGAACACCACGTGGTACGTGCCGGGGGTCGGCCGGATCACCGCCGAGACCGGTGACGGCTCGAAGAACGTGGGGAGGTAGGGGTTCGTGTTGAGCGGGAGCGCCGTCGGGCCGGCGAGCCGGTTCTCGTCCCGAGCGAGCACGATGCGCGGCTGCACGCGCACCGCGCGCCCCCGTTGGAGCATGGCGACGCCGAAGTTCGCGGCCGGCCTGCGCAGCCGCACGCGAAAGACCTGCTCGGGGCCGCGCAGGACGCGGTCGACACCGC
Source organism: uncultured Actinomycetes bacterium (assembly GCA_963733855.1). GTDB lineage: Bacteria > Actinomycetota > Thermoleophilia > Gaiellales > Gaiellaceae > JACDAN01. Next base: position 17,391 of record CAVTEL010000018.1, read on the forward strand.
TGCCGGTCGGGCTCTCCGGATAGCGGTAGACCGACACCAGGGCGCGGCGGCCGCGTGTGTTCCCGCGGTAGGTCCCCGTGCGGGCGAGTGGCCTGGCCGAGTGACGCGCGAGCTGCCGAGCGGTCACCCTGCTCCAGAAGGGAATATGGCGGGTCTCGCCCGCGCGGGTGAGCACGACGTGGCCGCTGACCTCCTCGGCGCGGGCGGCCCCCGAGGCGACGAGCCGGATCGTCAGCGTGCCCGGCACTGAGACGCTCGCAGGAGCCGAGACACGAACTCCGGTGCGGCCTTGGAGGACGTGCGAGACGGCCCATGAGCCGGCGCCGCCGCCGGCGTCCGTGAGCGCCACGCGCTTCGCCGCCAGGCGCCCGCGCTTGAGGAATCCGAACGAGAGCGTTGAGGGCGACGCGAAGACCAGCGGCCGGTCTGCGCGGGGGAGATCGACGAACCCGCCGCCCTCGCGCGTCGTCGAGGCGGTTCCTCCACGGCTTTCGCGCGTCCGCTGACCCGTGGTCACGAGCGCCGACTTGACCTGCGCCGGCGTCCACGTCGGGTGGCGCTGGAGCAGGACAGCCGCAGCCCCGGCGACGTGAGGGGCCGCCATGCTCGTCCCGCTCATCTGCTGCCACTGACCCTTCCGGTTCGGCGCCGCGGAGAGGATGTCCACGCCCGGGGCCGAGACCTCCGGCTTGAGGCGAAGCGACAAGGGCGTCGGGCCTGCGGAGGAGAAACCCGCCAGCTGTCGGCCGACCGTCGTCGCGGCGACCGTGATCGCCGACGCCGCAGAACCGGGCGACGAGACCGAGCCGCGTCCGAAGCCCTCGAAGTCGTTTCCGGCGGAGATCGTCGAGACGACGCCGGCCGCGGAGGCGCCGTCGATGGCGCGAACGACCAGGTCGCGGCTCGGTGGGATCTCCGGCTCGCCGATCGAGAGGTTGATCACGTCCATGCCGTCCTGCACGGCAGCTTCGATCGCTGCGGCGATCTCGGGCGAGTTTCCGTCCAGGCCGACGTTGGACACGGTCGGGACTGTCAGGACGCGGTAGTTGCCGAGGTAGGCCCGCGGCGCGACGCCGGATACCGTCGCGCGCCCGCCGCCGAGGGGGATCTGCGTCCCGTGGTTGCCGGCCGCGATGCCGGCGACGTGGGTCGCGTGGTCCGACTCGTCCGGGTTGTGCGGCAGCTCCGCGTAACGGGGCCGCGGAGAGGGGGGAGGGAACGACCTGGCGACGATCACCTTTGCGGTCGTGAAGGCCGACCTGGCCCTTCGGAAACCCGGGCGGCATCGCGTAGCCCGCCGGGTTGAAGAACGGATGCCGGTGGTCGATGCCGTCGTCGATGATCGCGATCTTCATTCCCTGGCCGGCGGTCGGCAGCCCCGGGCCCCAGAGCGCGGGTGCGCCGATCGCCGCCGGGCTGCGGTCGAGCTGCGGCCGGTAGACCGAGCTCCGGTGCACGGCTGCGACGCCGTCGACCTGCTCCAGTCGGCCGACCGACTCGGCGGGGACGACGACCGCAAGCGCGTTCATGACGACCCGGTAGCGCCAGCGGACCTGCGCGGCCGGGACGGCGTCTGCGATTCGGCCGGCCACCTGCTCCTGCTCGACCCGGAGCCGCGTCAGCCGACTTAGCGTCGAGCGCGCGTCGAGGTCGAGCCGACCCTGCGTGCGGGGAAGCTGCGAGCGCGCGGCGGACGGCGACGAGAGCTCGACGACGACCTGCACCATGCGGCCGTCGGAGACCGGCGCGGGACCGCGCGCGGAGGCAAGCGCGGGCAGCGCCGCCAAGAGCAAGACCCCGAGGAGAACCGCACGTCTCAGTCGGAGAATCGTACGCACGAGACGTAAAGAATTCGGCAGGGCCCATGGAGCACGATGCGTTCAGCGACTGCGGTTAGCCGCCGGGCGGGCGCGCACGGGCTAGGCGCGCGCGCCCCCGTTTGAGACAATCGGCACGGGGTCCGACAGGACGGAGGCCAGGTGAACAGGCAGCCCGGCGCGAGCCGCCCCGATTGGCTCTCGAAGCTCGTTCTCCCGATTGCCGCGGCGGTGCTCGGCGCGATCCTCGTAACGGCGCTTACTCCGCTCGGCGACAACCTGCGCGAGGTGCTCTTCCCGACGAAGGCCGACGTGACGGGGTCGGTGAGCGTCGACGGTCGCCGGGCCGCAGGCGCTCGGTTGGCGCTCGACGGTGAGCCCGCGGGCTCTGCCGATGACGAGGGCACCTTTGTCATTCGCGACGTCGGCGACGGCGATCACACGCTGGAGATCAAGGCCGTGAGCTCGAAGCTGAAGCGGCAGCCGTTCACCCTCGAGCAAGGTGCGTCGAGCCACGCGCTGGGCGAGATCGCGCTGACACCCCTCGCGCGCCTTGGCTACGAGCCGGTGATCGGGTCGTCATTCGAGGGGATCACGTACGACGTCACGCTCTGGGTCATCACGGAGGACGACGTGCTCGACCGCATCACGTCGGTTCAGTACACGCTGCCGTCGCCGTTTCCGGCGAGCGGCTGTCTCGGTGACAGGACCGCCGGCGCTCGCCTTTTGCCTCCATCGGAAAATGACATCGCAGAGCGGTGGTGGCGTCCGGCCGCCCTCCGCTGTCGTCGATCTCGGCGAGGGACGAACCTTCCCGATCTCCGCGCCGGGCGTCGGCTCGCCGGGACGACCTGAATGTCCGGTCACAGGCGGCGGTACTACGCCACCGCCTCCGTCCCCGCCCCAGCCACCGCCTCCGCCGTCGCCGCCCGGGCCACCGCCGCCCCAGCCACCGCCCCCGCCGCCGCCGGCCCAGGCCGTTGTTCCCGCGGTGACGACCCAGCCGTATGACCAGGCCCTCTCCGTGCTTCAGAGCCGTGGGTTCCGCGTCAGCCGCAAAGACGTGATCTCCGACGAGCCGGTGGACACCGTCGTCGCACAGAACCCGGGGGCCGGTGTGTCGCGACCGAGAGGATCGAGCGTGACGCTGTCGGTCTCGACCGGCCCGGCGGTGGTCGTGCCAGACCTCGTGGGATCAAGCGAGGATCGATGCGCGCGAGAGGCTCGAGGACAACGACTTCGAGGTCGAGGTGCAAACCGGACCACCGACGGCGCTTCCCGGGAAGGCGACTGCTCGAGCAGCCCCGGACGCCGGGGAGGAGGCCGTGCGTGGCTCGACGGTGACGATCGTCGTCGGTCGGCCCGCGTAGCGGGAATCCGGCGAAGCCCGCCGCTACAATGGCCGTCCGCGCGGATGTGGCGGAATTGGTAGACGCGCACGGTTCAGGTCCGTGTGAGCGAAAGCTCGTGGAGGTTCAAGTCCTCTCATCCGCATACCGCTGCGTTCCCGACCCCGATGCGCCCCATCTGGGGGGTCGCTGCGAAGATCCCATCGTGAGCCGAGAGGCGCATTTGCGCTGCGGGTGTTGGCGGTCGTTTGGCACGTTCCGGCTCGGGGCACGTATATCTCGTCGTATATCCGAGAGGGAGGGCTGAGCATGAAGAAGAAGGTGCTTTTGCTTGTGCTCGTGTTGCTCGTGGCCGCGGTCACGGCTGCCGTTGCCAGGGCGGTGACGCCGCTACGGCCGGCGCCGACGCCGCCGGACACGGAGAGCGTCCTGATCCTGCACGGAGCGTTCAACTACCCCGGCTACTGGTGGGACCACACTGACCTGACGGTGGCGGTGCAGGCGCATCCGAACGTCGACGAGGAGTCGCTGGCCGCGGTGCATCAGGCGATCGCCGACTGGGATTACGCGCTGCAGCAGGATTCGGCGGGCTGATCACGCTCACCGACGTGACCGACCAGTACACGGCCAAGCACAAGGCCGACATCGTGCTGCACTACAACCCCACGGCGGGCGGGACGGTGTTCGGCGGGGTGCGCGATCTGCGGGGCGCACAAGTGTTCGAACGTGATCGTGCGCTCGGATCTGCCCCGGCCAATCGGGCACACGTACTCACCGCAGTACCTGTACTACGTGACGATGCACGAGCTTGGCCACGCGCTGGGCCTCGGGCATGCCCAGCCGCTGACCGAATCGACGGACCTGATGGGCTACAAATGGCACTGGAGCAACGGAATCGTGCCGACGCTCTCCGAGTGCGACCTCGCAGGCATTGCGGTCGTCTTCGCGTGGGCGCTCGAAGGTGTCGACCCCTATCCTCCGACGCAGCCGTCGGTGGCCTGCGACTGAGGACCTCGGTGAGGGGCAGCCGCTCGCTGCCCCTCGTCCCGGCTACCTGGTCGCGGCCTCGGCCTCCGTGTCTTCCCGCACCTCTACGGCGACGACAGCGCTTCGGACGATCCAGGCATTGCCATCGACTCGGATCCAATCTCGGAGGTACTCGTCGTGCCGGTCGAAGAAGCTCTTGACCTGCTCGATAGCGGCTTCTTCCGATTCGACCTCACGGCCGTACCAATCGCCTGTTGAAAGCTTGAACTGAACGCTGGGCACTGGGAGGCTCTGAGAGTAATCGATCGTCCCAGTACCAATTCCGCGAACCCGAAGCTAGCCGCCTGGCTCGTTCCCTCGTCGGCGCTGGTATTTCTCGATCTCCCGCTGCTCCCAATCGGGTCCGAAGAGCCCGCCGATTCCCAGGAGCACGATCCCCGTGATGGCCACGCCGATGCCCGTCCCGAGCATGGGCCAGTAGAACCACAGGAACTGCTGTCATCGGCCAGGTCGATGAGGAACCACATCAGGCTGAGGGCGATCCGGATGCCCAGAACCATGTAGAAGATCCGCTTGCGGCGAACGTACCGCCGAGCTTCCTCCAGCGATTCGTCCATCGACTGAGGATAGCTCCGTCGCGGGCGGCGCTTTCAGCCCGATCGACAAGCCCCTACGTGGCAGGTCCTAGCCGATCAGCCAGTACTCGTTCCGCCGCGTCAGTCGTACGCTTGTAAGCACTGTAAGTCTGCGGCACAAGAGAGGGAGGGGCCACATGCGCAACCGAAGCGCGTCGTGGGGAAAGTCGTTGTCACGGTCGTTCTCGCGCTGGCCGGATTCGCGGCCGCCGGCGTCATGAGCGGTGTCGGGCTCGCCGCATGGGGACGAGGAGTCGACGGGCACGGGCACGACCACCGTGCCGACAACGACGACAAATCCACCGCCGCCACCGCCGCCGGGCGGCAAGGGCTGCACGCCCGGGTACTGGAAGCAGATCCAGCACTTCGGCAGCTGGACCGACCCATACGACCCCGGTGACCCGCTCGCCAGTGTCTTCGACGCTGACGCGCTGGAGCTCCACGGGTTGGAGGACCTGACGCTGCTCGAGGGGCTGCAGGCGAAAGGCGGAGGCGCCAACGCGTTGATCCGCCACGCAGTCGCGGCAGTGCTCAATGCGGCATCTGGGGACGTCGATTACGCATTCGACGTCGACACCATCGTCGAGAACGTGAATGCGGCGTTGATGGGTGAGGACGACGACGAGATCGAGGACCTCAAGGACGAGCTGGCCGACGCGAACGAGTCCGGCTGTCCGCTCGGACGCGACGAGTAAGGCGTAATCAACCGAGGCGGCGGGCCGGTCCGAGGGCCCGTCGCCTCACTTCATGCTCAGCAGCGCGCTTCGACTTCGCCGCTCGGCTGCGTACGCCTCGTCCCACGCATACGCGCACCCGTCGAAGGTGCCCTGCCGGCGGCCTTCGATCTTCGACTGCTCGGGATCGAAGGACGTGTTGCCCTCCATCTGCTCCACCGGCTGGTCGCACTGCACCCGAGCGGCTTGGCGGGGCGCGTCCTTTCGGATCTTCGTCACGGCCGCCCTGCACGACTTGACCCACGCGGCCGCGTAGGCCTCCTGGTAGGCGGCGTCTGCCTCGCCGCCGCCGACGATCGCGACGGATTCGGCGCCGCTCGACTCGCCACCGCAGGCCGTCAGAAGCGCGACGGCTGAAACGAGGACGAGCGCGTGAGCTCATCCGCATCGCCTGGTTGGCGCGGCTACGGGACGATCGGGGTGTCCTCGTCGGCATAGACGAAGATGTCCCCGTTGTCGTAGTTGTGAAGCACAACCTTGACACGGTACGTGCGGCCGCCCATCACCAGCTGCTCGCCTGTTCGCGCGAGGGACTCCACGCTCGCCGTGATCTCCGCCGTGCCGAAGTCCGGGCTGCGCAGGACGAAGGTGACCCGCCGAAACTCAGCCATGCCCTCGAGTCTAGGCGGCGAGCGCCGCGAGGACCTTCTCGGCGTGCGTGTCGGGCTTGACCCGCAGCATCGCCTTCGCGACCCGTCCGTCCTCGTCGATAACGAACGTCGAGCGCTCGACGCCCCAGTACTTCTTGCCGCCGTAGTTCTTCTCTTTCCAGACGCCGTAGAGCTCCGCGACCTCGTGGTCGGGATCGGCGAGGAGCGTGAACGGCAGCCCGTACTTCTCCTTGAACTTGACGTGTGACGACTCGTCGTCGGTGCTGACGCCGAGCACGACCGCGCCGCGCTCGCCGAACTCGTCGTAGGAGTCGCGGATCCCGCACGCCTGCGCCGTGCACCCGGGCGTGTCGTCGCGCGGATAGAAGTAGAGGACGACCGGCCGGCCGCGGAACTGCGAGAGCTTGACGCGCTCGCCGGCGTCGCTCGTCAGCTCGAAATCGGGTGCCTCGCCGCCTTCCTCGACCACGGAGTCACCCTATACATTGGCCGCCCGTGTCCGACGCTCATCAGCTCGTTGGCCTCGCCGTCCTCGTCACCGCCGCGGTCGCGACGGTGTGGGGCGGCCTCGCGTACTTCCGGCACCGGGACGCCGGCCGTCCGCTCGGCCACGTGCTCGCGCTCGTCCAGACACTGCTCATCGCGCAGGTCGCGATCGGCCTCCTGCTCGTGTCTGACGACCGGCGGGCGCCGGACGAGCTCCACTACGCCTACGGAACACTCGCGTTGGTTGCGGCCCTGTCGCCGTGGTTGTACGCGCCCGCGGAGCCGCGCCGCCGGCTGGCCTGGTTCGTCGGCGCGACCCTGCTCGCAGGGGCTCTGGCGACGAGGGCGTACCTGACGTCGGGATGAGGCGCTTCTTCGCAGACATGAACCCGACCCTCCGCGGGTTCCTGATCATCGCCGCGATCGTCCTCGCGATCATCATCCTCAACCAGCAGGTGGCCCTGCTGTCGCTGGTCTACCTGACGCGGATCGCCTTCTTCCTCGCCGTCGCCTTCTTCATCTTCATGCTGTGGCGGGAGCGGCGCGGCGACATCTCGACCTGGCCGAGCCGGGCGCAGGCCGCCTTCTACGGCGGCGCGATCCTCGCCCTGGTCGCGATCGGGATCTTCATCCTCTACGGCGCCTCCGGACAGGAGGCCCTGGCGTTCTTCCTCATCCTCGGCCTGTGCGGGTTCTCGATGTTCCGCACCTGGCGGGACCAGCACACATACGGCTAGGCCTCGGCGCGAACTCCCGATCCGTCGAGCGCGTCCAGGGCCGCTCGGATCTCCATCGCCTGCCCGACGAAGATCGGCGTGTCGCGCTCCGTGTAGCGGCTCGCTTCGCTGTCGCGGAGGGTGAGCATCAGGTGCATGAAGTCCGCCGGCTCGTCGCACTCGAACGCCGTCATGAACTCCTGGTCGTCGATCCCGAACGAGTAGGTCGTGTGGTTGTGGATCGTCTCGAACTCGGCGCCGATGCGGATGTGCTCGTCCATCGCGCGCTGCCGCTCCCCCTCGGGGAGCGCGTACCAGGGCCGGGTCTTCACGAACGGGTAGACGACGAGGTAGGGCGAGCCGCGCGGGACGATCTTTCGCGCGCGCCTGGCTGCCGTGTACTGGGACGCTTTCGTCGTCGCGAGGTACGAGTACGGCGTCTCGAGCCAGCCGGCAAGCGGCGTCGAGTTCAGCGCCGCGCCGAGCTCGCCGAGATCCTCGTACCGCTGCGTGATCTTCCAGAGGAAGAAGTCCGAGTCGGGCCTGACGCCGGTGACGGAGTAGGCGCGGAGCGTCTCCATCCGCCCGGCCCAGTCCTCCACGACCTCCGCGAAGGCGTCCTTCCCAGCCATACGCTCCTCGACCGGGAGCCGCCGCCAGGCCGGATCGGCGCGGAAGAACTGGTACGCGACGTACTGACCGCTCACGAGCAGGATGGTAGATCGAGGAGTGCGTCCCGGCTCGACTTGGGCGTGCGGTCGGCGTAGTAGGGGCCCGACTGCCAGCCGAGCAGGTCGGGCTCGTCCCAGACATGGAAGACGTAGAGGCCCTCGACGGTGTCCTGGTCGCAGACGAGCTCGAAGGCCTGGCGGTAGTACTCCTCCTGCGTGGACTCCGGCACTGCGTCGTTCGCCACCGGCGACTCGAGGTTCGTGTACACGTCGCGCTTCTCCTCCGGGATCTCCGTCTGGACGCCGAACTCGGTGTAGAGGATCGGGAGGTCGCCGCCCTCCTGCGCGGTCCCGTCGAACGCCTCCTCGAGGAGCTCGACGAGCTTGTCGTAGTCGGCCAGGCTGATCGTCGTCGAGTTCGGGTGCGCGAAGTCGGGCGGAAGCTCGGAGCGCTCGAGGTAGGGGTGGTGGGCATAGGCGTCCATCACGGGCTTGTCGCGGCCGCTCTCCCGGTAGAAGCGGCCGAGGTCGCGGATGAACGTCGTCGGGGAGTGCGTCTGCCTCGAGGACTCTGGGTCGTCGCCGCCGCGCGGCGCCGTCGCGCCGCCGATCACGCGGATGTCCGGTGAGACCGCCTTCAAGGCGTCATAGGTCTCGGCGAGCAAGGCGAGGTAGTCGCGCGCGGCGACGTTCTCGCCGTCGGGCCCGAACTGGGGCAGCCAGAAGCGGTTCAGGTTCGGCTCGTTGCCGACGATGAAGTCCCGGAACGCCGGGAGCTGACGCGCGATCGAGGCGGCGTAGGCGGCGAACTCGGCGCGGAGCTCGGGCGTGTTCGGGGTCGTTCGGCTGCCGGGGCTCTGGACGATCAGCAACGGCCGCACGTTCGCCGCCTCCGCCGCCCGAGCGGCGTTCGTGAGCTCGGCCAGCTCCTGCGGCGGCGGCTCTCGGCGGCCGGGCTCCCAGAACGAGTTCGTGATCGCCGAGCGGAAGCCGGCGGCCGTCAGCTCCTCCATCTTCTGGGCGGCCGTCGCCGGATCCGGGTCGCGGATGAAGTACTCCCAGACACCGACGTCGACGTTCCGGCTCTCCTCGCCGGATGCCGAGCAGGCCGGAAGTGCGCTGGTGCAGAGGAGTGCAACGCACCCCAGGAGACCCCATTTCGGCACGGGAGCCGAGGCTACATTGGATCGAATGGCCACGTCCCTCGAGCCCAAGCTGAAGGCGCTGCCCGCGAAGCCGGGCGTCTACCTGTTCCGCGACGCGCAACGGCGGATCCTCTACGTCGGCAAGGCGAAGTCGCTCCGGCCGCGCGTGCGGAGCTACTTCCAGCAGGGCGGCGACACCCGGTCGTTCATCGGCGGGATGATCGCGCGGATCGCCGACCTCGAGGTGATCGTCACCGGGACAGAGGTCGAAGCGCTGCACCTCGAGCAGAACCTCGTCAAGCGCCACCGGCCGCCGTTCAACGTCCGGCTGCGGGACGACAAGTCGTTCCCGTACATCGCCGTCACGGTTGAGGACGACTACCCGCGGGTGATGTTCACGCGCGAGCGGCACAGGCGCGGCGTCGTCTACTTCGGCCCGTACGCGAACGCGAAGAAGGTGCGCGAGACGCTGGACGTCCTCAACCGCGTCTTCCGGTTCCGGCCGTGCGAGGGGCCGAAGCCGGGCCGACACTCGGGGATCCCGTGCCTCGACTTCCACATCGACCGGTGCTTCGCGCCGTGCGTGGGCTACATCTCGAAGGAGGACTACCGGAAGGTGATCGACGGCGTGATCGAGTTCCTGTCCGGGGAGTCGCGGCCGATCATCCGCGAGCTCGAGCGCCGGATGGCCGAGGCGGCGGCGGACGAGCGGTTCGAGGAGGCGGCGCGGTTCCGGAACCGGCTCTTCTCCGTGCGGCATCTCGCCGAGCGGCAGGCGGCGGACAAGCGCGCCGTCGGGACCGTGGACGTCGTCGGCATCGCGATCGAGGGGAACCGCGCGGCCGTGCAGATCTTCCCGCTGCGCGACGGGAAGATGGTCGACCGGTACGCGTTCCACCTGGAGAACGTCGAGGGCCAGGACGTGGGCGATGTGCTCGAGGCGTTCGTGCTCGAGTACTACGGCTCGGCGCCGTCGGTCCCGCCGCAGATCGTCGTCCCGCGCGAGGCGGGGGACACCGCGGCTTTGGCCGAGTTCCTCTCCGAGCGCCGCGGCTCGCGGGTCGAGGTGCGGGCGGCGGAGCGGGGCGAGAAGCGCCGCCTCCAGGAGCTCGCGGACCAGAACGCGCGCCTCGCGCTGGAGGCGGACACCGAGAAGGCGGAGCAGACGCGGGTCCGGCGCATCGAGGCGCTCGAGGAGCTGCGCGAGGTGCTGAACCTGGAGAGCCTGCCGCTCCGGATCGAGTGCTTCGACGTCTCGAACATCCAGGAGGAGTCGCCGGTCGCGTCCATGGTGGTCTTCCAGGACGCGACGCCGAAGAAGGCCCACTACCGGAAGTTCGGCATCCGGCAGGCGGACGGGCAGGACGACTACGCGGCGCTGGCCGAGGCCGTCTCTCGGCGGTTCGCGCGAGTCGGGAGCGCGACGCAGGAGGAGTACGACGAAGGCTTCGCGCTCGGCGCCGAACCTCGTCGTGATCGACGGCGGCAAGGGCCAGCTGTCGGCGGCGATCCAGGCGATGCAGGCGTACGACCTCCCGCGGGTCGCGGTGATCTCGCTCGCGAAGCGGGTGGAGGAGGTCTTCGTCCCGGACCGGCCGGAGCCGATCCGGCTCGAGCGGCATTCACCCGGTTTGCAGCTGCTCCAGCGTGATTCGGGACGAGGCGCACCGCTTCGCGCTCGGCTTCCACCGTCAGCGCCGGGACGCAAAGGCTCGGGAGTCGATCTTCGACACGCTCCCGGGCGTGGGCCCGGCCCGGCGGCGCGCGCTGCTCAAGCATTTCGGCTCGGCGGAGCAGTTCCTGGCCGCGACGCAGGAGGAGCTCGAGGGCGTGCCCGGGCATCCCGGCGAAGACGGCGCGCCAGATCTACGCGCAGCTGCACAAAGCCGGCCGCGCATAGACCCCCGGCTCGGGGTCAGACCCCGTCACGAGTCACGCACCGAAAGGTGCGTGACTCTGTGCCAAGCCGTCCACAATCGCCGGAAGAAAGGGGCAAGACAGGACCGTTCGGTGGACAGATCGTCCCACACTCGTGACGGGGTCTGACCCCATCAGGTTCGCCGGCCTACGTGCACTAGGGCCTCGGTCGCGAGCGGATCTGTGACGCCGTGAAGGGGAGGTGGGCCGCCGCAGTGACCAGGACGACCGGGCGGCCCTAACGACTCAGACGCCGCGCCGGGTACCGGGTTGTTCAGCCCCGGTTAAGGACGATCGGCAGGGCCGGCGCCGTCCGTCGAGTCCGGCGCCATGAACGGGTAGCGGTAGTCGCGCGCCGGGACGAACGTCTCCTTGATCGTCCGCGGGCTGACCCACCGGATCAGGTTCCACATCGAGCCCGCCTTGTCGTTCGTCCCCGACCCGCGCGCGCCGCCGAAGGGCTGCTGGCCGACCACAGCGCCGGTCGGTTTGTCGTTCACGTAGAAGTTCCCGGCCGTGTAGCGGAGCCGCTCGGCTGCCTGGTCGATCGCGGCGCGATCCTCCGAGAAGACCGCGCCGGTCAGCGCGTACGGGTTGTCGTCCACGAGCTCCAGCGTCTCGTCCCACTTGTTCTCGGGATAGACGTAGGTCGTGACGATCGGGCCGAAGAGCTCGTCCCGCATCAGGCGGGATGCCGGATCCTTCGTCTCGAGCACCGTCGGCTCGATGAAGAAGCCCTTGGAGTCGTCGGTCCCGCCGCCGACCACCACCTCGGCGGCGTTCTCCGACGCCGAGTCGATCGCAGCCTTGTGCCCCTTCCAGGCCTTCTCGTCGATGACGGCGCCCATGTAGTTCGAGAAGTCGGCGACGTCGCCCATGCGGATCGTGGAGACCTCCTTCACGAGCCGCTCGCGCAGCTCCGGCCACATGTTCGACGGCGCGTAGATCCGCGAGGCGGCGGAGCACTTCTGGCCCTGGTACTCGAACGAGCCGCGGAGGATCGCTGTCGCGACGGCGTCCACATTGGCGGAGGGATGCGCGACGATGAAGTCCTTGCCGCCCGTCTCGCCGACGATCCGCGGGTAGTTGCGGTAGTTCGCGATGTTGTCGCCGATCGTCTTCCACATCCCCTGGAAGACGGGCGTCGAGCCCGTGAAGTGGACGCCGGCAAGGTGCTCGCTCGCGAGCGCGGCATCGCCGACCTCGGCGCCCGACCCGTAGACGAGGTTGATCACGCCCGGCGGCAGCCCGGCTTCCTCGAAGAGCTTCATGACCCAGTGGGCCGAGAAGGCGGCCGTGGACGCCGGCTTCCAGACGACGGTGTTGCCCATCAGCGCCGCCGAGCTCGGCAGGTTGGCGCCGATCGCCGTGAAGTTGAACGGCGTGACCGCGAAGACGAAGCCCTCGAGCGGCCGGTACTCCATCCGGTTCCAAATCCCGGGCGAGGAGATCGGCTGCTCCGCGTAGATCCGGAGCATGAACTCGACGTTGAAGCGGAGGAAGTCGATCACCTCGGCGGCGGCGTCGATCTCGGCCTGGTGCGCCGTCTTCGACTGGTTGAGCATCGTGGCCGCGACGAGCGTGGAGCGCCAGGGGCCGGAAAGCAGCTCGGCGGCGCGGAGGAAGACGGCGGCGCGCTCCTCCCACGGCCAGCGGTGCCAGTCCTCCCAGGCCTCGCCGGCGGCCTTGACCGCGCGCTCGACCTCGTCCGGGCCGCCCTTGTGCACCTCGGCGAGGACGCTCTTCTTGTCGTGCGGCTCGACGGCCTCGAAGGTGGAGCCGGTCTTGACCTCCTCGCCGCCGATCACGAGCGGGATCTCGAGCTGCTGGGCGCGCATCTCGTCGAGCCGGCGCTTCACCTCGGCCCGCTCGGGCGAGCCGGGTGCGTAGTCCAGAACAGGCTCGTTCCTCGGAGCCGGGGGACGGAAGAGGCCTGGGGCGCTCACGCCTGTGATCGTATAGCCGGACGTGGCGCTTTCGGAGGACGTGCGAAACGAACTGGCGGCGATCGCCCCGCGGCGCGAGTGCGACAAGCTCGCGGAGCTCTCGGCGCTCTTCCACACCGCCGGGGCGATTCATCTCCGCGGTCGCGGCGAGGTGTCCGTGCACCTCGACGTGGCCAGCTCGGCCGTGGCGCGGCGGGCGTTCTCGCTGCTTCGGGGCTTCGGCGTTCGCGGCGAGATCCGGAGCTACCGGCGCCGGGCCTTCGAGGGCGGAACGCGCTACCAGCTCCACGTGGCCGGTGAGAGCCGGGCGCTGCAGGTGCTCCACGAGGCCGGGTCGTCAGCGCCCGGCTCGGCGCCGCTCGACCGCCGCCGAAGCGGGTCGTCGCGCGGTCGTGCTGCCGTGGCGCGTATTTGCGCGGCGCGCTGCTGGGCGCCGGGAGCGTCTCGCGATCGCATCTCGAGCTGCGGACGGGGGAGAGGAGCGGCGCCGAGTTCATCGCTCGCATCGCGGCCGCCGAGGAGATCGAGCTCGGCGTCCAGGAGCGAAGCGGGCCACGCCCTCGCGTACGCAAAGGGCATCGAGACGATCGGGGAGGTGCTGGCGGCGGCCGGTGCTGCCGGGCGCAGTGCTGACCTTCGCGGAGCGGGGCGTCGTCGGCGCCGCGAAGGCGCGGGCGAACCGGCTCGCGAACGCCGACCACGCAAACCTCGTCCGCTCGAGCCGCGCGGCGGGGAAGCAGCTGCGAGCAGTGCGGAGGCTCAAGCGCCGCGGCTTCGAGCGGCTGCCGGACGAACTGCGCGAGCTCGCGGAGCTCCGACTCGCGCATCCATCGATCTCGCTGCGCGAGCTGGGACTCAAGTGCCGTCCGCCGGCCACGAAGGCGACGGTCCACCGGAGCCTCCAGAAACTCATCAGGATCTCCGAGAACTGAGGGCCGCTAAGGCGTCGCTTGCGACGCCGACTGTAGAGGCCGTACGGGCTTTGCCCGCGCGGCCGTGGTACGACGGCACGCCGCTCCGACCGCTAACCACGCGCGATACGCCGAACGAGAGCGGCGGGCCGGAGGGGAAGCTCCGAGGACGACCTCCCCCTCCAGTTAAACCGCGCTCCGGACCTTGGCGTCGAACGGGGTCTGAATTCGACGCCGGACGAGCGCAGACCCGCCGTCGAGTGAGTATGACTGAAAGGCCCGCGGGTGAACTACCGAGTGATGCGGAGCGGCGCCGAGAACGAGCTCTTGCGCGCCGGATTCAGCGACGCTCGAAGCGTGACGCGCAAGGTGTAGCGCCCCGGACGGAAGCGAGCCTTGAACGCGGATCATGCGGGAGCGGTACGCCTTGACGGTCGTCCGGGTGCGCAGGATCCGCGCTTGCCCGCGGTAGAGGGCGGCCTCGGCCGTTGCGTCCTCCTCGGCGTTCGCGACGAGCGCCAGCGTCAGCCGCCGCGCCGGCAGGGCCGCGCTTCCTCGGGAAGCGAAGGCGTGGCGCCGACGACACGCGTGGTGTGGCGCCAGGAGCGGGACTGCCCGGCGCACCGGCCGTTGTTTCGCGCGAGCTCCGCCTTCACGGAGTCGAACGAGGATCGCGGCGACCCGTCCGCGCGGAGCAGGCCGGCCTGCCAACGCTCGAGGTCCGGCTCGTCGCGGAGCAGGAAGAAGAGGACCGAGCGCACCGACGCGTCACACGCGAGGTAGCGGATCGCCTGCGCGTAGATCCCCGACTGGTTCGCCTCGGTCGTCGGCCGGATGCTCTCGAAGCCGAAGTAGGCCCCGGCCGAGGCGGGCGGGATCCTGACCTGCCACCCGAGCTCGTCGAGCCGGAACGCCATGCGTCCGCGGGAACGTCCTTCGCCGAACGTCGGCTGGCGCGTGCCGCGGAAGGCATCCCAGAACGCCTGCTTGATGCGACCGAGGTTCGGGACGCCGGCATTCGGCCACCGGTAGCCCTTCATCAGGGCGTCCGTGTCCCGGTCCGGGTACGGATGGAACGCGAGCTCGTCCATGATCGGCGCCCGTCGGCGGGAGCTCCGGTAGGCCCTTCCGAGCCCGCTGATGAAGCGCACCGGCGAGACGGAGACGTTGTCGCCCGCATTCGGCTGGTCGTTTCCGCGTGGCGAGAGCCCGACGCCGATGACCGTGATCGAGGGATCGACCGCCTTGAGCGCGTCGTACGAGCGGCGAGCAGGCGAGTAGTACGCGGTCGGCGAGACGGCCGCGCCGCGCCTGAACTGCGGTTGCCAGAAGCGGGGCTGGTTCGGCTCGTTGCCGATCACGTAGTCCTTGACGGACGGAAACGTGCGGGCCAGGTGCGCGAGGAAGGCGGCGTACTGCCCCGGCGCCGCCGAATTCGAGCTGATCGCGTCCGCCTTCGCGGGGGAGACCGCAAAGATGACTCGGATACCGCGCAGGGAGGCGAGCGGGAGGTAGAGCTCCAGCGCCTGCTGCCGGTCGATCGTCGTCGGCGCCGCCGGATCCCAGGCGATCGAGATCCTGTTCTCGCGCATGCCGAGGACGCCGAGGGTGTCGAAGAACGCCGACGAGTTCGCCGGTGCGACGCCGTAGTCGTCCACCACGCCGACGTCCATCGCGGAGGCTCCGCCGGCCAGGGACAGGGCGGCGAGTAGCGCAGCGGTCAATACGTGGATCGGCGTCACAGGCTTCTACATTCGCAGCGTCCGGCGACTTCCTTCCTCGACAACCGGCGGGAGTCGAATCCGATTTAGACTCGTTTGGAGCGACAAGGGGGATTCATGGCGAAGCGAGTAGCGATCAACGGATTCGGCCGCATCGGCCGCAACTTCTTCCGCGCCTACATGAAGCGCGACCCGGACTTCGAGGTCGTCGCGATCAACGACCTCGCGTCCGACGACGTGCTCGCGCACATGCTCAAGTACGACTCGACGCACGGCGTCCTCGAGGCGGAGGTGTCGCACGGCGAGGGCGAGCTGATCGTCGACGGGACCTCGTACCGCGTGCTCTCCGAGCGCGAGCCGCAGGCGCTCCCGTGGGGCGACCTCGGCATCGACGTCGTCGTCGAGTCCACCGGGCTCTTCACCGACCGCGAAGGCGCGCAGAAGCACCTGGACGCGGGGGCGAAGAAGATCGTGATCTCGGCACCGGCGACCGACCCCGACGTCACGCTCGTGCTCGGGGTCAACGACGACGCCTACGACCCCGACCAGCACAACATCGTCTCCAACGCGTCGTGCACGACGAACTCGGTCGCGCCCATGGCGAAGGTGCTCCTGGACGAGTTCGGGATCGAGTCCGGCTTCATGACGACGATCCACGCGTACACGACCGAGCAGCAGCTGCTCGACCAGATCGCGATGACGCGCAAGGGCAAGCCCGACCTGCGCCGGATGCGCGCCGCGCCGCAGAACATCGTCCCGGCCTCGACCGGCGCCGCGAAGGCGACGTCGCTCGTGATCCCGGAGCTGAAGGGGAAGCTCGACGGGATGGCGATGCGGGTGCCGGTGCCGGACGGGAGCGTCACCGACCTCGTCTGCGTGCTGGAGCGGGAGGCGAGCGCCGACGACGTGAACGCGGCCTACGAACGGGCGGCGGGCGGCGCCCTGAACGGCGTCGCTGGTCTTCACGGAGGACGCGATCGTCTCGTCCGACATCGTGGGCAACCCCGCCAGCTGCATCCTCGACGGGCTGTCGACGATGTCACACGGGCGGATGGTCAAGGTGATCGGCTGGTACGACAACGAGTGGGGCTACAGCTGCCGCCTCGCCGACGTCGTCGAGAAGATCGCCGCCTCGGTGGGCGAAGCGGTTCCCGCGTAGTTGAGGCGGCCCCGCTCGGTACGCGATGCCGACGTCGCGGGCAAGCGCGTGCTCGTGCGCGCTGACCTGAACGTGCCGTTGGAGGACGGCGAGGTCGCGGACGACACGCGGATCCGGGCGGCGCTGCCGACGCTGGAGCTGCTGCTGGAGCGAGACGCATCAGAAGTCGCGGTGTGCTCGCACCTCGGGCGGCCGAAGGGGCCGGATCCGGCGTTCGCAATGGCGCCGGTCGAGGCGCGGTTGCGCGAGCTGATCTCCGACGAGCGGCTGGTCGTGCTCGAGAACACGCGCTTCCATCCGGGTGAGACGAAGAACGACCCCGAGTTCGCGCGGGAGCTCGCCGACGAGCGCGACCTGTTCGTGATGGACGCGTTCGGCTCGGCGCACCGGGCGCATGCATCGACGGTCGGCGTCGCCGAGCTCCTCCCCGCGTACGCGGGGCTGCTCTTGGAGCAGGAGCTGGAGATGCTCGGCCGGCTGCTCGGTGAGGTCGAGCGGCCGTTCGTGCTCGTCTCCGGCGGCGCGAAGGTGGAGGACAAGCTCGGCGTGCTCCGCAACCTCGGCGGCCGGGCCGACGAGGTGCTCATCGGCGGGAAGATGGCGGAGGAGATCCGGGAGTCGAGCCCGCTCGAGTTCGAGGTCGTGCTGCCGGTCGACGTCGTCGCGGCGGCCGCGTTCGAGGCGGATGCGGAGACGAAGGTCGTTCCCTACGACTCGCTGCCGGAGGGCTGGCTCGGGCTCGACATCGGACCGGAGACGCGCCGGCTCTTCGCCGAGCGCATCTCCCGTGCGCAAGACGGTGTTCTGGAACGGCCCGATGGGCGTCTTCGAGTGGCCGCGCTTTGCGGACGGCACGAAGGCGGTCGCCGAGGCGGTCGCCGCCGTGGACGGCTTCACGGTCGTCGGCGGCGCCGACTCCGTCCGGGCGATCACCGAGCTGGGGCTCGAGGATCGGGTGTCGTGGGTCTCGACCGGCGGCGGGGCGGCGCTCGAGCTCCTCGAGGGCGACGAGCTGCCGGGTGTCGCTGCAATCCCGGCTGCGTGAGCGAGGCTCCGCCCCGTGCTCGATCGCCGGCAACTGGAAGATGTACAAGACCCCCTCGGAGACGGCGGAGTTCTGTGCGGCCCTGCGGGACCGGGAAGCCGAGCTCGAGGGGACGGACGTCGTCGTCTGCCCGCCTTACACCTCGCTCCATCACGCCATGTCCGTCCTCGCCGGGACTTCGATCGCCGTGTTCGCGCAGAGCGTCCACTGGGCGAAGGAAGGGCCGTATACAGGCGAGGTTTCACCGCCGATGCTCGCCGAGCTCGGGGTGACCGGCGCGATCGTGGCGCACTCGGAGCGGCGCCAGCTCTTCGCCGAGACGGACGAGACGGCCGCGCTCCGAGTCGAGGGCGCGCTGGACGGCGGGCTGAGCGTGATCGCCTGCGTCGGCGAGACGGAGGGCGAGCGCGAGGCGGGGGAGACCGATGCGGTTCTGCGCCGCCAGGTGGAGGCGCTCCGCGTCGTCGTCAGCGAGGATCATCTCGACCGGCTTGCACTCGCCTACGAGCCGGTCTGGGCGATCGGCACCGGTCGCACGGCAACGCCGGACCAGGCCGAGGAGGCGCACGCGCTGATCAAGAGCATCATGGACGTGCCCGTGCTCTACGGCGGCTCGGTCAAGCCCGACAACGCCGGTGAGCTGCTGCGCCAGTCCAACGTTGACGGCGCTCTCGTCGGCGGCGCGTCGCTCGAGCTCGACTCGTTCATCTCGATTTGCCGATCCGCCGCGACTTCGTAGCGCTCGTGATCCTCGACGGGTGGGGCTGCGCGCCGCCCGGGCCCGGCAACGCGGTCGAGCTGGCGGACACGCCGGTCTTCGACCGCCTCTGGGCCGAGTACCCGCACTCGCGCCTGAAAGCCTCGGGCGAGGCGGTGGGCCTCCCGCCCGGACAGATGGGCAACTCGGAGGTCGGTCACCTGACGATCGGATCGGGCCGGGTGCTCTTTCAGGACCTGATGCGGGTCAACGTTGCGATCGAGAGTGGCGAGCTATTCGAGAACCCCGTGCTCGTTGAGGCGTTCGAGCGCGCAAAGGAGCGCGGGACGGACGTCCACCTGCTCGGGCTGGTCTCCTACGGCGGCGTCCACTCGCACATCGATCATCTGCGAGCGCTCCTCGAGCTCGCGCGCCGGCAGGGCATGGAGGACCGCACGTGGATCCACGCCTTCACCGACGGCCGCGACGTCTCGCCGACGTCGTCCGTCGGAGGATCTGGCCGAGCTCCCGGCCGACCGGATCGCAACCGTCGCGGGCCGCTACTACGCAATGGACCGCGACGGGCGCTGGGACCGCACCGAGCGCGCACTTGCGGCACTGATTCGTGGCGAAGGCGTTCAGGGGTCAGACCCCGTCACGGAAGTGCAACGCAGCTACGACGAGGGCGTCACGGACGAGTTCATCGAGCCGGTTGTGCTCGCAGGCCGGCCCCGAATCGCAGCAGAAGATGTTTCGATCGTGTTCAACTTCCGCCCGGACCGCGCGAGGCAGTTGACGGAGAAGCTTCTGGCCTCAGGATTCGACGTGGTGACGATGACGCGATACCGCGACGACTTCGACTGCCCGGTCGTCTTCGGCGTGCAGGAGGTCGAGAACACGCTCGCAGAGGTGCTCGCCAAGAACGGCCTCCGCCAGCTCCACGTCGCCGAGACGGAGAAGTACGCACACGTCACGTACTTCTTCAACGGCGGCAGGGAGGAGGAGTGGCCGGGCGAGGTGCGCATCCTCGTGCCGTCGCCCCGCGACGTTCCGAGCTACGACCACAAGCCCGAGATGTCGGCGCCCGAGGTGACCGACCGCTTCGTGGATGCGGTCAGGTCCGACGACTTCGCCTTCGCCGTCCTCAACTTCGCGAACCCGGACATGGTCGGCCACACCGGCTCGATCCCGGCGGCAATCAGGGCGGTGGAGACGGTCGACGCCTGCCTGGGACGCGTCGTGGAGGCGGTGCACGAGCGGGGCGGCGTCTGCCTCGTCACGGCCGATCACGGCAACGCCGAGCAGATGCTCCAGCCCGACGGGAGCCCCCACACGGCTCATACGACGAACCTCGTGCCGCTTGTGCTGACCGATACGAACGCTTCCCTTTCCGACGGAGAACTGGCAGACTTGGCTCCTGCGGCCCTCGAGCTCCTGGAGCTCGATAAGCCTTTACAGATGACCGGCAAAAACTTGATATCGGGTTAGCGAGTACCCGTCTATAATCCAGCGACTTGGCGCTCCCCCAGCCAGATTTCGGTGTACTGAAGAAGGCACAGCGCGGTGACGAGCGCGCTTTCAGCCTCATTGTCCGGGCCTACGAGACCCCGGTCTACAACTACGTCCTGCGGCTCGTCGGGGACCGCGCGCTCGCCGAGGACCTCACCCAGGAAGTGTTCCTCCGCGTCTACCAGGGCCTGCCGAAGTTCTCGCTCCGGTGCCGGTTCACGACCTGGCTCTTCCAGGTGACCAAGAACCGGGTGCTGGACGAGCTGCGAGCGGTGGAGAGACGTCCGCGCGCAGTCGTCTGCCTCGACGATATCCCGCCGCTCGAGGTGCTGGACGCGCCTGTCGAGCAGGTCGAGGCGATGGACGCAGTGTGGCGCGCCGTCAACGACCTCACGGTCGACCTGAAGATGGCGCTGCTGCTCCGGGACGTGGTCGGCCTCTCGTACACGGAGATCGCCGACTCGCTCGAGATCACGCTCGCGACCGTCAAGTGGCGGATCTACAAGGCCCGCGAGGAAGTCCAGTTGTCGCTGGCCCGCGAGGGCATCACCTTCGGCGAGCCCGAGAGGGCTCCGGAAGTCCTCGAAGCGCCAATCGCCTAGCCGGCCCGGGCCCGCAGCCAGTCCGCAAGCACTCTCGCCGACTCGGTCGGCGTTTCTCCGCGAGGGACGGCATCCACGCGGGCGGGCTGCGCCGGCGGCGTTGCCGGCGGGTCGTCCCCTCCACGCGAAAGCCCGAATCCCAGTCCGCCCACGAGCGCCGCAGCGCCGAGGACGGCGGCGACCACGGCCTGCGACCGCGTCACGTGGACAGTGCGGCCGGGCCGTTCCATCACGTGGGTCGCGGCGATGACCTCGGTCGCGGGCATCGCCTCCGTCGGCGCCTCCGATGCCTGCGCCAGCTCGTGCGCCATCGCGGCTGCCGATGCGGGCCGGTCGGAGGGGTCCGGCGCCAGGCACCGGCACAGCACCTCGTACAGCTCGTCAGAGACTCCGTCGATCGGTGGAGGCGGCCCCTCGCGCTGCTTGACCGGAAGCTCTGCGAGTGACTCGAACTCGTACGGCGGCCGGCCCGACAGGAGCTCGTAGCTCACCGCTCCCAGCGAGTAGAGGTCTGCGGCTGCGCTGACCCGCTCGCCCAGGGCCTGCTCCGGCGACAGGTAGGCCGCCGGTCCCAGGATCGTCCCGGCAAGCGTGAGTTGCGTGCCGTCGACCGGGCGGGCGATCCCGAAATCCGCGACCTTGAGCGTGTCGTCGTCGCGGACGAGCAGGTTCTGCGGCTTGATGTCGCGGTGGACGAGGCCGGCTGCGTGAGCGTGCTCGAGCCCCGCGCAGGCCTGGAGGATCAGATCGACGGCCCGGTCCGGGTCGAGCGGACCGCCTTGCGCGAGGAGCTCGGCGAGCGTGCGTCCGTCGACGCACTCCATGACGATGAAGGGGATCCCGTCCTCCTCACCGACGTCGAACACCGCGACGATGTTCGGATGCGAAAGGCCGGCGGCCGTGCGGGCCTCGCGCGTGAATCTCTCGCGAAAGACCTCGTCGCCGCTCAGCGCCTCGGAAAGACGTTTGATCGCAACATCCCGGCCGAGTCGCTCGTCCCGCGCAAGGTGCACAGTCGCCATGCCGCCACGGCCGAGCGAGCGCTCGACCCGGTAGCGGCCCCCGACGGTCTGAGCGCTCATTCCTCGTCCTCCGTCGTCGTCACCGTCGGCGTCTCCTCGGTCGTCGTCTCCTCCGTCGTGGTTTCTTCCGGAATCGTGGTCGACTCCGTCGGGATCGACTCCGTCGCCGTGTCCTCGCCGTCGTCCTCGTCGTCTTCTTCTTCTTCTTCTTCCGCTTGCGCGTCTCGTCGTCCTCGTCCTCGTCCTCCTCATCCGTGTCCGGAGGGGGCGGAGGGGCCTTGTCGATGCACTTCGGCACCCCGAGCTCGAGCTCGTTCGTCGCGCCGGAAAGCTCCTCGAGGTAGGCCTCCGGCACCTTCCCTTCATTGATCGCGGCGGTGAGTCGCTCTCGGAGCAGCACTGCAGACTCGGCAGCACCGCAGGAGTCGCCGCTCTCGAGCTGATCCGCCACCTCGTCGCTCAAGTCCGCGAGCTCGTTCGCGGTCGCGCTCTCGATCCGGGGGCCGGCGACCTCCGGTTCCTGCTCGCCGTCGGTTCCTCCACAGCCGGCGAGGGCGCAGGCGAGAGCAGCGCTACACGCCGTGAGCCAGACGCTCCGCGAGCGCATCCGGCAACCCCCTTTCCCTGATCTCGGCCTGAGTGCGCGCAACAGGGTAGGCGATCCGCCTGAACCGAGCCTCGCGCGACTCGAGGTCGAGGCGAAGCCAGGCGGCCCGCGGATCGCCGTCCCGCGGCTGGCCCACCGAACCGGGGTTCAGCAGCCAGCGCCCGGCACCGAGCGCGGCCGAGAAGTCAGCCTGCGCCACGCCTCCCTCGATCGTCTCGCCGGACATGACGGCGCGCCGTGGCGATATGGCTGTGGCCGACGAGGATGACCGGCGCCTCGGTGAGCATGAACGACTCCACGACCGCAGCTTCGTCGAGGACGTACTCCCAGACCGGGTCGCGGGGGCTGCCGTGGTAGAGCTCGAAGCCTTCGAGCTTCGCCGCCGGCTCGAGCGAGGAGAGGAACGCGCGGGAATCCGGCGTCAGCTCCTTGGTCGTCCAGCGCGACGCCGCTGCGGCTTCCGGGTTGAAGTCCTCGAGGCCGACCTCCGCCGAGCCGAGCGCCACGAGGTCGTGGTTTCCGACGAGCGTCCGCGAGCAGCGGTCCCGGACGATGGCGCAGCACTCGTTCGGCCGTGGCCCGTACCCCACGGTGTCGCCGAGGCACCAGATCTCGTCCGGGGGATCCCGGTCGATCTCCTCCAGGACCGCCTCGAGCGCGTAAAGGTTCGCGTGGATGTCGGAGATCACGGCGAGCCGCACGCGGAGATTGTGGGTGATCGGGGTCGCCGCGGCCGGGTGGCTGGTCGCCGCGGCGCTGCTGTGGCGGACCGCCGTCCCGCAGCTCTCGCTGGTGGACGTGGATCCGGCCGCGGTCTTCCCGGCCGAGTATCTGGAGCGCAGCGAGCGGTACGCCCGGTTCCACCGCGTGAACTGGGTGCTCGCGACGCTCGTGCAGCTCGCCGTGCTCGTCGTCTGCGTGCGGCTCGCGCCGCGGTTCCGGGTGCGCGGGATCTGGGGCGGCGTCTTGCTCGGCCTGGGAACGCTCGTCGCGCTCTGGCTTGCCGGCCTGCCGTTCGTGCTCGCGGCGCAGTGGTGGCGGCGCCGGTACGACGTGTCGGACGCCGACTACGCCACGATTCTCGTCGACCCCTGGCTGGAGCGGCTCGGCGGGCTCGTCGGTGCGGGAATCGCGATCGCTCTCGTCATGTTGCTGGCGCGACGCCTAGGCGACCGGTGGTGGCTCGTCGGCGGGCCTGCGTTCGCAGCGGTCGCGGCCGGCTTCCTCCTCGCGCAGCCGTACCTGCTCGCGCCGCGCGTCGAGCCCCTGCGCGATCGCGCGCTCGCCGCCGAGATCCGCGAGCTCGCGCGGGCGCAGGGCGTGGGGGAGGTCGACGTCGAGGTGAAGGACGCGAGCCGCCGCACGCGCGCCCTGAACGCCGAGTTCTACGGGATCGGCCCGACCAGGCGGATCGTGATCTGGGACACGACCCTCGAGCGGCTGACGCGACCGGAGCTCCGCGTGCTCGTCACGCACGAGTTCGGCCACGTCGACGCGAACCATGTCTGGAAGGGCATCGGCTGGCTGTTCCTGTTCGCGATACCCGGCGCGTACGTGATCGCGCGGGTCACGCGGCGGCGAGGCGGCCTGGGCGACCCGCAGGCAGTCCCGCTCGCGCTGCTGGCGCTGACGGTGCTCCAGCTCGCGCTCCTGCCGTTGACGAACGCGATCACCCGCCGCTACGAGCGCGAGGCCGACTGGCTGAGCCTGCAGGCGACGGACGATCCGCGGGCATTCGAGAGCCTGACGATCAAGCTGGCGGAGGCGGCCCTCGCCGATCCCGACCCTCCGCGCTGGGCGCGAATCGTCCTCGGGACGCACCCGACGCCGATGGAGCGGATCGAGCTCGCTAGGACTCTTCGCGCGGAGGAGCCTCGGGCAGGTTCCTGATCCCCTCGCGGCTCGACCACTTCGACCACGAGTCCTGCATCGCCTCGAGCAGCTCCTCGAGGAAGCGCGGCGAGACGTTCACCCGCGAGACGACCACGCCGGGAATGTCGCCTTCCTCGACCTCGTGGTCGATGCGGGCGAAGGTCAGCGTGAACTCGTAGTCGGAGAAGCTGATGTTCGCGAAGTTCGCGTAGACCCCGGCCATGTTCTCGGGGTCGAGGTGGATGTTCAGCTGGCGACCGGGGGAGCCGTCTTCCTCCATGTGGCGATACTACCCCCGTGCCTGCACGAGCGATTCTCGGCCTGGAAACCGCCCTGGAGCGGCTCGCCGGCGCGCCGGTGACGCTCGAGCGACCGAGCCGCTCGGAGCACGGCGACTACGCGACGAACGTGGCCCTGCGGCTTGGCCCGCAGAACGGCCGGCCGCCGAGGGAGCTCGCCGAGCAGCTCGCGGCCAGGGCGACGGAGCTCGACGTCGTCGAGCGTGCCGAGGTCGCCGGACCGGGCTTCCTGAACCTCTTCCTGACTCCCGCCTGGTACGCGGAGGCCCTCGGCGAGATCCTCGAAGCGGGGGAGGGGTACGGCGGCGGTTTCGCGGAGACAGCTGGAGCGCGTCCAGGTCGAGATGGTCTCGGCGAACCCGACCGGCCCGCTGACCGTGGGCTCGGCGCGGAACGGGGCGTACGGCGACGCGGTCGCCCGGCTGCTCGAGTTCGCGGGAAACACCGTCGAGCGTGAGTACTACCTCAACGACGTCGGCCGGCAGATCGAGCTCTTCCGGGACTCGGTCGAGGCGCGCCGCCGGGGCGAGGAGCCTCCTGACGAGGGCTACACGGGCGAGTACGTCTCGGCGATCGCGGCGGAGCCCGGCGACCCGGTGGAGCGGATGCTCGACGAGATCAAGCGCGAGCTCGACGCGTTCCGGATCCACTTCGACTCCTGGGTGCTCCAGCGGGAGATCGAGACCGAGATCCCCGAGGTCCTGCCCGAGGTGGACACGTACGAGGCGGAGGGGACCGTCTGGGCCCGGACGAGCGAGCACGGGGACGACAAGGACCGGCCGCTCGTTCGCTCGGACGACGGCAGCTTCCTCTACTTCGCCGGCGACATCGCGTACGTCCGGAACAAGTTCGGGCGTGGGTTCGATCGCCTGATCTACGTCCTCGGCGCCGACCATCACGGCTACGTCGCGCGATTGAAGGCGGCGGCGGCGATGCTCGGCTACGACCCGGATCGGCTCGAGGCGCTGATCTACCAGCTCGTCCAGATCGTCGAGGGCGGCCGGGCGAAGCAGTCGTCGAAGCGGCGCGGCGACGTCGTGTTCCTCTCGGAGCTCGTCGACAAGATCGGCATCGACGCCGCGCGCTGGTACCTCGTCTCACGCGGACACGACCAGGCGATCGACATCGACGTCGACCTCGCGCGGGAGCGGAGCGAAAAGAACCCCGTCTACTACGTTCAGTACGCGCACGCCCGGATCGCGGGGATCCTCCGCAACGCGGGTGACGCGGAAGTCTCGGCGGCGGCGGCCGACCTTGCGCCGGAGGAGCGCGACCTGATCAAGCGGCTCGTGGAGTTTCCCGCCGTCGTGGCGGAGGCCGCGGAGCGCCGCGCACCGCACGGTCTGCCGAACTACGCGATCCGGCTCGCGGACGACTTCCACCGCTTCTACCACCACCACCGTGTGCTGGAGAGCGAGCAGCAGGCCTTCCGGCTCGGGGTCGTGACGGCGACAAAGGCGGTGCTGGCGCGGTCGCTCGACCTCATCGGAGTCGAGGCGCCGGACCGCATGTAGCACGCCACACGCGTTGGGGTCAGACCCCGTCGCGAGAGCGTGACGTCTCGTCCACAGAAAGAACATGTCCGATGGCACGGCCATGCGGATTTCCTCCAGCGCAGCCACGGAATGTCACCGAACAGACACAGTTTCGGTCGCCTCTGGTATCGGGGTCTGACCCCAGGGCAGACCTCGTAGGATTGCGGCGTGGCCGCGCCCTCCAAAGCTCCCGACCGGAACCTCGCGCTCGAGCTCGCGCGGGTCACAGAGGCGGCGGCGATGGCCGCCGGGCGCTGGATCGGCCGCGGCGACAAGATCGCCGCCGACAGGGCCGCCGTCGACGCCATGCGCGTCGTGATGGACACGGTCTCCATGGACGGCGTGGTGGTGATCGGCGAGGGGGAGAAGGACGAGGCGCCGATGCTCTACAACGGCGAGGAGATCGGCAACGGCCAGGGCCCCGAGGTGGACGTGGCAGTCGATCCGCTCGAGGGGACGCGCCTCACGGCCCTCGGGATGCCGAACGCGATCACGACGGTCGCCCTCGCCGAGCGGGGGACGATGTACTTCCCGGGCGCGGCGGTCTACATGGACAAGATCGCGACCGGGCCGGAGTCCGCCGACGCGGTCTCGATCGACGCCTCGCCGACGGACAATGTCCGCGCGGTGGCCCAGGCGAAGGGCGTCTCCGTCAGCGAGGTCGCCGTCGTCGTCCTCGACCGGCCCCGGCACGAGGCGCTGATCGCCGAGCTCCGCGAGGCGGGCGCGAAGGTGCTCCTGATCACCGACGGCGACGTCGCCCCGGCGATCGCGGCCGCGCAACCCGGCACCGGGGTCGACCTCCTGATGGGCGTCGGAGGCACGCCCGAGGGCGTCCTCTCGGCAGCGGCGCTCAAGTGCGTCGGCGGGTCGATCCAGGGCAAGCTCTGGCCCCGGAACGACGAGGAGCGCCAGAGCCTCGTGGACGACGGCTACGACCTCGACCGGGTGCTGACCACCGACGACCTCGTCGGCAGCCAGAACGTCTTCTTCGCCGCCACCGGCGTCACCACCGGCGCGCTCCTCCGCGGCGTCCGCTACACGCGCGACGGTGCCACGACGGACTCGATCGTCATGCGCTCCCGCAGCGGAACGGTGCGCCGCATCGAGGCGACGCACGCGTTCCAGAAGCTGGAAGAGATCTCGAACCTGGCGCTTCGTTAAGCGGGAACTTCCTCCCGCTCCCAGTCGGGTGCGTAGGAGCCCGAGCGAGCGGCGCCGTTGAACTTCGCGCGCCGGTAGTAGGCCTGCTGCGCGGCCTCCGCGTTGGCCGAGTCGCCGCCCCAGGCCTTGAGCGCCGGCGCCTGGAGCGCCCTCCGTAGGAGAACGAGAGCTGCCACGGGTGCGGCCCGCGCTGGTTCATCCCGTTGAGACGCGCAGTCGCGTCCTCGTCGGACATGCCTCCCGAGAGGAAGACGACGCCCGGCACTGCGGACGGCACCGTGTTGGCGAGGCAGCTGATCGTTCGCTCGGCGACCGCGTCCACGTCGGCCTGGTCGGACGAGTCGTAGCCCGACACGACCATGTTGGTCTTGAGGAGCGTCCCCTCGCGCTCGACACGCTGGTCGAAGAGCTCCGTGAAGACGGCGCGCAGCGTGCGCTCGGTCACGCGGAACGACTCCTCGATCGTGTGGTCACCGTCCATCAGCACCTCGGGCTCGACGATCGGGACGAGCCCGGCCTCCTGGCTCAGCGCGGCGTAGCGGCCGAGCGCGTGGGCGTTCGTCCAGATCGCGTACTCGCTCGGGCGGCCCTTGCCGATGTTGATGACGGCGCGCCACTTCGTGAAGCGCGCACCCAGCTCGTAGTACTCCTGGCAGCGCTCGCGCAAGCCATCGAGCCCCTCGGTGACCGTCTCCTCGGGCGAGCCGGCCAGCGGCTTGGCGCCCAGGTCGACTTTGATCCCGGGGATGATCCCCTTGCTCTCGAGCAGCTTGGGAAACGGCGTCCCGTCCGCGGACGACTGGCGAATCGTCTCGTCGTAGAGGATGACGCCGCTGATGAACTCCTCCGCGCCCGGCGTCGTGAAGAGCAGGTCGCGGTAGGAGCGTCTGTTCTCCTCGGTCGACTCGACGCCGATCGAGTCGAAGCGCTTCTTGATCGTGCCCGAGCTCTCGTCGGCGGCGAGGATCCCCTTGCCCTCGGCGACGAGCGCCCTTGCGATCTCGTGCAGTTCAGACATGAATCCCTCCCTTGGTTCCGGCAGGGAGTCTATTCCGGGCAGTCCGTCCGTTCGAACCCGCGGGCCGCGCGGTCGGTGAGCACCCAGCGCCAGTTTCCGTCCACCTTGATCACGTGGTAGTCGGCGGTGTACTCGTTCTCGTCCGTCACGACCCGGACCTCGACGGCTTTCGCCGGCGTGCGCGGTGGGAGCCCGTGGACCGTCAGCGGCGCGTCCTGAACGTCCAGCACGACGATCGAGTCCAGCGTCCCCTGGACGTCGATGCCTCGCCGGCATTCCTCGTACTCCTGCTGGGTGACGAACCGCTGGTGGCCAGGATGGAGTGAGTCCCAGGCGAGGGCGTAGTTGCCGAAGTACTCCGCCTCGAGCAGGGACTTGACCGCGGTTCCCGCGTCGTGATCCTCCGAGTCCTCGCTCAGCGCGCAGCCGGCCACGAGGGCGAGGAGAGCAAGGAGAAGGGCGGCTCGAGAGAGGGCCATCGACGATTCCGACGCTATCGTTACCTGCGACGCGGACGTAGCTCAGTTGGTAGAGCGTCGGCTTCCCAAGCCGAAGGTCGCGGGTTCGACCCCCGTCGTCCGCTTCACTGGATCCGCCGGCACGACGAGTACGACCGAGAGTGGCCCTCTCGTCGGCTCTTTCACTTTTCGGTCGCAAAGAGCGACAACTTCTGTCCCGCGGGGTCTTGCAAGGACACCCGCGCACCCCTAGTCTCGCCCGTGCGTCGAGTACGGGACGCGAGTAGGTCGAAGCCGATCGCGGCGGCCGTAGCCGGAAGGCGAAAGTCAGCGGGATCGGTGGACGGAAGCGAAATCGGCTCGGCGAAAGTTCTGCCACCGGAGGTGCTCTCGGGCACAGTCGGTGGCAGAACTTGTTTATGGAGCGAGTGACCGGCATCGGCGGCTTCTTCTTCCGGGCGAAGGACCCGGATCGGCTCCGGTCGTGGTACGCCGAGCAGCTTGGGATCGACCTCGACGCCGACCTCGTACGACGAGCGGCCGTGGTGGCAGGAGGCCGGACCGACCGTCTTCGAGGCGTTCTCCGACGACGGCGAGCTCTTCGACCGCGAGAAGCAATGGATGATCAACCTCCGCGTCCGCGACCTGGACGCGATGGCCGAACAGCTGCGCGGCGCCGGGACCGCGGTCGAAGTCGACCCCGAGGTCTACCCCAACGGCCGCTTCGCGCAGCTCGCCGATCCCGAAGGCAACCCGATTCAGCTCTGGGAGCCGACCGCCGACGAGCCCGCGCGGTCGACGACGTCAGAGACCCAGGGCTGAAGCTCCGCGACGAACGCGGGGTCGACGGTGTGCGGCATGGGCGACTCCCGGTAGAGCACCTCGGCGCCGGCGTCCTCGAGCAACTCCTTCGCCTGCCGGCCGAACTCGACCGAGATCACGGGGTCGTAGGTGCCGTGGCCGATGGCGACCGGTGGTAGCGGCGGCGACAGGTCGAGCTCGAAGCCGTCGACGGTCGGGACGAAGCCGGAGAGCGCGACGATCCCCGCGGGTCGAGGACGGCCGCGGCCCAGCCCGAGCGCCAAGCTCATCACCGCGCCCTGCGAGAAGCCCCCGACGACCGTCCGCTCGATCGGGACCTCGAGCTCGTCGAGCCACGCCGACGCGAGCTCGTACGACTTCGTGAACGTCTCCCGGTCGGGGAAGCCGACTTCACGGACGACGTACCAGTGCGCGCCGCCCGGCGGGAGCACGAGCGGCCCGCGTGGGGTCGCGCCGAGCAGGCGACGCCCAGGGTCGAGCGCGTCGAGCAGCGGGTAGAGATCGTGCTCGCTCGTCCCGCGCCCGTGGAAGAGCACGAGCGCGCCCTCCGGGTCGCCGGCCGCCGGCCGGACGAGGTGCTCGAGGCTCACGAGACGGGCGCCTTGCGCGGGTCGGGCAGCGGCGTCAGCGTCCGCTCGACCTGCTCTCGGTACTGCTCGAAGCTCGGCGGGAGCGAGAGGCGCTCGCCGAGCGACTCCAGCGGCTCGTCCGACGTGAATCCCGGCCCGATCGTCGCGATCTCGAACAGCACGCCGCTCGGCTCGCGGAAGTAGATCGACTTGAAGTAGAAGCGGTCGATGACCGGTGTGGGCATGGCTCCTCCGGCCATCACCCGGTCCCGCCAGGACTCGTGGTCGGCCACCGGAGAGGACCAGGCGACATGGTGAACCGTCCCGGCTCCGGGGATCCCCGGCTCCTCGGTCCGGTCGTAGGCGTACGACGAGCCGCGCGATTCGCCCCGTACGTCGTAGCTCGTCTCGCCGAATGGCTGGAACTCCATCGAGGCGGTGAGGAAGTCGTGGCTCGCCGCCGGATCGGCCGCGTAGGCGCGAACTCCGTCGAACCCCTGAAGCGCGACCTCGTCCGGCACGTCGGGGTGATGCGAGACCAGCGGCTCGTCGCCCGTCTCGACGACGGCCAGCTCGAGCCCCAGCCCCTCCGGATCGGCGAAGCGCAGCCGGCGAGAGGAGCGCTCGGTCTCGACGCCCTGCTCGCGCAGCCGCTCCTCCCAGAAGCCGATCGCCCCCTCGTCGGCAACCCGCCAGACCACGCGGTGCACCATCCCGGCGCCGGCCCGGCCCCTGCGGGCGCCCGGGTACTCGAAGAAGGTGATGTCGGCGCCTGGGCTGCCCAGCTCGTCGGCGTAGAACAGGTGGTAGACGGTCGGGTCGTCCTGGTTCACCGTCTTCTTGACGAGACGCAGCCCGAGAACCCGGCCGTAGAAGTCGACGTTGCCCGGCGCGTCGGCGGTGATCGCCGTGATGTGGTGGACGCCTTCGAGGCGCATGGCTCCCTCCGGTCGGTGTCGCGGAAGGACGTTAGTGGCTGGAGGCGGGGTCGGAGCCCCAGGCCGATCCGCTCGCCTTAAGAGGGCCAGGCCTCCGCGAGCCGTCTTCGCGTCTCGAGCAGGTGCTCCGGGATCACCTTCACATCGGCCAGCACCGGCATGAAGTTCGTGTCGCCGGCCCAGCGAGGCACGACGTGGAGGTGGACGTGGTCGACCACCCCCGCGCCGGCGATCCGGCCAAGGTTCCAGCCGAGGTTGTACCCCTGCGGCTCGTAGACCTGCGCAAGCGCGCCGATCCCACTCTGCGCCAGCCGGTGGATCTCGAGCGCTTCTTCGTCGGTCAGCTCGCCGAACTCGCCGACGTGGCGGTTCGGCGCGACCATGAAGTGGCCGGACGCATACGGGTACTTGTTGAGGATCACGGTCACCTTGCGGCCCCGGTGCACGACGAGCGCCGCCTCGTCATCGTCCGACTCGACGGCGTTGCAGAACACGCATCCGTCCTGCTCGTCGGCGCTCGCGATGTACTCGAGCCGCCATGGCGCCCAGAGCTGCTTGGTCATGCGGGAAGCAAATCAGGCCCGGTCGGTATGCCGCTGTACCGACGCGCCCTGGCGGGCTAGATCCAGCGCTTCCAGCGGAAGAAGCCGACGAGCCCGAGGAAGACGCCGATCATCGCCACGACGATGATCCAGAACGCCTCGCGGGTGCCCTCGCCCGGGTAGTTCACGTTCATGCCGAAGATGCCGGTGAGGAACGTCAGCGGCAGGAAGATCGCGCCGACCACGGTGAGCACGCGCAGGATGTCGTTCTGGCGGTGCGAGATCGCCGACTCGTTCGTCGCCTCCAGCGCCTCGACGACCTCCTTGTAGTTGTCGAGGATGTCCCAGATCCGCTCCGAGGCGTCGACGAGGTCGTCGAAGTAGAGCTCGAGATCCTCGGGGAGGAAGCGCTCGACGTGCCGCTCGAGCAGGCGCAGCGTCGGCCGCTGCGGCTTGACGATCTTGCGGTAGCTGATGATCTCCTGCTTCGCGCGGGAGATGTCCCGCACGATCTCCTGCGACCGCTCGTCCTCCTCGATGTCGTCCTCGACCGAGTCGAGTTTGTGCCCGATCTTGTCGAGGATCGGGAAGCAGTAGTCGAAGAGGTCGTCGAGGACGTGGTACAGCAGATACCCGGAGCCCTTGGCGAAGAGGCCGTCGCGGAGCTCCGGGTCGTCCGAGACGCGCTGGAAGAGCCGCGTGACCGGCAGGAGCTCGACGGTGGGGAGGGTGACCAGGTAGTCCGGGCCGAGGAAGACGTCCAGCTCGCCGGCGTTCAGCCGCTTCGCCGCCTTGTCGTAGACCGGGAAGTGAAGGACGACGAAGCGGTAGTCCTCGTACTCGTCCACCTTCGGCCGCTGGCGCTTGGAGAGAACGTCCTCGATGTCCAGCGGGTGCCAGCCGAAGTGCTCGGCGAGCGCCGTCGCCTCCTCCGTCGTCGGGGAGTCGAGGTGGATCCAGGTCAGGCCGTGAGCGGAGAGCTCAGCAGGCTGGCGCGCAGGGGGTGCCGAAACCTCGCGACTGATGCCGCGCGAGCGAGCCCGGATGCGGGGCAGGCTGGGCATCGGTACTGAGCGGGTCCTCTAGGCGCATGGGTCGAATTCTAGCCGCGGCGGCCGTTTCCTAGCCTGGCGGGGGCTCTCGGTCCGGTCGGAGCTCGCTAGGCCTCCGCGACCGCGGGCTGCGCGCGCTTCGGGGTCGTGCGGGCGCCGGCCGGGATCGAGCGCTCCAGCGCGAGGGCGGCGGCTCCTGCGGCGAGGCAGACGGCGGCCGCCGCCGGCCAGAGCAGGTGCGGCGACTGGCCGAGCACGACCCCGCCGATCGCCGGCCCCACGGCGAATCCGACGCCCCAGGAGAACGCGGACGCCGCCATGTACCGGCCGATCAGGCTGTGGTCGGCGAGGTCGGCGACGAGCGGAGCCTGGACGGTTCCGTGGAGGCACTCACCGACGGCGATGATCGCGAAGGTGAGGGCGAGGAAACCCCACGCGACCCAGACTTCCTCTGCGATCCCCGCGATCGGCACGATCAGGAGCCCGACCGCCCAGACGACGCCGAGCGCGCCGAGCGTCCGCATCCGCCGGTGTCCCTCGAGGAGCCTCGCCATCGGCAGCTGGGCGAGGACGATCACGAGCGTGTTCAGGAAGAAGAGGACGCCGATGCCGCGCTCGGTGACTCCGGCCTCGTTCTTGGCGTAGACCGGAAGCGTCTCGAGCTGGGCCATGCCGGCTCCGATGAAGACGAAGTTCAGCGCGACAACCGCCATGAACACCTTGTTCCGGACGACCTCGCCGTAGCCGCCGCGGTCGCGGCCCTCCGGCCGGGGCGTCCTTTCGGGCGCCGGCACGCGGAGGAGAAACACCGAATAGACGAGGAAGGACGCGGCGTCGGCAAGGAACAGGACCTGGAACGAGGTCGGGTTCGCCGTCGTCGCGATCAGGCCGCCGACGAGCCCGCCGAGGCCGATCCCGAGGTTCATCATCACGCGCTGCATCGCGAACGCCTGGTGACGCTGCTCGACCGGGGTCAGGCCGGCGATGAGTGAGGACTGGCTGGGCCAGAAGCCGCCGTTCCCGATCCCGGCGATCGCGCTCGCGAGGAACCCCTGCCACGGATGCTCGACGAAGGCGTAGGCGCCGAAGCCGACTGCCATCAGCCAGAGCGAGAACGCGAGCGTGATCCGGCCGCCGACCTTGTCGATGACCGAGCCGATGATCGGGCCGGCGACGAGCCCGACGGCCGCGTTCGTCCCGACGATCAGTCCCGCCGTGGCGAGGTCGATGTCGCGGACGTTGTGGAGGTAGATGAAGAGGAACGGGTACGCGAGCCCGTTTCCCAGCGCGTTGATCAGCGCGCCGGCCTGCAGCGTCCGCACGGAGCTCGGGAGCGGGGGGTTCAGGGTCCGGAGATACGCGCGCAGAAACTCCACGGGAACGGAACCTACCCACGGCTACACTGGCCCCTCCGGGCCAGTAGCTCAGGGGATAGAGCGCGCGCCTCCGGAGCGCGAGGTCGCAGGTTCGATTCCTGCCTGGCCCAATTATCCATAACTTGCCGCTCGTCGCTAGGCGACATCCTGAAGCTTGCACGCTCATCGCTAGGCGGCATCCATACCGAAGCAGAACTGGCCGATCGGATGGCGCGAACGACCAAAGAGCGGAATACGGTCCAGGCGCACTCAGATTCTCCGAGGTACGCACGACTTCTGAAGGGGGTCATGAATGAAACGTCACGTTCTTGCGGGCGTGGTCGCGCTCATTGGTGCGGCGACGCTCACATCGGCGGCCGTGGCAGCAGTCGTGCCAGGGACCTACAAGGGAAGCCTGCACCTGGCCAGTGGGGCGAAGATCCCCGGTTCTCCGGCGACGGTCACCGTCGCCGGCAACAAGGTCACGATCAAGGCGCCGAAGTTCGCGATCAAGTGCCAGGGGCCAAGCGGCAAGTACGACATGCCGTCGGCTCCGATCAAGTACGAGTTCAAGGGGACGCGCAAGGGCAACGCCGTGAGCGGCACCTACATCCCCCCGCTCGGCGGCACCGGCGAGTACTTCACGGCGAAGGGCACCTTCTCGCCCGCGAAGAAGTCGTTCACCGGGACACTGTCGTTCGTCGGCAGGTGCAAGGGCACCTCGACGATCAAAGCCAAGAAGGCCTGACCGCTCTCTGACGGGACGGGGTGAGGGGCGCTGCCCCTCACCCGCCTCGCCGGCAACGGCGCGCGATCCCGTCCGTAACGCGGATAACGTCCCCGCCGCCGAATGGGACGCACACTCCTCCGGATCGTCGACAGCAACGCGAGCCTGCTCGTCCTGCTGCTCGCGAACTTCTTCTTCCTCGAGGTGATCGACGACCCGCGGTGGGGCGCGCTCATCAGCACGCTGCTCGCGGCCGCCGCGCTCGTCGTGGCGATCAGCGACCCGGACGCCGGGACGACGCTCAAGCGCCGCCATGTCGTCTCGATCGCGGCGTGCGTCGCTCTCGCTCCCATCGTCCTGTTCGTGAACTCCGAGTCGGTGATCGGGCTGACCTACCTCCTGCCGGTCGTCCTGCTCGTGACCGCGACGCTGCCGGTGACGATCAGCCGGACGCTCCAGCACCGCCGGATCACGCACGAGACGGTGTTCGGCGCGCTTGCGCGTACGTGCTCGTCGGGCTGCTCTTCGCGTTCGTCTACCTCGCGGTGGACGAGCTGCGCGACGCGCCGTTCTTCGTGCAGGAAGGCCCGCATTCGCAGTCGGAGTTCCTCTACTTCAGCTTCGTCGCGCTGACGACGCTCGGGTTCGGCGACCTCTCGCCGGCGGTCGGGCTGCCGCAGGCGCTGACCGTGCTCGAGGCGCTGACCGGCCAGATCTTCCTCGTGACGCTGGTCGCGCGGCTCGTGACGCTCTGGGTTCGCCAGAGCGAGCGGGAGTAGAGTCCGCGCCGTGGAGGTCTCGGCCCGAATCGGCTCGCTGACACTCAAGGAGCCGTTCGTGATCGCCCGCGACACGACGACGGAGGCCGAGGTCGTCTGGGTCGAGATCGAGCACGAGGGCGAGCGCGGCTACGGCGAGGCGAACCCGATCGACCGCTACGAGGAATCGGCCGAGTCGGCGCTCGCACTACGTCGAGGAGGTCGCGGACTCGCTCGGAGACGATCCTTTCGCCTTCGAGGAGATCGAGTCCCGACTGCCCGAGCGCGAGTACGCCGCCCGCGCCGGCGATCGACGCGGCGCTGCACGACCTCTGCGGGAAGCTGACGGGCGTGCCGGTCTGGCGCCTGCTCGGCCTTCGGCAGGCAGGGCCGCCGACCAGCTGGACGCTCGGCCTCGGCGATCCCGACGAGACCGCCCGCAAGGCCGAGCAGGCTGGCGACTTCGCGAGCCTGAAGCTGAAGCTCGGCGGCCGCGACGGCCTCGACGTCGAGCGCGTCAAGGCCGTCCGCGAGGTCTGGGACAAGCCGATCCGCGTCGACGTGAACGAGTACTGGACGCTGGACGAGGCGCTCGAGTCGATCCCGCAGCTGCAGGCGCTGGGCGTCGACTACGTCGAGCAGCCGCTGCCGGCCGGCGACCCCGACGGCCCGAAGCTGAAGGACGCCTCGCCGCTCCCGATCTACGTCGACGAGGACTGCCACACGCTCGCCGACGTCGCTGCCTGCGCCGAGCGGGCGCACGGGATCAACATCAAGCTCGCGAAGTCGGGCGGGATCCGCGAGGCCGTCCGGATGGCGCACGCGGCGCGCGCGCTCGGGCTCGGCGTGATGCTCGGCTGCATGGTCGAGTCGGGGCTCGGCATCGCCGCGGGCGCGTCCGTCGCGAGCCTCTGCGACCACGTCGACCTCGACGGGAACATCCTCATCGCCGACGACCCGTGGCCCGGCGTCCAGCTCGTCGACGGCGTCCAGCTCCCCGCAGACACTCCAGGCCTTGGCGTCCGGCAAGAAGTACCTAGTCCTCGCTGAGGGCCGCTCCGGCGACGAGCACTACGGGAAGACGATGCGCGGCATCGTCCACTACGCGCCCGATCCCGTCGTCGCGATCCTCGACTCCGAGCGCGCGGGGGAGACCTACCGCGGGATCCCGATCGTCTCCACCGTCGCGGAGGCGATCCCCTACGAGCCCGACCACTGCGACCGTCGGCGTCGCGACCCAGGGCGGACGATTCCCGCCGGCCTGGCGTGAGCTCCTGAAGGACTCGATCCGCGCGGGCCTCGACCTCGAGAGCGGTCTGCACGAGTTCATCTCCGACGACCCCGAGCTCAGCGAGCTGGCGCGCGAGCACGGCGTCGAGCTGCGCGACCTCCGCAAGCCGCCGCCCGAGCTCAGCGTCCCGACCGGCGAGAACCTCCAGGTTCCGGCGAAGATCGTCCTCACCGTCGGCTCCGACTGCGCGATCGGGAAGAAGACCGTCGCCGTCGAGCTCGACCTCGCCGCCCGCAACCGCGGCCTGAAGTCCGTCTTCGTCCCGACCGGCCAGACGGGGATCGCGATCGCGGGCTGGGGGATCGCGATCGACGCCGTGGTCGCCGACTTCCTCGCCGGCGCGGCCGAGCGGCTCGTGGTCGAGGGCTCGCAGCGGGGCGGCGAGCTCCTGTGGGTGGAGGGGCAGGGATCGCTGGCCCATCCGGCGTATTCCGGGGTCACGATGGGACTGATCCACGGCAGCGCCCCGCACGCGTACGTCTTCGTCCACAAGGCGAGAGCGACGCACGTCGAGGGCTATCCCGACCACCCGCTGCCCGACCTGCGCGAGCTGATCGACCTGCACGAGCGGGCGTCGCTCCAACTCCGGCCGGCGCGAGTCGCCGCGGTCGCGCTCCACACCGGCGCGCTCGGCGAGGACGACGCGCGCGCCGAGATCGCGCGGGTCGGCGAGGAGACGGGCCTCCCGACTGACGATCCGATTCGGTTCGGCCCCGATCGTGTGCTCGACGCCGTCCTGGATCTCGTGCAAGACTGATGCGGTTTCACTGAGGAATGAGGGGGTTTAGACGACAGACGGCCACGCTGCTCGCCTGCGCCTGCGGGGCGCTCCTGCTCGCCGCACCGGCGGCGGCGGACGTGACGGTCGGCGTAGCGGACGACCGAGGGAAGCTCGCGGACGACGGCGGCGCTGCGTTCCTCGCCTCGATGCAGGACGTGGGCCTGACGGAGAACCGGATCACCCTCGCCTGGGATCCCGAACACCCGACCACGATCCGCGACCAGCCGGCGCTCGACCGGTACATCGCGAACGCGACGGCGGCCGGGGTCCGAATCACGATCGTGATCGCGCCGAGCCGGGCGCGCGCGCTGTTTCGCTCCACCTCGGCGTCGAGCCAGTTCGTCGCCTTCGTCGCCCAGGTCGCGCGTACCTACCGCCAGGTGAAGGACATCGCGGTCGGCAACGAGCCGAACCAGCCCCGCTTCTGGCAGCCGCAGTTCAGCACCCGCGGCGCCGGTCTCGCGTGCACGAGCTATGCCCGGGTGCTGGGACAGGCGTACGACGCGCTGAAGGCGGTCGACCCGACGATCACGGTGCTCGGCGTCTCGCTCTCCCCGCGCGGGAACGACAACGCGACGGCGGCGACGAACGCCTCGACCTCGCCCGTCCGGTGCATCCGAGACATGGGCGCCTCGTACCGCGCGAGCGGGCGAAAGCGGCCGATCATGGACGAGCTCGCCTTCCACCCGCACCCGAACTCCTACACCGATTCGTTCCTCGTCGGCTACCGGTGGCCGAACGCCGGAACTCCGAACCTCGGCCGGATCAAGCAGGCGTTCTGGGACGCCTTCCGCGGCACTGCGCAGCCCATCTTCGCGGAGGCGGGAAAGCCCGTCTCCCGCGCCGCGCTGCCGCCGCTCCGCTTCCGCCTGAACGAGATCGGCTGGCAAACGGCGATTCCGGCGGGCTCCGCGAACGCCTACTACGGCAAGGAGTCGGTCGCGCGCGTCGCCGAGGACCGCCACCAGTCGGACGTCTACTCGGCGCTGATCCCGTACTACGCCTGTGACCAGTCCGTGCGCTCGATGCTCTACTACGGCCTCATCGACGAGCCCGACCTCGAACGCTGGCAGGCCGGCCTGATCCGCGCCGACGGGACGCGCCGGCCGTCCTACGGTTCGGTCAAGTCGATGCTGGCCCGCGGTCTCGCGAGGTGCACGAAGCGGCCCGTCCGCTGGCGGCACTCGACCGTCGTCGTCGGCGCCACGGCGAAGTTCGGCGAGCGCCGCCGCTCGGCCGGCGACACGAACTGGACGTTCGCCGCCAGCTCCGAGGAGGCGAGCCTGTACACGGGCTCGATGTACCGCCTGAAGACCCGCAGGCTGAGCGCTGCGATGCGGAAGCGGCTCCTCGCCATTGTCGGCGTGAAGCGCTCACCGAAGCCTGTCTTCACCGCGCGCGGGAAAATCCGCGCGCACCAGGGGAACTTCGTCCGCTTCAAGCGGAAGCGTCTCGCAGCCGGGTACTACGTCTTCGCGATCCGGCTGCGGGCCGAGATGAACCCGACACGGACGACATCGCTCGTGTCGAGGCCCTTCCCAGTCGGAACGCCCGGAAATAGTGCCCCACCAGGCGATACACGCCTGCTTCTGGCCCGCGATCACGCGGCGCCAGAGACCACCCACCTCCTCACCAAGGCTGCCGAGCCTTGCCTCGTCGGCGTGCGGCCTCTGGCTTGGTGCTCGCGAACCAGAAGCGGGGCAGCATCACCAGGCGGGGCACTAGTGCGCGACCCGCGGATCGAGAAGCTCGCCGAGCTGATCGCCGGCTACTCGCTGGACCTCCAAGAGGGCCAGGTCTACCGGATCGACGGCGAGGAGGTCTCCATCCCCTTGGCGGTCGCGCTCTACGCGGCAGCGATCCGGCGCGGCGCGCATCCCTATACGAAGATCACACCGTCGGGCCTCGAGGAGATCAAGCTCGAGGTGGCGTCGGACGAGCAGCTCGCGTACATCCCCCAGGTCGAGGAGATCGCGACCGAGCAGATGGACGCCTGGACGACCCTCTGGGGCACCATCAACACGCGCTCGCTGACCCGGGCCGACCCCGAGCGGCGCCGCCTGCTGCTCTCCACGCACTACCGGCTGGCGAACAAGCGGTGGGAGCGGATCAGCTCCGGCGACCTCGCCTGGTGCGGCACCCTCTACCCGACGCAGGCGCACGCGCAGGATGCCGAGATGTCTCTGTCCGAGTACGAGGACTTCGTTCACGGCGCGTGCCACACCCGCGAGGGCGACGACCCGATCGCGCACTGGCAGGCCCTGTCCGAAACACTCGGAGCGCGGGCGCTCGAGCTCGAAGGTGTTCGCGAGCTGCGGATCGTCGGCCCGCGCACCGACCTCCGTGTCGGTGTGGAAGGCCGCCAATGGGTCCCCTCGGACGGCAAGCACAACATGCCGGACGGCGAGATCTTCACGAGTCCCGTCGAGACCGAGACGAGCGGCGAGATCTTCTTCGCCTTCCCGTCGATCTACCAGGGCCAAGAGGTCGAGAACGTGCACCTCCGGTTCCAGGAGGGAGCGGTCGTGGAGGCGGAGGCCAGCTCCGGGCAGGAGTACCTGCGCTCACTGCTCGACACGGACTCAGGGGCGCGGGTGCTCGGCGAGGTCGCGTTCGGCCTCAACTACGAGATCGACCGCTTCACGCGCGACATCCTCTTCGACGAGAAGATCGGCGGGACGATGCACGTCGCCCTCGGCGGCGGATTCGACGAGGCGGGCACCGAGAACAAGTCCGACCTGCACTGGGACCTGATCTGCGACCTCCGCGAAGAGGGCGAGGTGTACGCAGACGGCGAGCTCGTCTGGAAGGCCGGCTCGTTCCTCTCGGAACCGGCGGTCGAGCGTGTCTGACCCGCTGCACAAGCGCCTCGCGGAGGTGCTCGTCGGCTACTCGACCGAGGTGCGGCCCGGAGACGTCGTACGCGTCGAGTCCTATGACGTCTCGGCGCTTCCCGTCATGCGCGAGACCTACGCCGCCGCGCTCAGGGCGGGGGGGAACGCATTCGCCAACATCGTGCTCGAGGAGGCCGACGAGACGCTCTACAAGGAGGGCCGCGACCACCAGCTCGACTGGCTCGCGCCGGACCACAAGTGGAACATCGAGCACGGTGACGTCTGGATCATCTTCGACGCCGTGACGAACACCAAGAGGCTCTCCAACGTCGATCCCGAGCGGCTTTCCCGGCGTCTGACCGCCCGCCGGCCGCTGCAAACGCGCTACCTCGAGCGCTCCGCGAGCGGCGAGTTCCGTTGGGTGATCTGCGGCGCGGCGTGCGAGGCGTCGGCGCAGGACGCCGGCATGTCGCTTCGGCAGTACGAGCAGGTGCTCTCCAGCGCCGCGTTTCTCGATCGGGACGATCCCGTGCACGAGTGGAAGACGTTCGGCGAGAGGCTCGAGCGCGTCGGATCCTTCCTGGAAGGCGTGAGCGAGCTCCGCGTCGTCGGCGAGGACACGGATCTCAAGCTGGGAGTCGAGGGCCGGACCTGGATCCGGTCGAAGGGGCTCCGGAACTTCCCGGACGGCGAGGTCTTCACCGGCCCGCACGAGACGAGCGTCGACGGCACGATCCGGTTCTCCTTCCCGGCGATGATGCGAGGCCGCCAGGCGGACGACGTCCGCCTCCGGTTCGAGGACGGCGAGGTCGTCGAGGCCACGGCCAGCCGTGGCCAGGAGTTCCTGCGCGAGATGGTCGGCATGGACGACGGCGCCCGGCGGGTCGGCGAGTTCGCCTTCGGCCTCAACGACGCGATCAGCGAGTACACCGGGAACCTCCTGCTCGACGAGAAGATCGGCGGCACCGTCCACCTGGCGCTCGGCCGGTCGGTTCCCGGGACCGGCGGCGAGAACGAGTCCGGTCTCCACTGGGACATGGTCTGCGACCTGCGCGAGGGCGGCGAGGTCTACGCCGACGGCGAGCTCGTCTACCGGGACGGCGCCTTCGTCAACGGCGCCAACTGACAGAGCTCACCCCAGCATGCGCGCTGTGCCGCCAGGCCGCGCTGGGCGGCGCCAGGCGTCGTCCTCAACCGCGCCCATATCGACTTGATATGGACGCGGTCTGCGTCCGGGCCTGGCATCCACCCATCGCACCCTGGCGACGAGCCACATACTGGGGCGAGCTCTGAACCTCGCGGTCATCTCGGACACGCACATGCCGCGCGGGACGCGGCGCCTCCCGAGGAAGTGCCGGCGCCTGCTGGCGGAGTCCGATCGGATCCTCCACGCGGGCGACTTCGTCTCGCTGGCGGTGTACGAGGAGCTCGGGAAGCTGGCGCCGGTCGACGGCGTCGTCGGGAACATGGACGAGGAGGAGCTCCGGCTCGTCCTGCCGCCGAAGCTGGTCGTCGAGCACGAGGGCGTGCGGATCGGGCTCGTGCACGATGCGGGGCCGAGGGTCGGGCGGGCCGGGCGCCTGGTGGAGGCGTTTCCGAACTGCGACGTCGTCGTCTACGGCCATACGCATGTCCCCGAGGCGACGAGGCTGGGCGAGGTCTGGATCCTCAACCCCGGCAGCCCGACGGAGCGGCGGTCGGCGCCGCACCACGCGATGATCGGGCTGGAGGTGGAAACGGCCGGCTTGACGTCCGAACATACGTTCTGTAGCATGGCGAACGTATGTTCGTCC
The DNA here is from genome assembly GCA_963733855.1 of uncultured Actinomycetes bacterium. Classification (GTDB taxonomy): domain Bacteria; phylum Actinomycetota; class Thermoleophilia; order Gaiellales; family Gaiellaceae; genus JACDAN01. The sequence continues at coordinate 59,486 of CAVTEL010000018.1, forward strand.
GCATCGCATTCGTCACCCTCCTCGTGATGGTGCTCGCCTGGAGCGTCCTGGCCCGCGTGTCCGAGGCGACGGGCACGCCGCAGCCGTACCGCGTCCAGGCCGGCGACACCCTGTGGTCGATCGCCGCCGAGCACTACCACGGCGATCCGCGCCAGGGCGTCTGGGTGATCCAGCGCGAGAACGGCCTGGCGGGAGTTGGGACTGACCCCGGGGCAGGTGCTCATGCTCCCGTAGAGCACATTCCTAGACTTGCGCCGTGGACCTGGATCTCGTCTTCCTCGGCACCTCCGGCTCGATGCCGACCGCCCAGCGGGCGCCGACGGCGATGCTGCTGCGCCGCGGGGGAGAGCGCCTGCTGTTCGACTGCGCCGAGGGGACACAGCGGCAGCTGCTCCGTTCGAACGTCGGGCTGATCGAGCTGCGGGAGATCTTCCTCACGCACTACCACGCCGACCACTACCTCGGCCTGCCCGGGATGCTGAAGACGTTCGCGCTCCGCGGACGAGAACTGCCGATCACGATCTACGGGCCGCGCGGCCTCCAGGACCTGTTCTCGTCGCTCCGGCGGATTTTCGGGAAGCTCACGTACCACTACGACCTGGTCGAGCTGGAGCCGGGTGAGCGCCTCGAGCGGGGGGAGTACGAGCTCGTGACCTTCCCCGTGGAGCACGGCGTGTCCGCGATCGGGTATGCGCTCGTCGAACGTCCTCGGCCGGGCCGGTTCGACGCCGACGCCGCCGACGCGCTCGGGATTCCCGAGGGGCCTGAGCGGGGCGCGCTCCAGGGCGGCGAGTCGGTGACGCTGCCCGATGGGCGGGTGCTGACGCCCGACACCGTCCTCGGCCCGGCGCGGCCCGGACGGAAGGTCGTGATCGCGGCGGACACGGCGTTCTCCCGCTCCGTCGTGGATGCCGCACGAGGCGCCGACCTGCTCGTCCACGAGGCGACGTTCGCCGAGGAGGAGCGCGACCGGGCGCACGAGACGCTGCATTCGACAGCGCTCGAGGCCGCGGAAGTCGCGCAGAGCGCCGAGGTCGGGATGCTCGCGCTGACTCACCTCTCGAACCGCTACTTCGGCGGCGAGATCGAGCGCGAGGCGCGTTCCGTCTTTCCGGACACGGTCGTGCCGCGCGACCTCGATATCATCGTCGTCCCGTTCCAGGAGCGGGGCGCGCCAGAGCTCGTGAAGGGAGGAGCCACGCACCGGTACCAGCAGCCGGCTCCGAAGGAAGTCGTCCCGACCGTCGAGGAGGCCCCGCGATGACCAGGATGGTGCAGGTCGCCGTCGCCGGCGACGTCACAGAGGCGGAGGAGCTCGAGTCGATGCTTCGCTCCGCCGGAATCGACACGCAGCTCGAGCCCGCGACCGAGCACCACCCGCGGGAGGTCGAGGACGCGCCGCAGAAGGTGCTCGTCCCCGAGGCCTCGCTCGAGGAGGCGATGCACGCGATCGAGTCCCTCAGCGATCCCGAAGACATCGTCGCGGACGCCTAAGCCCCCGACTACGGCGAGCGTCGCGGCTCGCTACGACGAGCTGCGGCCGCAGGACGCGGGCTGGTGGTCGCTCTTCGACCTGCTCGCCCGGGAGGGCGACCTGCTCGGAGGCGCGTGCTCGACGTCGGCTGCGGAACCGGCCGCTTCGCCGCCGCCCTCGCCGAGCGCGGGTCTCGCGTCTGGGGCATCGACGCCTCGCCCGAGATGGTCGACAGCTCGCCCGCGAGCGCGGTGTGAACGCGAAGGTCGCCCGGGCGGAGGCGCTGCCGTTCAAGGAGGGCTGGTTCGAGCGGGCGGTGGCCGTCCTCGCGATCCACGTCCTCGACCGGCCGCGCGCGTTCGCGGAGCTCGGCCGCGTGCTCTCTGACGACGGCCGGCTCGCGATCGGCACCTTCGACCACGCGCAGTTCGACGGCTACTACCTCGAATCCGTACTTCCCGTCGCTCGCTGAGATCGACCGAGCGCGTTTCCCGACGCGGGAGGCGCTGGAGGAGGAGCTGCGAGGCCGCCGGCTTCGAGCCGCGCGTGATCCCGCTGCACCAACGGGCGCGTGCGGAGCCGCGACTGGGTGCTCGAGCGAATCCGCGGACGCTTCATCTCGACGCTCCAACTGGTCGACGAGGCCGAGTTCGCCGAGGGACTGGCGCGGGCCGAGCGCGAGCTGCCGGCCGAGGTGGAGGCCGAGCAATACCTGCTGGCGGTCGTCGCCGCGCGGGCCGCCTAGTCGAGCTTGGCGGCGAGCTTGGCCAGCATCGTCGTGTTCCGCGTCGTCGTCGGCTGGCCGAGCACGTCCCAGTCCTTCTGCTTCAGCTCGGAGTCCATCATCCGGCCGTCGATCAGCCAGTGCACCTCGCGGCCGTCCACGACGAGCCGGTCGGACGGGGTGGACCGATCCTCGATCGCCTTCCGCTCGGCCGCCGTCGGCTTGCGGCGCAGGAAGGCGACCATGTGCGTCTTCCCGGCCGGCACCTTGCCGAACGGCTTCTCGGACGCCGCGTGCCGCACCTCGCTCGCCCGGCGCAGGAACGTGGTGACCTCGAAGCCGAGCGCCTCCTCGAGCTTCTCCTCGATCGCCCGCTCGAGGTTCGCGGCCCGCCCGGCCGCGTCGAACAGGACGTTGCCGCTCGCGATGTAGGTCGAGACTCGTTCGTGCCCGAGCTCCTCGAAGACGGCGCGGAGGCGGTCCATCGAGACCCGGCGCCCGCCGACGTTCACGGCGCGGAGGAAGGCGACGTACCGCACGGCCGCACGAAAGCACAGTTCTCGAGCGCCGTCCGGCTGCCGTTGTAGAGTCCTGCTCGCTCCACGTCCTTTAACTCGGTCCCGAGAGGCCGGAAAGGAGAGCGGTTGACGCTGCCTGCCCAGACGAGCGCACGAGTCCTGCTGGACGAGGCCGCGATCGCCCGGACGCTGACGCGGATCGCACACGAGGTCATCGAGGGGAACCCGGACCTCGAGCGTGTCGCGCTCGTCGGCATCCACACGCGCGGCGTCCCGCTCGCCCAGCGCCTGCGCCGCCTGATCCACGAGTTCAGCGGCGAGGAGGTCGCGTCGGGATCGCTGGACATCACCTTCTACCGCGACGACGTCCAGGTCCGTGGGGGAGAGCCGCCGAAGCAGGCGCAGCCGGTCGTCCGGTCGACGCGGCTCGACTTTCCGCTCGGGGGGATGACGTGCGTGCTCGTCGACGACGTCCTGTACACGGGCCGCACGATCCGCGCGGCGATCGAGGCGCTCTTCCACTACGGGCGGCCGGCCCGCGTCCAGCTCGCCTGCCTCGCCGACCGCGGTCACCGAGAGCTTCCGATCCGTCCCGACTACGTCGGCAAGAACCTGCCGACCTCCCGCGGCGAGCGCATCCAGGTGCAGCTCGTCGAGGTCGACGAGGTCGACCAAGTCCTGCTCGTGCCGAACCCGGAGGAAGACCATGGGTGACATCCGCGTCATGCGCGACGACCTGAAGCCGCCGCCCCCGACCGAGCGCCGGCATCTCCTGTCTGTCGCAGACCTGTCCCGAGACGACATCGAGCGGCTGCTCGCCACGGCGCGCAACTTCTCGCGCTCGCTGGAGCGCGAGATGAAGAAGCTGCCGACCCTGCGCGGCCGGCTGGTCGTGAACGTCTTCTTCGAGTCGTCCACGCGCACCTCGTCCAGCTTCGAGCTCGCCGCCAAGCGGCTGTCGGCGGACACGATGTCGATCAAGTCCTCGGGCTCGGCGGTGGACAAGGGCGAGTCCCTGAAGGACACGGCTCTGACCCTCGGCGCCTACGACCCGGACGTGATCGTCATGCGCCACCCGCAGATCGGCGCGTCGCACTTCGTCGCGAAGGTGACGGCGGCGCACGTCGTGAACGCGGGCGACGGAAAGCACCAGCATCCGACCCAGGCGCTGCTCGACCTCTACACGCTGCGCGAGGAGTTCGGCCGGCTCGAGGGCCTGCACGTCGCGATCGTCGGCGACGTCCTCCACTCGAGGGTGGCCCGCTCGCTGATCCAGGCGCTCGACCTCGTCGGCGCCCGGACGACGCTCGTCGGCCCGCCGACGCTGCTCCCACGCGGGGTCGAGGCGATGGGCTGCGAGACCTCCACCGACATCGCGTCGATCGGCGCGGCCGACGTCGTCTACGTGCTGCGGATGCAGCGCGAGCGGATGCTCGAGGGCGCGAACTACGTCCCGAGCCTCCGCGAGTACACCGAGCGCTGGGGCGTCACGCCGGAGCGGCTGCGCGCGGGCCAGAAGGTCATGCACCCCGGGCCGATGAACCGCGGCGTCGAGATCGACCCGCGGGTGGCGGACGCCGCCGACGCGCTGATCGAGACGCAGGTGCGCGCAGGGCTCGTCACGCGGATGGCTGTCCTCTACGACCTGCTGACGAGCGGCCCGATCGGGGTCAAGGCGGCGCAGCTGACGGAGGTGGCGTGATGCTGTTCGCCAAGGCCGCCCCGGGCGAGAACCTGATCGTCCGCGGCGCGCGGGTGCTCGACCCGGCGGGAAGGTCGACGGCGTGATGGACGTCAGGGTCGACGAGGGCACGATCGCCGAGCTCGGATCGAGGCTCGACCCGAACGCCCACCGCGTCGTCGAGGCGGAAGGGCTCACGCTCGCGCCCGCGTTCGTCGACCCGCACGTCCACCTCCGCACGCCCGGCCGCGAGGACGAGGAGACGATCGCCAGCGGCACGCAGGCGGCAGCCGCCGGCGGCTACTGCGCGATCCTCGCGATGCCGAACACCGATCCCGTCGTCGACTCGGCAGCCGTGCTCGGCTCGCTCGCCGAGACCGCGGAGGCCGAGGCCGAGGTCCCGGTCGGGTTCTTCGCCGCGATCAGCAAGGGCCTGGAGGGCGGCGAGCTGACGGAGATGGCCGAGCTCGCAGACGCCGGCGCCGCGGGCTTCAGCGACGACGGCCGGCCGGTGGCGACGCCCGGGCTCATGCGGCGCGCGCTCCAGTACGGCGCGGTCGCGAACCGGCCGCTGGCACTGCACTGCGAGGAACCGACGCTGTCGCGGAGCGGCCAGATGCACGAGGGCGCCGTCTCGGCCGAGCTCGGGTTCACGGGCTACCCGTCGGTCGCCGAGAGCCTGATGGTCGAGCGCGACCTCTCACTCGCGGCGTACGAGGGCAGGCCCGTGCACTTTCTCCACCTGTCGGCGCGTGAGTCCGTGGACGCCGTCCGCAGCGCACGGGGCGCAGGCGTCCGGGCCACCGCCGAGGTCACGCCGCACCACCTCTGCCTGACCGACGAAGCCGTGCGTTCGCTCGACTCGAACCTGAAGATGAACCCGCCGCTCCGCTCGGTTGACGACCGGGCTGCCCTCGTGGAGGGCCTCCGGGACGGGACGATCGGGGCGATCGCCACCGACCACGCGCCGCACGCGCGGCACGAGAAGGACGTGCCGTTCGAGGCTGCGCCGTTCGGCGTCACGGGGCTGGAGACCGCGTTCGCAGCGCTCTACACGCATCTCGTCGAGCCCGGGCTCGTCAAGCTCGAGCTGCTGCTGGAGCGCATGTCCGACCGGGCCGGCGGCGATCTTCGGCCTGCCGGCTCCGCGCATCGCCGTCGGGGAGCCGGCGAACCTCGTCCTGCTCGACACGCGCGCCGGCTGGCGCGTGCAGGAAGACGGGTTCCGCTCGCGGTCGTCCAACTCGTGGCTCCTCGGGGAGCGGCTGACCGGGAAGGTGCGGATGACGGTCGCCGCCGGCAGGACGGTGTTCGAGGCGTGACCGGCTTCCTCGCCCTCGAGGACGGAAGCGTGTTCCGCGGCGAGTCGGTCGGCGCGCCGTGCTTCGCCTTCGGGGAGGCGGTCTTCACGACCGCGATGACCGGCTACCAGGAGGTCGTCACCGACCCGAGCTTCGCGGAGCAGATCGTCTGCTTCACGGCGCCGATGGTCGGCAACTACGGCGTCGATCCGGAGCGCTCCGAGTCCGGCCGGGTTCACGCGCGCGGCGTGCTCATGCGCGAGGCGCGCGGGCCGGCGTGGACGGACTGGCTCCACGAGCGCGGGATCCCGGCGCTGACGGGGATCGACACACGCTCGCTCGTCCTTCGGCTGCGCGAGGCGGGCGCGATGCGGGCCGCGATCGTCTCCGGCGACGGCGTCGGTGGACGAGACGCTGCGCGCCGTCCGCGAGCAGCCGCCGATGGCCGGGCGGCCGCTCGCCGCTTGTGTTTCATGTGACGAGCCCTACGAGTTCGCCCGCGGCGGGCGGGCGCGGATCGCGGTCGTCGACTACGGCTGCAAGCGCTCGATCCTCCGGCGGCTCGCGAAGGCCGGCGCCGGGGTCATGGTCTTCCCGGCCACGGCGGGAGCGGACGAGCTCGCGCGGTTCGACGGCGTCGTGCTCTCGAACGGCCCGGGCGACCCCGAGCCGCTCACCGAGCAGGTCGAGACGGTCCGGTCGCTGCTCGGCCGGGTGCCGGTCTTCGGCATCTGCCTCGGGCACCAGCTGCTCGCGCTCGCCACGGGCCACGAGACCTTCAAGCTCCCGTTCGGCCACCGCGGTGCGAACCATCCGGTCCTGGAGAAGGCAACGGGACGCGTCCTCGTCACGGCCCAGAACCACGGCTTCGCGGTCAAGCCCTCGGCAGGACGAGAAGCGACGCACGTGTCGCTGTACGACGGCACCGTCGAAGGGCTCGACTACCCCGAGCTCAGGGCGCGGTCGGTGCAATTCCACCCGGAGGCCGGGCCGGGCCCGCACGACGCCTGGCCGCTGCTCGAGAGCTGGGTCGAGGAGGTGTGCGCGGGCCTTGCCAAGGCGGCCTGATCTCTCCTCGATCTGCGTGATCGGCTCAGGGCCGATCGTGATCGGCCAGGCCTGCGAGTTCGACTACTCGGGCTGCCAGGCGCTCAAGGTCCTGCGGGAGGACGGGTTCAGGACCGTCGTCGTCAACTCGAACCCGGCAACGATCATGACCGACCCGGGGTTCGCCGACCGCACCTACGTCGAGCCGCTCGACCTGGACGGCGTGACCGGCGTGCTGGAGCGGGAGCGGCCCGACGCCCTCCTGCCGACGCTCGGCGGCCAGACCGCGCTCAACCTCGCGCTCGAGCTGTCCGAGGCAGGCGTGCTCGCCGAGCTCGGCGTCGAGCTGATCGGCGCCGGGCTCGACGTGATCCGACGCGCGGAGGACCGTGAGCTCTTCCGTGACACCGTGAGGCTCGCCGGCTACCGCGTTCCTGCGTCGACGGTCGTGACCGGCTGGGACGACGTTCCGGCCGAGCTCACCTTCCCGGTCGTCCTGCGGCCGGCGTTCACTCTGGGCGGCCACGGCGGCGGGACGGCGCATTCCGAGGACGAGCTCGTCCAGCTGCTCGACCGCGGTCTCCACGAGAGCCCGGTCGGCCAGGTGCTCGTCGAGGAGTCGCTGATCGGCTGGGACGAGTTCGAGCTCGAGGTCATGCGCGACCGGAACGACAACGTCGTGATCGTCTGCTCGATCGAGAACCTCGACCCGATGGGCGTCCACACCGGCGACTCGGTGACGGTGGCGCCGCAGATGACGCTCTCCGACGAGGCGTACCAGGAGCTTCGCGACGCTGCCGCGGCGATCGTCCGCGCCGTCGGGGTCGAGACGGGCGGCGCCAACATCCAGTTCGCCCGCGACCGCGACTCCGGCGCCCTGCGCGTGATCGAGATGAACCCGCGCGTGTCCCGCTCCTCCGCGCTCGCGTCGAAGGCGACGGGCTACCCGATCGCCAAGGTCGCCGCGAAGCTCGCGGTCGGCTACACGCTCGACGAGATCCCGAACGACCTGACCGGGACGACGCCGGCGAGCTTCGAGCCGACGCTCGACTACGTCGTCGTCAAGTTCCCGCGCTTCTCGTTCGAGAAGTTCCCCGGCGCCGACCGCACGCTCGGGACGCAGATGAAGTCCGTCGGCGAGGCGATGGGGATCGGCCGCTCGTTCAGCGAGGCGTTCCTGAAGGCGCGGCGGGCGCGCGAGCTCGACGACAGTTGGGAGCCGCGCAACCTCCATCCGTGGTTCGAGGGAGAGCTCGAGGCCGCACGCCGGAGCCTTGGCTCCGTCGGCTCGCTCGACTCGCTCGTCGCGGACGACTGGCTGCGGCTCAAGCGGGCCGGGTGGTCGGACGCGGCGATCGCCGAGCATTGCGGCGCGAGCGAGGCCACAGTGCGAGCCAAGCGGCGCTCGTGGGGCGTCCGGCCGGCCTACCGGCGCGTCGATTCGTGCGCCGGCGAGGTCGAGGCGGCGTCCACCTACTACTACTCGACCTGGGGCGAGGCGGACGAGGCTCCGGCGCCGTCGGGGAGGAGCGTCGTCATCCTCGGCTCCGGCCCGAACCGGATCGGGCAGGGCATCGAGTTCGACTACTGCTGCGTCCATGCGGCGAGCAGCTTCCGCGAGCTCGGTTTCGAGACCGTGATGGTCAACTGCAACCCGGAGACGGTCTCGACCGACTACGACACCTCGGACCGGCTCTACTTCGAGCCGCTCGGCGTCGAGGAGGTGCTGGCGATCTGCGAGCGGGAGCGGCCCGTCGGTGTCGTGATCCAGTTCGGCGGCCAGACGCCGCTCAAGCTGGCGCGCGCGATCGAGGAGGCCGGCTTCCGGATCCTCGGGACGCCGTTCGACGCCGTCGATCTCGCCGAGGACCGCGAGCGGTTCGGCGCCCTCTGCGCCGACCTCGGCATCGAGGTGCCGGCGTGGGGGATGGCGAGCACGCAGGCGGAGGCGATCGGCGTCGCCGAGCGAGTCGGCTACCCGGTGCTCGTCCGCCCCTCGTACGTGCTCGGCGGTCGCCAGATGGTGGTCTGCTACGACGCCGAGACGGTCGCGGCGAGCGTCCCGCCTGCGCTCGCGCGTCCTCGTCGACCGGTTCCTGGAGGGCGCGCTCGAGCTCGACGTCGACGCCCTCTGCGACGGAAGCGAGACGGTCGTCGCCGCGGTCATGCAGCACGTCGAGGAGGCCGGCGTCCACTCGGGAGACTCGAGCTGCGTTCTCCCGCCGCCAGGGCTGGACGCACGACGTACACGAGGAGATCGAGGAGATCGTCACCACACTTGCGCCCGCCCTCGGCGTGGTCGGCCTCGTCAACGTCCAGCTGGCCGTCCTGGAAGGAAAGGTCTCGGTCATCGAGGCCAACCCGCGCGCCTCTCGGACCGTTCCGTTCGCGAGCAAGGCGATCGGCGTGAACCTCGTCGAAGCCGCCTGCCGGCTAGCGGCCGGTGCCCGACTGGCCGATCTGGACGTCAGAAGGGGTCAGACCCCGTCACAGGTGAGTGTCAAAGCTGCCGTGTTTCCGTTCCAACGTTTCCCCGGCTCCGACCCGGTGCTGGGCCCGGAGATGCGGTCGACCGGCGAGGTCATGGCCAGCGCGGCCGACTATCCGACCGCCCTTGCGAAGGCGGAGCGCGCCGCGGGCCGGCCGCTTCCTTCCAGCGGCACGGCCTTCCTGTCCGTCTGCGACGGGGACAAGGACGGCGTCGTTCCGGTCGCGGCCGCCCTCGCCGACCTCGGCTTCACGCTGGCGGCGACCAGCGGCACCGCCCGCGTCCTCGCCGCCGCAGGCCTCGTGATCGACCATGTCCGCAAGGTGACCGAACCGGGTGAGGGCGCCACCGTCGTCGACCTGCTGCGCCGCGGCCGCTGCGACCTCGTGGTCAACACGCCGCAGGGGTCGGGGGCGCGCACCGACGGCTACCGGATCCGCGAGGCCGCGCTCGTCGCCCGAATCCCCTGCATCACCACGCTGAGCGGCGCCGCAGCCGCCGTGCATGCCATCGCCCATGCTCGCGGGGAGGCCGTCGTCTCGCTCCAGGAGAGGATCGATGCTCAGGCGCGACCTGCATAGCGTCGTCGCGACCGAGCCCGTTGGGCCCTACACGCTCGCTTCGCGTCGAGCGGGGCGACCTCGAGCCGGGCGTGCCGGGTCAGTTCTTCATGCTCGAGGCGCCGGGCCGCGTCCTGCCGCGGCCGATGAGCCTCTCGCTCGCGCCCCCCGGCGAGCTCGGCTTCCTCTTCGAGGCGATCGGGCCCGGGAACGCGCGCCCTCGCGGAGCTCGAGACCGGCGACCGGATCGGGATCCTCGGCCCGCTGGGCAACGGCTTCCGGCTCGACGTCGACCGGCCGCTGCTCGTCGGCGGCGGGATCGGCGTCGCGCCCTTCCCGTACCTCTCGGAGGCCCTCGACGGGCCTGACGCGATCCTCGGCTTCCGCAGCAGCCACCATGCGGAGGCCGCGGAGCTCGTTCCGAACGCGGAGGTCGTCGTCGAGCCGACGCGCGTGACCGAGCTGCTCGAGCCGGGCTGGGACGTGCTCGCATGCGGCCCGGCGCCGATGCTCTCCGCGGTCCGGGAGCAGGCGCCGGCCGCCCAGCTCGCGTGGGAGGCGCCGATGGCCTGCGGCTACGGGGCCTGCTATGGCTGCGTCGTCGAGATCGGCGGCCGGTACAAGCGGCTTTGCCTGGAGGGGCCCGTCCTGTGCTGATGCTGCTGAACGCGTCAGGCTGCCTCGACGCGATCGCCGCTCCCGACGTGGCCCGCTCCCTGGACGCGTTCGTGACGAAGACGGTGACGCCGGAGCCGCGCGAGGGCAACGAGCCGACCCGGATCGCCGAGACCGACCACGGGATGCTCAACTCGATCGGCCTCCAGAATCCCGGCCGCGACCGGTTCCTCGACGAGGTCTTGCCCGAGCTCCAGGCGCTCGGGATCCCGCTCTGGGTCTCGGTCGGGGGCTTCGCGGCGCACGACTACGCGGAAACGTGCGCCCTGCTCGATGACGTCACGATCGAGCTGAACCTGTCGTGCCCGAACGTCGACGAGGCTCCGGAGTCGGCGGCGGAGATCGTCGCCGCCTGCCGGGCCTCGAGTCCGCTCCCGATCTACGCGAAGCTCTCGCCGGCCCAGCCGGACATGGGCGAGGCGGCCCGCGCCGTACAGGCGGCGGGTGCCGACGGCCTCTCGCTCGTGAACACGATCCGAGGGCTCGAGCTCGACCCTGCGACGCTGCGGCCGCGCCTTGCCCGGGCGGTCGGCGGCTACTCCGGGCCGGGGCTCAAGCCGATCGCGCTGGCCGCCGTCTATGCGGCTTCGCGCGCCACTGACCTGCCGATCGTGGGCATGGGGGGCATTCGCAACGGGCGCGACGCGGCCGAGTTTCTCGCGGCCGGGGCGAGCTCGGTCGCCGTCGGCACCACGCTCTTCGCCGACCCCGGCGCACCCGCGCGGATCAGGCGGGAGCTGGCCGAGACGGCATCGTCTCTCGGCTTCGCGGACCCGAGCGAGCTGCGCGGAATCGCACACGAACCCGACTCAGTGCTCCTGCCGCCAACATTGGCAACGAACAAAACTCCTGCATTTCAGGCGAATTGATCACTCTCGACAAGCTGTTAGTATCCCGCGCCGTGGCCTCCGTGAAGACTCAGGCGCAGGCGCCCGCACGGTCACGCGATCAGCGCATGGAGGCCCTGCAACGCGCGAATGACATCCGCGTGAAGCGCGCGCAGCTGAAGCGCGACCTCAAGAACGGCGACGCCGACATCGAGAAGATCCTCGAGAAGCCGCCGGAGTACGTGGCGACGGCGAAGGTCTTCGACATCCTCATGGCGGTGCCGAAGTTCGGCCGGGTCAAGGCCACGCGGTTCCTCACGCAGGCGCGCATCAGCCAGTCGAAGACGGTGGGAGGTCTCTCGGACCGCCAGCGGGCCGAGCTCATTGGCCTCTTCCGGCGCTAGCCCGCCCGCCACGCCGGTCATCGTCGTCACCGGGACGTCGGGAGCCGGAAAGGGCTCGATCGAGCGCATCCTCCTCGCCCGCATGCCCGACCTCGAGCTGGCGGTGTCGGCCACGACGCGTCCGCGCCGCGCGAGCGAGGTCGACGGCGTCCACTACTGGTTCATCTCGGACGAGGACTTCGACCGCAAGCTCGAGGAGAAGGGCTTCCTCGAGTACATCACCTTCCCGTGGGGACAACGGTCGGGCACGCTCAAGTCCGAGATCGACCGGATCAAGGAGAAGGGGAAGGTTCCCGTCCTCGACCTGGAGACCGACGGCGCTCGCTACGTCCAGGAGAAGGTGCCCGAGGCCGTCACCGTCTTCATCACCGCGCCGACGTTCGACGAGCTGGAGCGGCGGCTGCGGGCAAGGGCGACGGAGAGCGCGGGAGAGATCGAAGAGCGGCTCGAGCTCGCCCGGCAGCAGCTGCACGAGGCGGAGTACTTCGACCACGTGATCGTGAACGACGACCTGGAGCGGGCCGCGGACCAGGTCCAGAGGATCGTCCAGGAGCGGATCGCAGCTACCATGGCCACGTGATCTACCCCAGAGTCGACAAGCTGCTCACCCAGGTGCCGGACCGCTACGGCCTCGTGATCGTGGCGGCGAAGCGGGCTCGTCAGATCAACAACTACCACCACCAGCTCGGCGAGGGCACGTTCGAGGACTTTCCGCCGCCGCTCGTCGAGTCCCGCTCCAAGAACTACCTCACGATCGCCCTCGAGGAAGTCGCCGAGGGCAAGATCAAGCACGAGTACAAGAAGTAGGGGGAGCCCTCATGGCGCGCGTCCTGGTCGGTGTCACCGGGGGAATCGCCGCCTACAAGGCGTGCGAGTTGGTGCGGTTGTTCGTGAAGGCAGGCCATGAGGTCGTCCCACTGGTCACGCCCGGCGCAGACCGCTTCGTCCGCGCGGAGACCTTCCACGCGCTCGCGAGACGCCCACCGGACGCCGAGCTGTACCCGCACCTGCAGCGCGCGGAGCTCTACGTGATCGCGCCGCTGACGGCGAACACCCTGGCGAAGCTCGCCTACGGCATCGCCGACAACGTCGTCGTGGAGGCCGCGCTTGCGCACGACGGGCCGCTGCTCGTCGCGCCGGCGATGAACGTCCGCATGTGGAACCACCCGGCAACACAGGCGAACGTCGAGACGCTCCGCTCGCGGGGCGTCGAGCTCGTCGGCCCGGCGGAAGGCGAGCTCGCGGAGGGCGAGGAGGGCGCCGGCCGGATGGCCGAGCCTGTGGAGATCTTCGAGCGCGCCCGGCAGCTCCTCGGGCCAAGTAACAAGTTGTTACTTGGGAAGACGGTGGTCGTTACGGCCGGTGGGACGCGGGAGCCGATCGACGCCGTCCGCTTCGTCGGCAACCGCTCCTCGGGCCGGATGGGCGCTGCCCTGGCGGAGGAGGCCCGGCGCCGAGGGGCCGAGGTGACGCTGATCGCGTCAAATCTCAGTGTCGATCCGCCCACCGGGGTCGAGGTCGTCCAGGCCCCGACCGCGGCGGACCTGGCCCGCGAGACCCTGTCCCGTAGCGGACGCGGACGTCGTCGTCATGGCCGCCGCCGTCGCCGACTACCGGCCGGCCGACCCGAAAGCGGACAAGCGGTCGAAGGACGGCGAGCCCTGGCGCCTCGAGCTCGAACCGACCGACGACGTGCTTCGTACGCTGGGAGAGCAATCCGCGAACGGCCGGTTGCTGGTCGGGTTCGCCGCTGAGACCGGAGACGGCGGGCTGGACCGCGCCAGGGCGAAGCGGACCGGCAAGAATGCGGATCTGGTCGTCTACAACGATGTGGCCAGGTCCGACGTTGGGTTCGATGCGGGGGAGAACGAGGTCGTGCTGATTTCCGAGGCAGGGGAGCGAACCGTGAGCAAGGCGCCGAAGAGCCGGATCGCAGCAGAGATCTGGGACGAGGTCGAGCGCCTGCTCGAGGAGAACGGTGGCAGAGCGGCGGACTGAGGAGCGGCCGCAGTCGATCGCGATCTCGGGCGCGGTCCTCGAGCGCATCACCGAGAACATCGGACGGGTCGTCCATGCGCCGGAGAAGACCTTGCGCCTGGCCGTGCTGTCGCTCGTCAGCGAGGGGCACCTGATCATCGAGGACTTCCCCGGCGTCGGAAAGACGATGCTGGCCAAGGCGCTCGCCCGCTCGCTCGACTGCTCGTTCTCGCGGATCCAGTTCACGCCGGACCTACTGCCGTCGGACGTCACGGGCGTCAACGTCTTCGACCAGCGGACGAACGAGTTCGAGTTCCGGCCCGGGCCGGTGTTCGCGAACCTGCTCCTCGTCGACGAGATCAACCGCGCCTCGCCGAAGACGCAGGCGGCGCTCCTCGAGTGCATGCAGGAGAACCAGGTTACGGTCGACGGCGTCAGCTATCCGCTCGGGCGGCCGTTCATGGTGCTCGCGACGCAGAACCCGATCGAGTACGAGGGCACGTACCCGCTGCCCGAGGCGCAGCTCGACCGGTTCACGATGCGGCTCTCGATCGGCTATCCGCCGCTCGCCGAGGAGGCGCGCATGCTCAACGAGCAGACGAGCGAGCCGCCGCTCGAGACGCTCGAGCCGGTGTCGAGCACTGCGGAGATCGTGGCCCTCATCGAGGACGCCAAGCGGGTCTTCGTCGAGGAGAGCGTGAACCGCTACGTCGTCGCCCTCCTCCGGCACACGCGGGGCGACGAGCGGCTCTACCTCGGCGCGAGCCCGCGGGCCGGCATCGCGCTGCTGCGGGTCGCAAAGGCTCGCGCGATCTCGGAGGGCCGCGAGTACGTGCTGCCGGACGACGTGAAGGCGGTCGCGGGGCCGGTGCTCGGCCATCGGCTGATCCTGGCCCGGAGGCGCGCGCGCGGGCCTCGGCCCGGCCGAGCTGGTCGCGGACGCCGTCGAGCGCGCTCCGGTCGTGCCCGTCCAGGCGATACACGCCTACTGGCCCGCGATCACGCGGCGCCAGAGCGCACCTCTCCGGTGCCGCCTGGCTCTCGGACGGCGGGGGCATCCTGAAGGAGCACGATGCTGACCCGCCGCGGCCGGTTCACGCTGGCGCTGGGCGCCGGCACGTACCTCGGCGCCTGGGCATTCGGCGCGCACGTGCTCTACGCGCCGGCCATCGGCGTCCTGCTGGCAGTGGTGGCGGCGCTGATCTGGACGAACACGCTGGCCCGGCGGCTCACGCTCCACCGGCAGCTCGACCGTGACCGCCCGCTCGAGGGGGACGACGTGGTCGTCAGAGTCGAGCTCGAGCCTGACGGCGGCATCGTGCCGGCGACGGCGATGCTGCACGAGCCGGTCGGGAGGCTCGGCGACCAGGAGGTCGTGGTCGCCCGGGACGGACGGTTCCTGCGCGCGGTCTACCGCCTGTCGCGCGTCCCCCGCGGGCGGTACCGGTTCACGGGTGCCCGGGCGATCGTCGAAGACCCCTTCGGGCTGGCGCAGCGAATCCAGCCGTTCGCCGACGCCTCGCCGCTGCTCGTCTACCCGCGACTCGCCCGCCTGAACGTCCTCTTCGCCGAGCGCGGGCTCCGAGCGCATGGCGCGGGGCGGATCCTGCTCCGACGCACGGCCGGATTCGAGCTGCACAGCGTCCGCGAGTACCAGAGCGGGGAGTCGCTCCGCCGCGTCCACTGGCCCTCGACCGCACGGCGGCAGCAGCTGATGGTCAAGGAGCTCGAGGACGCACCGCGGGACGAGATCGTGGTCGTGCTCGACGCCGAGGCCGGCCACGGATCCGGCCCTCCAGGCTCCTCCAGCTTCGACGCCCAGGTGCGCGCCGCCGGGTCGCTCATGTGGGCGCACGCGCGGCGTGGGCGGCACGCGCGTCTCGAGGTGACGACCGGCGCAGGCGTCGACGCGATCTCCGTCAGGAACTACGAGCGGGACTGGCCGCGAGCGCTCGAGATCCTCGCCGTCGCCGAGCAAGACGGACTCCGCCCCGTGGAGGCTCTCCTCGCCGACCAGGCCGGTGCGGCCACGCACGCGCGGGACCTCGGCGTCGTCACCGCGGCGCTCAGGCCGCCGCTCGTCGAGACGCTCATCGCTCGCGCCGCCGCCAGGCAGCAGGTCTCGGTCGTCTACGTGGACGCCCCCAGCTTCGCCGGCCGCCGCCGAGCCTCGGTGGGCACCGACGCGGCCGTCCTCCGCCTCGAGAGCGCGGGAATCGCCGTCGCGGTGCTCCGCCGCGGCGACGACCTGGAGTCGGTGCTGGGCGGCGCGGAGAGTGGGGTGGCGCATGGGTAGGTCCGCGCTCCTCGCGCTGCTGCCTGCGTTGCTGATCACCACCGGGTGGCAGACGCTCGAGCAGCCGGTCCGGGGCGGCGAGTTCGCGGTGGCGGCGGCCCTCGCGGTCATGGCGGCGATCCTCCCTCGCCGCTCGCTGCGGATCGGCGCCGTCGTCGTCGCGACGGTGGCCGTCTTCTCGTTCGCGTTCGACGTCTCGCCGCTCGACGCCCGGCCGTTCGACGGCGACCACGATTTCCTCAATCCGATTCTGAGCGGGCTCGGCGGCGGAATCGCCGACTACTACGAGTTCTCGCTCCCGTTCAACCCGGATCAGCGGGAGCTCATGCACGGCGTGATCGTGCTCGCGGTCTTCGCCTTCACGCTGGTCGCCACCCTGGCGATCGCGGCACGGCGGCCGATCCTCGCCGCGGCAGCAACGTTCGCCGGCGCGGCTTGGCCCGTCACGCTGGTGCCCGAGGCCGCGTCGACCATGCGCGGCGTCCTCATCCTGGCCGCGGCGCTGCTCCTGCTCGCCGCGCTCCGGCCGGGAGCGCGGCCGGGATCCAGCCAGGCGCTTGTCGTCGGCGCGGCCGTCGTCTTCACGGCGCTCGTCGCCGTCAGCTCGCCGTCGGTCGCGAAGGGCGGCTTCCTCGACTGGCAGCAGTGGGAGCCGTACACGCGCGAGGACAAGCCGGTCAGCGTCCAGTACGTCTGGGACTCGGACTACGACGGCATCGACTTCCCGAAGACCGCGACGACGGTCTTCACGGTCGAGGCGCCGCGACGGGCGCCGTACTGGCGCGCCACCACGCTCGACGTGTTCCTCGACGACCACTGGCGGGAGGACGCTTCGCTCCTCGAGCCCGTCAGCGGCGCCGGGCTCGACTCCCTCGTCAACGATCCGCTGCTTCCGCCGGCGGCCCGCGACGCCGAGAACTGGCTCAGGCACGAAGTCGAAATCGAGGCGCTGCAGGACACGCATCTCGTGGGCTCGAGCGTTCCCGTCGCGTACGAGGAAGGTCGTGGCGGGGACTACGGATCGGGAATCGCCTACGTCGGCCGCCTGGAGCGGGGCGACCGGTACACCGTCTGGAGCTATTCGCCTCTGCCGACGCCTGAGCTCAGCTTGCGCGCACGAGGCCGAGGTATCCGGACGAGCTGCTCGACGACAGCCCGTTCCTCGAGCGTCGGGAGCTTCACGCGCGTGCCGCCGTTCGGCACCCCTAGGCGCGAGCAGCTGCTCTCGGCCACATTCGCTGCGGACGAGGATCTCGCCGCGTACGAGCCGTTGTACCGGCAGGCGCAGGAGGTCGTCGGCCGGCCGCGGAACCCCTATGCCGCCGCGGTGGCGATCGAAGCCTGGTTCCGCTCGAGCGGCGAGTTCAGCTACGACGAGTCGCCGCCCGCAGCGACGACGCGCCGCCGCTCGTCTCCTTCGTGAGGACGAACCGGAGCGGGTACTGCCAGCACTTCGCGGGTGCGATGGCGCTGATGCTGCGCTACCTCGGAATCCCGGCCCGGGTCGCCGCGGGCTTCACGACCGGCCTCTTCGACGGACACGAGGCGCGCTGGACCGTCGCCGACACGAACGCCCACACGTGGGTCGAGGTCTGGTTCGACGGGTACGGGTGGCTGCCGTTCGACCCGACGCCGGGCCGCGGCCGCCTGCGCGCCGAGTACACGGCGTCGTCGCTCTTCTTCGACGCCGACGGCGCAACCGCGGCGTTCGGAGCGGCCGCCGTCGCGGCGCTCGGACTGGACATCCTCCGGAACCGCCTTGGCGGCGCCTCGCCGTCGCCCGACGACCGCGACAGGCTCCGCGGCCCCGACACCGGGTTCGTGCCCGGCTCGGACGCCGCCGGCGACGAGGCAGGTCGCGGAGCAGCGGAACGACGTGCGCCTGCTCGCGGTCATCCTCGGCACCGCGACGGCTCTCCTGGCGGCGCTCTGGCTCCTGAAGTGGGGCCGGCGGCGGGCGCGCTACCTCTCGGACGATCCCCGGCGGGTCGCCGGAGCCGTGCGCGCCGAGCTCGAGGACTTCCTCGCCGACCAGCGCGTCCCGCTGGCCAGAAGCGCCACGTCCTCGGAGCTCGGCGAGACGATCAACAGCCGGCTGCGCGTCGACGCCGACGGCCTCGCGGCGGCTCTCGGCCAGGCCCGATTCGGGCCGTGCTGACGAGGCCGAGCGGGCCGCGCGGGCGGCCCGCCGGGAGCTGCGCACCGTCCTCAGGAAGATCCGCCGCCGGCTCGGCGTCGCGCCGGCGGCTGCCAGGGTCTGGTCTCCCTCCGCTCGCTCGGCCTGCGCTCCGCCTGACTGCCGGAGAGTCGTCTACCTTGAAGAGTGACGTGAGCGAGACGTACGACCTCTTCCAGCAGGGCCGAAGCCATCTCCGAAAGGGCGATGCCGCCCAGGCGACCGTGGCGCTCGAGAAGGCGAAGAAGCGGGAGCCGGACAAGGCCTCGATCCGCGAGGCGCTGGGCATCGCGTACTTCAGGATCCAGCGCTACGACGAGGCCGAGCGCGAGTTCCGCGCGATGCTCGAGCTCGCCCCGACCGACGACTACGCGCACTACGCGCTGGGCCGGAGCCTGGAGAAGCTGGGCCGCGAGCAGGAGGCGAACGGCCACTACAAGCTCGCGAGCTCCTTGAAGCCCGGCAGCGAGCAGTACGCCGAGCGCATCAAAGACCTCGGATAATCGCTGCGTGCGAGCGGTCGTCCAGCGCGTCTCGGAGGCGCGCGTGCGCGTCGGCGGCGAGGTCGTGGGGGAGATCGGCGTCGGCCTCTGCGTGCTCCTCGGCATCGCGCGCGAGGACGGGGAGGAGGAGGCGGCGCGCCTGGCGGCCAAGGTCGCGAAGCTCCGCATCTTCGAGAACGACGACGGGAAGTTCGACCGCTCGCTCGTCGACGCAGGCGGCGCCGCGCTCGTCGTCAGCCAGTTCACGCTGATCGCCGACAGCAAGCGCCAGAAGGGAGCTCGACCTGACTTCTCCAAAGCTGCCCGACCCGAGGTCGCCGAGCCGCTCTACGAACGGTTCTGCGACTGCGCTCCGCGAGCTGGGCGTGCCCGTAGAGACCGGGGTGTTCGGCGCGAGGATGGAGGTTTCGCTCGTGAACAACGGACCTGTAACGATCATCCTCGACGTCGACCACGAACCGGACAGGGAGTCGCCCGACTGAACCCGCTCAGCTAGCTGGCGAGAGGAGGGGACGATGAGCCAGCTGCAATTCGACGCCGACGCCGCCAAGCGGATCGAGGCCCTCTACCAAATTCAGGATGCTGTGCATCGCCGCGAGTTGGTTCGTGAGGCACTCGGGGCAGTCCCTGGTGACCGAATTCTCGACGTTGGATGCGGGCCCGGCTTCTACTGTCTCGAGCTCTCGGAGAACGTTGGTTCGTCCGGCTCCGTCGTGGGCGTGGACAGCAGCCCGCAATGCTTCAGCTCGCGCACGCCCGCTGTGGTGGTCGCGACAACGTCGGGCTCCTCGAAGGAGAGGCGACAGCGCTCCCGGTCGAGAGCGGGACATTCGACGGCGCGGTCTGCGTGCAGGTTCTCGAGTACGTCCCGGACGTGGATGCAGCTCTCGCCGAACTGCACCGGGCCCTTCGACCGGGCGGAGGCGCAGTCGTCTGGGACGTGGACTGGGCGACGGTGTCGATTCACTCGCGGGACACCGCTCTGACCACGCGCGTGCTGCGAGCCTGGGACGAGCACCTCACCGACCCGTCGCTGCCGCGAACGCTCGGCGCACACCTGCGCTCAGCAGGATTCGAGGATGTACGCATGGAGGCGCACGCGTTCGCCGCCAACGGACGTGACCCGGAGAAGTACGGAGCGGCGCTCGTGCCGTTCATCGCGACGTTCGTCGCGGGCAGGCAAGGCATAAGACGAGGTGGAAGCCGAAGCGTGGGGCGCGGAGCAGCGCGAGCTGATGGAGCGAGACGAGTTCTACTTCGCGAGCACGCAGCTCTGCTTCACAGCCACGAAATCGGCCTAGCGAACTGGCCCGTCACGATTTTGGTCGAGGCATAGGCCGGACGCACGCGTTCAGGCAGACTCGCCCTGAGTGAAGCGACGAGTGCTGGGAACGGCTGGGGCTGGGGCGATGGTTCTCACGGTGCTCGTTGGCCTGGCCTCCGCCGGGCAGCAGACCTTTCCCGCCCAGACGAACGGCCGGCTCGCGTACAACCGGGGTGGGACCGTCTACACCGTCAATCCGGACGGCTCCGACCCGCGCGCGATCGCCGGCGCCGCCGACGTTCTCGGCACGAGACCCGCTTGGTCGGCCGACGGGAGCAGGATCGCGTTCCAGAACTCCAGTCGGCGGGACCGGCGGCGTCTGGACGATCGGCGCCGACGGCACGGCGCCGAGGCGCGTCACGACAGACCAGAACGACCGCTGGCCGACCTGGTCGCCGGACGGCCGGAGGATCGGCTTCGTTCGCTTCCAGAACGGTTTCGACCGCCTCTTCGTCGCGAACGTCGACGGCTCGGGGGTGACGCCGGTGACCGGTGCGCTGAGCCGTCGCCGTGGAGGATCCGGAGTGGTCGCCGGACGGCGCGCGGTTCACCTTCTCGACCGGCGCTCGCGTCTACGTGGTGAACGCGGACGGCACCAACCTCCGCCTCCTCACGGGCCTCGAGTCGGGCAACGCGAGATTCCCGTCGTGGTCACCGGACGGAACGCGCATCGCCTTCGCCTCGGGCCCGTCTGGCGCGATCGGCGTCGTCTCTGCTGCCGGCGGCGCGCCCGGAGTGCTGTCGACGGGCCGTGGAGAGGTGTGGGAGGTCTCGTGGTCGCCGGACGGGACCAGGCTCGCGTTCGTCTCCGACGTGATCGGCCCCTTCCAGGAGGAGCTCTGGACGATCGGCGCAGACGGAACCGGTGTCGCGCGCCTGAACGTGGACAGCGACGTCTCGGTCGCCTGGGGGGCGCCGTCGGCGGTGCCGCCGCCGGTCGCGGGCGTGTCCGTCAACCTGGCGCCGGTGAGCGGCGTCGTGCGTGTTCGCCTCCTCGGCTCGAACCGCTTCGTCAACCTCACCAACCTTCGGAACGTCCCCGTCGGCTCGGAGCTCGACGTCTCCCGCGGCCGCGTCCGGCTCGTGAGCGCGGCGGGCGGCAACCGGCGGCAGACCGGCGTCTTCTACCAGGGACGGGCCGTGATTCGGCAGCCGCGGTCGAGGCTTCCCGTGACGACGCTGCAGCTCTCCGGCCCGCTCGCGTGCCCGCGGCCGTAGCCTCGCCGCTGCTCTGAGCCGCGAAGCCGCCGCGGCGGCGCATCTGGGGGAGCGCGAAGGGGCGTTTCCGGACGCGAGGCAGCTACGCCTCGGTCGCGGTGCGGGGAACGACATGGCTGACCGAGGATCGATGCGATGGGACGCTCGTCCGCGTCACCGTGGGCCGCGTCGAGGTGTTCGACCAGGTGCGGGGCCGGCGCGTGACGGTGCGTGCCGGGCAGAGCTACCTCGCGCGCGCCCGCCGCTGAGCGGCGAGGCACTCGCCCTTGCGCTCGGCGCCGCCGTCCTGCACGCCGGGTGGAACGTCGGGCTTGCTCGAAGCCGTGACGTCCCGGCCACGACGGCGATCGCGTTCGGCTTCGCGGTGCTGGCGTTCGCGCCGCTCGCGGCCGTCCGCTGGGAGGTCGACGGGGATGCGGTTCCGTACATGGCCGTGTCGGCGGTGCTCGAGCTCGCCTACGTCGCGTTGCTCGCCGCCGCCTATGGACGGGCGGAGCTCAGCGTCGTCTACCCCGTGGCCCGCGGTTTGGCCCCGGTGCTCGTGCTCGCCGTCGGCGTGGCCGCGCTCGGCGTGGGAAGCTCTGCGGTGGAGACCACCGGCGTGCTGCTCGTCGCTGCCGGCGTTCTCCTCGTGCGCGGCATGGGCCGGAGCAGCTCGCAGGGACTCGGATTCGGCCTCGCGATTGCCGCCTGCATCGCCGGCTACACGCTCGCAGACGCGCGCGGCATCGACCACGCCGACCCGCTGGCGTACCTCTTCGTCGTGCTCGCACCGGCATCGATCGCCTACTTCCTCGCCATCGCGGCGAGGGGAGGCACACCGCGTCTGCGCGCGGCGCTGGGGTGGACACCGGTCTTCATCGGGCTGGCTTCGTTCGGCGCGTTCGCGCTTGCCCTGTACGCCCTTCGCCTCGCCTCGGCAGCGTCCGTTTCGTCGGTTCGCGAGTCGAGCGTCGTGATCGCAGTCGCCCTCGCGGGGCCGCTGCTCGGCGAGCAGGTCGGGCCTCGCCGACTCGCCGGCGCAGCGCTCGTAGTCGCGGGAGTCGCGGTGCTTGCGACAGGCTGACGTTGCTATCCTGAACAACCACATTTCGAGGTGCAGGACGAAATGGGCGCGCGGCGCCCGTTTTTTTTGGAGGGATTCGGAATGGCCGACGTATACGACAAGGAGAGGACGCTGCTGAGGGAGATCACGCCGAAGGTCGAGGGAGCGATTCCCGGCGTCGAGGTGCTGGCGCTGGAGCTCTCGGGACCCGAGCGCTTCACGGTCTACATCGACCACCCACAGCGGGTCGATCACGCGCTCTGCGAGCGGGTGACCGACGTCCTGCGCCCGTATCTCCAGCAGTACACCGTGGAGGTCTCGTCGCCCGGCGTCGAGCGCCCACTCCGCACGCCCGCGCACTTCCAGCGGGTCGTCGGACGCAGGGCCGCGCTCCGCACCGCGGACGACATCGGCGGCCGGCGAAAGTTCAAGGGTGAGGTCGTGGACGCGGACGCCCAGGGCATCCGCCTCTCGACCGACGGCACCGAGCACGAGATTCCGTACGACTCCATCGTGCGGGCGAACCTGATCGAGGAGGGATGAGATGAGCCGCGAGATCATCGAGGCAGTCCGCGAGCTGGAGCGCGACCGGAATCTCGAAGGCGGGATCCTGGTCGACGCCCTCCGCGACGGGCTGCTCGCCGCCTACAAGAAGACCCCCGGGTCGTACCGCCACGCCACCGTCGAGATCGACGACGAGGGCGACTTCCGCGTCTTTGCGATCCACATGCCCGCGGACCTCGAGGAGCGCCTCCTCGAAGAGGCCCGAGAGCGTACCTACGACGACCTCGAGAAGATCGAGGAGGAGACGGGTGAGAAGCAGCACACCCTGGTCACCGACGACGACCTCGAGATCGACTGGGATCAGGTGCCCGAGAACCAGGTGCGCCGCGAGGACGTCACCCCGGAGAACTTCGGCCGCATCGCCGCGCAGACCGCGAAGCAGGTCATCCAGCAGCGGATCCGCGAGGCGGAGCGCCAGATCATGTACGAGGAGTACGTCGACCGCGTCAGCGAGGTCGTGACCGGCATCGTCCAGCAGGCCGGCGACCGGAACAACATCCTGGTCGACCTCGGAAAGGTCGAGGCGCTGCTTCCGCGCTCCGAGCAGGTGGACGGCGAGCGCTACGAGCAAGGCTCGCGCATCAAGGCCGTGATCACCGAGGTTCGGTCGGGCACGAAGGGCCCGCAGGTGATCCTCTCGCGACGCGATCCCGAGCTGATCAAGACGCTGTTCGAGCTCGAGGTGCCGGAGATCGCCGACGGTCTCGTCGAGATCCGCGGCGTGGCCCGCGAGCCGGGCTACCGGTCGAAGATCGCGGTGGTCTCGCACGCGCAGGGCGTCGACCCCGTCGGTGCCTGCGTCGGCCCCCGCGGCTCGCGCGTCCGCATGGTCGTGTCCGAGCTCCGCGGCGAGAAGATCGACATCATCCCCTGGAACACCGAGCCTGCCCGCTTCCTCGCGAAGGCGCTGTCTCCGGCGCGGGTGCGGGAGGTCTACATCGACGACGAGACCAAGGAGGCGACGGTCATCGTCCCAGAGGACCAGCTCGCGCTCGCGATCGGCAAGGAGGGCCTGAACGCCCGCCTGGCCGCACGGCTGACGGGTTGGAAGGTCGACATCCAGTCGGAGGCCGAGTTCGCGGCAGCCGAGGCCGAGGCGGCCTTCGGCGGCGGCGAGGCCGGCGAGGACTTCTCCGGACGCTGTGCCGCGATCCTCTCGAACCACAAGCGCTGCCCGAACGCCGCGATCCCGGGGACTCGCTTCTGCGGGATCCCGGCGCATACGGCGCTGGCCGACCGCGAGGCGGCCGGCGAGACGATCGAGAGCGGTCAGGCCGTGCCGATCGGCGGCGCCGAGGAGGAGCTGCCGGCGGAGGTCGAGGCTGAAGCCGGTGGCGGCGAGGTCGCCGCGGAGGCCGAGGTCACCGAGCTGCCTCAGCCGGAGCCGAGCGAGGTTCCCTCGCCGGAGCCGAGCCCGATGCCGTCGGGCCCGGAGCCCACGGAGGTGCCGTCGCCCGAGCCGAGCGAGATCCCGTCGCCCGAGCCCTCCGAGGTTCCCGGGCCGGAGCCTGCCGGCGTCCCACCGGCACCGGCGGCCGAGGGCTGAGGCCGGTGAGGTGCCGGTCGCGGCAGCGGCCGAGCCGGACAAGGAGAGGACCGACGCACAGACAGGCTGAGAGACATCGTCCGGTCCGGACGTGCATCGGCTGCGGCCGCAAGGGGCCGAAGGACGAGCTCGTTCGGTTCGTGTCGGCTGACGGCGCGGTCGTCGCGGATGCGCGGGCGGCTGGCCGCGCGGCCTACACGTGCCGGCGGCTTTCGTGCTTCGAGCGGGCGGCCGCGCACAACGCGTTCAGCCGTAAGCTCAGGGCCCGGGTCCGTGTCGATCAACAACTCGCATCGCTCTACACTTGAGGACTGACCATGGCTGACGAACAGGGACAAAACCGCCCCAACAGGCCGATTCGGCCGCGCCAGGCGCCGGGAGGCGGACGGCGCAAGCGCCGCGTGGTCATCGACTCGCAGGCGAACAGGCCGCGTCCCGATTCGCGCCAGGCGCGCGACCGCACCGACCGCCAGCCGAAGCAGCCGCGCGAGGTCGTCCTCCCGACCGGTCCGGTCACGGTTCAGTCGGGCGTCACGGTCAAGGAGCTCTCGCACGCACTCGGAATCCCGGTCGCGCAGATCATCAAGATCATGATGGGACTGGGGGAGATGGTCACCATCACGAAGTCCCTCTCCGACGAGGCAGTCGGGCTGATCGCCGCCGACCCGAGCGTCAACCGCGAGGTCACCATCAAGCACGCGGACGAGGAGGACGACGAGCCCGAAGCCTTCGACGATCCGGAGGAGTCGCTCCAGGCCAGGCCGCCGGTGGTCACGATCATGGGCCACGTCGACCACGGAAAGACGACGCTGCTCGATGCGATCCGCGAGTCCGCGGTCGTCGAGACCGAGGCCGGCGGGATCACGCAGCACATCGGCGCCTACCAGGTCGAGCACGACGGCCGGAAGCTGACCTTCCTGGACACGCCCGGCCACGAGGCTTTCACCGCTATGCGCGCCCGGGGCGCCAAGGTGACGGACATCGCAGTCCTGGTCGTGGCCGCCGACGACGGCGTCATGCCGCAGACGCGCGAGTCGATCTCGCACGCGAACGCGGCCGCGGTCCCGATCGTCGTCGCGGTCAACAAGATCGACGTCCCCGACGGGGACCCGAATCGGGTGCGTGGAGACCTTGCCGCCGAGGGCCTGCAGCCCGAGGAGTGGGGCGGGACGATCCAGTTCTCCGACGTGTCGGCGAAGCAGAAGCAGAACCTCGACGATCTGCTCGAGAAGGTGCTGCTCGTCGCCGACGCGGAGCTCGAGCTGACCGCCAACCCCAGCGCGGAGGCGTCCGGCCCGATCATCGAGTCCCGGCTCGACGTCGGTCGCGGCCCGGTCGCGACGATGCTCGTCCAGCGCGGGACGCTCAAGGTCGGCGACGCAATCGTCGCGGGCGACGCGTGGGGCCGTGTGCGGGCGCTCTACGACTTCCGCGGCGAGAAGGTCGAGGAGGCGAGGCCCGGCGAGCCGGTCGAGATCCTCGGGTTCGACCACCCGCCGCCCGCCGGCGAGCTCGGCCGTGTCGTCGAGAACGAGCGGGACGCGCGCCAGCGAGCGCAGGTTCGTGGCGAGCGCCTGCGGCGCGAGCAGCTCGCGACGGCCGCGAAGGCGGGCCCGTCGCTCGAGCAGCTCTTCACGCAGCTCCAGGCCGGCGCCGTCCAGGACCTGAATCTCGTCCTCAAGGGCGACGTGCAGGGCTCCGTGGAGGCGGCAGTTTCAGAGCTGCAGAAGATCCAGCACCCCGAGGTTCGCGTCAGCGTGATCCACCAGGGCGTCGGCGGGATCAGCGAGAACGACATCAACCTCGCATCGGCGTCGAATGCGCTCGTGGTGGGCTTCAACGTGCGCCCGTCGGCGGAGGCGCGCCAGCTCGCCGAGCGCGAGGGCGTCGAGATCCGCACCTACCGCGTGATCTACCAGCTCACCGAGGACATCGAGCAGGCGCTCGTCGGCATGCTCAAGCCGGTCACGACCGAGGAGAGCCTCGGCGAGGCCGAGGTGCGCGAGACGTTCCGCGCCTCCCGGGTCGGGACGATCGCCGGCTGCATGGTCACGAGCGGTCTCGTCCGCCGCTGCGCGCAGGTCCGTGTCGTCCGCGACGGCACGGTCATCTACGAGACGACGATCGACTCGCTCAAGCGCTTCCAGGACGACGCGCGCGAGGTCACCGAGGGCTTCGAGTGCGGCATCCACCTCGCGAACTTCGACGACGTCAAGGTCGGCGACATCCTCGAGGCCTACGAGACGCGGCAGGTCGAGCGGACCGATCTCGAGACGCCGGCCCCGGAGCCGGCGACGCCGACGGCCGCCACCGAGTAGCCCTCGTGGGCGCCGGCTACGTCGGCATCCTCAGCGTCGAGCTCCACTTCCCCGAGGCGGGATCGCTGAAGGGCAAGCGGAAGTTCGTCAAGTCCGCGAAGGCGCAGCTTCAGAACCGATTCGGCGCGTCGGTCGCCGAGGTCGACCACCACGAGCTCTGGCAGCGAAGCCGGCTGACCGTCGCCTGCGTCGCGCGCGAGCACCGGGAGGCGGAGACGCTGCTGGAGGAGGCGGTCCGGTACCTGAGCGGGCAGGAGTACGAGCTCGTGCGCGTGGATCGGGAGGTCGTGGCTCCGGGGGCCTAGTCATACACAGACAGGTGTATGAGCGTGTACCATTCGGGCACATGGGGCGCACGAATGTCGTTGTCGACGACCGGCTGATCGAGAAGGCGATGGAGCTCTACGAGTTCCGGACGAAACGCGAGGCGATCAACTATGCGCTTCGGCGGCTGGTGGGTGACCCGGTCGATCCCTACGAGGCGGCGCTCGCCTTGGAAGGGATCGGGTGGGACGGCGACCTCGCCGCGATGCGTGGCAGCGACCCCATTCCCGAACTCTGATCGTCGTCGACACATCAGCCTGGGTCGAGTTTCTCCGAAAGACGGGGAGCGACGTCCATCACCGGCTGCGCCGTGCGATCGACGAGCGCGAGCCGATCGCGGTCACTGAGGTCGTCGTCGGCGAGGTGCTCGCTGGAGCGGGCTCTTCCGAGGAGGTCGACGCACTACAGAGCCTGATGCACAACTTCAAGCTGATGCGGCTCAAGGGCCTGTCTGGATATGAAGAAGCCGCTGAGCTGAGCCGAGCCTGCAGAGCGGCCGGCGAGCCCATAGGCTCGCTCACTGATGCCCTGATCGCTGTGCCGGCGATCCGGGCCCGTGTGCCGGTTCTCCACCAGGATGCCGACTTCGACAAGCTCGCCAGGCACACGCCACTGAAGGTGGTCGAGCATGAGTGATCGCATGCGGCGCGTCAACGCCGCCGTCCGCGAGGTGCTCTCCGAGGCCGTCGGCGAGCTGAAGGATCCCCGGATCGGCTTCGTCACCGTCACGGGCGTCAAGACCACGGCCGACCTGCAGCAGGCAGTCGTCTTCGTCAGCGTGCTCGGCGGCGAGCACAAGCGGGAGAAGACGATCGAGGGCCTCCAGGCCGCGCACGGCATCCTCCAGGCCCGGATCGCCCGGGAGCTGCGACTGAAGCGGACTCCTCAGCTGACCTTCGAATACGATCCTTCGGTCGAGCGCGGCGTGCGCATGACCCAACTCATCGATGAGCTCGCCCCAGACGACCCGGAGTGACCTCTCCGCAGTCGCGGACGCGATTCGGGACGCACGACCGCTTCCTGCTGACCACGCACGAGAACCCCGACGGGGACGCGCTCGGCTCGCTGCTCGCCGCCAAGCTGGCGCTCGACGCGCTCGGCAAGGAGTCCGTGATGTTCCTCCCGGGCCAGGCGCCGCTGCCGGCCGAGTACCGGTTCATGCCGCTCGAAGAGGTGCGGCGGGAGCTGCCCGACGACGTCGAGGAGCGCGTGCTCTTCGCGCTCGACTGCGCGAACGAGAGCCGGCTCGGGCCGGGGCGGGAGGCGATCGACCGCGCGCCGCTCGTCCTCAACGTCGACCACCATCACGACAACTCGCGCTTCGGGGACGTCAACGTCGTCGATCGCGGACGCCTCGTCGACGGGGGAGATCGTCCGCGACCTCCTGGACGAGCTCGGCGTCGGGCTGACCCCGGAGCTGGCGGAGGCGATCTACATCGCGCTCGTCACGGACACGGGGCGGTTCCAGTACGCGAACACGACGCCGAAGGCGCTCCGGCTGGCCGCCGAGCTGGTGGAGGCGGGCGCGGACGTCCATCGCGTCTTCCAGTCGGTCTACGAGTCGGTGCAGCTGGCGAAGCTGAAGCTGCTCGCGCGGGCGCTGGAGCGGGCGCAGGTGTACGAGGGCGGCGGAATCGTCGTCTCCTACCTCCTGAAGACCGACTTCGCCGAGGTCGGTGCCGCCGAGCCGTACTCGGAGGGGATCATCGACTTCCTGCGGGCAGTGGAGGGCGCCGACATGGCGGCGCTGATCCGGGAGCCGCCGGCGCCCGGACGGCCTGCCCGACGCATCAGCCTCCGCTCGAGCTCCGACGAGGTCGACGTGTCGGCGATCGCGCGGGCCTCGGGGGACGGCGGAGGGCACCGCCAGGCAGCCGGCTTCTCGTCCTCCAAGGAGATCCCCGAGATCGTCGAGTTCATCCGCGAGCAGTACGCGGAGGCACGTGCCGCCCAGAGGGCTTGACCCCGCGGGGCTCGTCCTCGTCGACAAGCCGGCGGGCCCGTCGTCCTTCGCACTGGTGCGCGACCTCCGTGACCGGACCGGGGCACGGGCAGGTCACGCCGGGACGCTGGATCCGTTCGCGACCGGCCTGCTCCTCGTCCTCCTCGGGCGGTTCACGAAGGAGCAGAACCGCTTCGTCGGACTGGACAAGCGGTACCTGACGGAGATCGACCTCACGGCCCGAACGAGCACGGGTGATCCGGAAGGCGAGGTCGTCGAGGAGCTCGACCCGCCCGACGCCGCCGAGCTGGTGCGGCGGCTCGAAGGGGTGCAGGGCGAGATCGAGCTGCCGGTCCCCGCCGCCTCGGCGGTGAAAGTGGGAGGCGAGCGCGCGTACAGGCTCCACCGGCGCGGTGTCGCCGTCGAGATGCCTGTGCGGCGCTCGACGGTCCGGGAGCTCAGGCTCGTCGAGTTCGACGGCAAGGCCGCAACGCTCGACCTCCTCGTCAGCTCCGGGACGTACGTCCGGTCGATCGCCGAGGCGCTCGGCGGGCACTGTGCGAGCCTCCGGCGGACCGAGGTCGGCCCGTTCAGGGTCGACGATGCCGACTCGGCGCGAATCCTTCCTCCCGGCGAGGCGCTGGCTGCGCTGTGAAGGTCGCGTCCTCGCCCCATGAGCTGGGAGGCGGCGAACGCGCCGTCGCCCTCGGCACCTTCGACGGCGTCCATCTCGGCCACCGCCGTGTGATCGAGGCGGCGCTCGCCGCCGGCCCGCAGGCGGCGGTCCTCACGTTCGATCCACACCCACGGGTCGCGCTGGGGAACCGTGTCGAGCTGATCTCCACGCTGGAGCGGCGGCTCGAGCTGATCGCGGAGCTCGGCGTGGGGGAGACGCTGGTCCTGCCGTTCACGCCTGACCTCTCGCTGGCGACGCCCGAGGAGTTCGCCCGGTCCGTCCTCGAGCCGCTCGGCGCCAAGGTCGTCGTCGCCGGCGCGAACTTCCGCTTCGGCCGCGGCCGCTCGGGCGACATGAACCTGCTCGCAGATCTCGGCTTCGACTCGAGGCCGGTTCCGCTCCTCGAAGGAGTTTCGTCCAGCCGCATCCGCCAGCTGGCCGGCGCGGGGGAGGTCGGCCGCGCCGCGAAGCTGCTCGGCCGGCCGATCGAGGTGGAGGGAACCGTGGTCGCCGGCGATGCGAGGGGCGGGACGCTCGGCTTCCCCACGGCCAACCTGGCCGTCCCGTCGGACCTCCTGGTGCCGGCGTTCGGTATCTACACCGGCGAGGCCCTCGGCAGGCGGGCGGCCCTGTCGATCGGCGTCAATCCGCACTACGGCGGCGAGGAGCGCCGCGTCGAGGCGTTCCTCCTCGACTACGAGGGCGACCTCTACGGCCAGCGGCTCGTGGTCGAGTTGTGGGAGCGCTTGCGGGAGGAACGGGCGTTCGACTCGGAGCGGGACCTGATCGAGCAGATCGAGCGCGACGTGAAGGCTGCGAGAGCAGCCGTCCGGCCCGTGTAGCCCTCCTTGATCGCAAGTTTCCGCGTCTAGCGGGATCTTGCTTGACATGGGAGTCAACGACAGGAAGAAACCTCGGCCCACGGTGGGGATCGCGCGCGTTCGCTGCCTGGGTTGCAGCGCCGGCTACCTCAAGCCGGCCGGTGGTGGGACGTTGAGCGCGAATCCCGGCTGTCCCGAGTGCGGCTACGTCGGCTGGGTGCGCGACCAGATGACGGTCAGCGAGGATGGCGAGCCGAGCCGCTCCGTCTCGGGTCGCCTGCGGCGCCGGACCGCGTGACGGCGCTGACCCCGCCGAAGTAGTGATGGCGCGACGGCCAGACACGAACGGCGAACTCGGCGGACTCGAGCGCCTCATGGACCTCGTCGGGGAAGCCCGGCTCGACGTGGACGACGCCGGCGGCGGGGTGGAGCCGTGGCCGGTCCACGGCATCTCGAGCGCTCAGGCCGTCGTCGAGCACACCGACCGCGACCTGGACGAGGGCGCTCCGAAGCCTCGTCCCGCCGGCCGCGCCGACCGCGAGAGCTAGGCCGTCCCGGTCGAAGACCAGGGTTGGCGCCATCATGCTGGCCATCCGCTGCCCCGGCACGAGCTCGCCGACGAGCGAGATCCGCCTCGCCGAGCATCGAGTTCAGATGCAGGTCGAGGCCGGGGAGCCAGTCGCCGGAGCCGAGGCCGAGGCTCGTCGTGAGCACCACGGCGTCGCCGGCCCGGTCCACGACGGTCAGGTTCGTCGTGTCCCCGTTCCGGTCCGGCTCGGCAAGCGCCTTCGCGAAGCGGACGGGGTCAGACCCCGTCACGGATCTGTAGAGCGGAAGCGGGCTGGACAGGCCGATTCGGGACGCGAACTCGAACCCGGAGCGCTCGACGCGACCGGGCTCGCGCCACGCCGCCGCATAGGCGTCGAGATCCGCCTGCGTGACGAGACCTCCGCGCTCCGCCATGAGGGCGAGCAGCGCCGACTCGACCGTGGGACTGCGTGGGCCCTCCTCGGCGATCGCCTCGAGAGCGGTGACGAGGCCCGGCTGTTCCAGCCGCTCGCCCTCGGCAAGGAGCCGGCCCTCGCGCCGGTAGATCCTCCCGCCCTCCCGCATCGTCATCACGGGCGCGAGCATCTCGAGGCACGCCGCCTGCGCCAGGGGGAAATCGCACCCCTCGCGGGCGAGCCGCAGCGCCGGCTCGACGAGGCGCGCCCAGCTGAGGCTTCCGTCGCGCCGCCAGAGCTCGCCGAGGCCGGCCAGCACGCCCGGCACGCCGCACGAGCCGATCCCAACTGCGTAGTGGACGAGCTCGGTCCCGAACGGCACCTTCAGATGCTCCAGCTCCAGCACCCGCGGCTCGGCGCCCAGGCCCGGAACTGCCACGAAGAAGTCCAGCGTGCTCACCTCACCGTTGCGCAGCACGATCGCGTGCCCGCCGCCCAGGAGCCCGGTCATGACCGTCTCGGCCACGCACGACGCCAGGGACGCCGCCACGGCCGCGTCCGCGGCGTTGCCGCCCTCCTCGAGGATCTCGATGCCCGCGTCGACGGTCGCGGGGTGTCCCGCAGCCACGGCGGCTCTCATGCGTTGCTACCCTAACGACGCCCGCAGACCCGGCTCGCCATGCAGCTTCCGCATGGCTCGGCGGGGACTGCGGATTCGTCTAGAGGAGGTCGAACGGTGACCCTCACCAAGGAAGCGAAGCAGGAAATCATCGGAAAGCACGGCCGTGCAGAGGCCGACACCGGCTCTGCCGAGGTCCAGATCGCGCTGCTGACGGCGCGCATCAACTACCTCACCGAGCATCTCAGGACGCACGCGAAGGATCACTACTCGCGCCGCGGCCTGCTCAAGCTCGTCGGCAAGCGCCGCCGGCTCCTGAACTACCTGCAGAAGAAGGATCTGGAGGGTTACCGGAACCTGATCAAGGAGCTCGGACTGCGGAGATAAACCCAGGCGGGCAATCGGAGGGTGGAAGTTTGGGCGAGGGCCAGCCGAGGGGCCTTGACCCAAACCTCCACTCTCCACGAAGAGTGGAGGACAGATGAGCATCGCAGTACAGGGCCCGACCCGAGTCTCGGTCGAGATCGGCGGGCAGGAACTTTCTTTCGAGACGGGGAAGCTGGCCAAGCAGGCGGACGGCGCCGTGGTCGTGCGTTCGGGCGACACGATGGTGCTGTCGACGGCCCAGGGCCGGATGGAGGCCCGCGAGGGCGCCGACTTCTTCCCGCTCACCGTCGACGTCGAGGAGCGGATGTACGCCGCGGGCAAGATCCCGGGCGGCTTCTTCAAGCGCGAGGGGCGCCCCACCGAGCGGGCGATCCTGACCGCGCGGATGATCGACCGCCCGATCCGGCCGCTGTGGCCGAAGGGCTACAAGAACGAAGTGCAGGTGATCTGCACCGTCCTGTCGGCGGACATGGTCATCCCGCACGACATCCTCTGCCTCAACGGGGCGTCTGCCGCGCTGATGATCTCGCCGCTGCCGTTCATCGGCCCGGTGGGCGCAGTCCGAATCGGCCGACAGGGCGACGAGTGGACCGTCAACCCGACGCTGCAGGAGATGGAGGAGAGCACCCTCGACCTGATCGTCGTCGGCACGAAAGACGGCCTGACGATGGTCGAGGCAGGCGGGCAGGAGATCCCCGAGGACCAGCTTCTCGAGGCGCTCGAGCTCGCGCACGCCGAGATCACCAAGATCTGCGAGGCGCAGGAAGATCTCCGCGAGCAGGTCGGCAAGGCTAAGTGGCTCGACCCGGAGCTCACGACCGACCTGGAGGGGCGCGTCGGGGACCGGATCCACCAGAAGATCCTGGACGAGGGCCTGCGTGAAGGCAGCGCGATCGTCGAGGAGATCCTGGCGGAGGAGTGCCCGCCGCTCGACATGAGCTCGACCGAGGAAGACATCCTCCGCCAGCTCCAGCACAAGATGTCGCTGGACATGCTGCTCGACAAGGTCCGCCTGTCGGCCGTCGAAGAGCCCGTTCGACAGCAGTTCGAGGACGACCTCAAGGCGCTGACCGAGGCCGAGCAGGACTCGAAGGAGCTCAAGTCGGCGAAGCGGTCGCTCCTCTTCGACCGCATCATCGACACGGTCGATCTCAGCTTCCCGGTCGGGCCGGCGACGGTCGACGGAGACGCGCCGGTCGTCAAGGACGGCCTCACGCGCCAGTTCGTCAAGCGTGCGGCCGAGTCGATCTACAAGCAGCTCGTCCGGGAGAAGATCGCCGTCGAGAAGCGCCGGCCGGACGGCCGCGCGGCCGACGAGATCCGTGCGATCGAGTGCGAGGTCGGCGTGTCCGCCAGAACCCACGGCTCCGCACTGTTCACGCGGGGCCAGACGCAGATCATGTCCCTGCTCACGCTCGGCACCGCGAAGGAGGGTCAGCGCATCGACGACCTCTCCCTCGAGCAGGAGCGGCGGTTCATGCACCACTACAACTTCCCGCCCTACTCGGTCGGCGAGACCGGGTTCATGCGAGGCCCGAAGCGGCGTGACATCGGCCACGGTGCGCTCGCGCAGCGCGCACTCGAGGCGGTGATCCCGCCGCCGGACGAGTTCCCGTACACGATCCGCATCGTGTCGGAGACGCTGGAGTCGAACGGCTCCTCGTCGATGGGATCCGTCTGTGGCTCGACGCTCGCCCTGATGGACGCCGGCGCGCCGATCAAGGCACCGGTCGCGGGCATCGCGATGGGCCTCGTCAAGGAGGGCGACGACTACGTGATCCTGACGGACATCCAGGGCGCGGAGGACCACCTAGGCGACATGGACTTCAAGGTCGCCGGCACCCGCGAGGGTGTGACCGCACTCCAGATGGACATCAAGATCACCGGTGTCACGCAGGAGATCATGCGGAACGCGCTCACAGCAGGCCAAGGAGGCCCGTGAGTTCATCCTCGACCGGATGCTGGAGGCGATCCCGGAGTCGCGCGAGCAGCTCCGCGACCACGCTCCTCGGATCTCGACGATCAAGATCAACCCGGAGTTCATCGGGATGGTCATCGGCAAGGGCGGCGAGACGATCCGCTCGCTCGAGGCCGACTACGACGTCCAGATCGACATCGAGGAGGACGGCACGATTCTCATCTACGCCACGGAGGGCAAGAACGCCGAGGCGGCGATGGAGGCGATCGACGCGCTCACGAAGGAGCCCGAGGTCGGCGACACCTACACCGGCAAGGTGGTGAAGACGACCCAGTTCGGTGCGTTCGTCGAGCTGAAGAAGGGCACCGACGGCCTCCTCCACGTCTCGAACGTCGGCCCCGGGCGGGTCGGCCACATCGAGGACGTGATCAACCGCGGAGACGTCCTGGACGTCGTCGTGCAGGAGGTCGACAAGGAGCGGGGCCGCATCGGCCTCAAGCTCGTCAACAAGCACGAGAACGGAGGGATGGTTTCGCCGGAGGAGCTGATCGAGCGCGCGAAGGACGCGCCCGAGCGGCCGCGGGAGGAGCGTCCTCCGCGCCGGGACGGCGACCGGGGTCGCGGCCGCGGCGGCCGGGACCGCGGCCGCTAGGCGGGACTAGGACCTAGCGCTTCTTCGGTCCCCGGCTGACGGTCAGCGCGATCCTCGCGCCGGCCGGCAGCCGGGTGCCGGGGCGCCTACCGGCCGTCAGCACACGTCCGGCTTCGGCGTGCGCGTACCGGCGCCGGACCGCTCCGGTCCGGCAGCCGGCCCGCGCCAGGCGCCGGCGGCTCGTCGCGAGGGTCGCGTCCACGAGCCGCGGGACGACGCACGGCTTCGCCCGGACTGCGGGCTCGCGCGGTGGGGGAGGCGCAGGCGGTAGCGGTAGAGGAGGAGCTGGAGGAGGAGGCGGTGGAGCCGGAGGAGGTGGCGGGCGGCGGAGGCGCAAAGGTAGCGATGTAGGTCATCGCTCCGGCGGGCGCAACGATGTTGTGGCTTGCCGCGCCCCCGTCGGACCAGGCCGACCACGTGTACAGGGTTCCGTTCAGCGCCTGGGGGGAGGACGCGCTGATCGTGTTGTTGGAACCTTCGATGACCTCTCGGGTGAACGGCGTCACTGTGCTGGAGCTCCCGACCGTGAGCTCCAGCCCGGTGGGCAGGCTCTCGAAGCCGAGCAGCACGGTGCGGGGATCGAGCCGAAGGGTCGTCGTATCGGTTAGGCCGCCCGCATCGGTTGCCGTCAGGCGCAGCTCGAGGTAGGAGGGGTATTCGTGGTCGGGAGCTGGGAACGTGCCGCCGGCGACGCCGGTCCAGGACTGCAGCGGGTGGGTGTGGCAGTTAGACGGGCAGTGGAAGAGGACGAGCTCCCAGGAGAGGCTCGAGGTCGGCACCGTCAGCTGCTGCGGATCGGTGGCCGAGCCCGTGAACGAGATCGCTTCGCCAACCTTCCACGCGGTGCCCGGCGACCGGGTCGATGATGGTCGCAGTGGGTGGGCTGTTGCCGGCCGTGATCGTGACCGCGGCGCTCGTGGCGGCCTGGCTTGCCGGATCGGTGACCCGCAGCCGCGCGTTGTAGGTGCCGGGCTGCGTGTACGTGGCGTGGGTCGAGGCCGCGGTGGAGTCGCCGAAGGTCCCGTCGCCGTTGAGGTCCCAGGAGTAGATGAGCGTCCCGCCTTCGGGGTCGCTGGAGCCGCTGCCGTCGAAGTTGACGGTCAGCGGCGCCGGCCCGTTGGTCGGCGACCCGGTTGCGGAGGCGAGCGGGGGCTGGTTGACGGTGGAGGCGATTCTCCGGATCGTGCCGCCGTCGAAGTCGGCGTAGTAGAGCGCTCCGTCGGGACCGACTTGCATGTCGACCGGGTTCGCGGCCGGCGCCTGGAAGGTCGCCCGGTTGCTCGGGTTCGGGAGTCCGTTTCCGCCCGGGAACATCACCCAGATGCAGTCACGCGAGTAGTCGGCAAAGAAGAGCGCGCCGTCGTAGGCGTCGGGGAAGGTGCCCGCCCGGGTAGAAGGCGAGGCCCGCGATCGAGGAGCTCCCGGTCGGGCACGACTCGCCCCCGACCACCTTGGCACTGTGGTTGTAGGCGTAGTAAGGGGCGAACCACTCCGCCAGGGAGCGCGTACAGGTTCTCGCAGATGCTGAGGTTGGCGCCGTCGTAGCCGGACTGGCTCCCGCTGCCCTCGTAGCACGGCCAGCCGAAGTTCTCCACCGCCCCCAAGGGGTCGGCAATCCGGTTGATCTCCTCCCAGTTGTCCAGCCCACATCGCCGAGCCAGACCTCGTTCGTCCCCGGCCTGATCGTGAAGCGGAACGGGTTCCGCAAGCCCGTGGGCGACGATCCGGCGCGCGTTCGAGTCGGCGCTGGCCGCGAGCGGATTGTTCGGCAGCGCCAGGCCCGTGTCGGGATTCACC
Source organism: uncultured Actinomycetes bacterium (assembly GCA_963733855.1). Classification (GTDB taxonomy): domain Bacteria; phylum Actinomycetota; class Thermoleophilia; order Gaiellales; family Gaiellaceae; genus JACDAN01. The sequence goes on from CAVTEL010000018.1 coordinate 96,232, forward strand.
CGCAGGATCGCGCCGTCGAGCGACGCCGGATCCGATGACGTGCGCAGATCCTGGCTGCGCAGCGCCCCTCCCTCGGCGCTCGGCGGCGATAGTGCATTGCCCGACCCCGCCCGGCGGATCGCCACAGGGGTTCAGCGGGTTGCCGTCCTGCCCCCAATCGGTGAAGTTGAAGCTCGCGCCATCGCCACCCGAGACGTACAGCGCCCCGTCGGAGCCGAAGGCGAGCGAGCCGATCGAGTGGCTCGGGTACTGCTGACACCAATCGTTGATCAGGACGTTCTCCGGGCCGGTCATGAAGTTGCCCGAGGCAGTCAGCCGCGAGAGGCGGCGCGCTGACCACACAGCCGTCGCCCGTCGCGCCCGGCGGGCTCGGACACGCATCGCCCCAGGTCGGCGCCGACCCGCCGATCGGAGCGTCATACGTGTACAGCACGTAGACATAGGGTCGCCCCGTCGTGAAGGCGGGATCGAGCGCAAAGTCCGAGCAACCCCCGGTCCCAGAAGTTGTGCACGTTCGCCGACAGATCGGCAAAGAGTCGGGCGAGCTGTCCGAGAGGCCGTCGAAGACCTTGATCCTGCCTCCCTTCTCGGCGACGAACACCCGTCCATCCGCGGCGAACTCGATCGCCATAGGGGTCGTCAACCCCGAGAAGACGGTCGTTTCCTGAAACCCGGCCGGCAGCGCCGTCTCGGCGGCGCCCGTCTCGGCAGCGCCCGTGCCGGCCAGCGCCAGGGCGATGCACGCCGTCGCAAGAAAGCGCGCCGTGCCGAAGCGCCGTGCCGCAGATAGACCCCCCATTCAAGACGTATAGCGCGGTTCGACGCCCTTTCCTTACTACGATCCCCCTCAATGCAGAAGTACGTCCTCTCGGAGCTCGACTCCGGCCAGCGGGTCGTGACCGAGAGGCTGACGCACGTCCGGTCGGTGGCGCTCGGGTTCTGGATCGGCGCCGGGTCGCGAGACGAGCGGGACGAGCGCGCCGGCGTCTCGCACTTCATCGAGCACCTGCTCTTCAAGGGGACCGAGAAGTACAGCGCGCAGGAGATTGCCGAGGTCTTCGACGCCATGGGCGGCGAGCTCAACGCCGCCACCTCGCGCGAGCACACCGTCGTCTACGCGCGGGTCGCCGATCACCACCTCGACGAGGCGATCGACGTGATGACCGACATGGTGTACGCGCCGCTCTTCACCGAGGTGGACTCCGAGCGGGAGGTCGTCCTCGAGGAGATCGCGATGTACGAGGACCAGCCGCAGGAGCTCGTCCACGACCTGATCGCCGAGGCGGTCTTCGGGCACCACGCGCTCGGCCGGCCGGTGATCGGAACGGCGGACGTGATCTCGTCCGTGTCGCGGCGCAGCATCACCGCCTACCACCGTTCGATGTACGTCCCCGGCAACGTCGTCGTCGCCGCCGCCGGCAACCTCGACCACAACGAGTTGCTCGGCCTGCTGGAACGCGCCGAGTCGAAGGTCGGCGACGTGCCGGCTCGGGGGAGACGTGTTCGCTCGCCGCTCGTCAAGCCGCCGCCGCCTGACCTCCGCTTCATCCGCAAGGACACCGAGCAGTACCACCTCTGCCTCGCCGCGCCCGGCATCGCGCGGTCGGACCGGCGCCGCTTCGCCGCCTCGCTCCTGGACGCCATCCTCGGCGGCTCCGCGTCGTCCCGGCTCTTCCAGGAGATCCGCGAGAAACGTGGGATGGCCTATGCCGTCTACACGTTCGCGTCGCAGTACACCGACACCGGCCAGATCGGGCTCTACGTCGGGACGCGCGAGGAGAACCTCGGCCCGTGTCTCGAGATCGCCGCCGAGCAGATCGCGGATATCGCGGCGGGCAACCTCCGGCCGAACGAGCTGGAGCGGGCGAAGGAGAACCTGAAGGGCCGGATCCTGCTGTCGATGGAGGCGACCTCGAGCCGGATGAGCCGGCTCGGCAAGTCCCTGATCACCGACACGGAGATGCTCTCGCTCGACCGGATCATCGCCGAGATCGACGCCGTCGAGCCGGAGAGCCTGGCCGAGCTCGCGGGGGTTCTGCTGGCGCCCGAGCGTCTGTCGGCGGCGGCGATCGGGCCGAGCGAGGACCGGTTCCTCGCTGCGATCGAGCGCGTCAATCCGGCGCTCGCGACCGCAGCGGCGTGAAGGTCGCGCTCAACGGGCGCGGCGGGAAGGTCGGTTCGGTGCTGGCGCCCGCGCTCGAGGCGGCGGGACACGAGCTGGTCGAGCTGGACGACGCCGAGGCGATGGTCGACTTCACGGCGCCGGATGCGGTCGTCGAGAACGTCAGAGCGGCACTGGAGCACGGGATCCCGTGCGTGGTCGGGACGACCGGGTGGGATCCGACCAGCCTCGCAGAGGTTGCCGAGGACAAGGGCGTGGCGCTGTTCTACGCGCCGAACTTCGCGATCGGCGCCGTGCTGATGATGCGGTTCGCCGAAGAGGCCGCGCGCCACCTGCCGCGAGCCGAGATCGTCGAGCTCCACGGCGAGGCGAAGAAGGACGCACCCTCCGGGACCGCCAAGGCGACGGCGGAGCGCATCGGCGGAGCGGAGATCCACTCCGTGCGCCTGCCTGGGCTCGTGGCGCACCAGGAAGTGCTGTTCGGCGGCGACGGGCAGCTGTTGACGATCCGCCACGACGCGTTCAACCGCGAGGCGTACGTGCCCGGAGTCCTGCTCGCGCTGGAGAAGCTGCCGAGCCTTCCGCCGGGCCTCACGGTCGGACTCGAGGAGCTGCTTGGCTGAGCTCTCGGTCGTGGACGGAGACATCACCGCGCTCGACGTCGACGCGATCGCCAATGCCGCAAACAACGCACTTTGGATGGGCGCCGGCGTGGCCGGCGCGATCAAGCGAGCTGGGGGAGAGGAGATCGAGCGTGAAGCGGTCGCGAAAGGGCCGATCCAGGTGGGCGACGCTGTCGCGACCGGTGCGGGGCGCCTCTCCGCCAAGTGGGTCATCCACGGCGCAGTCATGGGTCAGGATCTCCGCACCGAGCGCGGCGCTGGTGCGCCGGACGACCGAGAGCTGCCTCCGGATCGCCGACGAGCTGGGCGCGAAGTCCCTGGCGCTGCCGGCGTTCGGCACCGGCGTAGGCGGGTTCCCGCTCGACGAGTGCGCCCGGATCATGGTGGCCGCGGCGCGCGCCCACGAGCCGTCCGCCCTCGAGCGGGTCGTGTTCGCCGTCTTCGGCGAGGAGGCCCGGCGCGCCTTCGAGGCAGCCATGGCGGACGCACCGGGCGGCCCGAACGGCAAGTAACACTGTGTTACAAGCCCCTGAATCGCCCCCGGACGTCGCCTCCGGAAGCAAGTAACACTGTGTTACTTGGGCTCGTGCGGCCGGGGAGTAGGCTCGGAGGGTGGAGCTCGACGACCGCGTGCGGGTGGCGCTGTACGAGCGGTTCGTGGCGGACGGAGAACCGCCGAGCGCCGCCGAGGTTGCAGAGGCGCTCGGGATTCCGGCCGGCGAGGCCGTTGCGTCCTACCGCCGGCTCCACGAGGGTCATGCGATCGTACTCATGCCCGGGCACGACCGAGATCTGGATGGCCAATCCGCTCTCGGCCGTTCCCACAGCATTCCGCGTCCAGACGCCGCGCGGGGAGTTCTGGGGCAACTGCATCTGGGACGGGCTTGGCGTCGTCTCCATGCTCGGAGGCGACGGAACCGTGGAGACGCACTGCCCTGACTGCGAGGAGCCGATGGCGCTGCGGGTCGAGGGCAGGCGGCTGGACGACGGCGAGGGGATCGCACACTTCGCCGTCCCTGCCGCGCGCTGGTGGGACAACATCGGATTCACCTGAGCGACGATGCTGGCCTTCCGGTCGGAAGCGCACGTCGATCGCTGGAGTGAGCAGACCGGACTGGAGAAAGGCGCTGCGTTTCCGCTCGAGACGGCCTGGCGGCTCGCAGAAGGCGTGGTACCGCGACCGCCTCAGCTCGGCCTGGCGCCGTCGCACGCCCGAGGAGGCGCAAGCCGTGTTCGACGACCTCGGCCTGAAGGGGGAGTTCTGGGAACTCGTGTAACTCTTGCGGCCGTCTTGCCGTCATCGCGACGGGATGCGCGCCTGGGGTGTCGGTTGTCCCGCATGCGGGCCCCACGACAACACAGCCCGCCGCCGGGAGTCGAGACCCCGACTGCAGCCGGCAGTTCGACGACAACGACGCCGGCTTCCAGCTCTGCCGCAGAGGAGACTCCGCCGGTCCGGAGTAAGATCGAAGCGTGCTCGGCGAGATCCTGACCGCCAGCGTGACGCCGTTCGACGCCAACGGCGCGGTGAACCTCCCGAAGTTCCGCGAGCTCGCCGCGTTCCTCGTCGAGAACGGCTCCGACGGGCTCGTCGTCACCGGGACCACCGGCGAGTCGCCGACCCTGACCGACGACGAGCGGTTCTCCCTCTATTCGACCGCAGTCGAGACGATCGGCGACCGGGCGACGGTGATCGCCGGCACAGGAACGTATGACACTCGCCACTCCGTGCACCTGACGGCGAAGACGCACGAGCTCGGCGTCGACGGGTTCCTGATCGTCACGCCGTACTACAACAAGCCGCCGCCGCGCGGGATCGTCGAGCACATGAAGGCGATCGCCGCCGTGACGGACAAGCCGATCGTCTACTACAACATTCCGGGGCGGGTCGTGAACCTCGTGAGCGTCGAGACGCTCGCCGAGCTGGCGGAGATTCCGAACGTCGTCGCGCGTCAAGCAGGCCTGGGACGACCTCGAGGACGCACGGCGCATCGTCGACGAAACGGGCCTCGCGCTCTACGCGGGGGACGACAACATCCTGTTCCCGTTCCTCGAGCTCGGCGGCACCGGTGGGATCTGCGTCCACACGCACATCGTCGGCCCGCAGGTCAAGCGGCAGCTGCAGGCGCTTCCGTGCCGGCGACGTCGAGCGGGCCCGGCGAAATCGACGAGGAGCTCGCGCCCGCCTACGAGATCCTCGGCGTCACCGTCGGTCCGATCGGGATCAAGGCCGCGCTGAACCTCCTCGGGCACGACGTAGGCGGCCTTCGCCTGCCGATGGTCGAGGCGACCGACGAGGAAAAGGAGCACGATCCGCGCCTGCCTGCAGCGGCTCGGCGCGCTCCAACCTGCCGCGGCCTAGGCAGCGAGCGCCAGTCCGCCAACCCTCCCGGGGGCCGAGAGTAGAGTCCACACCGTGGCTGGGGAGACTCTTCGCATCATCCCGCTCGGTGGCGTCGGCGAGGTCGGCAAGAACATGACCGTCTACGAGCTCGACGACGACATCGTCGTCGTGGACGCCGGCCTGGCGTTCCCGAGGGACGAGCATCTCGGCGTCGACCTCATCCTCCCGGACATGTCGTACCTCGCCGACCGCAAGGATCGCGTCCGGGCTGTCGTCCTCACGCACTCGCATGAGGATCACGTCGGCGCGCTTCCGTACCTTCTCCGCGAGATCCCGGTGCCCGAGGTCTGGGGCACTCGGCTGACACTTGGCCTGGCCCAGTCCCGGCTCGACGAGCACGGACTCCTGAACGCCGTCGAGCTCAAAGAGGCGCAACCGGAGGAAGACCCCGTGCAGATCGGCGGTTTCCGCATCGGCTTCATCCGCGTCGCACATTCGGTCCCCGACGCCGTCGCGGTCGTGCTGGAGACACCCGCCGGTCGTGTGCTCCACACCGGCGACTGGAAGCTCGACCACACGCCCGTGGACGGCCTGCGCACGGACGTCGGCCGCCTCGCCGAGCTCGGTACGCAGGGGGTCGACCTCATGCTCGGCGACTCCACGAACGCGGAGCGCCCCGGAGTCACCGGCTCCGAGCGCCTCGTCGGCGAGGCGTTCCAGCAGATCATCCCGCGGCTCCAGGGCCGCGTTCTGATCGCGTGCTTCGCGTCGAACGTCCACCGCATGCAGCAGGCGATCGACGTCGCCGTCCAGGTCAACCGCAAGGTCGCCGTCGTCGGCCGCTCGATGCGGAAGAACATGAACATCTCTCGGAATCTCGGCTACGTGGAGGTTCCCGAAGACACGCTGATCCGGCCGAACCAGCTCGACCAGTACCAGCCGCACGAGGTGCTGATCCTCTGCACGGGCAGCCAGGGTGAGCCGATGTCGGCGCTGACCCGCATCGCCTACAACGACCACCAATCGGTGTTCGTGGAGCGTGGCGACACCGTGATCCTCTCCGCGCGGCCGGTCCCCGGGAACGAGCTCCGCGTGCACGACTCGATCAACCAGCTCGCGAAGCTCGGCGCCGAGGTGCTCCACCAGGAGAACGCGCCCGTCCATGTGTCCGGCCATGGCCACGTGGAGGAGCTGCGGACGATGCTGGGGCTCGTCCGGCCGAAGGCCGTGATGCCGGTGCACGGCGAGTTCCGGATGCTGGCGGCGCACGGGCGCCTCGCGCAGGAGAGCGGTGTGCCGGCGTCGTCGATCGTCCTGACGGAGAACGGCACCGTCGTCGAGCTCACGAGGGCCGGGCCGCGGATCGTCGACCAGATCGAGTCGGGCGTCACCTTCGTGGACGGCCTCGGTGTCGGCGACGTGAAGGATGTCGCGCTGCGCGACCGGCGGACGCTCTCCGAGGACGGCGTCCTGATCATCGTCGCGACGATCGCGGGCTCGAATGGCAGCCCCGCCGCCATGCCTGAGCTGATCGCGCGCGGCCTCTCGGAGCCGGGGCCGCTGATGGAGGAGACGCGGGAGGAGGCCAACCGGGTCCTCCGTGACCTCCTCGGCCAGAACGTCCGGGAGATCAAGCTCCTCCAGGAGCACTTGCACGACGCAGTTGGGCAGCTGATTTACGACAGAACCGGGAGACGCCCCATGATTCTCCCCGTCATAGTGGAGGTATGAGCACTCTCCGCATCGACCCGACGCCCGGCTGGGCGGAGGCGCTCTTCGACCGCGCGGCCGAGGAGAAGACGGCCCGCACGCTGATCGGCCAGCTCGTCGCCTGCGAAGTCGCCGCGCTCGCGTTCTGCCGCCTGCTCGAGCGGTGGGCGAGGGGAGAGGCCCAGCCGAGCACAGCCGGGAAGCGCCAGGCGGCGCTCCGGCGCGCGGCCGAGCGGGTGGAGACAGCCCTCGCCGGCCTGGAGCGCCCGCTCGGGCGCTACCTCCTCGAGCTCGAGCCGGATCAGGCCGAAGGGCGCTCGTGGTACGGCGAGCCCGGCCCCGCTGAGCTGATGGACTGGGGGCCGGTGCTCGGACGGGCCGGCGTCTGCGTGGCCTCGCACCGGGTGGCGCAGGTCTATCTCGAGCTCGCCGTGCTGGTTCGGGCGCTGGAGGGGCTCACAACCGCCGTCCGGATGGATTCGGCACCCGATCGCTCGTCGCTCTGGGCGGGGCTCTTCGACCTGCGCGAGAACCTCCTCGGCGGCACGCTCGAAGATCTGCGCGCGCTTGCCGCCTGAGCTGACCGTCGTCGGGTCGATCAATCTCGACCTGGTGGCGAGGCCGAGCGGCTGCCGCGTCCGGCGAGACGTCAGCGGCGCGACATTCGCGCGCTACCCGGGCGGCAAGGGCGCGAACCAGGCGGTCGCGGCCGCACGGCTCGGCGCCAGAGTGCGGATGATCGGAAGCGTGGGCAAGGATCAGGCAGCGGAGGAGGCGACGGCGGGGTTGCTCGAGGCAGGGGTCGAGCTCGACCTCCAAGCAAGCGACAAGCCGACGGGTGTCGCATTGATCACCGTGGACGCGGACGGCGAGACGACCATCGTCGTCGCTCCGGGGGCGAACACCGGCGTCGAGGGACAGCCGGTGGAGGGCGCCGTCCTCTGCCAGCTCGAGATTCCCGACGAGCCGGTCGCTGGCCGCGGCACGCGACGCCTCGTTCTTCTGCCTGAATGCGGCCCCGGCGAGGCCGATCGACGTCGAGCCCGACCTGCTCGTCGTGAACCGCTACGAGCACGAGGTGAATGCACGCGGGAAGCTCGTCGCGCTCACGCTCGGAGCCGAAGGCGCGGTCCTGCTCGAGGACGGCAGAGGAGGTTGCGCGGGCGGAGCCTCCGCAGGTCGACGCCGTGGACGGGACGGCGGCGGGCGACGCGTTCACGGCCTGCCTCGTCGTCTCGCACCTCGAGGGCCGCGGGTGGGACGAGGCGCTGCGCCGTGCCTGCGCGGCTGGGGCGATCGCCGCCTCGAGACCAGGCGCCCAGCCGTCGCTGCCCACGGCGGCGGAGATCGACGAGATCTTGTAACAGAGTGTTACTTGCTCCGAAACCCTGCCAACTCCAGGCCGATCGTGGCTTGTAACAGAGTGTTACTTGCCTTGGAGCGCCCGTGAGTGCGACTCCGATCATCCTCGACTGCGACCCCGGCCACGACGACGCGATCGCGCTCCTCCTGGCGCTCGCGAGCCCGGAGGTCGAGCTCCTCGGCGTGACGACGGTGGCGGGCAACCAGACGCTCGAGAAGACGACGGCGAACGCGATCCGGATCCTCGAGTTCGCCGGCCGGACCGACGTTCCCGTCGCGGCGGGCGCCAACCGGCCGCTCGTGCGCGAGCCGTACGTCGCGAAGTACGTCCACGGCGAGACCGGGCTGGACGGGCCGGACCTGCCGCCCGCGCAGGGCTCGCCGCTGGACGAGCACGCGGTGGACTTCCTCGGCCGCGCAGCGGCGGCGCGACGCTCGTCGCGGTCGGCCCGCTGACGAACGTCGCGCTGATGCTGGCGCGCTATCCCGACGCGCGGCCGGAACGGATCGTGCTGATGGGCGGCTCGATCGGCGTCGGCAACGTCACGCCCGCCGCGGAGTTCAACATCTGGGCCGACCCGGAGGCGGCAGCGCGCGTCTTCGGGAGCGGGCTCGACGTGACGATGATCGGCCTCGACGTGACCCACGAGGCGCTGATGACGAAGGCGGACGCCGACCGCCTCCGCGCCACGGGCCGCACGGGCACGCTCGTCGCAGAGCTCTGGGAGTTCTACAACCGGTTCCACTCGAAGACGTACGGCTTCGACGGCTCGCCGATCCACGACGCCGTGGCCCTGGCGCACGTCTTCCGCCCGGAGCTCGTCGAGACTGCGCACCGCCATGTCGCGATCGAGTGCGGCTCGGAGCTCTGACCCGCGGCCGGACCGTCGTCGACCTCTGGCGCCGCACGGAGCAGGAGCCGAACGCCAACGTGGGAGTCGGCATCGACGGCCGCGCCTTCATCGAGCTACTCCTGGAGCGGATCGCAAGCCTCGGGTGACGTCGCATCCGCGATTGGGGTCAGAGGGGACAGCGGGGCGGCGTCGAAGCAGGCGCGCATGGCGCGACGCCGCAAGAAGCGCACCCTGAGACCGCGCGTGCCCTCGCGGGTCAAGCGCCGCAAGCGCGCGACCAAGGAGCGCAGCCACCACCATCCCGAGCTGATCGGCCTCGGCCTCGTCGCGGCGGGCCTGTTCCTCTCGACGCTCGTCTACCTCGGAGTGGGAGGGAGGCGCCGGCGGAGAGGCCATCGCCGACGGATTGTGGGCGCTCGTCGGCGACGCCGGCTACCTCGTCCCGGCGGCGCTCGTGATCGTCGGCGTGCTGATGCTCGGCCGGAGCCGCCTCGTCCAGGTCCACCCGTTCCGCTGGGGCCTCGCCTCGACCGCGCTCGGGGTCTTCCTCCTCCTCGCGGACTCGGGCGGCTACGTCGGCACCGCGCTCGACGAGGTCGTCGGGACACTGATCGGCCGCACGGGCACGCTGATCGCGGGAACCGCGTTCACGCTCGCGGGCGTCCTGCTCCTGTCCGGCGCCTCGGTCGGCGCGCTCGTCCAGCGCTCCCACGGCGCCGTCCGCCGCGCTCACACCGCAGCCAGGCGCCGCGTCGAGCGCCGGGCCGTGCTCGACGAGCGGCCGCTGGCGCCCGCGATCCCGCTCAGCCCGCGCGACGACCACCCGCCGATCGACGCGGTCTCGGACTTCCCGGACGTGGTGGGCCAGTCGGAGCCGCCGCCGCTCCTCGCACGCTCGACGAGGAGCCGACCGAGACCAGCGAGCAGCAGATCCTCTTCGAGCCGCCGGCACCGGCGAAGGAGGACTACGTCCTCCCCGAGCCGTCGCTGCTGAAGCGCGCACCGGCCCGGCCGGCCGCCAAGAGCGACAACGGCAAGGTCGCGGAGTCCCTGACCCGGGCGCTGGCCGACTTCGGCGTCGACGCGCGCGTCGTGGGCGAGATCACCGGCCCGCGCGTCACTCGCTACGAGCTCCAGCTCGCGGCCGGGACGAAGATGTCGAAGATCTCGGCGCTCAAGGACGATCTCTCCTACGCGCTGGCCACGACCGAGATTCGGATCCTGGCGCCAATCCCAGGCAAGCAGGCTGTCGGCGTCGAGGTTCCGAACCTCTCGCCGAACCTGGTCACGCTCGGCGACGTCTTCGACAAGCTGCCCGCGACGGCGAGCCCGCTCTCCGTCTGGCTCGGCAAGGACATCTCCGGCAACGCCGTCTGGACCGACCTCGCCCGGATGCCGCACCTGCTGATCGCCGGCACGACGGGCTCGGGCAAGTCGGGCTGCATCAACACCGTCCTCACCTCGGTGCTCCTCCGGGCGACACCGGACGACGTGCGTCTGATCCTCATCGACCCCAAGCGGATCGAGCTGTCGCTGTACGAGTCGATCCCGCATCTCCTGACGCCGGTCGTCTCGAGCCCGAAGGAAGCCTCGATCGTCCTCACCAACGTCCTTGCCGAGATGGACCGGCGCTACGAGCTCCTCGCGACCGTCCGCGCCCGCAACCTCCCCGAGGCGAACCGGGCGTTCCGCCAGCGCGGGGACGAGACCTTGCCCTACCTCCTCGTCGTCATCGACGAGCTCGCCGACCTGATGATGATCTCCCCGCAGCAGGTGGAGGACGCTGTCATCCGCCTGGCGCAGAAGTCTCGCGCCGTCGGGATCCACCTCGTCCTCGCGACGCAACGCCCCTCCGTCGACGTCATCACCGGGATGATCAAGGCGAACGTGCCTTCGCGGATCGCGTTCGCGGTCTCCAGCCAGACCGATTCCCGCGTGATCCTCGACCAGTCAGGCGCGGAGAGCCTGCTCGGCCAGGGCGACATGCTCTTCAAGCCGCTCGGGACCTCACGGCTCCAGCGCGTGCAGGGCGCATACGTGACCGAGGAAGAGATCGCCCTCCTCGTCGAGCAGTGCCGGACCCAGCGGGGCCAGGAGCTGGACGAATCGCTGCTGGAGGCGCCCGAGGCGCCGCCGGAGGAGCTCGGCGAGGGCGACGAGGAGTTCGACCCCGATCAGGACCCGCTGCTCGAGCGGGCGATCGAGATCGTCGTCCAGACCCAGACCGCCTCGGTGTCCCTGCTCCAGCGCCGGCTCCGCGTCGGCTATACCCGAGCCGGCCGCCTGATCGACATGCTCGAGCGGCGCGGGATCATCTCCGGCTACGAGGGCTCCAAACCGCGCCGCGTACTGGTCGACGAGCGCGCACTCACGGCTAGCGTGGACTAACTTTCACCAGCCCTTCACGTCTCATGGTGACGGGGTTAGCATCACCTTTTTATCTCTAGTACGTAGGACACCTCGGAAAGGGGAGGATTCAGTGAAAGTAAGACGCCTCATGCCTTGGGGGCTGCTCGTCGTGGCGCTGACAGCCATGCTCGTCGCAGCACTCGGGGCGAGTGCCGCTCCGACCACGTCGACTGCCAACGAGCGCATCTCGCTCGTCACCGACGTCGGACGCCTCAACGACCGCTCGTTCAACCAGCTCGCCTACCAGGGCCTGCTGCGGGCGGAGAAGAACCTCAGGATCCGCAAGCAGGTCTTCGAGTCCCGCTCGCCGGCCGACTACACGCCGAACCTTCGGCAGGGCGCGACCACTGGTAGCGCGCTCACGGTCGCGGTGGGCTTCCTGCTCGCGAGCGACCTCAACACGGTCGCCCAGCAGTATCCGCAGCGCAGGTTCGCGATCATCGACTTCCCGCAGGAGGCGCTCGCGGACAAGCCGTCGAACGTCCGTGGTCTGCTCTTCAAGTCCGAGCAGGCAGGCTGCCTCGTCGGACACCTGGCGGTCAGGCAGCTCCAGAAGGAGAGGAGACGCCCGATCCTGAGCGCCGTCGGCGGCATCAAGCTCCCGTCGGTCGACGCGTTCATCGCGGGCTACCGCTTCTGCGCCCGGCGGGCGAGCCGCCGCGCGGTCGTTCACGTCGGTTACTCGCAGAGCTTCACCGACGCGGCCAAGTGCAAGGAAGTCGCGCTCAACCACATCTCGCGTGGTGCGAACGCCGTCTTCCAGGTCGCAGGCGGCTGCGGCCTCGGCGCCCTCAGCGCGGCCAAGGAGCGCCGCAAGTGGGGCATCGGCGTGGACGCCGACCAGGGCTACCTCGGCGCTCACATGCTGACGAGCGCAGTCAAGCGGGTCGACGAGTCGGTCTACCAGTCGATCCAGGCAATCCAGCGCGGAACGTTCCGTGGGGGCACGAACGCGACGTTCAGCCTCAGGAACAAGGGCGTCGGCTACGGCAAGCTGAGCAAGAAGGTCGGCAAGCCGCTGCGCGCCCAGCTCGAGGTGCTGAGGAAGGCGATCATCGCCGGCAAGGTCAAGCCGCCGGCCAAGCTCTAGCACCGAGCACGAACGGAACATCCGAGGGGCGGACAGCAGTCCGCCCCTCTTTTTTTGCGCCTCCATAGAATCGCCCGCAATGGGCGACGCACGAGTCGACCAAGCTGCGGCTCCTATTCTCGAGTTGCGCGGGATCACGAAGCGGTTCCCCGGCGTGCTCGCGAACGACCACGTCGACTTCGACCTCCTCCCGAGTGAGGTGCACGCGCTGCTCGGCGAGAACGGCGCCGGCAAGTCGACGCTGATGAACATCCTCTACGGGCTCTACCACCCCGACGAGGGCGAGATCCTGATCAAGGGAAAGCGGGTGACGATCGACTCGCCGAAGGCCGCGATCGAGCACGGAATCGGGATGGTCCACCAGCACTTCATGCTGATCCCGGTCATGACGGTGGCCGAGAACATCGTCCTCGCCACCGAGCCGCGCAAAGGCGGCGTCCTGCTGGACTACGACGCCGCGGTCCAGAGGGTGCGCGACCTCGCGTCGACCTTCAACTTCGCGATCGATCCCGATGCCAAGGTGGAGAGCATCACCGTCGGCCAGCAGCAGCGCGTGGAGATCCTCAAGGCCCTCTACCGCGGAGCAGAGATCCTCATCCTCGACGAGCCGACCGCGGTGCTGACGCCGCAGGAGGCGGACGAGCTCTTCGGCATCCTCAGGACGCTCCAGCGCGAGGGCATGTCGATCATCTTCATCAGCCACAAGCTGCGGGAAGTGCTGGAGATCGCCGAGCGGATCACCGTCCTCCGCCGCGGCAAGGAAATCGGCACCGTTGCCCGCGAGGGCGCGACGCAGGACACGCTCGCCAAGCTCATGGTCGGCCGCGAGGTCCTTCTGCGGGTCGACAAGACGGCTGCGCAGCCCGCCGACCCCGTCCTGGAGGTGGAGGACCTCTCGGTGCTCGACGACCGCGGGCTCGAGGCGGTCCGCGGCGTCACACTCGAGGTCCGGGCCGGCGAGATCGTCGGCATCGCCGGCGTGGACGGAAACGGCCAGACCGAGCTCATCGACGCGCTCACCGGCCTCCGCCACCCCCAGGGCGGGCGCGTGGCCGTGGACGGCCAAGACCTCACGAACACGAACGCGGATCACCATCTCGAGTCCGGCATGGGGCACATCCCGGAGGATCGTCAACGCCGCGGGCTCGTCCTCGACTTCACCCTCGCGGAGAACCTCGCGCTCCACGACTACGACAAGCAGCCGTTCTCGCGCTTCGGGTGGCTCCGGCCGGGCAGGATCTTCACCTGGGCGCGCGGACTGCTGGTTGAGTTCGACGTTCGCGGCGGCAACCCGCGGACGAGGGCGTCAGCACTCTCCGGCGGTAACCAGCAGAAGGTGGTGGTGGCCCGCGAGGTGACGCGCGATCCCCGCGTCCTGATCGCCGCGCAGCCGACTCGCGGCCTGGACGTCGGGGCGATCGAGTTCGTCCACCGGCGGCTGGTGGAGGAGCGGGACGAGGGCCGCGCGGTCCTGCTGATCTCGCTCGAGATCGACGAGATTCTCTCGCTCTCCGACCGGATCCTGGTGATCTACGAGGGCCAGATCGTCGAGGAGTACGGGCCCGACGTCTCCGAGCAGGAGCTCGGCATCGCGATGACCGGCGGCACCCGCGAGCAGGAGGCCGTCGCCTGACCGTCACACCGGAGAACCAGCCGCGCCCGCCCGACCCGGAGCAGGGCGAGCCGACGACTCTTGCCGGCCGCCTCACGGTCTGGCACCGAGCGGGCGGCATCGTCACACCGCTCTTGACGACGCTCCTCGCGCTCACCATCGCCGGGATCGTCGTCCGCCTGACGACCGGAGTGAGCCCCCTCCAGACTGGTCGGGCGATCCTGGACGGCAGCGGGCTGCCCTGGCTGATCCCCGACAGCCTCATCGACATCCGCTCGATCGCGAACACCTACGAGTTCTGGGACACCGAGGAGCTCGCGCGGAACAACGCGCAGGTCAACCTCCAGCAGACGCTCGTCATCTCCACGACGCTGATCCTCACCGGTCTCGCCGTCGCCTTCGCCTTCCGGTGCGGGCTCTTCAACATCGGCGGCCAGGGCCAGTTCTTCGTCGGGTGCGATCGCCGCCGTCGCCGTGGGCGCGGAGATCACCGGGCTTGGACGGGGGATCCACGTGCCGCTCGCCTTGCTGTGCGCCGCCCTGGCAGGCGCAATCTGGGCCGGGATCGCCGGATTCTTACGAGCGACAGTGGGCGCCCACGAGGTGATCACGACGATCATGCTCAACTGGATCGCCTACTGGGTCGGGAGCTACCTCTTCAGCCTCGGAGGGCCGCTCCAGAGCGATGTGAACGACCAGGTCCCGATCTCGAACGACATCCGGGAGTCGGCGAAGCTCCATATCTGGTGGCCCGACCCGGACAACATCCAGGGCCTCCACATCGGGTTCTTCATCGCGATCGCCGCCCTGATCGCTTTCTGGGTGATCCTGAACCGGACGACACTCGGCTATGAGGTCCGAGCCGTGGGCTTCAACCCCGAGGCGGCGCGCTACGGCGGTATCTCGGTGGCGCGGAACTACTTCCTCGCGATGGCGATCTCCGGCACCTTCGCCGGGCTTGCCGGGGCCATCGACATCCTCGGCTGGCAGTACCGGTACGGCCAGATCGACATCCAGCAGTCCGACATCGGCTTCGTCGGGATCGCCGTCGCACTGCTGGGGAGGAACACCTCGATCGGGATCTTCTTCTCGTCGCTGCTGTTCGGCGCCCTGCTGACCGGGTCGAACACGCGGAACCTTGCCTTGCCGATCGAGCCCGAGCTCGCCGGGAACATGACGCTGATCATCCAGGGCCTCGTCGTCCTCTTCGTCGCCGCCGACGTGCTGATCCTGTACGTGTGGCAGGCGAGGAAGAAGCTCAGGCTGACCCAGCGAACCGCAAAGCCGGCTGAATCGTGAGCACAACGGTGCCTCGCACGAGGCCGACCCTGCTCGGGCCGCAGGCCTGGCTCGGGCCCGAGTCGCGGAACCGCCAGATCGCCGTCATCGGCGTGATCCTCGCGGCGCTTGGCGTCTGGCTCATGCTCCCGCCGCTCGGCGACAACGTGCGCGAACGGACGGATTCGTACGAGCTGATCCCCGTGTACCTCGGGCTCCTCGCACTCTTCGCCGGGCTGGCGGCGGTCCTGCGCGACGAAAGGAAGTGGGGCTGGGCCGCGATCATCTCCGGGCTGCTCGCGATTACGGTCGGATTCGCGGCCGCACAGGGGTCGCTCGCCGACCACGAAGCCGTCTTCGTCTGGTCGAGCCTCTTCGCCGCCACCCTGCGCTGGGCGACACCGCTCACGTTCGCCGCGATCGGCGGGATGTTCTCCGAGCGCAGCGGCGTCGTGAACATCGCGCTCGAGGGGATGATGCTCGCCGGGGCCTTCTTCGGGATCTGGGGCGCCGACCGGTTCGGAAGCTGGCAGTGGGGGCTTGTCAGCGCGATGGTCGCAGGCGGCTTGTTCGCGCTCATTCACGCTGTCTTCGCGATCCACCTCCGTGCCGACCAGATCGTGTCGGGGACGGCGATCAACTTCCTGGCGCTGGGGCTGACGGGCTATCTCTACATCGATCTCTACGGTGCCGAGGGAACCCCTCCAGACGTGTCCGAGATCCCCGACGTCAATCTCGGATTCGTCGAGGACATCTACTTCCTGGGGCCGATCTTCGGCCAGATGAACCTCATGATCTGGCTCGCGCTCGCCACGGTGGTGCTCTCCTGGGTCCTGCTGTTCAAGACGCCGATCGGGCTACGGATCCGTGCCGTCGGCGAGCATCCGCGGGCCGCGGACACCGTCGGGATCTCCGTCTACCTGGTGCGCTACTGCTGCGTGACGGTCTCGGGCATCCTGGCGGCTCTCGGCGGGGCCTACCTCTCGATCGGCTTCGTCGGCTCGTTCGGCGAGAACATGACGGCGGGCCGGGGCTTCATCGCGCTCGCCGCCCTGATCTTCGGCATGTGGAAGCCGTTCGGAGCCTTCTTCGCGGCACTCCTGTTCGGGTTCTCCAGCGCGCTCGCGCGGTCGCTGCCCGAATACTCCGAGCAGGCCGCACTGCTCTTCGAGACCTTGCCGTACATCCTCACCCTGATCGCCGTCGCCGGCGTGATCGGACGCTCGATCCCGCCAGCAGCCATTGGCCGACCCTACGAAAAACAGTAGCGAGAAGCGGCCGACGAGCTGGAGCGCGGTCTTCTCCGTGCCGTTCGGCCTGGCCGGAGCCGTGGCGATCCCCGCAGCCGTCGTCGCGGCGGAGCTCTACGACGCTCTTCACGCTGCTCGAGTCGGCGGTCTCGATCCCCCCGGCCTTCGTCCTCTCCGTGATCGCCGTGGTCCTGGGCCGCCGCGGGCGTCGCCAGGTGGAGCGGACACTGGGGAGGACGCGCGGAAAGACACTTGCCGCGATCGGCCGGATCCTGGGCTACTTCGGCCTGTATCTGGCCGTCACGGCCGGGATCTCCGTTGCCACGTACTACGTGTTACGGGAATTCGCGGCCTAAGTGAAGCCACGGCCACGCGACGGCAGTCGCGCGCCTAAGCGCCTACAATCGAGCGGCCGCCGTGTTCGAGATCGGTAACAGTCTCCGCGAGGCGCGTCTGCGCCAGGGCCTCGAGTTCCCCGAGGCGGAACAGGCGACCAAGGTTCGCGGGAAGTACCTGCGCGCGCTGGAGGACGAGCAGTTCGACATCCTTCCGGGCCAGACGTACGTCAAGGGTTTCCTGAGGACGTACGCGGAATATCTCGGCCTCGACGGACAGCTCTACGTCGACGAGTACAACTCGCGCTACATCCCGGGGGACGAGGAGACGCCGCTCCGGGCACAGAACAAGTCCACGGTCGGCCGGAATCCGCGCGTGGAGTCGGGTGTCGTGCTCATCGCGCTCGCGGCAATCGGGATCCTGACCGCGCTCGTCGTCCTCGCTTGGCGGTTCGGCAGCAACCCGCCGGAGACGGCGATCCCGGATTTCTCGTCGCAGCCGCCCGCCGAGACTCGCGCGAAGGAGCCCGCGAAGAGGCCGGCCCGTCCAGCCGCGCCGATCGCTCGCATGACGATCACTGGTGCGCTCGGCGATTCGTGGGTCGAGGTGCATGCACGCTCTGCCGCCGGGCCCCGAGCTCTACCGCGGGACGCTGGAGGCGGGCTCGACGATCCGGTTCGTGCGGCACCGGCGGTTGCACGTCGTCATGGGCCGGCCCGGAAACCTCCGCTTCCGCGTGAACGGCCGCATCAGGGAAGTGCCCGACCGCGGCAGCGGGACGGCGGTCGTCATCACCGCGCGACGCGTGATCCCGGTTCGCTCCGCGGCTTGAGCCGCCCAACAGCGGTCGTCCTCGTCACGGGCAGCGAGCTCGTCCGCGGAGGGCGCACGGACGAGAACGGGCCCTTCCTGGCGCGGGAGCTGAGCACGCGCGGAATCGAGCCGGAGCGCGTCCTCGTCGTCGGGGACCGGCCCGACGCGCTCGAGGAGGCGTTTCGTGAGTCGCTCGACGCCGGCCTCGTCGTCACCTCCGGAGGGCTCGGACCGACGCACGACGACCGAACGGTGGAGACGCTCGCACGGGTCGCGGGCCGCGACTTGGTGGTCGATCCGGCACTGGAGGAGGAGATCGCGGGGGTCGTCCGCGGGCTGTCGGAGCGGTTCCGACGCCCGTACGAGGAGTTCGAGTCCGGCGTGCGGAAGCAGGCGACGATCCCCGAGGGCGCCGAGTCCCTTGGACTGGCGGGAACGGCACCGGGGCTGGTGGTCGAGGTGGGCTCCACGGTGGTGGTCGTGCTGCCGGGGCCGCCGGGCGAGCTCCAGCGGCTCTGGGCACGCGCGCTCGAGACGGCGCCGGTCCAGCGCGTTCTCGAGGCGGCGAGCCGGCCCGGTCACCGGATCCTCCGCTTCTTCGGGCTGCCCGAATCGGCCGTCGCCCGGGTCGTCGAGCGGGCCGGGGGAGAGGGCGATGGCGTGGAAATCACGATTTGCGCGCACGACCTGGAGGTTCAGGTCGATCTCGTCGTCCAGCCGGGGGCAGAGGAAGCGCGCCGAACTCCTCCAGCGAAGCGCTCGCCGAGGAGCTTCCGCAGGCGCTCTTCGCCCAGGACGAGCGTCCGGTCGAGGAGCTCGTGCTCGACCTGGCGCGCGAGCAGGGCTTCACGATCGGTGCGGCGGAGAGCTGCACCGGCGGGCTCGTGGCCGCGCGGCTGACATCCGTCCCCGGCTCGAGCGATGCTTTCTCCGGCGGCGTGGTGCCCTACGACAACCGCCTCAAAGTCGAGCTGCTCGGGGTTCCGGAGGACACCCTGAACCGGCATGGCGCCGTGTCCGCTGAGACGGCTGAGGCCATGGCGCAAGGCGCGCGGAGTGCGCTGGCCGCCGACGTCGGTGTGTCGGTGACCGGCGTGGCAGGCCCGGGCGGGGGAACGCCGGAGAAGCCTGTCGGGCTCGTCTATCTCCACGCGTCGACGCCGTCGTCAGAGGAGTCGATGGAGCTGCGTCTTCCCGGTGACCGGGCTGCGGTCGGCGCCGTGCCGCCGCGTCCGCGCTCCACCTGCTGCGGCGCGTTCTGGCACAGAGCCGGCACACACACGCGTGACCTCGACGGGTAGCGTCGGGGGTCGTGAGCGGCTTCGTCTCTTCTGCGCCCTCAGGCTTCCCGACTCCACCCTCGACCGGTTGGAGGCGTGGCAGTCCGAGCACCTCCGCTGAGGGGAGAGTCGTCCCGCGCGAACAGCTCCACGTCACGCTCGCGTTTCTCGGCTCGAGACCGGCCCCCGAGCTCCCGGCTGTCGCCGGTGCGCTCCGAGAAGCGGCTGCACAGGCCGGCGAGATCGTGTTCTCGGCCGTCCGGTACCGCGAGACGCGGAGCGTCGGCATGGTCGTCCTCGAGGACGAGACCGGGGAGGGCGAGCCCCTTGCCGAGATCCTGTTCGACCGCCTGGAGCGCCTCGGGGTCTACGAACGCGAGCAGCGCCCGTGGCTCCCGCACGTCACCGTCCTGCGCTTCCGCTCGAGGCCCAGGCTGGACCCGCCGGTGCCGGATCTCGGGCAGTTTCGACCGTCCGACGCGGCTGTTTACATGTCAGCCCTGCGGCCGACCGGGGCGCAGTACGAAGTCTTGGAATCGGTACCGCTAGGAGGTTGATCGGATGAGTCGCGAAGAGGCACTCGACACCGCTCTCGGACAGATCGAGCGCCAGTTCGGCAAGGGCGCCGTCATGCGGATGAACGACCGGGCCCATGTGTCGGTCGGGTCCGTGTCGACCGGCTCGCTCGCGCTGGACCTCGCGCTGGGGATCGGCGGCCTCCCCCGGGGCAGGATCGTCGAGATCTTCGGCCCGGAGTCCTCGGGGAAGACGACCCTCGTCTACCACGTGATCGCCGAGGCCCAGCGCCGCGGAGGCATCTGCGCCTTCATCGACGCCGAGCACGCGATGGACCCGCAGTACGCCCGCAAGATCGGCGTCAACATCGATGACCTCCTCGTCTCGCAGCCGGACAACGGCGAGCAGGCGCTCGAGATCGCCGAGCTGCTGATCCGCAGCGGCGCGCTGTCCGTCGTCGCCGTGGACTCCGTCGCCGCGCTTACCCCGCGAGCAGAGATCGAGGGCGAGATGGGGGACAGCCACGTCGGGCTCCAGGCGCGTCTGATGAGCCAGGCGCTGCGGAAGCTCGCAGGCACGCTGAACCGGACGGAGACGATCTGCATCTTCACGAACCAGCTCCGCGAGAAGATCGGCGTCATGTTCGGGAACCCGGAGACGACCCCGGGCGGCCGGGCGCTCAAGTTCTACTCGTCCGTCCGCCTCGACATCCGCCGCATCGAGACGCTCAAGGACGGCGTGGAGGCATTCGGGAACCGCGTGCGCGTCAAGGTCGTGAAGAACAAGGTCGCGCCGCCGTTCAAGCAGGCCGAGTTCGACATCATCTACGGGCAGGGGATCTCCTGGGAGGGCACGGTCCTCGACACAGGAATCGAGCGGAAGGCGGTCCAGAAGTCCGGGTCGTACTTCAGCTTCCAGGAGGAGCGGCTCGGCCAGGGGCGCCAGAACGCGACCGCGTTCCTGCGTGAGCACCCCGACGTGACGCAAAAGATCCTGGCCCAGATCCAGACCGAGGTCGGTCCAGACCAGGTCGTCTCGGCGCGGCTCCTGCCCTCGGCGGAGGGAAACGGGACGGCCGACGCCGCGGCGGAGGCAGCGAGGCGGAGGCCGAGGCCGCCGCCAAGTAGGCCAGTGTCCCAGGCGAGGGAGCTCGCGCTCCGCGCGCTGAACCATCGCGACCGCTCCCGGCGGGAGCTCGAGCAGCGCCTCGGGCGCGCAGGGATCCCCGCCGACGAGCGAGACGAGGCTCTCGACGAGCTCGCAGACCCAGGCCTGCTCTCGGACGCGCGGTTCGCAGAGGCACGCGCGCGGGGGCTGGCGGCGAAGAACGCCGGCGACTCCCTGATCCGCAACGACCTCCGCCGCCACGGGATCGACCGGGAGGCGATAGCGGAGATCCTCGAGGGCATTGAACGTGAGCCGGAGCGGGCGGCGCGCATCTTCGAGCGGCGCGGAGGCGGCGACCGTGCACTCCGGTATCTGGCCGCCAAGGGGTTCGCTCGAGAGTCGCTCGAGGCCCTCGTCGACGATCGGGTATTGTGAGAGGCACTTCACTGACCATCTTGCCTGCACAGACGCGTTTTCTGAGACCAAGCGAAACCGATCACTGATGAGGAGACAAACCAGCGATGCGGCGGAGGCGGCGCTAGCTAGACACCGCTAGCGGCACCGAACGGTGCGGCCGTCGTCGGCGGCTGCGAATCAGAGCGCTCTGCTCAGGCCCGATGGTGGGTGGTACTCCAACCCAGGGAGCGCCCATGCTCGTCGCCGCTGGAATCGCTATCGGCCTCGTCCTCGGAGCGGCTCTTCTGCTCGCCGTGATGCAGCTGCTGGGGCGGTCCACCCTCGGCGAAGCGGCCGCCCGACGCGACGAGCTCATCGACAACGCCAAGCGCGAAGCGGAGAACCTGCGCCGTGAAGCCGAGATCGAGGCGCGCGAGCAAGCCGTGCGCGTCCGGTCGGAGGCTGAGCGGGACGCGCAGGACCGCCGCGGCCAGATCACGAAGCTCGAGGAGCGACTCCTGGCCAAGCAGGACGAGCTCGAGGCGAAGCTGACCGAGCTCCTCCGCCGCGAGCAGGGCCTTGCAGACCGCGAGACGCACATCAAAGACCTTCAGGTCGAGCTCAAGGAGGCGAAGGACCGGGAGCTCGGCGAGCTCGAGCGGATCTCGAGCCTGACCGTCAACGAGGCCAAGACCGAGCTGCTCGACCGCGCCGAGGGTGGGATCCGCCACGAGCTGGCGCGCCGCGTCCGACAGCTCGACGAGGAGGCGCAGCTCGACGCCAGGCGCCGCGCGCGCAACCTCGTCGCCGACGCCCTCCAGCGGGTCGCCGCCAGCCATGCCGCAGAGACCACGTCCTCGGTCGTCGAGCTGCCGAACGACGACATGAAGGGCCGCATCATCGGGCGAGAGGGCCGCAACATCCGCACCCTCGAGCACCTCACCGGCGTCGACATCATCATCGACGACACGCCGCAGGCCGTCGTGCTCTCGTCCTTCGACGGGATCCGCCGCGAGATCGCCCGCCTGACGCTCGGAAAGCTGATCGAGGACGGCCGGATCCAGCCTGCCCGGATCGAGGAGATGTACTACCAGTCGAAGGCGGAGATCGAGGACCACATCCGCCAGGCCGGCGAGCAGGCCGTCTTCGAGGCGAACTGCGGCGAGTTCCATCCCGAGCTCGTCAAGATCCTCGGCCGGCTGCACTACCGGACGAGCTACGGCCAGAACGTCCTCAAGCACACGCTCGAGGTCGTCCATCTGGCCGGGATCATGGCCGTCGAGCTGGACGCCGGCGTCCGCACCGCCAAGCGGGCGGCGATGCTCCACGATCTCGGCAAGGCGCTCACGCACGAGATCGAGGGCTCACATGCGCAGATCTCCGCCGACTACGCGAGGCGGTACGGCGAGTCCGAGGCTGTCGTCCACGCGATCGCCGCGCACCACTACGAGATCCAGCCGCATACCGTGGAGGCGGTCCTCGTCGTCGCCGCCGACGCGATCTCCGGTTCGAGGCCCGGCGCGCGCGGCGACACGCTCGAGAACTACATCAAGCGCCTCGAGGCACTCGAGGAGATCGCCGCCCGCAAGGACGGGGTGGAGAAGGTCTACGCGCTCCAGGCCGGCCGCGAGATCCGCGTGATCGTCAAGCCGGGTGAGATCGACGACGACGACGCCGTGCTCCTCTCCCACGAGATTGCCCGGGAGATCGAGCAGGAGCTCGAGTACCCGGGCAGATCAAGGTCACGGTCATCCGCGAGTCGAGGGCGACCGAGCTCGCGAAGTAGCCGAGGCGGAGCGGGCTGGGCCCGCTCCGCCTCGCAGCGTCCCTCTACCTAGTCGTCGTCATCGTCGTCGTCGCCGCCACCGCCGGCCCGCAGGTAGGCGACCTGCGGATCGTGGTCGGACAGCTGGTCGAAGAACTCCGAGTTCATGTGGACGGCGTCATAGCGCTCGATCCTCCGCAGGATGTTGCGTGACCAGGATGTGATCGAGCGCCTGCGAGTTACCCTCGAAGACGTAGCTGTAGCGCTCACTGTAGCGGCAACGTGTCAAGAGGTTGTCCAGCACGCCGCCCTCCAGGATCTCCATCGTCCGCGAGAACTCGAAGTCGTTCATGTCGCCGAGGACGACACCTGCGCGTTGCGATCAGCGGCGAGGATGCGATCGACGAAGTCGTTCACGATCGCAGCCTGCTGGTGCCGCTGCACCTCCGTCCGGCGGATCGGGCGGCTGGAAGCGGCCGAACAGCGGATCGTCGCCGCCCTTCGAGTTGAAGTGGTTGCCGATCACGAAGAACGTCTCGCCGCGGAACTCGAACTCGCCCGCGAGCGGCTTGCGGCTGCTCGTGAAGGCCGGGTTCGTCGGGTCGATGCGGCCGGGGCTGTAGAGAAGCTGCGGGCCGCCGGGCGTATCGACGACGTCGTTCGGCGTCATCGCGTTGCCGCCCGGACGATCGACGAAGCTGAGCCCGCGATCGGTGCGGAACAGGAAGCCGACGCGGATGTTCCCGCCCGGCTCGCCGCCGTCCGGTCGGCAGCGGGTCGATCTGGCGGTACTCGTAGGGCGGGCCGCCCGCCGCCTGGATCGCCTCGATGAGCAGGTCGCAGGTCAGGTGACGCATCCGTCGGCGCCGGCGAGGTCGCGCCGTCGTTGTCCTGGATCTCCTCGAGCTGACGGAGTCGGGCGAGCGCATGTTGTTCACGATCTGCGCCGGCGAGCGCGTCGAACTTCGCCTGGTGCGTCGGTGCGGGTCGAGGTTCTCGACGTTGTACGTGGCGACGACGAGCTCGTGCGCGCCTCGCGCGTCGCGTGCGTCTCGCGCGGAGCCCGCCGTCGACCCGCGTGAGCGTCGTTGATCACGAGGTACTCGAAGTTCCCGAAGTCGTAGTCGACGACGCCGACCGCGGGGTGGTGAAGCGGTCGCCACGTGGCGGGCGGCGTCGGCGCGGATCGCGTCGTCGAGATGGATCCGCTCCGGGTTGAAGTCGCCCTCTGGTACGTGTAGTCGCCGATTCGCGAACGACGATTCCGCCACGGTTCGTCCGGACGTTTGCGACCAGCCCGTCGTCCGCGAGTACCGAGATCTCGCCGAAGTCGTTGCGCGGCCCGATGGCGACCGCGTTGTTGACCTGCACGTGCATGCCCTCGAGGCTCTCGTAGAAGTCGATCCCGTCCGGCTCGCGTCGAAAGTGTTGTTCGTCTCGAAGTCTCCCGCGGAATCGTTGTCGATCACGCCGTCGGCGGGGTCCTGCCGCCGAAGCCGACGATCGTCGGCGCGATCGCGGAAGCCGTCCCGAGGGGACCGCGGTGAGGGGCCGGCGATCTCGGTCGTGGTCAGGTTCGGGCGCTGCCTCGGCGCACAGCTGGGGAAGCACCCGGCCGGAACTCTGGACCCGGCCGCTCACACGTACGGCGGTGCCGACATTCAGCGTCGGGCAGAGAGCCCGTGAAGACGAGGATCCCGTCCGAAGTCCGAGTGTCGGCGTCCGGCTGCGGATCCTGCAATGTAGAAGCTGTTCGAGCTACCGCGGTGACGATGCCCGGCACCTGCGAGACGGGGTCGCCGACGAACGGCGAGATGTGGCGTGACCCTGGATGTCGTGGATCGCGCGCGGCCCGAGCGGTCGCTGAAGCTGAACGAGTGGTCGGCCGCCAGGTTGTCCGGCGGATCGACGTGTCCTGGTCGGTCAGACCTGATGCAGCGACGGTCACGGTGCAGGTCGCGTTCTGCGGGAAGTCGCCTGCGGATCGAGGACGTAGGTCGTCGACACGCCGCCGCGTGACCGTGAGCCGAGGTGTCCCGCTGCGGGTGCAGGTGATGCGAACCAGCTCGCCGGCCGCGTCACGGGCTCGGAGAACGTGACGGTGATGTTCGAGCGTCGGGCCTCGGTCGACCGTCGGCCGGCGTCGTCGCGGCGACGAACGGGGCCGGGTCGGTCGGGCAGGGATTGCGCGTCGTGCGGGCTGTTGCGTGGCGTGCGGCGTCGCCGCCGCTGAAGTCGGCGGCGTTGTTGTCGGTGTCCTGGCAGCCCGCCTCCGTTTCGGAAGTCCGCCGAGGTGTTCGACGGGGCCGCCGCAGGGGCGGCCCCTTCGAAGTAGTTCGCCGTCGTCCCGTAGCCGACCAGGTCGATGATCCGCGCGTCGTTGCCGTTCGCCGCGCAGCTCGCGGCGGTGTTGCAGCCGAGCGAGTCCGTCCCGTTGGCGAGAGCGACCTTGCCAGCCGTCCCGCTCATGTTGATCGGGGTCGGATCCGTGTGGTCGGGCGTCGGGAGCGGGCCTCCCGACCGCGGCCTGCGAGAACTCCTGGACGAGGAAGTAGCCGCCGGCCGGGCACGATCACGTCGCGGCAGCTCGGTCAGCTGCGCCGCTGTTCGCGCCCAAGGGCCCCGGTGCCCGCCGCGCTCGCGTACTGCAGCGACTTCCCGTCGAGCGAGACGTTCGTCGTGCCGCGGTTGAAGATCTCGATGTAGTCATGCGTGTACGTCGCCCCTGTGTTGCCGCCGCCGCCGTAGATCTGGCTGACGACGAGATTCGGCGACGGGCCGTTCGGAACCGCGCCGCCGGCGGCGCCGGCGAGCGCGGCGAAGGCGAGCAGCGCAAGCAGACACAGCGCCGCGAAACGGACGCGGACGACCGCGAATCGATGCATTGACCTCTCCCCTGAAAGCTGACTCAAACGGACGGGGCCAGAGTAGCCGGTCTCGCCGAAAATCCAAAGCGCTGCCAACCGCCCCGATACAGTGTTTCGGGCCGTGAAGCGCTACCACGTCACGACGTTCGGCTGCCAGATGAACGCCCACGATTCGGAGCGAATCAAGGGCATGCTCGAGGAGCTCGGACTGGGGGAGAGCGCCGCACAGGAGGACGCCGATGTCCTCGTCTTCAACACCTGCACGATCCGTGAGAAGCCCGATCAGCGGTTCGCTGCGCACCTCGCCCAGGCGCGGGCGCTCAAGGAGCGCGATCCCGACAAGGTGATCGCCGTCGGCGGCTGCTACGCGGAGGCCCAGCGCGAGCGCCTCTTCGAGCTCTACCCCTACGTGGACGTCGCCTTCGGGCCGGGGTCGATCCCGCACCTCGGCGAGTGGCTCGGCGCGGGCGGCGAAGGCGTCTCGCGCGGCCGCTTCGGCCTGGAGCAGCGCTCGTTCGCGAGCCTGCTGCCGATGCACCGGGAGCGCCGCTTTCAGGGGTGGGTCCAGGTCTCGATGGGCTGCAACTCCAAGTGCGCCTACTGCATCGTCCCATCGGTCCGGGGCAGGGAGCAAAGCCGGCGTCCCGGCGAGGTGATCGCCGAGATCGAGGGCCTCGCGCGGGCGGGCGTCCGAGAGGTCACGCTGCTCGGCCAGAACGTCAACTCGTACGGACGCGATCTTCTGCCGGACATCCGGACCGACTTCGGCGAGCTGCTCCGTGCCTGCGACGCCGTGGACGGAATCAGGCGGATCCGCTTCACGAGCCCGCATCCGAAGGACTTCCGGGCGCCGGTGATCGCCGCCATGGCCGAGTGTGACGCGGTCTGCGAGCACGCGCACCTGCCGCTCCAGTCGGGCTCGACGCGAATCCTGAAGGCGATGCGTCGCACCTACAGCCGCGAGCGATTCCTGCGCCTCGTGGACGAGCTGCGCGCCGCGATCCCGGATCTCGCGCTCTCGACCGACCTGATCGTGGGCTTCCCCGGCGAGACCGAGGAGGACTTCTCGGAGACGGTCACCGCTGTCGAGGAGATCGGCTTCGACAGCGCGTTCACTTTCGTCTTCTCTCCGCGGAGCGGCACCGAAGCGGCGACGATGGGCGACCAGGTGCCGGAGGAGGTCAAGCGCGACCGCATCGAGCGGCTGATCGAGGTCGTGCAGCGTGTGGCGCACGACCGGAACCAGGCGCGGATCGGGCGAACGGAGGAGGTGCTCGTCGAGGGCCCGAGCCGGACGGATCCGGCGCTGCTCCGCGGGCGCACACGCCGGAACACGACCGTGAACTTCGCCGGCACTGCGGCGCCAGGCGAGCTCGTCCACGTCGAGATCGACGCCGCCACCTCCACCACGCTCAAGGGCACCCAGCTCGCAGCAGTTGCCGCGTAGCAGAGACCTGGACTGGGACGGGCTGCTGAACGCCCGCGACCTCGGCGGGCATCCGACCGAGGACGGCGCCGAGACGCGCTGGGGCTCGGTCGTCCGCGCGGACAGCGTCCGCCAGCTGACCGAGGCGGGCTGGCAGGCGGTCGTCGACTACGGCGTCCGGACGATCGTCGACCTCCGCTCGGACGAGGAGCTCGCCGAGGATCCTCCCGCCGAGCTGCCGGTCGACGCCGTGCACGTGTCCTTCTTCGACAGCCGACCTGAGGTCTTCGAGGAGGTCGAGGAGGCCAGCGCGGCCGCCGACGACCACGCGGCGGCGACGCGCGAGGTGTATCTCATCTTCCTCGAGCACTTCCGGCCGAACGTCGCCGCCGCGATCCGGGCGGTCGCGAACGCACCGGAGGGAGGCGTCGTCGTCCACTGCCACGGCGGGAAGGACCGCACCGGGCTCGTCAGCGCGTTTCTCCTCCGCCTCGCCGGCGTCCCGATCGAGGAGATCGCGACCGACTACTCGCTCAGCGAGGAACGGCTGCGGACCCGGCACGAAGAATGGTTCGCGCAGGCCGCCGACGAGGCCGAGCTCGAGCGTCTGCACCGGATCTCCAAGACGCCCGCTTCGTCCATGGTCGGGGTGCTCGAGGAGCTCGAACGCCGCTACGGCAGCGTCGCCGGCTACCTGAAAGCGGGCGGCGCGACCGACGAGGAGCTCGAGCGGGCGCGCGCCCGCCTCCGTGACTGATCCCGGCGTCCTCGCCGTGTTCGGCCCGACGGCGTCGGGGAAGTCGGCCGTCGCGGAGGCGATCGCCGACCGGATCCCCGCCACGCTGATCTCGGCGGACGCGATGCAGGTCTACCGCGGCCTGCCGATCCTCACGAACCAGTCGGAACGGGACACCGAGCTCGTCGCGATCTGGGACCTCGACCACGAGGCTTCGGTCGGCGAGTACGCGGAGCTCGCGCACGCTGCTGTCGACCGGGCGCTCGAACGCGGCACGACGCCGATCGTCGTCGGCGGCACCGGCCTCTACCTGCGGGCGGCACTCGTGGAGCTCGACCTTCCTCCCGCGCCCGAGCCGGGGATGCGAGAGCGCTGGGAGGGGGAGTACGACCGGCTCGGCGCGGAGGCGGCGCACGAGCTGCTGGCGGAGCGCGATCCCGAGGCCGCTGCGCGGGTGCACCCCAACGACCGCCGCCGCGTCGTCCGGGCGCTCGAGCTCTCCGAGGCGGGCGCTTCCCTCGCGCCGAGCGAAGGGCGGCTCTGGAGCGAGGAGATGCGCCACCCGACGCTCGTCATCGGCCTCGAGGTGCCGAAGGACGTGCTCGAGGAGCGGATCGAGCGGCGGACGAGGCAGATGTTCGAGTCCGGCGTCGAGAGCCGAGGTTCAGCGCGCGCTCGAGCGCCCGATCTCCTCCACGGCGCGCACCGTGCACGGCCTCCGCGACATCGCCGAGCTCCCTCGGGACGAGGCAATCGCCACACTGATCCGCCGCACGAGCCGGTACGCGGCCTACCAGCGCAAGTGGATGCGACGCATACCCGGCCTTGTTACCGTGCGAGCCGACCGCCCGGCGGGCGAGGTGGCCGATGAGATTCTCGAAATGGCACGGACTCGGCAACGACTACCTGCTGGTCCAGCGGGCTGAGATCGGGACGCCGCTCACGGAGGAACAGGTGCGCCGCCTCTGCGACTACCACTTCGGCGTCGGCTCCGACGGCGTGCTCGAGGTGGTCTCCGCCAACGGCACGACGTCGCGGACATCGTGATCTGGAACCCCGACGGCTCGACCGCCGAGCTGTCGGGGAACGGCACGCGCATCGCCGCGCGCTGGCTCGCCCGGCGCAGCGGCGCCGACACGGTGCGGATCCGCGTCGGCCCCCGCGAGGTCGTGGCAAGGATGCGAGGAGGCCAGGACGTCGAAATGGACATGGGTGCCGTGGAGGTACAGGAACCGGAGACGATCGACGTGGGCGGCGAGTCCGTCGAGTTCACGCCGGCGTCGGTCGGGAATCCGCACGCGGTCGTCCGCCGCGAGCCCGACCGCGAAGGATCTGCTGAGGCTCGGCCCGCTGATCGAGAACCACGAGCGCTTTCCCGAGCGCACGAACGTCCAGCTGGTGCGCGTCGACGGGCCGCGCGACATCACCGTCGGCGTCTGGGAGCGCGGAGCGGGGGAGACGCTCTCGTCCGGGACGAGCGCGGTGGCGACAGCGGGCGTCGCAGTCGCCCGGGGCTGGTGCGAGAGCCCGGTGACGGTCCATCTCGCCGGCGGGGACCTGCTCGTCGAGCTGGACGACTCCATGCAAGCGCGACTGACCGGACCGGCGCAGGAGATCTTCAACGGCGAGTCGAGCGAGGAGCTCGGGCTGTGAGGTTCGCGAAGCGCGTCGACGCGCTTCCGCCGTATCTCTTCGCCGAGCTCGAGCGACTGCTGGAGTCCAAGCGAAGGCAGGGGATCGACGTGATCAGCCTCGCGATCGGCGACCCGGACCTGCCGACGCCGCCGGCGATCGTCGAAGCCGCCGCGGAGGCGCTCCGCAACCCGTCGACCCACCAGTACCCCACGAACCATGGCACCGACGAGGTGCGAGAGGCGGCCGCATCCTTCTACCGCGAGCGGTTCGCCGTCGAGCTCGACCCCGCGAGCGAGATCGTGCCTGCGCTGGGCGGCAAGGAGGCGGTCGGGCACATCGCGATGGCCTGTCTCGATCCGGGCGCGGTGGCATTGAGCCCCGAGCCGGGCTACCCGCCGTACACGTCTGGCCCAGTCTTCTCGGACGCAGAGGTCTACTACCTCCCCCTGTCCCCGGAGAACGACTTCTTCCCCGAGCTCGAGGCGATCCCCAAGGAGGTCGCCGGCCGCGCGAACCTGCTGTATCTGAACTACCCGAACAACCCGACGGGCTCCGTCGTCCCGGACGGCGCGTTCGAGCGGGCGGTCGAGTTCGCGCAGGCGAACGACCTGATCCTCGTGCACGACAACGCCTACTCCGAGGTCTGCTTCGACGGCTACGTCGCACCGAGCTTCCTCGAGACGCCCGGCTCGAAAGAGGTCGGCGTCGAGATCTTCTCGCTGTCGAAAGGCTGGAACATGACCGGCTGGCGCTGCGCGTTCGTCGCCGGCAACGCCGAGCTGGTCGAGCGCTTCCGGCAGCTGAAGGCCCACCTCGACTCGGGGATGTTCGAGGCGCTCCAGCGGGCGGCCGCGGTGGCGCTCACCGACGAGCGCGAGTTCCCGCGGGAGATGTCGGAGGTCTACCGGCGCCGGCGAGACCTGCTGGTCGACGCACTCGCAGCGATCGGAGTCTCCGTCGAGCCGCCGCGTGCGACGCCGTACCTCTGGGTGCCGGTCCCGGACGGGCACGACTCGGCCTCATTCACCTCTCTCGTGCTCGAGGAGGCGAATGTCGTCGTCTCGCCGGGTCCCGGCTACGGCGAGAGCGGTGAGGGGTTCGTCAGGCTGTCCATGACCGTTTCGGACGAGGACCTCGAAGAGGCCGTCCGGCGGATCGAGAGCTCGCTCCAGAAAGTCATAATCAAGGCGTGACGACGCGCCAGCCCGAGTCTCGTTCCGGCCTCGATCCGGAGCGGGGCTTCATCCTGTCCGTGCTGGCTCCGGGCGCCGACGAGGACCGCGAGCTCGGCGAGATCGCAGAGCTCGCGCGGACCGCAGGGGTGGAGCCGGTCGCCGCCATGGTCCAGCATCGGGCGAGGCCGGATCCACGGACGTTCGTGGGCAAGGGCAAGCTGGTCGAGCTCAAGGAGGCGTACAAGACGGCCGGCGCGGAGTCGCTCCTGGTCGACCACGAGCTGAGCCCGTCCCAGCAGCGAAAGCTCGAAGACGAGCTGAAGGCGCGCGTCGTCGATCGCACCCAGCTGATCCTGGACATCTTCGCCCAGCACGCGCACAGCGCCGAAGGGAAGCTCCAGGTCGAGCTGGCGCAGCTCGAGTACAACCTCCCGCGCATGCGGGGCATGTGGCAGCACCTCGAGCGCCTCGGCGCGGGCCGGATGGACGGCGGCGTCGGGACGAGAGGCCCCGGAGAGACCCAGCTCGAGACCGACCGTCGCCTGGCGCGCCGGCGCGTGGCGATCCTGCGACGTCGGCTCCAGACCCTCGGCCGGCAGCGCCAGACGCGACGGAGGGAGCGGGTTCGCTCGCACACGCCGACGGTCGCGCTGGCCGGGTACACGAACGCGGGCAAGTCGACACTCCTGAACGCGCTGACCGGCGCCGGCGTCTCCGTCAACGATCGCCTCTTCGAGACGCTCGACCCGACGACGAGGGCGTTCGAGCAGGACGGACGCCGCTACCTGGTGACCGACACGGTCGGTTTCATCCGCCGGCTGCCGCATGAGCTCGTCGAGGGCTTTGCGGCGACGCTCGAGGAGACACTCGATGCCGACCTGATCCTCCACGTCGTCGACGGCTCGGTGCCGGACGAGGAGCTCGACGAGACGACCGTCGGCGGTGAACGAGGTGCTGGCCGAGATCGGCGCGGACGAGCTTCCCGTCGAGCTCGTCCTGAACAAGATCGACGCGGTGGATCCGCTCGGGCGGCGGCGGCTCGCGAACCGCTTCCCCGGCTCGCTCCAGCTCTCCGCCGAGACCGGGGAGGGCCTGGATGAGCTCCGGGCGAGGATCGCCGAGCGCTTCGCCGAACGATTCGAGCTGGTTCGCATGCTCGTCCCCTACGAGGACGGCGCGAAGCTCGCCGAGCTGTACTCGCTCGGGCCGCCGATCGACGAGCGCATCGACGGTCCGGAGGGGGTCTTCATTCGCGCGCGGCTCCCCAGGCGGGAGACCCAGCGGTTCGCCCAGTACCTGATCCTCGATGCGGAGGAGCCCAGCCGGGCGACGAGTTGATCGAAGTCCCGGTCCGCCGCCTCCGGGAGGACGCCGTCGTCCCGTCCCAGGCCTATTCCGGCGACGCCGGGCTGGACCTGTCGGCTTGCGGCCGCCACGAGCTCGGGCCGGGGGAGCGCGCCGTGGTCCCGACCGGCTTGGCCGTGGCGATTCCGGAGGGTCACGGCGGCTTCGTCCTCCCGCGCTCGGGCCTGGCGGCGCAAAACGGCATCACGCTCGTCAACGCACCGGGGCTGATCGACGCCGGCTACCGGGGAGAGGTGCAGGTTGTGATGCTGAACACCGATCGCCGAGACGCCCTTCGTCGTCGAGCCGGGGATGCGGATCGCGCAGCTGGTCGTCCTCCCGGTGCCGCCCGTCGAGCTGGTGGAGCTCGAGGAACTTCCGGCGAGCGAGCGCGGAGCCCGCGGCTTCGGCTCTTCACGCGTCTGAGCTTGTGGGCGCCGAGCCGCGGATCCGGGTCTCGGCGATCCTCAGCCGTGGCGACCGGCTGTTGCTCTGCCGGCACGAGAAGCACGGTAAGGAGTACTGGCTTCTGCCCGGCGGCGGGGTGAACTCCGGCGAGAGCCTCGTCGACGCCCTCCATCGCGAGCTCCAGGAGGAGATCGGGCTCGGTGAGGACGTTCCCGTCGAGGGCCCCGTGGCGATCGTGGACTCGATCGCGCCGCAGAAGAGCTTCGCGGCGAAGCACGTCGTCCACATCATCTTCGCTGGGGATCTTGGCGACCGGTCGCTCGAAGCCGTGACCTCGCAGGACGCGGCCGTCAGGGGCCATCGGCTCTTCGCGGTGGCCGAGCTCGAGGAGATCGTCCTCCACCCGCCGATCCAGCGGTTCCTGACGCGCTGGCGGCCGGGCGATCCCGTCGTCTACCTCGGCCCGTTGTGGGTTCCGTGACACACCGGCGCACACTCGGCACACACGCGTGCCCCACCCGCGCGCTGGACCACAATACGATTGCGGTGGGGAGGAGGTTGGGCTACCTGGCGCCCCGGCCCCCGCGGGACCTGGCCCGGGTGGCCGCGACCGAATGAGCCTCGTCTTCGAGCTCGTCGGTCAGCGGCTCGAAGACCGGCGGCTCGCCGCCGGTTCGGTGGGCGAGAGCCTGCGCGAGGAGCCAGTCGGCGAGCCACGGGTTTCGCGGCAGGAGCGGCCCGTGGAGATAGGTGCCGACGACGCGGCCGGCGCGGCACCCCTCGAACCCGCTCTCACCGTCGTTTCCGAACCCTGCCACGACGCGGCCGAGCGGCTCGGCGCCGTCCTCGAGGATCGTGCGCCCGGCGTGATTCTCGAACCCGGCGATCGTCCGCCGCACACCGGGCTCCAGCTCGCACTCGAGCAGGACGTCGCCGATCATCCGACGTTCGCCGGCCAAGGTATGGAGAGGCAGGACGCCGGCGCCCGGAAGCTCCGCGCCCGACCGGTCGCGGTAGAAGCGCCCCAGGAGCTGGTAGCCGCCGCAAACGGCGAGCACGGCCGCGCCGCCGGCGACCGCCTCCCGAAGCGCCTCGCTCTTGCCCTCGATGTCAGGTGCAACGAGCGCCTGCTCGCGATCCTGCCCGCCGCCGACGTACAGCAGGTCATGAGCCTCCGGCTCGACCGTGTCGCCAATTCCGATCGCCTTTACCTCGAGCTCGTGCCCTCGCCAGGCCGCCCGCCGCGAGAACACGGCGATGTTGCCGCGGTCCGCGTAGATGTTCAGGTAGTCGGGGTAGAGATGCCCGACGCGGATCTTCACGCCGCCCGCTCCCAGTACGGCTTCACGTAGCCGCGCTCTGCCACGATCCCGCGCAGGCGCAGCATCGCCGTGTAGGTGGGGAGGACGCACAGCTCCCCGCCGACCGGAGTCAGCTCCAGCCCACGGTCGAGCGCCGTGTCCAACTCCGGAACGACCTCGATCCCGTCCTCCGGAAAGCCTGCGTACTTACAGCGCAACGCAAGCTCGGCCGCGCGCTCGCCCGTCGCGACCACCCGATCGAGCCGCTCCAGCAGTGGCTCGAAGTCGACGTCCCAGATCCAGGAGACGTCCCGCCCGTCGGCGATCGCGTCGTTGAGCGCGATCACGGCGAGGCTGGGCGCTCCGCCGGCGACGAGGGTTCGCACCACCTCGTTCGCGCCTGCCGGGTTCTTGATCAGGAGCATCAGCAGGGTCCGCTGCCCGACCGGAATCCGCTCGAAGCGACCGAACGCGGCGCTGAACCGCTCGAGCCCTGAGCGGATCTCCTCGCGCGAGGCGCCGAGGACGCCGGCGAGCGCCGCGGCCGCGAGCGCGTTGTAGACGTTGTAGAGGCCCGGAAGCGGCAAGCGAATGCGCATCGAGCCGCCCCGGTCCGCGAGGTCGAACGAGACCGACTCCAGCCCGTCGAGCTCGATCGCCCGGGCTGCGAGATCAAGCGACGGCCGTGCATGGCCGCAGGCGGGACAGCGGTAGTCCCCGAGGTGTCCGACGTATGCCGCCGAGTACTCGTATGGCGTCCCGCAGCGGATGCACCACTTGGAGTCCGCCGCGTGCTGAAGGCCGGACGAGCCGTGCCGCGGGTCGTCCACACCGAAGAGGACGCCGCGCCGGTCCCGGGCGAGGTCCCCGACCTGCGGATCGTCGGCGTTCGCGACCACGAAGGCGTCCGCATCGAGCTCGCGGACCATTCCGCGCCAACGCTCGGCCACCAGCTCGAGCTCGCCGTAGCGGTCGAGTTGGTCGCGAAAGAGGTTTCCGAGGCAGAGCGCCCGCGGCCGCACCCGGCGCGCGACGTCGGGCAGCGCCGCCTCGTCGACCTCGAACAGCCCGAGGTCCGCGCCGTTCGCCGACAGCAGCGTCGACGCTACGCCCGAGAGGAGGTTGGCGCCGGCGCTGTTGTGCGCGAGCCGCAACTGGGGCGACAGGATCTCCGCCACCATCGCCGCGGTCGTCGTCTTTCCGTTCGTGGCCGAGACGATGGCCGAGCCGCGCGGCAACCTCGACGCCAGCCGACCGACCGCGCTCGGATCGAGGACGTTCAGCAGCTTTCCGGGGATCGTCGTCCCGCCGCCGGCGCCGGCGATGCGGGAGAGGCGTCCGGCCGCGCGCGCGGCTGCGACGCCGGCTGCGAGCGGCAGGCGAGGGCGCATCGCATCTGAGGGTAACTCGTGCGGCCGGCCGCTCTCACGCAGGCGAGTGGGTGCAGCGTCACGCCGGCTGAGGACGAGACAGCTCGCCGCTCCTCGCGGCGTCGTAGACGGGATCAGCGCCCGTGGAGCGCGTCGCGCGCGCGGACGATCTGCGCGAGCAGCATCGTCGCGAGCAGGCAAATGACGATCAGGAGCACGCCGATGAGCGTCAAGACGAAAGGATCGCCGAGCGGCTTGTCTTCGACACCGAGCGCGCCGGTGGCCTCGCCGAGCAGATCCCTTCCTGCTCCGGCCACCGCGCCGGCAGCGCCGACCAGCGCACCGGCAGCGCTGACTACGGGACCCGTTGCCCGGTCGATGCGCCCGCCGCCACTGCCGCTCTGCGTGTCGTCGTGGCCGACGGCCGAGACGAAGCCGATCTCGGCGATCTGCTCGCTGCACGTGCTTCCGGTTCGCGCCGTGTCCAGCGCGGCCCGCGACGCCTGGCCTCGGGCGATCACGATCGGAACTGCAGCGGCGGCACGCTCGGCTCCCCGAGCGCGCACGACGAGTCGATAGCCGCCCACTGGGAGGGCTCGTCCGCGAAACCGGCCGCGGAACCGAATGCGGTTCACGCCCGCGTGGGCTCGGACGCTGAAGCTGCCGATCCGCTCGCACGAGGGGAAGACTCGGACGATCGTGACCCGAAGGACGGCCGGCTTCGTCAGCCGGAAGATCAGCATCGTCCCACCGTTCCGGCGACCCGGCCGCACCACTGTCCGGGAGGCGCGAACAGGGCTTCGCGTCGCGGCGCCCTCACACGGTTTCGGCTCAGGCGGGCAATCGGCAGCCGCGAGCGTGAACGGCCCGACCGACCCTGCGGCCGCGCTGCCGGCAGTAGCTGGCCCCGCCCCTCCTGGCGCTCCCTGCGTGCTTCCCGTACCGCCCGAGCTCACGGCTCCCGGCCCGCTGCTCAATCCGCCTAGCGCCGGGATCAACGGCGTTAGCCCGCTCCCCGTTGTCGACGTCGGAGTGCCCGGGCTCGATGTCGTCCGGGTCGAGACGGAGGGCGTCGTCAGGGTTGGAGCGGCTGCCGGCGGAGGTGGAGGCGGCAGGTTGGGCGGAGGTGGAGCCGGCGGCAGGTTGGGCGGAGGTGGAGGCGGCAGGGCGGCAGCTTCGGCGGAGGAGGTGGAGGCGGAAGCGGCGGGGGCGGCGGCAGCTTCGGCGGAGGAGGCGGAGGCGGAAGCGGTGGTGGAGGCGGAAGTGGTGGTGGCGGAGGCGGAGGCGGAAGCGGTGGAGGTGGCGGAAGCGGTGGTGGGGAGGAAGAGGAGGTGGCGGAGGCAGAGGAGGTGGCGGCGGGGGCGGCGGCAGCGCCAGCGGGGACGACTGGATACCGAGCTGGCGGTCGGCAGACGCACCGGCCGGCGCCCCGACAAGAAGGGCCGCCGCTGCGAACAAAAGGACGCACAAGACGCTGAATCGCCGCATTCGTTGTGTAAACGGTGATCACCGGTTTGTGGATACGCACCGGAGCGAAGATCGAGACCGAGAGGGTGGTTGCTTCCCCCGGCGCGCCGCCGCCGCTGCTCGCCCGCTCTTGCAAATGGGCGAGTTTGCTCTATCCTTCTTGCCATGGCTCGACGGCCCGCCCGCGAGCTGCTCGAGTCCCTCGACCGAGACGCTCTCGCCCAGTTCCAGGCTGGGATTCGCAAGCGCTATACCGACGAGGACATCGTCAACCAGCTGCAGGAGTCAGCCCGGCGCCTGGGCCGTTCGCCGTCGATGCGCGAGTTCGCCGCCGACGAGCAGACGACGGTGCATCCGCAGACGGTGATCGAGCACTTCGGCAGCTGGAATGCGGCGAAGCGCTCCGCCGGCCTTGTTCCCAGGCGCTTCGCGACGAAGGAGGAGCTGCTGCAGCTGCTTCGAGAGCTGGGGGAGAGGCTCGGGCGGACGCCGACGGCCCGCGACCTGGACGAGCACCGCGGCTCGATGCCTTCGAAGTCGCTCTATTGGCACACTTTCGGCTCACTCACGACCGCGCTCCGCGAAGCAGGTTTCGACGTCCCGGTCGGGGAGGAGCGGCTGGAGCGCGCGATCGACCAGGGCTGCGCTGTCGCGCTGAAGCTCGGCCGGCTCCCGAAGTTCCAGGAGTGGGGAGCGGCGAGAAAGGAAGACGGCTCCCTGCTGACCGAGTGGCAGATCTACCGCATGTTCGACGTCCGCCGTGGCGCCTGGTCGACGTTCCAGTACCTGATCCGCGAGCGGCTGCTCGAGGACGGCTACGACGTCTCGCCGGACGGCCGTGTCTCGAAGAGGAGCGCTAGAGCGACGCGAGCGCGGTCAGCAACCGCAGGCAGGACTCACGCTCGCCCGGCGCGCGCACCGCGGGGAGGGGCTGCTCGGTAAAGCCGCGGTCAGGGCGAAAGCGCTCTTTGCAGGCGAGCCGCCCGGCCTCGAGGGTGAGGATCGTGCCCTCCGACAGCTCGCGCTTGCGGAGCTCGAGCCCGAGGAAGCGCTCGGAGACCTCCAGCGCGCGCTTCGTGGAGGCGAAGAAGATGCCCTCGCCGCGAGACTCACCCGTCCAGAGCGGCCTGCCGACGCCACGGGCGAGGTAGACCGCGCCTCGCTCCCGCTCGTCGACCCAGGCGGTGGCCATCGAGCCGCGAAGCTGCTCGAGCGTCTTGCCCCACGGGCCGAACTCCTGGACGAGCGCGAAGATCGCCTCGGTGTCGACGGTCATCGAAGGCTCGTGCCGCTCGAAGGCGTGCCGCTCGAAGATCTCCTCGTCGTTGAGGATGATCCCGTTGTGGACGCCCACGACCCGGCCGTGTCGGACGGGGTGATTGTTGGCCTCGATGGTGGGGTGGCCCTTTGTGTAGTCGCGGACGTGGAGCAGAACCTCGACGGACTCGTCCGGGACGGTCAGGTCGGTGAGGAGCTCGCTCGCGCCCGAGCGCTGCTTGTGCACCGAGACCGCCTCACCGGTCGACCGGTGCGCATACCCGACGGCGTCGGCTCCGCGCTCCGCTATGCCTGCGAGCAGGGCCTGAGCCGCGAGCGTCCGATCGAGCTCGGCATCGGGCTTCAGGCTGTATCCGGCAATACCACACATAAATAGGTCTTACGACCCCACCTTCGTGTGACGTCTCCAATCTCCTTCGGTTAGAACGGACACGGCGCCCTCCCTCGATTGGGGGAACCCGACCGGACTCGTGCGCCGCCGATACAAGCCCACGTGGAGCCGCGGCGCCTTCCTGAGCCCGATGTCCAAGAGACCCCTGTGCCTCATCTCGAGGTGCTACCCGGCTCGGGCGAACTCGACACTCCGGAACCGAAGGAGCGCGAGGAGCCGGCAGGGAAGACCCACGACCGCACGCCGCTGTCCGATCCGCTCAAGCTGTACGTCCGGCAGATCGGCGGCGGTCCGCTGCTCAGCTGCAGAGGAAGAGCGCGAGCTCGCACGCCGCAAGGATGCGGGTGACGAGGCTGCCAAGCGCCGGCTCATCGAGTGCAACCTGCGCCTGGTCATGTCGATCACGCGCAACTACACGAAGGCCGGTGTCCCGCTCCTCGACCTGATCCAGGAGGGGAACCTCGGGCTCATCCGGGCGGTGGAGAAGTTCGACTGGAAGCTCGGCTTCAAGCTGTCGACCTACGCGACGTGGTGGATTCGCCAGGCCGTCTCGAGGGCGCTCGCCGACCAGGGGCGGACGATCCGCCTGCCCGTCCACGTCGCCGAGCAGGCACGGAAAGTCCTGCGCGCCCGACGCGTCCTCACGCAGAAGCTCAACCACGACCCGACGGTCGAGGAGATCGCCAAGGAGAGCGGCTTCACGGAGGAGCGTGTCCGGCAGCTCTTCGAGCTCGTCGAAGATCCCGTCAGCCTCGAGACGCCCGTCGGTGACGGTGAGAGCCTCTACGGCGACCTGATCGAGGACACGCACTCCGACCGACCCGACGACGAGACGGCGAAGCAGTTCCGCTCGGTCGAGCTGGCCCAGGCGATGCTCCGCCTGGACCCCCGGCTGCACCGCGTCCTGGCGATGCGCTTCGGCCTCGAAGGGCACACGCCGAAGACACTCGAAGAGGTCGGCACCGACCTCGGGATCACCCGCGAGCGCGTTCGCCAGCTCGAATCGCGCGCCCTGCACGAGCTCCGCTCGGTCGCGCCGGGCCTGCAGTTCTATCTCGAGGCCTGATTCGCCGCGAAAGGGGCGCTAGGCGACGCTTTCGATCCCGTGCAGCCGGCTCAGGCGCTTGAGGGCGTGCCCCTCGATCTGCCTGACGCGCTCGCGCGTGAGATCCAGAGTGCGGCCGATCTCCTCGAGTGTCCGCGGCTCGGTGTTGTCGAGGCCGTAGCGCAGGATGAGCACGGCGCGCTCGCGGTCGGTGAGGGCCCCCAGAGCGCGGGCGAGAGCCTGGCTCCTGAGCGAGACCTCGACTTCCTCGTCCGGCTGGGGCCCGCCGCAGGCGACGAAATCGCCGAAGACGGCGTCCTCGGTCTCGCCGACCGGCTGGTCGAGGCTCGTCGACGCATGGGCGGCCGCCTTGACTTCCCGCGCCTGCTCGATGGGGAGGCTCGCCTCCTCGGCGATCTCCTCGAGCGTCGGCTCCCGGCCGAGTTGTGTCCAGAGGATCCGCTCGGCCTTGTTGAGCTTCTGGAGCCGCTCGACGATGTGGACCGGCATCCGGATCGTGCGAGCCTTGTCCGCAAGCGCCCTGGCCACCGCCTGCCTGATCCACCAGGTGGCGTACGTCGAGAACTTGAAGCCCCGGCGCCAGTCGAACTTCTCGACGGCGCGGATCAGGCCCAGCGTCCCTTCCTGGATCAGGTCGAGGAACGGGAGGCCCTGGTTCCGGTAGTTCTTCGCGATCGAGACGACGAGGCGGAGGTTCGACTGGATCATCCGCTGCTTCGCCTGCATGTCGCCTCGCTCGATCCGCTTGGCGAGCTCGACCTCCTGCGCCGCGGTGAGGAGCGGGTGCCGGCCAGCCTCGCGCAGGAACAGCTGGAGCGCGTCGGTCGTCGTCTCGTACGCGACCTGTGACACTTCGGGGGCCTTCTCGGGGGCCTTTTCGGGCTGGGGCGCGTCCTCGACGACATCGATGCCGCGCTGCTCCAGCTCCCGCTGCAGCGCCTCGCGCTCGAGCTCGTCCAGATCGAGTGGCTCGAGGACCTCGCCAATTCGGCGTGTTTGACGGCGCCCGACTGCTCCGCTACTTCGAGCAGATTGCGCAAGTCCTCGCTACCGAGGACGGACTCGATCTCGGCCGTCGTCATCCCGCTGGTTCCCTCTCCAATTACCGACGACGCAAAACGTCGGGCGATTCCCGTGTTGGCGGCGCGAGTCTATACCGAATCCCGCGCGAGCCGCCTGGGGGCCGGACGCACGAGAAGAGGTGCGCGGCCGCAAAGCTGCGGGGCTTGACGCGGACGTCGCCTGCACTTAAATGCGACTACTGCGGTTCTGAGGAAAGGGTCTCGATGTCGAGAAGGCGCGTGTGTCTCGTCCTGCTCGTGGTTGCCGGCGGTCTCGCGCTCGCTGCTGTAGCGGCCGTCCCCGCCACGTCCACCGCCACGCGAGGCGGGACCCTCACCTACCGCGATCTCTCCGGCTATCGCACTGCCGTCGCTTTCGCGATCCAGTCATGGAACGGCGCGCGCACGGGCGTCCGCTTCGTGCCCGCTGCGCGTGGGAGCAAGCCCGACTTCACGATCCGGTCCGCGCCGATCGTCCGTGACGACGACGGGACGACGGTCGCCGGACGCGGCGGCCCCGGATTCGGCGTGATCCTGAGCCGTGGGCGCTCGGCGATCGCCGCTGGTTCACGCAGTTGCAGAGCATCGTCGCGGCACACGAGCTCGGTCATGTGCTCGGTCTTGGACACCAGCGATCCGTGCGCGGTGATGAGCCATTCGGTCGACGGACAGGAGCTGGCTTGCCTCAAGGCGCGCGCCGGGGCGGTCGGCGACGGCTACTTCCGCTGCGGGCCGAGTCAGACGGACGCCCGAGCGGTCGCGAGACGTCACCGGCTTCCTCGGCCTCCGGCCACGGCGCGGATCGGTTTCTGCCAGGTGCCGGCCGGCCTCTTCGCCGCCACGTTCCAGCCGGCTCGCATGGAGGACACGTTCGAACCAGAGAACGTCGAGGTCGTAGTGCGGAACACTGGACGCAACGCGTGGCCCGGCGAGTCCGTGTTCCTTCAGCTCGGCCACGCTGACGGGGATGCGCTGGGGGACGTCAAGCTCGTCGCTCCCGACGAGGAAAGCTCGACCATCGTGCCCGACGGCTCCGCGACCTTCCGCATCCGGCTCGTGAACGTGTGCCCGGGGACGGAGGTCGCCTTCGACGCCCGCTTGTTGAACGTGCCGTTCAACACGTACATCGGTCCGATGCAGAGGATGCGCGTACGAACACCAGCACCGCCGTTTCCGGTGCGCTGCAGGTAACGCACCGTTGCGCCCAGGCGTTCCCGTGGCTGTACGCACGAGAACAGGTGTTATGTCAAGTTGGAACACCTGGAGCCGGCGGCGCCTCCGCCTCCCCCGTCCGCCCGGCGAACGAGCTCGATGCAGTCTCCCGGGCTCGCCAGGGGTTATCCACAGAAACGTGATCGTGCTGTGGAAATGTGGAAAACTGAATCGTTTGCAAATAGCGTGAAATTGCGTTGTGTGAGGTCTTGCAGGCCAAGCATTCCGGCCCTAGTCTCTCCCCTGCGTCGAGCACGGAGCGCGAGTAGGGCGAAGCAGATCCTGAGGGCCGTAGCCGGAAGGCGAAAGTCACCAGGATCGGTGGACGAAAGCGAAACCGGCTCGGCGAATGATCTGGCGCAGAGGAGCCTTCGGGTTCCTAGGCGCCAGATCGTTTTTTTGGTCCCGGCCGGTGGTAGAGCACGATGGCCCGCAGGCTGTGGAAATGTGGAAAAAAGAAAACTCTGCAAATTGCGAAGAAGTTGTTCTTGCGACCCCTTGCAACCCGTCCCGACGGGCCCTATTGTCCTCGTTGCGTCGAGCACGGGACGCGAGTAGGACGAAGCAGATCCTGAGGGCCGTAGCCGGAAGGCGAAAGTCACCAGGATCGGTGGACGAAAGCGAAACCGGCTCGGCGAACGAACTGGCGCAGAGGTGCCCTCGGGTTCCTAGGCGCCAGTTCCTTTTTGTGGACCGAAACGACCTCCCCCGCGCCACGCCGCCGCCTTCTAGAATCGCCGCGCATGCATCTCCGCCAGCCGAGCATCGACCGCGGCGTCACGTCGTTCCTGTGGGCCTTCGGGCTCGGTCTCTACCTTTGGCTCGGGATGCTGGCGATCGGCGTCGAAGGCGCCACGGCCTTCATCATGAGCTTGCTCGCCGCCTGCGTGATCTTCCTCGTCGTCCGCCTCTACGGCGGTGACGACGTCCGGAAGCCGACTTAGAACTCGTTTCAGGATGGTGGCGGCACAGCTCTCATTCTGGAACGAATGCTCTAGTCGCCGAAGGCGCGGACCGGCAACCGGTGATCGCCCGACAGCGCGCCCACTAGGCGGCGCGCCAGCTCGCCGCCGAGCGCGACCTCGAGCCGCTCCCGGGCACGCGGCTGCGCCTGGGCACGCGGTTGCGGCTGGGAGAGCAGGGCCAAATCCGAGCAGTGGCCGATGAGCCGGCTGACGGCTTTCCCCTCGTCGGGTGGCAGGACATTCACGGCACTGTCTCTATCGTCGGCGCCGCGCCGACGAGCAATCCCTGGCGGGAGGGAGCCGAAAACCGCCCGAGGCTGCCGAACCTCCCGGTCAGTACGAGATCAGCGAGTGCAGCGGATACTTCGAGAGCCGCTCGGGGCCGCCGAGGAACGTCAGCTCGATGATGAAGTTGACGCCGACGACCTCCCCGCCCAGCTGCTCGACCAGCCCACCGATCGCCTCGACGGTGCCCCCTGTGGCCAGCACGTCGTCGTGGATCACCACGCGCGCCCCGTCGCCGATCGCGTCGGCGTTGACTTCCAGGGCGTTCTGGCCGTACTCGAGCGCGTACGTCGTGCTCACGGTCTCCGGCGGGAGCTTCCCGGGCCTCCGTGCAGGGACGAAGCCGCAGGGCACCTCCTTGGCGATCGCGGCGCCGAGGATGAACCCCCGCGCCTCAGCGCCCAGAACGAGGTCAGGGTTCCGCTCGCGCGTCCAGTCGGCCAGCGACGAGATGGTCTGCGCGAGCGCCTCCGGGTCACGCAGCAGCGGGCTCACGTCCTTGAACCCGACACCGGGCTCCGGCCAGTCCGGCACCTCACGGACACGTGTCTTGAGGTCGATCACGAGGCGCCAACCCTACGCAGCGCCCGCCAGAAGAGGAGCTGGGACAGCTCCTGGGCGACTTCGGCGAGAACCTGGAGATCGTCCAGCCCGCTCTGGCGTCGTTCGGGGTTCCTGGCGCGAAGCGCTGGGGCAACGATCGCCGCCAGGAGCCCGACCTCGCGGTCGGATGCAGACCGGAACGACCGGAGATGGCGCGCGTCGATCCCGAACCGCGCGAGCTTTCCGCACGCCGCGGCGATGTCGACCTCGCTCTGCCGGTAGAGCCGTTCACCGCCGTCGATGCGAGCCTCGATCAGCCCGTACTCCTCGAGCTGGCGAGCCAGCGCCGGAGTCACGGCGGCGCGCTCGCACAGCTCCGAGAGCTCGACCTCCTCGTCCTCGGCGCTGCCGGGGCCCGTACGCCTCCGGCGGCTCGTCGCAGTCGACGCGAGCTCCTGGCGAATCACGCGCAGTGGGAGAAACTCGTCGCGCTGAAGACGCAGGATCGTCCTGAGGCGGTCGACGTCGTCCTCCGCGAAGAGCCGGTAGCGGCCGGGGGTTCGCCGCGGAGCGAGCAGCCCCTGCTCCTCGAGGTAGCGGATCTTCGAGATCGAGATGTCGGGAAACTCCTCGCGCAAGAGCCGGCAGACCGCGCCGATGGTGAGCGGCCGCTCCTGGCTGACAGCGGTCGCGCTCACTGCTCCAGGAAGGTCAGTCGATACTTGCCGACCTGGACCTCGTCGCCGTCGGCCAGCGGTGAGGAATCGATGCGCCGCTTGTTCACGAATGTGCCGTTGAGGCTTCCCTGATCCTCGATCGTGAACGAGCCCTCGCCCCGCACCAGTACGGCGTGCTTGCGAGAGACCGTGACGTCGTCGAGGAAGATGTCGCAGTCGGGCGAGCGGCCGATCGTCGTGCGATCCCCTTTCGGGACGAAATGCTCGCCGGCGCGGCCGCCACCTGACCGAACCACGAGCGC
Organism: uncultured Actinomycetes bacterium; assembly: GCA_963733855.1. Classification (GTDB taxonomy): domain Bacteria; phylum Actinomycetota; class Thermoleophilia; order Gaiellales; family Gaiellaceae; genus JACDAN01. Next base: position 140,608 of record CAVTEL010000018.1, read on the forward strand.
CGGCCCCTCCATTCCGAGATCCTCGAGCGGCGACTGGTCGTCCAGCTCCTCAGGGGTGAACGCGACGGTCGTGTCCGCCCCGGACTGGTCGCGGACGAGCGCCGCGCCGCATTTGGAGCAGAAGTTCGCGGCCTCCGGGTTCTGGAACCCGCACTCGGGGCAGTACACGTGCGGCACTAGTGCTCCTTCCGGTGATGCGCCCGTTAGGTTTTGCCCCGTTGGCCAGAAGCCGGCGTGCATTGCTGGGAGGGGCACTAGGCCTCGGGCGGCGCGGCCTTGCCCGCCAGGATCGCAGCAAGCTTGTCGACGTCGACTTCGCTGAGCGGCCCCTGCCCCGCTCCTTCCTGCTGCTGCAGCCGTGAGACGAGCTCGGCGCGAAGGATGTCGATCTTCCCGTGCAGAAGCCGTCGCCGGTACGAGACCTCCTGCTCCTCGCGCTGGAGATCGTCGATGAACGCTTTCAGCTCCTTGTCGGAGAGGGATGCGAGATCGGGCAACGGTTCCATGCAGCGCCTTTCGGTCGAGGGTCAGTTAATCAGTCGGGCGGCTAAGGGTCAACCTCAACTTGAGCGTTTTGCGATCAAGCGCCGGTATCGCTGCCGTTCTGAAGCACATCTTCTACGAGCGTGCGCAACTCCTGCTCCAGCTCCACCGACACGTCCTCGCTCTCGCCCTCGGCGTAGACGTGGACGAGCGGCTCGTCCGGGTCGGGAAGCACCTGCGCCCACCCGCGCTCGTCGAAGATCTTGATCCCGTCGCGAAGGTCGACGTCCCGATCTTTCAGACGCTCGGTCAGGACCCGCATGACCAGTCCCTTCTGCGCCCACGGGCACGGTACCTGCCTGTGCACGACGTGAGAGACCGGCAGCTCGGCGACGAGGTCCGAGAGCTTGCGATCGACCGGGGCGAGGAGCTCGAGGAGCTTGCAGAGGCTGGCGATCGCGTCGTACGCGGGCAGGAACTCCGGGAAGACGTAGCCGCCCCCCACGGCGCCGGCGAAGATGACGCCGTCCTCTGCCGCCGCCTTCGTGAGCTCGGCGAGCGAGGCCGGAGTTCGGATCACTTCCAGGCTGCTCCCTTCGACGAGCCGTTCGACCTGACTCGTGACGGTCACCGGGAACGCGAGCTTGCCGACACGTCCGTTGCTCCCGATCAGGCGCAGGTACAGCAGCAGCGCCTGCTCGACAGGGATTTCCCGCGCCTGGTCGTCGATCAGGTAGAGGCGCTCCGCGGCCCGGTCGAAGACGACGCCGAGGTCCGCACTCACCGCTCCTACGAGACGTTTCGTCTGGCCGACGAGTCCCCGCAGCGTCGCCGTCTCCCCCGGCGGGAGGTCGGGTGTGAACGCATGCGCGGCAACTGCCTCGACGCCCAGGGGCCCGAGCAGCAGCGGCAGGACGAAGGACGCGGCCGAGTAGCCGTAGTCGACGACGATCCGGAAGCCGCGCTTACGGATCGCTTCGCGATCCAAATTGGCGAGGAGGTCGTCGGCGTAGCCCTCGCGCGCTCTCGCCGGGTAGCTGATCTCACCCACGTCTGCGAGCGGCGACACGCCGGAGCTCGTGCCGGCTGAAGTGCTTCTCGATCTCCTTCTGGAAGGAGCTCGACGCCTCGATCCCGGGATGCTCGAAGAACTGGATCCTCAGGACCTCCACATCGGTGCTGCTCAGTCCCACGTGGAACCCGGCCTCGTACCCATGGCTCTTGAGGAGGTGCCGTGAGACTGCCGCCGGGAGGACTCGCAGGTCGGCGACGTTGACCCCGGTCGAGTTGAGGCCGGAGATCATCGCGCGCTTGATCATCCGGCAGGCCGGCGCCGACTCGCGGCTCGCCACCACGCGGGCGCCGCGCTTGAGCGCCGTGCCCAACGCAGCTGCGATCTTGAGCGCCGTGTCCGGTGTGAGATCGACGTTGACCATGCCCATGACCGCGCCCTGGCCGAACAGCTGCGGCGTGGAGCGCGCCTCGAAGATGAGGTTCTCGTGGACCTGCGAGCCCGACTCCACCTCCTTGAAGGGGAAGATCCGGACGCCGGGCATGATCACGCTCTCGGCGCCGATCGTGACCTCGTCTCCGATCGCGACGCCCTCGTGGATGCGCACGTGCGAGCGGATGTCGCAGTTCCGGCCGACGATCGCGTTCTCGATGAGCGCGCTGCGGCCGATGTGGGTCGAGGCGTCGATGACGGACGCCACCGTCCGCGCCCGGTCGCGCAGGGTCACGCTCGAGGAGAGCACCGAGTAGGGCCCGACGGTCGCGTCCGCCCCGATCCGGCAGTAGTTGCCGAGGTACGCCGGGGCCTCGATCCGGTCGATGTCGTCGATCTCGACACCCTCTCCGAGCCAGACGTTGCCGCGGAGCCGGACGCCGGGGATGTTCAGACCGACACGCCCGTCAAGGGCGTCGAAGTTCGCCTGGCGGTACTGGTCGAGGTCGCCGACGTCCTGCCAGTAGCCCTCGACGACATGGCCGTAGACGGGCCGGCCCATCTCCAGGAGCAACGGGAAGAGCTCCTTGGAGAAGTCATACGGCCGGTCGGTGGGGACGTGGTTGAGCACTTCCGGCTCGATCACGTAGACGCCCGTGTTGATCGTGTCGGAGAACACCTGGCTCCACGAAGGCTTCTCGAGGAAGCGCTCGACGCGCCCATCGCTGTCCGTGACGACGATGCCGAACTCGAGCGGGTTCTCGACGGACTTCAGCGCGAGCGTGGCCGCCGAGCCCTTCTCCTTGTGGAACTCGACGAGCTTGGTCAGGTCGAAGTCGCAGAACGCATCTCCCGAGATGACGATGAACGTGTCGTCGAGATGGTCGCTCGCCAGCCGCACCGATCCCGCAGTGCCGGCCGGCGACTCCTCGACCGAGTACTCGATGTTCGCCCCGATGCTCTCCCCGTTACCGAAGTAGCTCCGGATCGCCTGCGGCAGGAAGGCGAGCGTGACGATGATCTCCTCGAAACCGTGGGTCATGAGGAGCTCCACGATGTGCTCCATGCAAGGCTTGCCGACGATCGGCACCATCGGCTTCGGCTGATTGGAGGTGAGCGGGCGAAGGCGCGTGCCCTCGCCGCCGGCCATGACGACGGCCTTCATGTCCGGCTCCTCAGCGCGCCGACGACGTAGGCGGCGCCGGCGAAGAGCGAAAGCGCGAGGCCGATCCAGAAGAGCACGTACGGGAAGTCGGTGCCCTCCTCGGTCGCCAGCATGAGCGCGAGCGACGCATAGAGGATCCAGGTCGCCACCTTCCCGGCAAAGCTGACTGAGAGCTCGTAACCACGCGGCACGATCAGCTTGTACCCAGCCGATCAGCACGGCGTCACGAGCCAGGATCAGGACGAGCGCGGGCCACGGCACGCGGCCGTGCAGGAAGAGCCCGATCACCGCCGTGTCGATCATCAGCCTGTCGGCCAGCGGGTCTGCCACGGTCCCGAAGCGCGACTCCACGTGCCAGCGACGGGCGAGCCACCCATCGATCTGATCGGTCGCCGCGGCGGCGGCGAAGAGGATCGCTGCCGGCCAGCTGTGACCTCCGTCAGCGTTCACCAGCATGACGATGAATACCGGGATCGCGGCGAAGCGCGCGATCGTCAGCGCGTTCGGGATCTGCGCAAGGCGCAGCGGGACGACTCGTTCCGCCATCCCGAGCAAGGATAGTTGGCGCTCGGCGACTTCCCCCACTGGGTCGCTGGGGCCTCCAGCCTCCTCCCCACTTCGAGCGTAACGAGCGGCGGCGCACGCGTGGGACACGAGACCGGGTCGGAAGTGTGACGATGCGTCCCCGTGGATGAGTCGCGCACACTGTCCGTTCCGGGGTTCGTCAACGCTCACTGCCACGCGTTTCAGCGGGCGCTGCGCGGGCGCAGGACGGGCGGCGACTTCTGGGCGTGGCGCGAGGCCATGATCGCCGAGGCCGAGCGCCACACGCCGGAGACGGTTCGTCGCGAGTACGCCCAAACGTACGGCGAGCTCCGCGCCGCCGGCTACACGGCTGTGGGCGAGTTCCACTACCTCGGCCTGCCGGAGGCCCACGCAGTCGTCGAGGCTGCCCGCGAGGCCGAGATCGAGCTCGTCCTCCTGCTCAGCGCCTATGCGCGGGGAGGGATCGAGCGGTTCCGGCAAGGATCAACGGCGGAGTACTTCCGCCAGCTCGAGGAGCTGCGGGAGGCAGGCGTCCGCGTCGGCTGTGCCCCCCACTCCGTCCGTGCCTGCCCGCCCGACTGGCTCGAGGCGATCGGCGCCTACGCCGAGCGTGAGCGCCTCCCGCTGCACGTCCACGCCGACGAGCAGCCGCGCGAGATCGAGGAGTGCCTCGAAGAGCACGGTGTCCGTCCGATCGAGCTCCTGGCGAAAACCGGCTGCCTCGGGCCACGGACGACTGTCGTCCATGCGACCCACGCCGACGACCGCGAGCTCGACCTCCTTGCCGAAGCTGGGGCGCGAGTCTGCCTCTGCCCGACGACCGAGGCGAACCTCGGCGACGGGTTCGCGCCGGTCGTGCGCCTGCGCGAGCGGGGAATCGGGATCTGCATCGGTTCCGACTCCAACATCCGGATCGATCCGCTCGAGGAGCTGCGCGAGCTGGAGACCACCGCTCGCCGGCAAACGCTCAGCCGAGAGGTCTACGACGCCGGGACGCTGCTCTGCTTCGGCGCCGACGAAGGCGCGGCTTCACTCGGCCTCGAGACCTGGCCGGACACCGCCGTCGATCTCGACCATCCCTCGCTGCGCTGGGTCGACCCAGCGGACGTCCTGGACGCGCTCGTCCTCGGCTGCGGCGCCGACGTCTTCGCGAGCGGCTAGCCGACGCGGACCCGCTCCGCAGAGCTGTCTCGGTCCCTCCCGTTCCGGCTGCCTAAGCCGAAGCCCGATCGAGTTCGAGCAGCGCACGCCGATCTCCTCGAACGCCTCCTCCTCAGATCGCTTCGGCTCAGCGCGCTCAACTGCCTAGGTCTGCCGCCACCGCGCTGCCACCGGGGCGATCGCGTTTTCAGACTGGAAACAGAAAACCCCGCGTAAGCGGGGCTTTCAATGATCGGGGCGCCGAGATTTGAACTCGGGACCTCTAGTCCCCCAGACTAGCGCGCTAACCAGGCTGCGCCACGCCCCGGAACGCGACCACGATAACAAGCACGCCCTGAATCCCGAAACCGCGGTTAGGCGCGCTCGCCACCGACCGGCTTCAGAAGGCACGCCACCTTGCTTTCCTTAGCTCGCACAACCGGCCAACGAGCACTATGAGCGACGAGGGGTTCGAGCCCGGATCCTGCTCGACCGAGATCGATCCTCAGCCTCTAGATCGTCCTGCGGTGCTTGCCGTCGCTCTCGTTGCTGCGGGTACGGCCACGCTCACCGCACAGAAGCTGCGCGCTTGAGTTCCGCAGCCGAGTCAGAGCGACCCCCCGCTCACGCGGCCTCCTGCCCGCGCAGGAACTTTGCGGAAACTGCGCACGATTCGGGGAGGTCCACGTAAGCAGAGGGCCTCTGTACGGCTTGAATTCGGCCAGAGGAATCCAGACGCGTTGTCCACAGCCTCTCTCTGCGGACTACTTGGAGATGGCTCTGAGACGCACGTTGCCAGCACCGACGATATCCACACCCCTGTGGAAAACTCCGAAGACACCCCGAAACCCCACAAACATCAGAAACCACGCGCGAAGAAGCCGCCCGGTGAGTTCGTGAGTGACGAGCTCGAAGCGCACACGACGCGATTCCTCGACGAGGTCAAGGGGCTCGCGAAGCGCCGGCGCGAGGCATCCGAGGACGAGCTCGGCCCTCCGCCGCCGAGCGCGCGTCAGCGTTCCAGGCGCCGGTAGAGCCGGTCGATCAGCTCGGGCATCTGCTCGAGCCTGTGGGTGATCAGCCGGAGGCGGTACTCGCGGAAATGCTCGGGCTCGACCCCCAGAGCCTTCGAGAGCTTGCGGACGATCTCGTCCGAAGGAACCGGCCGGTTTCCGTGCACGAGGTGGTTCAGATACCCGGCCGACAGGTTCGTCTGGTCGGCGAGCGCGCGGTAAGTCACGCCCTTCTCCTGCATCAGCCGCTCGAGCGTCGGCCCGAACGGCTCAGTGCTGAATCGTCGGCGGCGGGCCAAGGTCGTATTACTACCTAGTTTCCAACTTCGGCGACGGGTACGCGCCGCTCCTCGCCCGTCGCACGGTCCCGAACGTCCACCGCGCCGTCCTCGAGCGTCTTCTTGCCGACCGTGATGCGTGTCGGGATGCCGATCAGGTCCGCGTCGGCGAACTTCTCGCCGGGGCGCTGGTCGCGGTCGTCGAGGAGAACGCTCTTGCCCGCTTCGTCGAGCGCTGCTGCCACCTCCTCCGCCTGGCTCTCGACTCCGCCCAGCACCACGACGTGGACGTCGTACGGGGCAATGCTCGAAGGCCAGGCGATCCCGTGCTCGTCGGCGTGCTGCTCGACCGCAGACGACATGATTCGCGCTGGCCCGATCCCGTAGCACCCCATCACGATCGGCCGCTCCTTCCCGGACTCGTCCAGGTACATCGCGCCGAACGGCTCCGAGTAGAACGTCCCGAGCTTGAAGATGTGGCCGACCTCGATCGCGGGAGTGAACGAGAGCCGTCCGCCGCAGACGGGGCACGCGTCGCCCTCCTTCGGCTCGCGGATGTCGGCGAAGCGGGGCTGGTAGTCGCGTCCGGCCTCTACGCCCCGCAGATGCCTGCCGTCCGCGTTCGCGCCCGCGACGAACTGCCCCTCGCGAAGCGTCTCGTCGGCGATCACCTCGACCTCGACGCCGACCGGACCGAGCGAGCCGCCGCCGGCGCCGAAGACAGCCCGGATCTCCTCCTCCTCGGCAGGACGGAAGTCGCTAGAGAACAGGCTGAGGAGCTTCGACTCGCTGAGCCTGTCATCGCCCCGGATCAGGGCCAGGACGAGTGTGCCGTCCGCCTTGACGACCGGCATCGCCTTGGACGTGGCCGCCGCGTCGATCCCGAGCAGCTCCGCGAGGCCCTCGATCGTCGTCACGCCAGGCGTCTCGATCTCCTCCGGCGCGGCCAGCCGCTCCGGGAACTCCGGCGCTCGCGGAACCGCGCGGGCGATGTCGATGTCGGCCGAGTAGTCGCCTCGCTCGCACTGGACGAGCGTGTTCTCGCCCGACCCCGCCGGTGCGAGGAAGTCGACGCTCTCGCTGCCGCCCATCATCCCGGACTCCGCCTCGACCGCGTGCGCCTCGAGCCCGCAGCGCTCGAAGATCCGGTGGTAGGCGACCGCGATTCTTCTCGAAGCTCTCGTCTAGCCCCGCCTCGTCGCGGTCGAACGAGTAGGAGTCCTTCATGATGAACTCGCGCATGCGGATGAGCCCGCCGCGCGGCCGCGGTTCGTCGCGGTCCTTGGTCTGGAAGTGGTACCAGAGCTGCGGGAGCTGCCTGTACGACTGCAACTCGAGCGCGTGCAGCGTGACCGTCTCCTCGTGACTGAACGGCAGGACGAAGTCGCGGCCGTTGCGGTCCTGGAGCTTGAAGACGATCGGGGATGTCGTACCGGCCGCTCTTGTGCCAGAGCTCCGCCGGGGTCAGCACCGGGCCGAGCAGCTCCTGCGATCCGATCGCATCCATCTCCTCGCGGATGATCTGGACGACACGCTGGTGGACCCGCCACCCGAGCGGCAGGAACGTCCAGAGGCCGGCGCTCACCTGGCGGATGAAGCCGCCGCGGACGAGCAGCTTGTGGTTGATGGCCTCCGCCTCCGCGGGGTCGTCGCGCAGGGTCGGCAGATGGAGCTGCGATGCTCGGGCGATCACGGCGCTAGTCGAGCGGGACCAGGGACGCTTCGGCCATGGCCAGGGCGGCCGGCTTCGCCATCTTCAGCCGCTTCGGACGCGGCATTCCCGCGGCGATCCAGCCGTCGATCTCGTGGAAGAGCTCGTCGACGAGGATGTCCGAGGAGACCTTCTTCAGCACCCGCCCGTGCGCGTAGATGAAGCCGACGTCTCGCCCGCCGGCGATCCCGAAGTCGGCATCGCCCGGCCTCCCCCGGTCCGTTCACCGCGCAGCCCATGACCGCGACCTCGAAGGGCTGCGGCATAGCCGCGCGAGCCGCTCCTCGACGACCACGGCGAGGTTCTCGACGCCGACGTTGTCGCGGCCGCAGGACGGGCAGGCGATCATCACGGGCCCCGCTCGCGCAGGTGGAGCGCCTTGAGGATCTCCCAGGCGGTCTCGACCTCCTTGACCGGGTCGGCGGTCAGCGAGACGCGGATCGTGTCGCCGATCCCGTCCGCGAGCAGCGAGCCGATCCCGACCGCGCTCTTGATCGAGCCGGTGTACGGCGTGCCCGCCTCGGTGACGCCGAGATGGAGCGGGTACGGCACGCGCGCGGCGAGCATCCGGTAGGCCCGGATCATCGTCGGGACGTGCGTGGCCTTGACAGAGATCTTGAAGTCGCGGTAGTCGAGCTTCTCGAGCAGCTCGACTTCCTCCATCGCAGCGGCGACGAGCGCCTCGGCCTGGTCCTGCTGGGCGAGGCCGAGGAGATGCTTCGGCAGCGAGCCCGGAGTTCGCGCCGATCCGCATCGGGATCCCGGCGCGCTTGGCGGCGACCACGACCTCTGCGACCTTCTCGGGGCCGCCGATGTTCCCCGGGTTGATCCGTACCGCGGCGACGCCGGCGTCGATCGCGCGAAGCGCCAGGCTCGCGTTGAAGTGGATGTCCGCGATCACCGGCAGCGGCGAGAGCCGGACGATCTTCCTCAGCGCTTCGGCGTCCTCGATCTTCGGCACCGCGCAGCGGACGACCTCGCACCCGGCGGATGCGAGCGCGGCGATCTGCGCGGTCGTCGCCGCGACGTCCCGGGTCGGCGTCAGGGTCATCGACTGGACGACCACCGGCGCGCCGCCGCCGATCTGGACGTTGCCTACCTTGACGCTACGCTCGGATCCCACGATCCGAGTCTAGCCACCCGATCTCCCGCCGATGTCGTTCGAGAGCCCGATGAAGAAGAGCATCAGCACCACGGCGATCCCCACCACCGAGACCCGCTCGTAGACCTCCCTGCCGACCGAGCGTCCGCGGACGCCTTCGATGATCGAGAACGCGATGTGACCGCCGTCCAAGGGCAGCAGCGGGAGCAGGTTGAGGAGTGCCAGCGACAGGCTGATGAGCCCCAGCACCCAGAGGTAGGTCTCCCACCCGCGGTCGAGGGCGTCGGACGAGCCGCGGACGATCCCGATCGGGCTCGAGATCTCCTCACGACCGGAGCCGCGGACCAGGCGGCTGAGCGTGCCGCCGATCTCCTTCGTGATCAGCCAGGTGAGCCGGAACGACTCTCCCACCGCCGTCAGGACGGGAAGATCCTCGAATGCGGGCCGGAAGCCGATGCGGTACGCGCCGTCGGTGTCCTCGAACGGCCGCACCGGGCCGAGGACGACCCGGCGGCCGCCGCGCTCGACGGCAACCCGGATCGGCCTGCCCTCGGACTCGACGATGAGCTCGAACATCTTCGAGGCGTCGACCGGAGTCCCGTTGATCGCGACGATGCGGTCACCGGGCCGCAGTCCGATCTGCGCGGCCGGCGTCTGCTGACCCGGCCTGATCTCGCGCTCGACCTCGTCGACCGTCGTCGTGGCCCGGCCGGGGCCGAGAACGAGCAGGAGGGCGAACATCAGCATGGCGAAGACCAGGTTGACTCCCGGGCCGGCGCCGATGACTGCGATCTTCTTCCAGGTGCGCTGGCGCCAGTAGGCGTCCAGGCCGAGCTCGTCGGTGATCTCCGTGATCCCCCGCTCCATCCCCTTGCGAGCGGCTGGCGAGAGGTCGGTGTCCGCCGCGGTGCGCTCCAGCGCCTTGAGCGCGCCTGCCGCACCGTCGAAGTCACCCTCCGCGAGCAGGCGCTTGAGGCGCTCGGCCGGGCCGATCAGCTGCGGCGCCTCCTGGATCGCGCGGCCGAAGTGCGCGTCAACCTCGGACGGCGCCGGGCGGTGCATCCCGGGGATCTTCACGAAGCCGCCGAGCGGGATCGCGCCGATGCCGTACTCGATCCCGCCGCGCTGCGTCTTTGCGATCGCCGGCGGGAAGCCGATGTAGAACTTGCGCGGCCGCATGCCTACGGCGCGAGCGGTGAAGAAGTGGCCGGCCTCGTGGAGCAGGACGAGGAAGGCGAGGCCGAGGATGGCGATCAGGCTGTTCACGCCGTCACCAGCGCCTGCTCGGCGAGTCGGCGCGCATCGGCATCGGCCGCCTGGAGCTGCTCGAGGTCGGAGGCGGGCGACCCGTCGACGGCGTCGAGCGTGCGCTCGGTCACCTCCGCGATGCCGAGGAACGGCAACCGACCCTCGAGGAAGGCGGCAACCGCGACCTCGTTCGCCGCGTTGAACGCGCACGGGTACGTCCCTCCCCGCTCTCCGGCGGTCCGCGCGAGACCGAGCATCGGGAACGTCTCCTCGTCCACGGGCTCGAACTCGAGCACGAGACCGGACGCGAAGTCGAGCTGTGGGACGTCGACTGCCGAGCGATCCGGGAAGGTGAGCGCGTAGGAGATCGGCACGCGCATGTCCGGGTAGCCGACGTGCGCGAGCGCCGCGCCGTCGCGGAGACGGATCAGTGCGTGGACGACGGACGTCGGCTGGATCACGACCTCGATCCGCTCGTACGGCAGGCCGAAGAGGAAGTGCGCTTCGATGACCTCGAGGCCCTTGTTCGCGAGCGTCGCCGAGTCGATCGTGATCTTCGGGCCCATGTTCCAGGTGGGGTGAGCGAGCGCATCGTCGGGTGTTACGTCCTCCAGCTCCGATCGGTTGCGGCCGCGAAACGGCCCGCCCGAAGCAGTGAGCACGACCGAGTCCATCGTCTCGGGTGGGCGGCGCTCGAGGCACTGGTGGAGCGCCGAGTGCTCGCTGTCCACGGGCAGGAGACGGCCTCCACCCCGCTCCCATGCGCTCAGCGCGAGCTCCCCGGCCGCGACCAGGCTCTCCTTGTTCGCCAGCGCGAGGTCGATCCCGCGCTCCAGCGTCCAGAGCGTGGCTTGCACGCCGGCGAACCCGACGACGGCGTTGAGGACGACATCGGGCTCGGCCTGCTCGAGCAGCTCCACCGGATCGCCGCCGACCTGGGTCAGCGGCGCGACGTCGTCCAGCGGCTGTGAGCCCGACGAGGCGGCGACGAGCTCGAGGTCCGGATGCCGCTCGATCACGTCCCGCGCCTGGCGGCCGATCGAGCCGGTGGCCCCGAGTATCGCAACGCGTTTCATCGACCCATCATGCCGCGCCGAACGCTTTCAGCAAGTAGTACGCCGCGACGCCGGTGAACAGGAACGCATCCAGCCGGTCGAGCACGCCGCCGTGGCCGAGCAGGAGGCGGCCGCTGTCCTTCACGCCGGCGTCGCGCTTCAGAGCCGACTCGAAGAGGTCGCCGACCGGGGCCGCGACCGCGATGACGGCTCCGAGGGCCAGCGACTCGGGAACTGTCAGGAACTCCTCCTCGTAGAGCGCGAAGAACGGGACAAGCACCGCCACGATCGTTCCGCCCGCGAAGCCCTCCCAGGTCTTCCCCGGTGAAGTCTGCGGCGCCATCTTGTGCCTGCCGATCACCCGGCCGGCCGCGAACGCCGCAGTGTCGGACGCGAAGACGGTCAGGACGACAGTGAAGATCACGAGGACACCGTGCTCGGGCAGCTCGCGAAGGAGCACGAGATGCGCGAGGCCGAGCCCGATCCAGGCCGAGCCGAGAACGGTCACCGCAATCGACGCGGTGGTCGGCATCGCGCCGGCTGCCGCCTTGAACAGGAAGACGAGCGGCAGCGTCGAGAAGAAACCGGCGAGCGCCCACTCCGGCCCCCACGCCGCCCCGATCAGCGTCGCGAGGGTCCCCGCGTAGCCTGCGAGCAGCACCGGCCGGAGCTCCCGCGTCATCACGTACAGCTCGTGGAGCGCGACCATGGCGGCGACCACGGCCAGGCCGACGATCCACCAGCCGCCCGCCCAGATCAGGAGGAAGACGACCGGCAGGAGCGCGGCTGCCACGAGCAGCCGCGAGACGAGCGCCGTCATCGCCCGCCGAACCGGCGCTGGCGCTCGGAGTACTCGTCGACCGCGGCGCGGAGATCGTCGGGGCCGAACTCGGGCCAGCGGCGCTCGGTGAAGACGAGCTCCGAGTACGCGAGCTGCCAGAGCAGGAAGTTCGAGATCCGGAGCTCGCCCGAGGTGCGGATCAAGAGATCTGGGTCCGGGAGCTCGGGCGCGTACAGGTACTTGCTGAAGACCTGCTCGTCGATCTCGTCGGCGACCGAGACCCGCCTCGACGATCCGCTTCGCCGCCTCGGCGAGCTCCGACCGCCCGCCGTAGTCGAAGGCGATCCACAGGTTGAGGCGGTCGCGGTGGGCCGTCTCGGCCTCGAGGTCGGCCATCTGCTCCTGGAGCTCCGGCGAGACGCGGTCGCGGCGCCCGACGAAGCGCGTCCGGACGCCCTGCTCGGCCAGGTCGGGCAGCTCACGCTGGATCGTCTCGCCGAAGATCTCCATCAGCGCGTCGACTTCCGAGGGCGGACGCAGCCAGTTCTCCGTGGAGAACGCGTAGACGGTCAGCGACTCGATTCCGACGTCGATCGCCGCCTCCACCGTGCGTCGGAGCGCGCGCGTGCCCTCGCGATGCCCGTCGGCGACCATCAGGCCGTGCTCGGTGGCCCAGCGCGAGTTCCCGTCCATGATGATCGCGACTGACCGCGGGATCTCCGCAGGCTCGCGCTGGATCTCAGGCCGGCGCCGCAGGCGCGCGAGAAGGCCCACGCGTCCTCAGACTTCCGTGATCTCGGCTTCCTTGCGCTTCAGCAGCTCGTCGATCCGCTGAACGTGCTCGTCCGTCAGCTTCTGGACGCGGTCCTCCGCGCGGTGCTCCTCGTCGGCGCCGACGCTCTGCTCTTCCTTGAGGTGGTGGATCACGTCACGACGAACGTTCCGCACGGCCACCCGTCCTTCCTCCGCGACCTGGCGCGCGACCTTCACGAGCTCCAGGCGGCGCTCCTCGGTCAGCTGCGGGATCGGCAGGCGGATGATCTTGCCGTCGTTCGACGGGTTGAGCCCGAGATCGGACTCCTGGATCGCCCGCTCGATCGACCCGAGGGAGCTCGGGGTCGAACGGCTGCACGGTGAGCATGCGCGGCTCGGGCACGTTCAGCGTCGCCAGCTGGTTCAGCGGCGTCTGCTGACCGTAGTAGTCGACGTCACGCGATCGAGCAGCGCCGCCGAGGCGCGGCCCGTGCGGATCGTGTTCAGCTCGTTGTGCGTCGCCTCGACGGACTTGTCCATCCTGGTCGTGGCGTCCCTGATGAGGTCGTCGATCATGTGGTGGCTCCGGTCGTCGGTGTCGAGATGATCGTGCCGACGCGCTCCCCGAGCGCGACCCGCCGGATGTTGCCCTCGGCGAGCGCGAAGACGTAGATCGGAAGCGCATTGTCCATGCACAGGGACAGGGCCGTCGTGTCCATCACGCGCAGGCCCCGCTCGATCGCCTGCGAGATGCGTCAGCTCGGGGAGGAATTCGGCGTCCTGCTCCTCGCGCGGATCGCCGTCGTAGACGCCCTCGACCGCGTGCTTGGCCATCAGGATCGCGTCGGCCCCGATCTCGAGCGCGCGCAGCGCGGCGGCCGTGTCGGTGGTGAAGAACGGGTTGCCGGTGCCGGCCGCGAAGATGACGACACGGTCCTTCTCGAGATGCCGGATCGCGCGCCGGCGGATGTACGGCTCGGCGACCTCCGACACGTGGATCGCGGACAGGACCCGCGTGTGCATTCCCTGCCGCTCGAGGACGTCCTGGAGCGTCAGCGCGTTCAGGACGGTCGCGAGCATGCCGGCGTAGTCGGCGGTCGCCCGGTCCATGCCGTCGGCCGCCGCGGTCATCCCGCGGTAGATGTTCCCTGCGCCAACCACGATCGCGATCTGGACGCCCCGCTCGTGGACCTCTTCGATCTCGCGCGCGATGCGCTCGACCTCGTGGAGGTCGATGCCGTACTCCTGCTCGCCCATCAGCGCCTCGCCGGAGAGCTTCAGCAGCACCCGGCCGAAGATCGGCCGGTTGCCGTTGGACTCAGCCTGCAAGGGCGTAACGCGCGAAGTCGAGCACCTCGGCGTCCTGCTCCTGGAGCACCTTCTCCACGGTCTTGCCGCTCTCGTGGATCCACTCCTGGTCGAGCAGCACCGTCTGCGCGAAGAAGCGCTTGCGGAGCATGCCCTCGACGATGTTCGGCCGCACCTGCTCCGGCTTGGACTGCACCTCGTCGGAGTTCTCGTAGATCGTCCGCTCGGCGTCGACCTCCTCGGCCGGGACCTCGTCGCGGCTCCGGTATCTCGGCGCGGCGAACGAGATGTGCATCGCGAGCTCCTTCGCGAGCTCGGCCGACCCGCGGATCTTCACGAGCACCCCGATCTTGTTCGCCGGTGGGTGGACGTAGGCGGCGATCGTCTCGTCGCCCTCCCGCTCGAACCTCGTCGCACCGCGGATCGCGATGTTCTCGCCGATCTTGCCCACGAGCTCGACGCGGTCGTCCTCCAGCTCCTCGACGGCCTCGGGCCCGTCCTGGTCGACGGTTTCCAGCAACTTCTGGGCGAAGTCGAGGAACGCATCGTTCTTGGACACAGGCTCGGTCTCGCTGCCGACGGCGACCAGCGTGCCGCGGTCCTCGCCGACGCGCGAGAGGACGATGCCTTCGGTCGTCTCGCGGCCGGCGCGCTTGCCGGCCTCGGCCATCCCGCGCTCGCGCAGGAGCCGCTTGGCGGCCTCGACGTCCCCGCCTGTCTCCTGCAGGGCGCGCTTGCAGTCCATCATCCCGGCGCCCGTCTCCTCGCGGAGCTGCTTGACGAGCCCGGCTGGAATCTCGGTCGTGCTCACTGGCCCTCCCCCTCCTGGGCTGGTGCTTCCTCTGTTGCTCTGTGATCTCTGTCGTCTCGCTCGCCTCCGCGGCCTCGGTCTCCGCTGCACTCTCCGCCTGCGCCATCGGCTCGTGCTCGACGGGTGTCTCGTCGGCGGCGGGCGGCTCCGGCTCTGGCTCCGGCGCGGTCTCCGCGGCGGCTTCGCGCTGGCCGTTCTGCTCGAACTCCTGCTCGGTCACGCCCTGCTTCCCCGCCTCGATCGCGTCGCCGATCGCCCGCACGATCAGCCCGCACGAGCGGATCGCGTCGTCGTTGCCCGGGATCACGAGGTCGACCTCGTCGGGGTCGCAGTTCGTGTCCACGAGGCCGATGATCGGGAGGCCGAGCCGCCGCGCCTCGCGGACGGCGATCTGCTCCTTGCGCAGGTCGAGGACGAACAGCGCATCCGGCTGGCGCTTGAGATCGGCGACGCCGCCGAGGTTCGCCTCGAGCTTCTCGAGCTCGCCGAGCATCGTGAGTCGCTCCTTGGCCGGAAGCAGCTCGAGCTGGTCCTCTTCGTTGAGGCGCCGAAGCTCGTGGAGCCGCTCGATGCGGCTCGACATCGTGCGCCAGTTCGTGATCAGCCCGCCGAGCCAGCGGTGGTTGACGTACGGCATGCCGACCCGCTTGGCCGTCTCCTCGACGGCGTCCTGGGCCTGCTTCTTCGTGCCGACGAACAGGACCGTGCCGCCCTTGGCGGAGAGGTCGCGGACGAAGTCGCACGCCTGCTCGAGCAGGTCGGACGTCTTCTGCAGGTCGATGATGTAGATGCCGCCGCGCTCCGTGAAGATGAAGCGGCGCATCTTTGGGTTCCAGCGGCGCGTCTGGTGACCGAAATGGACGCCGGCCTCCAGCAACTCTCGCATCGAGACAGCGGGCAAGATGATCCCCCTTGGTTGGTTGACGGGTGCATCAGCCGGTGGACGAGCGTGGAACCGGCGAACGAAGCGCCGGCACCGACCACGCTGGTTGATCCGCCGGGTCGGGTACGGAACGCGCGGATTCTAGCCGAGGTCGTCCAGATACCGCTGGAGCTCGCCGGGAAGCGGCGACTCGACCTCGAGCCGCTCGCCGGTGAACGGGATGCTCGAACGCCAGGCGCGTCGCATGGAGGAACTGGCGGCCAAGAGCCGGATCCGGCGCTCCGTAGACCGGGTCCCCGACCACCGGAAGCCCGATCGCGCCGAGGTGGACTCGGATCTGGTGCGTCCTGCCGGTCTCCAGGTCGACGCGGAGGAGCGCGTGCTGGCCGAGCAGCTCCACGAGCTCGAAATGCGTGACCGCCTCGCGCGGACTGTCGGTATTCAGCGACTGGCGCGTCGGATGGCGGCGATCGCGGCCGATCGGCGCCTCGATCCTGCCCTTCCTCGAACGCGGCCGGCCGCGGACGAGCGCCGTGTATGTCCGCTCGAGCCCATGGGCCTTGACGAGCTCCTTCAGACGCTCGTAGGACTCGTCCGACCGCGCGACCACCAGCAGGCCCGAAGTGTCGCGGTCGAGCCGATGGACGATCCCGGGACGCTCCTCGTCGCCGCCCGCCGCGCCATGGGCCAGAACGCCGTGCACGAGCGTGCCCGGTCTTGTGGCCCGGCGACGGATGGACGACGACCCCGGCTGGCTTGTCGACGACGAGCAGGTGCTCGTCCTCGTGTGCGATCCGCAGCTCGATCTCCTCGGGGGCGAGCCTGTCGCTACGCGCCCTAGGATCCGGCTCGAACTCGACGTCCTCTCCTCCCTGGAGCCGGCGGCTCTTCGGCGCCTGCTCTCCGTCCACGACCACGCTGCCGCCCTCGAGCAGGCGCTCGGCGACCGCACGGGAGCCAACCTCGGGGAGCCCGGCGAGGAAGCGGTCGAGCCGGAGCCCGGCCGCCGAGTCAGGAACGGTGACTCGAGCCAGGAGCGTGCCGGCGCGGCTCCCGGTCGGCGAGGAGCAACGCGGCGATCAGGATGCCGACACCGGCGACGATGAAGCTGTCGGCCAGGTTGAACGCCGGCCAGTAGCGGAAGTCCAGGAAGTCGGTGACGTGGCCGAGGCGGACACGGTCGATCAGGTTCGAGACGCTGCCGCCCAGCAGGAAGCCGAGCGCAACCGGGAGGATCGGATGCCGCCCGCCCGACCGCGCGAAGAACACGAGCATCCACGCCACCGCGATCCCGGTCAGCACGATCACGACCGACGTGGCGGTGGCGAAGAGGCCGAACGCGATGCCCGAGTTCTGAACGTGGTGGATCGAGAGCGGGCCGACGACGTCGACCTCCTCGCCGAGCGCGAGCTCGTTCGAGACGATCCACTTCGTCAGCTGGTCGGCGGCGATCGCGGACAGCGCGACAGCGGCGAGCGCAGCCCACTGTCCGGCCGTTGCCGCGAGCGACCGCCGGGCCCCGAGCACCGGGACGACGCCGTTCGTCGACGACCCGACCCGGACCTCGGTCGCCCTGGCCTCGCCTAGCCCCGTTCCTCTTTGCGTTTGCAATCGATGCAGAGCGTCGCCCAGGGCATCGCCTCGAGCCGCTCTTCGGGGATGGGGGTGTCGCAGTTGACGCATTTTCCGTAGGTGCCGTCCTCGATCCGCAGGAGCGCGGCGTCGATCTCGGCGAGAAGCCGTTCGTCGTGCT
The DNA here is from genome assembly GCA_963733855.1 of uncultured Actinomycetes bacterium. GTDB lineage: Bacteria > Actinomycetota > Thermoleophilia > Gaiellales > Gaiellaceae > JACDAN01. The sequence goes on from CAVTEL010000018.1 coordinate 158,082, forward strand.
CCTCGAGCGTGGTTCCGATCTCGCGGTCGACGGTCTCGGTGGCCGTGTCGGCCAGATGCTGGTCCGCGCTACCCGAGACGAGCTCGCCGGTCTCGTCCTCGAGCGAGACGGAGTTCTCGCGGTGGAGGTTGTTCAGCGCTGCGCTGACCGCCTCCCGCCTCTCGAGCAGCAGCTCCCGGAAGTGCTCGACGTCGACCGTGCTCATCGGGAGAGTCTCCGCTCGGCCTCGGACGGCGCGAGCCCGCTCACCTCGACGATCTTGTCGCGAGAGCCGTGGCCGGCGACCAGCCGCACGTCGCCCGGCTGGATCCGGAGCGTTTCGGCAAGCAGCGCGACGGCCGCGTCGTTCGCCCGCCCGCGCTCGGGAGGCGCCGACACCCGGAGCTTCCAGGCGTCGCCGTGCCGCCCGACGATCCCGGGCTCTTGGAGCCCGGGACGACGCGCAGCCGTAGCCGTGTTGCACCCCCTGCCACGCAGTGATTCTAGGCGGCGGCGGCTTCGTCCGGAATCGGCGCCGGAACCTCGTCGTCGCCGTCGGCCTCGTCGACCGAGGCGAGGGCGGTGCGAAGCAGCTCTCGAAGACGCCTGACGTCCTTCAGCAGCCGCTCGCGTTCCGCGGTGGCGGCGAAGGTGATTCGGCGTGCCTCAACGTGCGCCTCCGCGACAACGGCCTCGGCGCTTCGGCGTGCCTGCTCCCGTTGCTCCTCGGCGGCCGCCTCGGCCGAGACGAGCGTCCTTCGCAGCAGCGACTCCAGCTCCCGGTGGCGCTGCAGCTCCTCCTCGAGGTGCTCGAGACGGTCTGCCAGCTCGGCGCGGTCGCGCCAGACGTCCCCGTAGCTGTCCGCGATCTCTTCCAGGAGCTGTTCGACGGCACCTCGGCGGTACCCGCGGAAGCCGCGCGGGATCGGGATGTGGCGAATCTCGGTGGGTGCAAGTCCCATCAGCCAAGCTCCCCGAGGATGCGGATCACAAGCCCGCTCACGATCCAGAGCACGAAGATCGCGATGATCGGCGAGAGGTCCAGCGGGCCGAGCGGCGGGATGAACCGCCGGAAGATCCGGAGGTAGGGCTCCACGACGTCGTAGAGGAAGCGCTGGATCCGCTGCATCCAGATCGAGTAGGGCATCCGGATCCAGGACATCAGGATGTACGCGAAGATCAGCAGGAAGTAGACGAGCGTGAAGACCTGCACGAAGCTCTGGGCGGAGTCCACCCAGTTCGCGAGCAGGATCGAAGCGGCGTTCGCGGCGCCCATGGGGCGATGTTCGTTCTATCGGTTCCGTTCCCTCTGCCCGAGGGCAGCAGGCAGCGGCCGTTCGTGGACGACGACGAGCGTCCGGGTCGGGCGGGTGAGTGCCACGTACAGCTCCCGGAGACCCTGGCCGCCGAGGGCCTCGTCGACGATTGCGGCCGGCTCGACGACGACGACGTGGTCGAACTCCATGCCCTTCGCTTCGCGCGGTGTGAGCATCGGCATGCGCGTCTCGTCGAACAGCGCCGGCGCCTCGCCTCCGCGAAGCGACGGCGGGACGATGAGAGCGAGCAATCCCTCCTCGCCGGCCAGCCGGGCCGCCTCCTCGAAGGCCCGCGTCAGCGCGCGGCTCGCCCCGGCGGATGCGCGGCGGCTCGGCGCCGACGCGATAGGCCACCGGCGGGTCGGTGCCGGGCGCGATCTGCTGGAGCAGGGGCAGGGCCAGCGCCATGATCTCGCGCGGGACGCGGTAGGCATGGCGAAGCTCCTTGACTTCGGCGTCGTCGCCTCCGGGAAGGTGCGGCAGCAGCTCGCCCCAGCCGTCGTAGGGAACCGGGCCGGTCGCCTGGGCGATGTCCCCGAGGAGCGTGAACGAGCCGGCTCCGCGCCGGGCGATCATCCGCAGCTGCATCGGCGTCAGGTCCTGAGCCTCGTCGACGATGACGTGGCCGTACGGCCGCGGGGGATCGAGGAGCAGTGCACGGGCCTCGTCGACGAGCGGCAGATCGGCCTCACTCCAGCCGCGCGCGAGCGCGCGCCAGCAACGCCTGCTCGTCTTCGTCGAGGATCCCGTCCGCGGCGGCTGCGAGGTGCTCGCGCGAGCCGAGCAGGCTGGCGGACGACCCGATCGGGCCGGGGCGCCGGCCAGACCCGGTCGAGGAACCCGTTCAGTCGTCCCTCCCGTCTCAGGGCGCGCTCGACCTCGTCGGAGGCCATGAACGCGCTGCCGCCGAGGCGCTCGCCGTAGCGCTGGTAGAAGCGGCGCAGAACGTTCATCCGGAAGCGCTCCCGCGCCGCATGCGGAGAGGCTACGCTCGGCGCGCGCCGCCACGACGAGCTCTGCGATCTCCTCCTCCTTCAGGCGGATCCAGGCGCCGCCGAGGCGCAGCGCCAGCTGCTCTGGCTGCGGCTTGACTCGCGCCTCCACGGCGCGGCGCACGACCTCGGCCATGCGGACGTCGGCCTTCAGCTGCTGCACGTCGAGCGGGTCGGAGCGGGTCACCTCGACCTCGTCGACGAGCTCCGCGACGGCGCGCTGCTCCACGCTCTCCTCGCCGAGCGCCGGCAGCACATGGGAGACGTAGTCCATGAAGGTCGGGTTGGGCCCGACCACGAGGATGCGCCGCAGCTCCTCTCGGTGTGTGTAGAGCAGGAACGACGCGCGGTGCAGCCCGACGGCCGTCTTGCCGGTACCAGGTCCGCCCTGCACGACGAGCGGCGGTGACGGATCGCGCGCGATCAGCCCGTACTGGTCCGCCTGAATCGTCGCGACGATGTCGCGCATCCGCGCCTCTCGCGACCCGCTCGAGCTCCTCCAGGAGGAAGTCGTCCACGGAGACGACCGCGTCGGCGATGGAACCGTCCAATGCCTCGTCGCTGACGTCGAGGAGCTCCCGGCCCTGTGTGCGGAAGCGGCGGCGGAGCGTGACCCCGTGTGGCTCGGCGGGCGTCGCCGTGTAGAACGGCCGGGCGGCCGGCGCCTGCCAGTTGACGACGACTGGCTCCCCACCCTCGTCGTGCACCCAGCGGCGGCCGACGTACGTCGGGTCGGCGATCGTCTCGAGATCGATCCGTCCGAAGCACAGGCCCTGCTCCGCGTCCTCGAACGTCTGCAGGCGACGTGCGTTCCACGCGTCGAGCGCCTCGCCGGCGACCTCGTCGACCACGGAGTCACCCGCGTGCAGGAGCGCCTCGCGCATGCGGTCGAGGCAGTCGTACGCGTGGTCGAGATACGCCTGCTCGGAGGCGACGTCGGGGTGCGCCACGACGCCTGAGCGTACTCAGAGGCCTGTCCCGGGTCGAGGCCGGCCGCCGGACCGGTCGGGGTCAGACGTACGCGCCCGCCGGGCGTGATGAGCGCGGTCGCAGTGCCCCGCGACTCGCTTGGGGTCAGACCCCTTGATACGCCGGGACTCAACAACCGGCCCATCGGGGCACGTCCGCGATGGACGGCGCTCAGGCTTGGTTGAAGAAGCCGCCGCGCTCGAGGAGTTGCGCACGCTGCTCGGCGCTGACCTCGACGTTCGCCGGGGTCAGCAGGAAGACCTTGTCGGCGATTCGTTGCATGCCGCCGTCGAGCGCGTAGGTGAGACCGCTCGCGAAGTCGATCAGCCGCTTAGCCAGCTCCGAGTCCACGCCCTGCAGGTTGAGGATCACCGGTGTGTAGTCCTTGAAGCGGTCGGCGATGGTCTTCGCGTCCTGGAACGTTTGCGGGACGACGAGGTGCACCTTCACCGACGGGTTCGGAGCGGCTTGCACGGGCGCGAGCTCCGGGCGCTGCCGCTGCCGCTGCGAGCCGGTCCGGCCGGGCGTCGGCTCGGGGTCGGTCCAGTCGTCGAACTCCTTGCTGTTGTTGCGCCGGCGCGGAGCCAGCCGGCGGACGTTCGGCCGTTCCGAGTACGTCCGCTCGAGCTCCTCGTTCGTGACGTAGCCGTCCTCGTCCCAGTCGTCGTCGTCCTCCTCGGCGATGCCGAAGTAGACGAGGGTTCGGTTCCAGACGTCGGAAAAGGCCATCGAGCAGGGGATAGTAGCCCCGGAAGCGGCTATTCCCCGTGCCAGAGGGCCGAGCCGACGCGGACAAACGTCGCTCCCTCCTCGGCGGCGACGCGGTAGTCCTGGGTCGTTCCCATCGAGAGCTCGGCGAGGTCGTGACCCTCTGCGAGGTCGCGTAGGCGGCGGAAGTAGGGGCGGGAGGCCTCCGGGTTCTCGGAGAACGGCGGCATCGTCGAGAGGCCGCGAACCTCGACCGGGCTCCGCTCGAGGAACCCCTCCAGCTCGTCGGGCGCGACGCCGGACTTCGACTCTTCGCCGGCGAGGTTGACCTGCACGAGCGCCGGGATCTCGAGCCGTTTCGCCGCCGAGTCCGAATCCAGCGAATGGACGAGCTCGCAGAGCTCGCTCACGCTGGACGCCTTGCGGCTCTGGAGGTGGCCGATGAAGTGCCAGCGGAAGGCGTCGCCGTAGCGCGCGTGCTTCGCCTCGAGGTCCTGGGCCCTGTTCTCGCCGACCACTTCCACGCCGGCCTCGGCGAGGGCGGCCATGTCCTCCACGGAGACGTACTTCGTGGCGGCGACGACAGTCACCCGCGGGCCGACCTCCTCCCGGATCCCCTCGAGCCGCTCCCGAATCCGGTCAGGCGACAGACGCGATCACTCCCTGGCGCCCGGTGATCCCGCGGTCCCGGCGGTGGGAGAAGAAGAGCTCGGGGTGGCAGAAGGTGCAGAGGTCGGTGCGCTCCACCTCGGCGACCCCTGCCTCCTCGAGGGCGAGCTCGGCGGCCCGCCAGAGGTCGAGCTTGCGCTCCGAGACGACCTCCGGGCCGAATCGCCCTGTGAAGGGACCTGTGACCTCCGGCCCGACCTCGTAGCAGCACGGTCCGATCCCGGGACCGACGGCTGCGGCAAGCCGGCCCTCGCCGAGTGTGGCGACGCCGTTCTCGACGATCCCTGCGAGGAGACCGCGCCAGCCGACATGGAGGACGGCAAGCGCCGGCGGTTTCCCATTCGCCCGCGCGATCGCCACGGGGAGGCAGTCGGCGGTCAGCAGCAGCATCCCCTGGCCCGGCTCGTCGCTCCACCAGCCGTCGCAGGGCTCGTGGCGCACGCGCTCGAGGATCCCCTCCGGCGAGGCCTTTTTCACCACCGGGCCGTGCCGCTGCCAGGCCATCCGAGCTCGCTCGGGGTCGATCCCGGTCCGGTCGGCGAGCCGGCGGCGGTTCTGGAACACGTTCGTGGGGTCGTCCTGGGTCAGGATGCCGAGGTTGAGCGACTCGTACGGGCCCTCGCTGACGCCGCCGGCGCGCGTCGAGAAGGCCACGACGTACGGGCCGGGAGCCTCCCAGTGGATCACCGTGTCGAGCAGTTCCCGTGCCGCCGCCAGCTCGGACTCGCGCCCGTCGAGCTGGCCGTTGAGCTTTCGCCGTCGCAGCTCGGCGAGGACCTCCCCCACCTCCGGCGACTCGCCCAGGCCGAGCTCCGCCAGGTCCGAGCCGCTCACCTCCAGCTGGACGTTCCGGAGCCGCCGGAAGTAATCGTCCAGCTCGGGCCGCTCCTCCAGGGCCATGGCGAAGAGCGGCGCGTCCGGCGCGTACGGGTCGGCCGCCGCGACGACGTCCGCCGGCTCGGCCGAGCCGCCGCGAAGCCGCTCGAGGATCCTTGGGCCGACGGTCACCGCCGCCGCGATGCGCTCGAGATCCCGGCGCTGCACCTTCAGGCGGCGGAGCCACGCGTAGACCTCGTCCGGCGGCATGCGCCGCGCGAGCACGGCAAACGCCAGCCGCCAGGGCGGAATCGCGGTGCTGTAGCGCTCGTTCAGCGCCCGCAGCCGCTCGAGCAGCGCCACCGCCTGCTCGTCCGCGGCGAGGTGCGGATGGATCGCGGCACCGGCCCCCAGCTCGGCAAGTCGCAGAATCGAGGCGCCCGCGTCGCCCTCCTCGAGCAGCGCGATCAGCTCGTCCCGCAGCCGGGCCGACGAGAGGTCGCCGACGAGCCCCATCTCGATCGTGCCTCGCGCGAGGCGCTGCGTGTGGTCGTCCATCCCGAAGCCGTACCGGCTCTCGTACCGGATCGCGCGGAAGATCCGGGTCGGGTCGTCGATGAACGACAGGTTGTGGAGGATGCGGATCGTCTTCGCCTCCAGGTCACGCCGGCCGCCGAAGGGGTCGACCAGCCGCCCGAAGTCCTCACCCTTCAGGGACACGGCCATCGCGTTGATCGTGAAGTCGCGGCGGAAGAGGTCCTCTCGGATCGTCGCGTGCTCGACGCTGGGAAGCGCCGCCGGCGCGTCGTAGAACTCCGTCCGTGCCGTCACGACGTCGACGCGCTCGTCCTCGCTGTAGAGGACGACCGCGGTCCCGAACTTCCGGTGCGCTCGCACCCGTCCCTCGAGCGCGTCGGCGAGGCTTCGTCGCGAGCTCGATCGCATCGCCCTCGACGGCGACGTCCACGTCGAAGTTCGGCTCGCCGAGCAGGATGTCCCGCACCGTCCCGCCCACGAGGTAGACGCCGTCGTACGGCTCGCTGACCGCCGAGATCGCCTCGAAGGTGCCCTGGAGCCCCTCGAGGCCGGCGAGCTCGTCGGCCAGGCTCGTCTCGACCTCCGCCTCGGCGGCCGGCTGCTCGCCGAGCGCGCGCAGGACGTCGCTGCGCGTGACCACGCCGACGAGCCGGTCGCCTTCCAGCACCGCGACCCGGCCGTCCGCCGAGCCGGCGAGCGCCTCCTGCACGTCGCCCAGGGGCGCATCGGCCGGGACAGACACGACCCGCGAGCTCATGATCCCCTTCACCGGCGCGTGCGAGAGGCCGTGGGCGATCGCCTTGTCCAGGTCCTCCCGGCCGACGGCACCGACGAGCCGGCCGTCCTCGACGACCAGGATCCCGCTCTGCGCGTAGCGCTGGCAGACGACCATCGCGCGGGCGACGTTCTCGTCCGGGCCGACCGACCGTGCCGGGCGGGACATGACCTGCTCGGCGCGGACAGGCTCACGTGCCGCGGAGGAAAGGCCCTCGCGCAGCGCCTCCTCGGCCTCCGCGAGCGAGCCGCGGAGGATCGCCGAGGCCGCCTCGCGGTGCCCACCGCCGCCGAGGCCGGCCGCGATTGCCGCAGCGTCGATGTCTGGTGTCCGGCTGCGCGTGACGGCGAACACCCGGTCGTCCATCTCGACGAGCAGGACGAGCGCGCGGCAGTCGGTCAGGTCGACGATCTTGTGCGCGAGGTTCGAGACGCCGTCCACGTGGCGAGGCCAGGCGACCGCCGCGACCAGCACATCGACTCCGGCCACGCGCTCGGGCCGGACTGCGGCCATCAGCGCAGCGAGCAGCTCGCGCTCCTCGTCGGTCAGCGGCGTGTGGAGGAACCGCGCGAGCAGATCCTGCCGCGCGCCGTGCCGTAGGCACCACGCGAGCGCGTCGGCATCCCGCTGGGTCGCAGTCGGGTACGTCAGGGACCCGGTGTCCTCGTGGATCCCGAGCGCGAAGGCGGTCGCCTCGAGCGGCGTCACTCCGATCTCCCGCTCGGCCAGCACGCCGACGAGCGTCGTCGTCAGCGCCCCGTCCTGGGAGACCACGGCGTTCTCGGGCTTCACCCAGTCGGGCAGCTCGCCCGCGTGGTGGTCGAAGATCACCGTCTCGACGTCCGGGTTGCGCGCGACCGCCTCGAGGTCGCCCAGGCGCGAGGCCGACGTGGTCTCCACGACGATCAGCCGGCGGACGGCGTCCGGGTCGAGCCGGGAAGCGTCCACAGCGTCGAGCTCGTCCGCATGGAGGCGGTAGAACTCGCGGACGTTGCGGTTCAGCGTGCCCTGGATCGCGACGACCGCGTCCGGGTAGAGCCGCCTGGCGGCGAGCAGCGACGCGAACGCGTCGAAGTCCGTGTTCGCGTGGGTGGCGATGACTTCCTGCGCCTTCACACCGGAATTGTGCCGAGCTACGAGCGCTCTCAGAGCTTGTGTTCCAAGTCACGATCCGATAAGCCGGGGCGAGAGCCGGGCGAGTTGCGAAAAGCGCGCGAAAGCGCTCGTCACATGCAACACAAGCGAACGAACGGCTAGGCCAGGGCGATTGCCTCGATCTCCACCTTCGCGCCCGAGGGAAGCGCGGCGGCCTCGACCGTCGAGCGGGCCGGCGGACGGTCGCCGATCCGCCGCGCGTAGACCTCGTTCATCGCGGCGAAGTCGCCGAAATCGTCGAGGAAGACCGTCGTCTTCACGATGCGGTCGAGGCTCGAGCCGGCCTCTTCGAGGATGGCGGCGAGGTTGTCGAACGCCTGCTCGGTCTGCTCGGTGATCCCGTCACCGACCAGCTCGGTGTGATCGGGCTGCAGGCCGACCTGGCCCGCCACGAAGACGAATCCGTTGGCGACGATCGCCTGCGAGTACGGCGCACCCTGGAACGGCGCCGGCGCACCCTCCGTACGCACGACGGTCTTTTCGGACATCCCTACTCCTTTCGCGGCGCCGCCGCGCTGGCGAGCGCTCCTCCGAGGGCCTTGAAGATCGCCTGCAGGACGTGCTGCGCGTCCTCGCCGTGGAGGAGCCGGACGTGCATCGTCAGCCCCGCCGCGCTGGCGAGCTCGCGCAGGAAGCCGGAGGCGAGGTCGCGGTCGAGCCCCGCGACGTGAGCGTCGGACAGATCGACGTTCGAGACGAGCAGCGGGCGGTCCGAGACCTCGAGGACGACGTTTGCGAGCGCCTCGTCGGCCGGGATCATGGCGTAGCCCCACCCGTTCGCGTCCTCGGCAGCGGAGAAGGTCCGTGAGCGCCTCCCCGAGCGCGCGGCCCGCCGCGCTCGCGACGGCGTCCGGCCCGCCGGCCGCGACCTCGAGCTGGAGGTCGAATCCGGCGTGGGACGCGACCAGACCGAGGAGGTGGTCCAAGCACAGGGAGCCCGGTCGCGACGCTGGCCCGGCCGCTGCCGCCCAGCTCGATGCGTGCAGGGAGAGCCTCCCGCTCCGAGTCCGTCGCCCGCTCCATCGCGCGAACGAGCGTATCGCAGGCCCCCGGGAGCGCCGATTACAGGTCCGTCGGCGCTAGCTCTCGGTCCGGTCGATCTTCGCGCCGAGCGCGCGTAGGCGCTCGTCGATCCGCTCGTAGCCTCGGTCGATCTCGCCGACGTTCCCGATCGTCGAGATCCCCTCAGCGCAGAGGCCGGCGATCAGCATCGCCATGCCGGCCCGGATGTCCGGGCTCGCCATGCGCTGGCCGTAGAGCTTCGCGGGGCCGCTCACGACCGCGCGGTGCGGGTCGCAGAGGATGATCCGCGCGCCCATGCTCACCAGCTTGTCCACGAAGAACAGGCGGTTCTCGAACATCTTCTCGAAGATCAGGACCGTGCCCCGCGCCTGAGTGGCCACGGCGAGCGCGATCGAGGTGAGGTCGGCCGGGAAGAGCGGCCAGGGCCCGTCCTCGATCTTCGGGATCTGGTCGCCCAGGTCGTCCTCGATCACGAGCTCCTGTCCCGGCGGCACACGAACGCTCGAGTCCTGAAGCTCGACTTCGACGCCGAGTCGCCTGAACACCGGAAGGATCGGAGTCAGGTCGTCGATCTCGACATCCTCGATCGTGACGTCGCCGCCGGTGACCGCCGCGAGGCCGATGAAGCTCGCAACCTCGATGTGCTCGGGCCCGATTCGCCACTCCCCGCCGCCGAGCTGCTGGACGCCCGCGGACGCGGAGGACGTTGGAGCCGATGCCCTCGATGCTGGCGCCGAGCGAGCCGAGGAAGCGGCAGAGATCCTGGACGTGCGGCTCGCACGCCGCGTTCCCGATCACCGTCTCGCCGGTCGCGAGCGTCGCGGCCATGACCGCGTTCTCCGTCGCCATGACGCTCGCCTCGTCGAGGAAGATCCGGCGGCCCTGGAGCCCCGAGGTCTGCATGTCGAAGCGGCCGTTGATGTCCACCTCGACGCCCAGCTCGGCGAGGGCATGGACGTGCGGGTCGAGCCGCCGGCGCCCGATTACGTCACCGCCGGGAGGCGGGACGCTGGCGCGGCCGAAACGGGCGAGCAGCGGGCCGGCGAGCAGGAAGGACGCGCGGATCTGGCTGCAGAGCCCGGGGTCGAGCTCGGTCTTCTCCGCGTTCCTCGGATCGATCCGGATCTCGTTCGGGCCGGTCCACTCGACCTCGGCGCCGACGTCTGCGAGCAGCGCGACCATCGTGTCGACGTCCCGGATCCGCGGGACGTTCGAGAGCGTCACGGGCTCACTCGCCAGCAGCGTCGCGGCGAGGATCGGCAGCGCGCCGTTCTTGTTTCCGGCCGCGGAGACGCGTCCGCCGAGGGGCGTTCCCCCCTCGATGACGAAGCTCTCCATCAGACCGCTCGAGACGATGGTGGCCGACACGAGCGGACTATGGTAATGACCGTTATGGAGGTCACCCGCGACCGCGCCTGGGACACGCTCACTCGTTACACGAAGAGCGAGCCGCTCCTGCGCCACGCGCTTGCTGTCGAGGCCGCCGTTCGTGCGTATGCGCGCAAGCTCGGCGGCGACGAGGAGCTCTGGGGCGCAACCGCACTCCTCCACGACTTCGACTACGAGATCCACCCCACGCTCGACAAGCACCCGCAGGACGGCGCCGCGATCCTGCGCGAAGAGGGCTATCCCGAGGAGCTGATCGAGTCCGTGCTTTCACACGCCGAGCACCTCGAGATGCCGCGCGACACCGATCTGAAGAAGACGCTGTTCGCGTGCGACGAGCTCGCCGGGTTCATCCACGCGTGCGGGCTCGTCCGGCCGGACGGGATCGACAGCCTGACGCCGAGGTCGGTGAAGAAGAAGCTCAAGCAGCCGTCGTTCGCGGCCGGCGTCCACCGGGACGAGGTCTACGCGGGTGCCGAGCTGCTCGGGCGTCGAGCTTCGACGAGCACATCCAGAACGTGACGGACGCGATGAAGCCGATCTCGAAGGAGCTCGGGCTGCGCACAGCGGCGGACGCGGCATGACTCCTCGGTTCGAAGCGATCGGGATCGCCGTCTCGGACATGGGCCGGGCGCTCGGCTTCTACCGGGCAGCTCGGGCTCGAGTTCCCCGACGGCGCCGAGTCGGAGGGGCACGCCGAGGCGACGGCCGCGGGCGTGCGGGTCATGCTCGACACCGAGGAGATGATCCGGTCCTTCATGCCCGACTGGCAGCCGCCGACCGGCGGGCACCGGAGCTCGCTGGCCTTTCGTTGCGACTCGCCCGCCGAGGTGGACTCGGCCTACGGGAACCTCCTCGAGCACGGCGGCACCGGGCACAAGGAGCCGTGGGACGCTCCATGGGGCATGCGCTACGCGATGGTCAAGGATCCCGACGGCAACGTCGTGGATCTGTTCGCCGACCTCGATACGTAGCCCACCTGTCTCATAGACTTTCGGAGATGGCACGGCGGCTCGTTGCCGTCTCGATCCTCGCGGCGATCGCGCTCGGCGCCGTGGCCGCGTTCTTCCTCCTTCGCGACGGCTCCGACGAAGACAGCGGTCTCGCGGCCATGTCCACCCGAGGCAGACCGGTCGAGGTGCCCGTCCCGGAGCGAATCGGCCCGCCCAACAGCCCACTTCTGACCGGCGAGGCGTTGCTGATCGGAAAACGCGCCGGGTTCCGCTTCCTCCGCCTCCCGCGCGAGGACGGCTCGTCCTGCTTTGCGTATAGCGAGCTGCGCTCCGGAGTGTGGCAGCTGCTCGGCTTGAACTGTGAGACGGGCTTCCAGCGCTTTCCTGACCCGAAACGGCCCGTGATGACCGTCTCGGGGCTCCAGCTCTTTCCCGGAGAGCAGCTCTTCGTCTACGACACAGTGGCGGGCTTTGCCGCCGACGGCGTCAAGCGTGTCGCCGTGATCGACGCGCAAGACCGCGTCGTCCCGATCGCCGAGGTCGTCGACAACGTCTTCTACAGCGACGGACCGGAAGACCGGGTCAAGGCGCTCGCCGCGCTGGACGAGGCCGGCGAGGTCATCTGGCGCACCGCCGCAATCCCGCCACCAGACGAGTGATGTCGTCCTCGCTCGTCCAGTAGCCACAAGACGCGCGCAGCAAGCCGGTGCCGGGGAGGTCGCGGATCAGGACGCCGTCCTCGCCCAGGCGCTCGGCCGCCTCCTTCGTGTCCCCCTCCCACCGCCAGGAGATGAGGTTCGAATGGCCCGACTCGGTCACCACGTCGCAACCGAGCTCGAGCAGCAGCTCCCGACAGCGCTCCGCCATCTCTCGCGACCGCTCGAAGCGCCAGTCCGGGAGCTCGTCCAGCGCGGCGATCAGCGCTTCGAGGTACGGCACCGGGATCCAGCCAGGATCGAAGCGCTGCGCACCCTCGCGGGGCTCGAAGCGGCCGTCGAGCTCGTACCGCGCCTGGGAGAAGTAGCTCGGAAGCGCGACCGCAGCCGCTCGGGCTCCTTGACGTACAGGCCGCCGGTCGGCGCCGGCCCGCAGAGCCACTTCTGCCCTGACACCGTGTAGAAGTCGAACGGCGAGGCTTCGACGGGGATCGCGCCGACCGACTGGGCGCCGTCCACGAGCAGCGGGACGACGACCGCCGCGCGAAGCGCCTCGATCGGGATCACGTGCCCGTTGATCCAGAGCACGTGGGAGACGGCGATCAGCCGCGTCCGCGGGCCGACCTCGCCGAGGATCGCGTCGAGCGCCTCGGCGGCGGGCGGTCGCGCACGGCAGCGACTCGCACCCTCGCGCCCGAGACGTGGAGCGGCGCCGAGCAGTCCGAAGTGCTCGGCGTCCGTCGTCACGATCTCGTCGTCGGGCCCGAGCTCCGAGGCCGGCCACGACGATCCGGCAGCCCTCCGTGGTCGACGTTGTCAGCGACATCAGATCGGCCTCGACGCCGATCTCGGCGGCGAGCGCCGAGCGCAGCCGGCCGCGCGCCTCGAGCATCCGCTCGAAGTAGGGCGCAGTCGCCCGACCATGGACGAGCTCGTCGTGCTCGGCTGCGGCCAGCGCGTCCTGTGTCCTCCGGGCGAGCGGCCCGACCGAGCCCGCGTTGAGGTACGCGTACCGCTCGAGGACGGGAAAGGCCGCGCGCGCTTCCTCGAACGTCACGTGACCTCGACCTCCACCGGCGCGTGGTCGGAGAGCGCGAGCTTTCCGAGTCGCCGGCGCTCGGGCGTCCAGCGGTCGTACGGCCCCGTGGAGGCGCCTCGGGCGACGACGTGGTCGATGCCCGGCCCCGCCTTCGTGTAGCCGTCGAGCTGCTCGATCGTCACCGATCGCGCCGTGTCGACGTTGAAGTCGCCCGCGAGGATCGCCGGCGCGTCACCCGCCAGCCCGGCCGCCCAATCCGCCGCGCGAACGATCTCGGCGTCAGGGATCCGCGGGTTCCGCGCCTTCGTCGCGTGCAGGTTGGCCACGACCATCCCTCCCCCCAGCCGAACGGCCTGGCACTGCCGGCGCTCCTTGCCCCAGGCGAGCAGCGATACGACCGGCAGCCCCAGCCTACGGCCCTCACGGAGCCGGAACTGCAGCGGGTTCAGGGTCAGGACGTGCCGCGAGAGGATCCTCAGACCGGGCGCGACGAGAATCGCGTTCGCCTGACCCTCGAAGCCCGAGCGGAGCAGCCCCGGATTCAGGTCGGTGATCGCACGGCCGAGCCCGACCGTCGACGGGATCGGCCCGATCGTGGGGCGCGCGGCGATCTCGCCGTAGACCTGCATCCCGCTCCACTCGCCGATCGGCCCGAACGCCCACGGCGGCACCTCCTGCAGGCAGACGACGTCCGGGCCGTCGTGGGTCACGAGCCGGATCATCTCCTCGACGTAACGGCGCCGCCCCGGCGGGACGGTGTTGCCGTGGAACAGGTTCCAGGTCCGGACGATCACGGCGGTACTGTAGGGACGCCGTGCGGGGCCGCTTCTCAGAGGTGATCGCTCGACAGCTCGACCTCTTCGAGAAACAGGACGCCGAGTTCCTTCGCCGCGTCGACGAGGCCGAGCGCGCGTACGACGACGCGGATCGCGAGGACGCCGAGGAGGTCTACGGGCGGTACCAGGAGCTCGTCGAGCACGGCACCGAGGAGCTCGGGGAGATGCGCGACGCGTACGCCGGCACGCTCGACCCCGACGACGCCGACCAATACGTCGTCGAGTTCAATCAGACGGTGGTCGACAGGCTCCCGCGATTCGGTCTGGAGATCGAGGACGTGTGAGGCGGATCGCGTATCTTCGTCGCCGTCGCTGGTCTGGCCGGTTGCGGCGGCGGCAACGAGGAGGCCGCGCCGACGGACTGGTGTCGCGAGACCGGCACGATCATGTACCTCCTCGACCAGTACAGCACCACCCACGATCAGGACTCGGCTCGCTGACTGGGAGGACTCTTCGCCTGAGGACGTCCGGTCGGAGGTCATACGGATGCGCGAGGTCCTCCGCCGCTACCCGGTCAACGCCAACGCGCCCGATCTCGTCAACGCCCGCCGCCCAGTCGAGGACTTCGCCGAGGATCGCTGCGCGGGCGAGTGGCGCAACCCAACCGCTGTCGGCTAGCGGTGCCCGAAGTGGTGAGCCGGCGGGAGTGAGCTGCCGAGCTGGTCGACCTCGGCGAGGCGGCGGGCGAGCGGCCCGAGGGTCTCGATCTCCCGCACGAGGACGTTCTGGTTCCGCCCCTGCCGCTCGAACCGCCCCCGCGCCAGGACCAGCTTCTCCGCCCGAACGACCGGCCTGAAGCGCTCGTAGACCTGCGGCGGGACGATCAGGTTCATCTGGCCGAACTCGTCTTCGAGCAGCAAGAAGACGACGCCCTTCGCCGTCGACGGGCGCTGGCGCGCCACGACCATTCCGGCCACGGCCACCTGAGCCCCGTTGAGTGTCAGAGACACGTCATGGCTCGAGCGGACAGTGGCCGGAAGGTGCGGGCGCAGGAGCTCCATCGGGTGGACGCCCACAGAGACGCTCGTCGTCCGGTAGTCGGACAGCATCCGCTCCCAGTCGGTCGGCTCCGGCAACACAGGCGTCTCGACCGTCGGATCCAGCGGCAGCGCGAGCTGCCGGGCCTCTCCCCCCGATCCGGGCACGGACGAGGACCGCGGCGCCAGCCCCGCTTCCCAGATCAGCGGCCGCGCCTGGTTGCCGAAGCACGCGCACGCACCGGACTCGATCAGCGCCTGCAGCCCCTCCCGCCGTAACGGCGCCCGCTGGGCCAGGTCTCGAACGGACACGAACGGCCCGCCCCGCTCCCGCTCCGCCACCAGCGCCAGAGCGTCCTCCTCCCCCACCGAGGTCACGTACTCGATCCCCATCCGGACACGTCCGTCCTCGACCACGCACTTCGCCTCGCTGACGTTCACATCCGGCGGGAGCACCTCCACCCCGCGCCGCTGCGCGTCCCGCACCAGCGTCGCCGGCGGGTAGAAGCCCATCGGCTGCGCGTTCAAGAGCGCCGCCAGGAACTCGGCCGGGAAGTGGCACCGCAGGTACTGCGACTGGTACGCCAGCAGCCCGAAGGCCGCCGCGTGCGACTTCGGGAACCCGAAGCCGGAGAACGCGACGAGCTTGTCGTAGATCGCGTTCGCGAGCTCCTCGTCCACCCCACGCCCGGCCGCGCCTTCGATGAACCGCCGCCGGTACGCCTCGAGCGCAGCCTCGCTCCGCTTTCGGCTCATCGCGCGCCGCAGCCCTTCCGCCTCCCCCACGCTGAACCCCGCCAGCGCCACCGCCACGTCCAGCACCTGATCCTGGAAGACGACGACGCCGAGCGTGTCGCGCAGCGGCTTCTCCAGCAGCGGATGGTCGGCGGGCGGCTGGTACGACGGATCCTCCCGCAGCTTCTGCCGCCGCTCGATGTACGGATGGACGGCCTTGCCCTGGATCGGCCCGGGCCGCACCAGCGCGACCTGCACCATGATGTCCTCGAGCGTCTCGGGCCGGGTGCGGAGGATCGTCTGCATCTGCGCCCGGCTCTCGATCTGGAAGGCGCCGACGGTGTCCGCCTCCTGGATCTGCGCGAAGGTCTCCGGGTCGTCCAGCGGGATCCGCGAGAGATCGATCGGCTCGCTCCGTTTCCGCGCAATCCCGTCGACGCACTCCTCGACCGCCGAGAGCATCCCGAGCCCGAGCAGGTCGATCTTCAGGAACCCTGCGTCGTCGCAGGAGTCCTTGTCCCACTGGACGAGCTGGCGGCCGGCCATCGCCGCCGGCTGGACGGGCACGAGCTCGACCAGCGGCCGGGTCGAGATCACCATCCCGCCCGGGTGCTGCGAGATGTGCCGCGGCAGGCCCGCGATCTCGTGCGTCAGCTCGGCGAAGGCGCGCCAGCGCGGTGACTGAGCGCGATCCTCGAACCCCGGGACGAGCTGGAGCTCCTCCGCGACCCGCTTCGCGTTCCACCCGTCGGAGACCCGCGCGAGCCGCTCGAGCTCGCCGTGCGGGAGGCCGAGCGCCTTGCCGATGTCGCGGATCGCGCCCCGCGAGCGGTATGTCGAGAAGCTCGCGACCAGCGCGGCGTGCTCGCGCCCGTACTTCTCCGTGACGGCGACGATCAGCTTCTCGCGGATGTCGCGCGGGAAGTCGAGGTCGATGTCCGGGACGCCGGTCAGCTCCCGGTTGATGAAGCGCCCGAGCGAGAGGTCGGCCTCACAGGGTCCACGTGCGAGAGCCCGGTCAGGTAGCAGACGATCGACCCGACGGACGATCCTCGGCCTCGGCCCGGCGGCAGCGAGTTCCGCGGCGATTCCCGACCGCGCACCTCCACCGCGACCTCCCGCGCAAGCTCGAGCACCTCGTAGTGCAGGAGGAAGAACCCGGCGAGCCCGATCTCATCGATCAGCGCCAGCTCCTCCTCGAGCCGGGCCCGAGCAGTTAGTAACAGACTGTTACTTGCCTCCGAATACCGCTCCGAAAAGGCTTGGTTGCAGACTTCTGCCAGCTGCGCAATGGCCGGTTCGGCCTGGTCTGAGAAGTCCGGGTAGCGGTAGCCGAGCTCCTGCGTGAGGTCGAACTCGCAGCGCTCCGCCACGAGCGCCGTCCGCTCGACGGCCTCGTGATCGAGCGGGAACCGATCAGCGATCTCACCAGGCGGGCGCAGAATCGCCTCGTGGTTCCCGCGCCGCTCCGGCTCCGAGCCCTCGAGCGAGGTGCGGTGCCGGATCGCGACGAGCGCGTCCTGCAGCGGTGCCCGCGACGGCGTATGTGCGTGGACGTCGCCGGTCACGACGGTCTCGACCCGCAGCGCCTCGGCGAGATCCCGGAGCCGCGCGTTCCGCCGCGACGTCGCCCCGCTCGAACGGCCGCTGGAGCTCGACGAAGAACCGCTCGCGCCCGAACGCCTGCGCCAGCCGCGCCGCGGCGTTCGGGTTTCGCACGCCCAGCCCGAACCGCGAGCAGCCCGACAGGCAGACCAGCCCGCCGTTCAGCTCCTCCAGCAGCGCCTGGTCGAGAGCAGGATCCAGCGCCGGCTCGCCCTCCTTCGGCCGGGTTCCCGCATGCGCGGCCGTCAGCAGGCGGCAGAGGTTCGCGTAGCCCCGTGCGCTCTCCACGAGCAGCGTCACGTGGGATCCGTCCCCGAGCGTCACCTCCGCCCCGGTGATCGGCCGCACGCCGAACGCCTTCGCAGCGTGCGCGAACTCGAGCGACCCGTAGACGCCGTCGTGGTCGGTGAGCGCAAGCGCCTCGTAGCCGAGCTCAGCCGCCCGAACAGCCAGCTCCTCGGGCAGCGAGGCGCCGTCGAGGAACGAGTAGGCGGAGTGCGCGTGAAGCTCGGTATACGCCATCGAGTACGAACATATGTTCGTACTCCATGGTCACCGTGTCAAACGGTGTCGGCGTTTAACGTGGGCTCGTGGACGCCATCGTTCTCGGGCCAGGCGAAGGCGAGCGGCTCAACAAGCGGATCGTCGTGAAGCTCGACCTGCCCGAGATCTCCATCAACGAGGTTGCCGTCGGCCCGGAATTCGAGGGGCCCGGCCCGCACTTCCACAGGAAGCACGTCGACGCTTTCCACGTCATCGAGGGTGAGCTCGAGTTCATCAACGGAACCGAGACCTTCCGCTCAGGGGCCGGGGCGTCCGTGGCGGTGCCGCCCGGGATCGTCCACGGGTTCACGAACCCCGGCCCAGGCGGCGCGCGCTACCTCAACATCCACGCGCCCGACCAGCGCTTTCTCGCATACCTACGAGGGGTGGTCGCCGGCGAGAAGGTCGAGTGGGACAGCCAGGACGTCGACGAGCCGCACGGGCCGGCCGATGCGATCGCCGCCGGGCCGGGCGAGGGCGAACGCTTCACACGCGAAAAGGGCGTGATCACGATCGCCGCGACCGCCGAGCAGTTGACGATCCTCGAGTTCGACATGAAGCCCGGGTGGGGGCCGATCCCCGCGCACGACCACGACGACCACGTCGACGCGTTCTTCGTCCTCGATGGCGAGCTCATCCTCGAGGTCGCAGGCGCGGAGGTCCGCGTCGGGCCCGGCGGTTTCGCGGCCGCTCCGCCCGGCGCCGAGCACGGCATCCGTCAACTCGAGGACGGCGACGCGGTTCCTCAACTTCCACGCGCCGGACGCCGGGTTCGCCGATTTCGTGCGAGAAAGTTAAGGTCGCCGGGTGAACCCCAAGGCTCGCTTCGAGGAGATCGTCGACGATCTCGTCGCACGCGACCCGGACGTCGAACAGAGCCAGATGATGGGTCGCCCGAGCATCAAGGCGGGTGGGAAGCTGATCGCGTGCCTCGAGTCACGCGGGACGATGGCGTTCAAGCTCCCCGACGAGGCGGAGCAGGAGAAGGCGCTGGCGCTCGAGGGCGCCCGCGTCTACGAGCCGGCGGACAACGGCCGGAAGATGGGCGGCTGGATCGAGGTCCCGCCGGCGCACGAAGACAGGTGGGCGGAGCTCGCCGAGACCGCCCTGCGACTCCGGAAACAGAACGCCTAGCCGGGCTGGTCGACGCCTTCGATCTCGCCCATGTAGGGCGGAAGCTCGAGCGCCCGCTCGAACGCAGCCCGGTCATGCACCGGCTCGCCGTGCGAGATGATCACGTACTCGAACGGGAGCTCGAGCAGCTCTCTGAGGGCGGGAAGCACCCGCTTCTCGTGCCAGGGCGTTCCCCAGACGACGAGGTCGCCGTCCCGCTCCGTCAGCGCGTCGGCGAAGACGATCGCCCGCTGCTCCGGAAGCCACATGGGCGTCTCGTTTCGTCCGCGTCCGTCGTAGAGCGCGACGAGGCCGCCGGGCAGCTCGCTCCCTTCGCCGATCCAGTCGAGCTCCGTCTTGGGGGCGTCGCCTGCGAAGAAGAGGTCGGGGCCGTAGGCGCGCACGCCGTAGCGCTCGACGAACAGGTCGACGTCGCGAACGTGGTCGGGCTTGAGCACGACCGCGATGGTCGGAGGATTCGCGTCGAGCCGCTCCCACACGTCCGTGGCCTCGTCGGGCGGCGCGAGCGCATCCAGCACGGCAACCTCGCCGCCGGACGCGACGTAGGTCGAGGTGACCGGCGGCTCCCACTTGACCTGCGGCGACCAGGCAGGGTGCTCCCGCCGCCAGATCCAGAGGCCCGGCGCGACATCGACGATCTCGGACGCTCACGCGGTCAGCGGCCGTGAGCGTGCCCGCCGGCGAGGTCGACCGCAATGGACAGCAGCAGGAAACCGGCCCAGAAGTTCACGGGGTCGAACGTGAGGGGCTCGTTGTCGCCGACGAGGTTCCAGACGAACCAGATGAAGAACCAGAGCAGGGTCATGGCGCAAGCCTATGCCCCTCGCTGGGAGAACCAGCGGCCGTGCTCGTCGTCGTGGAAGACGACCACGTTCTGACCGCTCTCCAGCACGACGTCGAAGTACCGGCGGTTGATCGGGTGCTCCGTCCACCACCGGTCGAGCACGCGCCACTCCTCCCGGATCAGCTCGACTGCGAGTCGGTTGACGAGACGCGGCGCCCCGTCTGCTCTCGGCTCGACGAGGGCGGGGCGCGGCTCGTTTAACCGTCCTGCGGTACGAACAGCGCTCGCGCTTCGGGGATCCGCGACCACGGGGCCACTTCGACCACGGTTGCGACCGACCCGCCGCCGGTCGAGGCCTTCACTTGCCGGAGGCCTTCCCTGAGCCTGTTCTGGAGCTCGGCTCCCTCGGTCTTCACGAGCTCGAGCTGCCGTCCGGTCTCCTCGGTCAGCTCGACGAGCTCGAGGCGAAGCGCCCGGACCGGCGCGGGCAGCTCGGCGATCTTCGGGCCGAGCGCGATCCGGATCCGGTCGTGGTCGCCGGCGGGATCGCGGAAGGTCAGCGTCCGGCGCCAGGAGGCTCCGCCGACGAGTCGTGCCGAAAGTGCAACTTTTCGGACGAAGCGGTCGGCGCGCTCGGGCCGGTTGACGGCCTTTTCGGCCAGGCTGGCGAGGGCGCGGCGGAGCGTGATCTCGTTCCCGACCGCCTCGGGGAACTCGAGCTCCTCGACGACCTCGGCGGGCGGACGGCGGCCGCGGATGCGACCGCGCTTCCCTCCTCTCGCCTGGCTCCAGGCGCTGCGGCCGTCCGGTCCCAGTCGTTCGGCAACGGCAGCGCCCGGAAGCCCGGCAAGCTGTCCCACCTTCTTCACGCCCAGCGCTTCCAGCTCCTCGCGGCGTCGCTCGTCTAGCCCGAGCAGGCGGAGTGGAAGCGGGGCGAGGAAGTCCTGCGTGTGCTCGTCGGAGACGACGAGAACCTGGCCTGGGCGCGCGACGTTGGCTGCCGCGAGGGCGGCGAACCGACGGGTGGCCGCGCCAACGCGCGCGTCCCAGTGTGAGCCGACCGCGGCGAGGGCGCGCTTCAGCGCCGGCTCGAGGCCGCCGTAGAGGCGTTCCACCCCGCGCGTGTCGAAGTAGGCGGTGCCGAGCTGGGCGGACTCGACGGCGAAGCCGTTGTCCTCGAGCCGGCGAACGATCTCCTCCCAGTCGGTTTCCGCGCCGGCCGGGTCGGGCTCGACGAGGACGAGCTTCGGGCAGGTCGCGAGCGCCTCCCCCATGCGCATCCCGGGCCGAACGCCGGCCTGGTGCGCCGCGGCGGTGACGGGCCCGATGAGCGGCTCGACGCCCTCGGGAGGCGCGAGCGCAGCGGGCTGGAGCGCGAGGCTAGGCCGCGAGCGAAGCGCGGCGCGAAGCTGGAATCCGGGGATGGCGAGGCAGGCGATCATGACCGAACACGTGTTCTATCACGAACGTGTGTTCGGTGTCAAGTTGGCTTCTTTAGACTCTTTCGCGTGCGAACTCAAACGATCGCAGCACTTGTTTACGCCGCCCTGGCGATCGTCTTTGCCTTCACGTACGAGCTCTTCGACGAGGACGAGTCGTGGCTGGTCGAAACTTACGTCGCCGCGCGCCATCCTCATACATCCGATCGTCGGGGCTCTCGTTCCCCGGTGGTGGATGCTCTTGCTCCCGTTCGTCGCGCTGGTCGTCGTGCTTCCCTTCTCCGAGCCAGACCCCGAGTTCTTCGGGATAACCGACGCTGGCTTCATGTTCCTCGGCGGCTTCTTCGCCATGATCCTCGTTGCATTCGGGATCGCGTGCCGGCTCACCGTCGACATGCTGCGCGAGCCGCGCTAGCGAACGATCTCGGCGGCGCCGTCAACCGTCCGCGAGAAGCGCGGCACGACGTCGATCGTGTTCTCCTGGGCGCAGAACTTGATGTCCTCCTCCAGGCCCGGCGGGCCGTAGGTTCTCGCCATGATCGCGTCCCACGCGGTCGGGAACGAGCTCGCCAGAATCGAGGACGCCTTCGCCGCATCCGTGACCTCGCCGTCCAGCAGGTCGACGATCCGGCCGGCGCAGTACGCGTCGTCCAGCGCGAAGCGGCCCTGGAAGCCGGCGCACACGATCACGCAATCGTCCTGCACCGCCCCCGCAACAGCCGACAGGTTCAGCAGCGAGCCGAGCAGGACGACCGTTGCACGCCGACGCAGCCGCAACGACCGCGCGCGTGCCGTTCGTCGTCGAGTAGATCAGCGTCGAGCCCCGCGGCTCCAGCACCTCGCGCGGCGAGGCGCCGATGTCGAACCCTTCGATCTGCACGGCGCTCCGCTCGCCGCCGAGCAGCCCCTCCCCCAGCTTCTCCCGCAGCGCCAGCGCGTCCTCGATCTCGCGGCAGCAGTAGACCCGCTCGTAGCCGCTCGCCAGGGCCTGCGCGATCGTCGACGTCGCCCGCATCACGTCGACCACGACGGCGACCGGCGCCTCCAGGACCTCGTCCGGCGTGAACGCGACATGGACTCTCACGGCCGCACTACGCTACAGCCGCCCCTTGGCCGCCCCCGAGCCCATGTACTGCTATCGCCATCCCAACCGGGAGACGATGGTCTCCTGCTCGGAGTGCGGCCGGCCGATCTGCGAGGACTGCATGACCTTCGCGCCGGTCGGGATCCGCTGTCCCGACCACTCCGGCGCGCCGCAGGGCACGCAGCGGGTCACGCAGGGGGTGCGCCGCGCGAGCTTCGAGGGCACCGGCGCCATCGTCACGAAGACGCTCGTCGCGATCAACATCGGCGTCTACCTCCTCGGCCTCGCCCTCGGGGGGCAGATCAACGGCACCGGCAACGAGATCTACCGCGAGGGCGTCCTCTTCGGCCCGCTGGTCGCGAACGGCGACTATTGGCGGCTCTTCACGGCGATGTTCCTGCACTACGGGCCGATCCACCTCGGGCTGAACATGCTCGCGCTCTGGTGGTTCGGCGCCGCCGTCGAGCAGGTGCTCGGGCGCGGCCGCTACCTGCTCCTCTACATCGTCTCGGGCCTGGCCGGATCGGCCGGCGCGCTGCTCTTCTCCCCCGAGGCGCTGACCGTGGGGGCCTCGGGCGCGATCTTCGGGATCCTCGGCGCGGCGTTCGTCCTCGAGCGGCAGCGCACGTACGTGCTCGGCGGCGGCGCGCTCTCGATCATCGTTCTCAACCTCGCGTTCACGTTCTTCATCCCGGGGATCTCGATCGGCGGCCACATCGGCGGGCTCATCGGCGGCGCGATCGGCGTCCTGTCGCTGTCGCGGTTCGGTCGCGGGCACGCTGTCTACGGCAAGCCCGGCGTGCTCGGCGTCGCGGGCCTGATCGCGATCGGGGTCGCCAGCGTGCTCGTCTCCTACTGGAGCGTCCAGGAGTACGTGGTCTAACGCGGACGGAGCCGACCGGACGTTCCGCCCGGCCGACTCCACACGCGCGTGTGACCGTGTGCCTCGGTCACTAGCTGTCCAGTGACGGACGACTGGCGCGATAGGCGCTGGGGCGCAGCGCCAGCTTGCTCAGCGCGATCCGCATGATCCGGCGTCTCCGCCGGCGGGTCATCGGTTGCCGCGCGTCGCGCGTCAACTGCTCGATCCGCTCACTGCACATCAGGCGGCGAGTTTCCAGGTCGTAGCTCAACACGTCTCCTCCTCCTTTCCACTCTCTCGTCGGTGCTGGGATGCGGCATCCAGGTGATGCCTGTCGTGGGAACCACCAGGCGGTTCTCCTTTCTGGTCTGTGCAGCGGGCGGGAGCGCTTCGGCTCCACGGATCGGGCGCCCGAGCGCGGAGTAGGCGTGCGAAGGTGCTCCGGCCCGCCGCGGGAACGGCCTTACCGTCCGCGACTGATCGCCTGGCTTACCAGGCGGTGACGGCCGCGGAGAGGCGAGGCCCGTAGGGGCGAGCGTGAAGTGCGTCATCGCCTCGGCCTCCTTTCCGTCGGCTGTCGGGCCCGAATCGGCCCGACGAGGAAGCCAACATCCTGCGCTTCTTCGCGCCGCATGTCAAGCTCGCGCCCATGTGGGACTGGGAGCGCTTGGCGGCCGGGACCGGGATCGCGTTCGTCCTCTCGTCGGCGGTCGCGTTCCTGATCGTCCCCGACCCGCCCACGGCGGACGAGGGCAGCGAGTTCATCCTCAACTTCGTCGCGGTCAACGACTCCGACCTGCTCTGGCAGGCGTTCTTCTTCGGGCTCGGCGGCATCTTTCTCCTCTGGTTCGGAGGGACCCTGGCCGCGGCCCTCCGGCGGCTCGGACGGAATCCCGACGACCGGCTGCCGGCGGTCATCACCGCCTCGGCGGGGGCCGCGGTCGCCATGTTCCTCGCCGGCGTGATCTGCATCGGGGCTCTGGCCTCGGCGATCGAGCAGATGGATCAGGGCGTCGCCTACGGGCTCTACCAGCTCGGGAGCTTCGCGTTCGTGATGACGGACTTCCCCGCGGCTGCGTTTGTCTGGGCCGCCTCCGTCGGGATCGCCCGATCCGATCTCCTCCCGAAGTCGGTCGGCTACGTCGGCGGCATCGTCGGGCTGCTGCTCGTCGTGAACGCGGGCGGACGGCTGCTCGGGGACAACGTCGATTTCGCCCCGGGCGGCACGGCGAACACGATCGTCTTCACGTTCTTCCTGTTCTGGGTGTTCGTGACCAGCCTGTTCCTGGTGCAGCGCGTCTCGCCCGCTCGCCGGGCGCCCGAGACCTAACCGCCGACCGCGACCGCTTCGACGCCCGCCTCGCTGAGCGCCGCCTGCGCCGCCGCGAGCCGCGCCAGCGGGACGCGGTACGGCGAGCAGGAGACGTAGTCGAGCCCGAGCGTGTGGCAGAAGGCGACCGACGACGGCTCGCCGCCGTGCTCGCCGCAGATCCCGAGCTTGATGTCCGGCTTCGTCGAGCGGCCGCGCTCGACCGCGATCTGCATCAGGTCCCCCACCCCGCTCTGGTCGAGCGTCTCGAACGGGTTCCGCTCGAGCACGCCGTCCTGGAGGTAGTGCGTCAGGAACTTGCCCTCGGCGTCGTCGCGCGAGAAGCCGAGCGCGGTCTGCGTGAGGTCGTTCGTCCCGAACGAGAAGAAGTCGGCGTGCTCGGCGATCTCGTCTGCGCGGATGCAGGCGCGCGGGAGCTCGATCATCGTCCCGACCAGATACTCGACGTCGCCCTCCTCGTCGGCGGTCTCGATCGTGAGCTCGCGGAGCCGCCGCAGCTCCTCCTCGAAGCCGACGAGCGGGTGCATGATCTCGACGAGCGGCGGGTCGCCGGTGCGGTCGCGGACGGCGATCGCGGCGCGGATGATGGCCCGCACCTGCATCTCGTAGATCTCGGGGAACATGAGGCCGAGGCGGCAGCCGCGGGTGCCGAGCATCGGGTTCGACTCGCGCAGGACGCGGATGCGGGAGCGCATGCGCTCGTCCGTCGCCTCCTCGAGCGGCGGAAGGAACTCGTGGAGCGGCGGGTCGAGGAGCCGGATGGTCACCGGCAGCCCGGCCATGGCCTCGAAGATCCCCTCGAAGTCGCTCTGCTGGTGGGGCAGGAGCCGGTCGAGCGCGGAGCGCCGCTCGTCCTCGCTCGACGCCATGATCATCTCGCGGACGACGGGCAGGCGGTCGTCGGCCATGAACATGTGCTCGGTGCGGCAGAGGCCGATGCCCTCGGCGCCGAACTCGCGCGCCTTCGCGGCGTCCTCGGGCGTGTCCGCATTCGTGCGCACCTTGAGCCGGCGGAGCGCGTCGGCCCAGCCGAGGACGGTCTCGAAGTCCTCGTTGATGTCGGGCGGGATGAGCGTGACCTCGCCGACGATGACCTCGCCCGTGCCGCCGTCGATCGTGAGCGTCTCGCCCTCCTTCAGCGTGTTGCCGTTCAGAGACATGGTCTTCGCGTCCTTGTCCAGCGAGAGCGCCTCGCAGCCGGCCACGCACGGCTTGCCCATGCCCCGGGCGACCACGGCCGCATGGGACGTCATGCCGCCGTGGGCGGTGAGGATCCCCTGCGCGGCGATCATCCCGTGGATGTCGTCGGGCGTCGTCTCCCAGCGGACGAGGATGACGGCCTCGCCCTCCTTGCCGCGGAGCTCCGCGGTGTCGGCGTCGAACACGACCGCGCCCGAGGCGGCGCCCGGCGAGGCGTTCAGCCCCTTCGCGGCGACGTCGTAGGTCGTGTCCGGGTCGATCCGCGGGTGGAGCAGCTGGTCGAGCTGGCCCGGGTCGATGCGCGCGACGGCCTCCTCGCGCGAGATCAGGCCCTCGTCGACCATGTCCACTGCCGCCTTCAGCGCGGCTGCGGCGGTGCGTTTGGCGCTTCTCGTCTGGAGGAGGTAGAGCTTGCCGTCCTCGACGGTGAACTCGATGTCCTGCATGTCGCGGTAGTGGGACTCGAGCCGGCCGACGGTCTCGACGAACTCGGCGAACGCGTCGGGAAGCCGGTCCTTCATGGCCCCGAGCCGCTCGGGCGTACGGATCCCGGCGACGACGTCCTCTCCCTGCGCGTCGGCCAGGAACTCGCCGTAGAGGCCGGCCTCGCCGGTCGACGGGTCGCGCGTGAAGGCGACGCCGGTGCCGGACTGCTCGCCCTTGTTGCCGAAGACCATCTGGACGACATTGACGGCGGTGCCGAGGTCGTGCGGGATGTCGTTGTGGCGGCGGTATCGCTGGGCTCGCGGAGTGTTCCACGAGTCGAAGACGGCGCGGACTGCACGGCCGAGCTGCTCCTTGGCGTCCTGCGGGAAGGGCTGGCCGGTCTGCTCCTGGTAGATGCGTTTGAAGGTCTCGATCAGGCCCGGCAGGTCATCCTCCTGGTGGGCGAGGGCGTCGGAGAAGAAGTGCGCGTCGATGCCGTCGACGGTCTCGCCGTACATCTGGATCAGGCGGCGGTAGGAGTCCTGCGCGAAGCGCTCGTTGCCCGTGCGGCGGGCGAGTCCCTCCGTCGCCTGGTCGTTGAGGCCGACGTTGAGGATCGTGTCCATCATCCCGGGCATCGAGATCGCGGCGCCCGAGCGGACGGAGACGAGCAGCGGGTCGTCCGGATCGCCGAAGCGCTTGCCGGCCGCCTCCTCGAGGCGGGCGAGGTGCTCGTCGACCTCCTCCGCGAGGCCCCCCGGGAAGTCGCCCTTCGCCATGTAGGCACGGCATGCGTCGGTCGTGATCGTGAAGCCGGCCGGGACCGGGACGCCGAGTTGAGTCATCTCCGCGAGGCCGATTCCCTTGCCGCCGAGCAGCTCGCGGCCGCCCTCGGTGGGCTCGTCGAGGTCGTAGACGTAGCGGATCTCGGCCATGGGGGAGCGGATTATCCCTCAGCCGCGATACTCCGACCCGCATGGCCGACCAGACGATCGTTCCCATCGGCGGCGGCAAGTTCTGCGACGGGCTTGCCGAGTTCCTCATCTCGTTGACGGGCAAGGAGCGGCCCCGGCTGCTCTACATCGGGACTGCCTCGGCCGAGGATCCCGAGCAGGCGCTCCGGAGCTACGACCGGTTCGCCGGGGTCGCGGAGCTTTCGCGTCTGGAGTTCTTTCCGTGGCCTCCCGAGGACCTGCGGTCGACTGTGCTCGACCGGGATCTCATCTTCGTGGGCGGCGGCAACACGGCGAACATGCTCGCGATCTGGCGGGTGCACGGCGTGGACTCGCTGCTGGCGGAGGCGCGCGACGCTGGCGTGGTGCTAGCGGGGTCGAGCGCCGGGGGGATCTGTTGGTTCGAGTCGGGGGTCACGGACTCGTTCGGCCCGCAGCTCGAGCAGATGGACTGTCTCGGCTTCCTGTCGGGGAGCTTTTGTCCGCACTGGGACGACGAGGAGCAGCGACGGCCCCGGTATCACGCGCTCCTGAAGAACGGCCTTGCCGCCGGCTATGCGGCCGACGCAGGCGTCGGGCTCCACTTCGTGAACGGCGAGCTGCAGGGGGCGATCGGCTGCGACGAGGGCACCGGCGCACACCGGCTGGAGGTCGTCGAGGGCGAGGTCGTCGAGACGCCGATTCCGACCCGGATCTTGTAACACCGGCCGAAGACTGGGAGAGAACCGCTCACCCGTCCGACCGGAAAACGCGAGCCTTTGTAGATTCCCTGCACTTGCGGTTCTCGTACGTCAACCCTGCGGGCAATAGACCTGAAGGGAGGAAGGAATGAGCAACGGCAAGAGCATCAGCCGCCGGAAGTTCATCGGCGTCGCGGCGGGTGCAACCGGGGCGGCCGCGATCGGCCCCTGGACACCCGGCGCACTCGCGCACGGACACCACCGCGGCCGGGGCGGCGACCGCCTGCTGCCGAAGGACCGCATCGCCGTGCAGCTCTTCACTCTGCGGAACAGGATCGGTGCACTGGGATTCGAGCAGGTCTTCAGCGAACTGGCGGAGATCGGCTACAAGTGGGTGGAGTTCGCCGGCTACGGGGCACCCGACACGAATGTGCCGAACCCGAATCCGCCGCCGGCGACGATCCCGGACCTCGAGAGACTCCGAACGTTCCTCAGGCGCTACCGACTGAGGGGCATCGGTAGCCACATCGGCGTCACGCAGTTCCGCGACAACCTCGAGCAGGTGCTGGACGATGCCGAGACGCTCGGACTCCGCTACATCGGCACTGCGAGCGAGCCCGACGAGCTGTTCCCGGAGGCTGAGCGGCAGACGGTCGACGCCTATCGGCGCGCGGCCGAGGCGTACAACGAGTTCGGCGCCGCCGCAAGGGCCCGCGGGATGCGCTTCTACCACCACAACCATTCCTCGGAGTTCGCCGTCGTGGACGGCACAAGGCTGTACGACGTCCTGATGGAGGAGACGGACCCGAGGCTGGTCTTCTTCCAGCTCGACATCTTCTGGGCGTACGTCGGAGCAACGGGCGCCCCGGCCGTCAGCCACTCCGACCGGGATGAAGAGCTGGTTTCCGAACTTCGATCCGATCGAGCTCGTTTGGAACCAGCCGGAGCGCTTCCCGCTCTTCCATGCCAAGGACGGGGTGCGGACGGAGGTCGGGAACACCGACGAGCATTCGGCTGGCAGTTCATCGATCCCGGCGACGGCAACGTGCCGCTCTGGGCGCTCTTCAACGGGCTCGAGACCGACGAGCACTACTACATCGTCGAGCGGGACAACCACAACTTCCCGGGGCCCGCTCCGCCCCTGGGCGACGCGCGAAACGCGGCCCAGCTGCTGACGGCTGAACGCGGCTTCGACTACCTCGCCGGGCTGCGGGAGCGGCACGGCGACGACGACTGAGTCGACGCTGGGAGGAGGGTAGTGGCCGCGCTACCCTCCTCCCACGTGATCGAGCTGCGACCGATGACGCCCGCGTTCATCGAGGCCGTGCTCGACGACCGGCGCGAGGACGCCGTCGTCCGAGCTCGCGATCGAGCTTCCGGACGAGTTCCCGCGCCCGGGCGAGCGGCGGTTCCTCGAGTATCGGCTCCGCCAGATGCGTGAGGACGAGCGGTTCCTGACCTGGTGTCCGAACGCCGTCGTCCTCGACGGGAAGATGATCGGCCACGCCGGCTACCACGGCCCGCCTGGCAGAACTCGGCGCAGAATCCCGACGCCGTCGAGTACGGCTACAAGATCTTTCCCGCCTGGCGCGGCCGGGGCTACGCGACAGAAGCGGCGGTGATGCTCATGGACCTGGCGGAGGAGCGGGCCGGGATCCGGCACTTCGTCCTCGCGGTTGCGCCGGACAACGATCCGTCAATCGCGATCGTCCGCAAGCTCGGCTTCGTCAAGACGGGCGAGCACATGGACGAGGAGGACGGCCTCGAGCACGTCTTCGAGCTGACGCGCTGAGGAGATACAGCCCGGCGAGGACGGTCGTGAGAACCAGCCACGCCAGCCCGAACCAGAGCCAGTGGAAATCGGCCGGGTACTCGTTCGGGTCGTACGTGACGAATCCTGACCACCCGGCGGGCGGAGTAAGCGCCGTGTCCGCGGTCACAAACGCGACCGGGTACCCGAACTCGGCCGCGCGGGAATTCTCCGACGTGACCTTGCTCGGAAGCAGAAGCGTCGCGAACGTACAGACGAATCCGATCGCAAGAAGATGATGACTGTCCGAGCGCTCATCCTGACGTCGCGCCCTGAACTCCGCGATCCACGCGAGTCCCCGCAGGCCGAGCCAGAACGGCGCCAGGAGGAAGTAGAAGAGCAGCCCGGCGATCGCGAGCAGCGCCCACCAGAGAGCCCAGCGCCAGAGCGGCACCGGCCTGGCGCGCGCCGCGGCAGCCGACTCGCTCACGACGCAGGCGCGGCCGGCCGCCGTCGTTGCTCGATCACCTGGATCACCCGCGCCGCCGTCTCCTCGATCGAGAGCTCCGAGATCTCGATCACCGGGCAGCCGAGCCGCTTGTGGAGCTTCTCCGCCGCGTCGAGCTCGTCGTAGATCGCCGTCAGATCGCGATAGCGCCGGTTGTTCCCGCCGAGACGCCTGGCGCGGTCGGTGCGGATCTCTGCCAGCCGCTCGGCATCGATCGTCAGCCCGACGACCTTCTTCGGGTCGAGCTTGAACAGTGCCGAAGGCGGCTCGATCCCCTTCACGACCGGGACGTTCGCGGTGCGGTAGCCCGAGGTAGCCGAGATACATCGAGAGCGGCGTCTTCGACGTCCGGGAGACGCCGACGAGGACGATGTCGGCCTCCTCCAGCCCTCCGGTCACGCCGTCGTCGTACTTGACGGCGAACTCGATCGCCGCCATGCGCTTGAAGTAGTTGGAGTCGAGCGGCGGGCGTGCGCCGGGCGTCATCGTCGCGGGCTGGCCGGACACCCGGCGAACGGCGTCGATCGGGTGGCCGAGGATGTCGCAGTAGTGGATGCGGGCGCTCTTGCAGAGGGCGCGCATCGCCTCGCGGAGCTCCTGGTCGACGAGCGTGTAGAGGATCACCGCCGGCCGTCCCTTGGCCCGGTCGACCGCGAGCCGCAGGTCGTCCACGGTCTCGACCCGTGGATGGACGATGTCCTCGAACTCCTGGCCGGGAAACTGAGCCTCGAGCGCCTGCACGAGCCGCTTGGCGGTCGCGCCGGTGGCGTCCGAGATCACGTGGAGCTCGACTGTTGCCATCGAGCCAGCCTAGCGCCGGCCTGAAACGGACATGGCCCGGTGCCAGGCACCGGGCCATGTCCTGCGGGAAGGGGACTTGGGTTACTGCATCGTTTCGGGACGCGTGTCGAGCTCGACCGTCAGGTCGCGCTCGCTGGTTCCACGGCGAACCGTCAGTTCGAGCTCGTCGCCGGGCTTCTTCGCGGCGATCGCCTGCCTGAGCTCGTCGCCGGTCTCGATCTCGTTGCCGTCCACCTCGATCACGACGTCTCCTGCTCGAAGGCCGGCTCTTGCGGCGGGAGTTCCCGCGGGGACCCCCACGAGCCTGGCCGCGCCGTCGTCCTCGAGTCTGACGCCGAGGTACGCATGCTCGACCTTGCCGTCGGCGATCAGCTCGTCGGCGATGCGCTTCGCGGTGTCGCCGGGCACTGCGTAGCCGACACCGTCGCTTCCGCCGGACTCGCTGCGGATCTGCGACGCGACGCCAACGACGCGGCCCTGCGTGTCGAGCACGGGACCGCCGGAGTTTCCGTGGTTCAAGGCCGCATCCGTCTGAACGGCGTTCTCGATCGTGAAGCCGTTGGGCGACTGGATCTCCCTGCCCACGGCGCTGATCACGCCGGTCGTGAGCGTGCCTTCGAGACCGAAGGGGCTGCCCAGCACGATGACGGGGTTCCCGACCTCGAGCGCGCCGGTCGACGCAAACTGGAGCGCCGTCAGCTGCGAGGCGGGACGATCGACGTCGAGCACGGCGATGTCGGACGAGGGATCGGTGCCGACGACCTCCGCGTCAACCTCGGTGCCGTCGGAGAATTCGACCCGAACGGAGTCGGAGTCGGCCACCACGTGCTGGTTCGTGACGATGTGGCCTTCCTCGTCGATGACGAAGCCCGAGCCGGTCGCCTGCCCGGGGGTCTGGCCCTCGAACGGCGACTCCTCGCTGCCGCCGCTCGACGCGTGCACTTCGACGACTGCGTCCTTGGAGCGCTTGTAGAGCGCGGCGACGGCCGACGTCGTCTGCACGACGGGCTGGTTGGCCGTCGCGGGCTGCGCCGCAGGCTCGGAGTCGGTCTCGAGCGCAACCGCCGCGCCCACCGCGCCTCCGACGCCCGCTCCGAGGAGCAGCGCCGCAGTGATCGCTGTCAGTTGCTTGGACATCGAGTTTCATTCCTTTCAGTGGCTTTGACGGCTTCATGAAACCTGTGCCGCCTAAGAGCCGCCTGAAAACCTCGTTGGTTTCGCGTTAAGGCCCGTTAACGGGGTATCTGGCCAAGATCGCCCAGCGCGCGCAGCGTGTCCCGGACGTCGAGGAGAAGCCGCAGGCGGTTCTCGCGCACCTTCGGGTCCTCCGCCATCACCAGCACGTCCTCGAAGAACCGGTGCAGGACGGGGCCGAGCCGGGCGCCGGCCTCCACTGCGGCCGCGAAGTCTCCGGTTTCGAGGGCGGCGGCGATCTCCGGCTCCGCTCGCGCGAGTGCATCCGCGACCTCCTGCTCCGCGGGCTCGGCCAGCAGCGCCGGATCGAGCTTGGCCGCCGCTTGCTCCTTCTCGCCCAAGCGGCTGGCCCGGATGTAGGCGGTGTGGATTGGCTCCAGTCGCTCGTCGGGCAGCCCCGCCAGCGCCTGGGCGAGTCGCGCGACGGAGCCGAGGTCGGGGACGCTCGCCGCGCGCGCGGCACGCACGAACTCCACCGGGACGTCGTGGAGCAGGCCCTCGAACCGTTCCTCCACGAACTCGAGCACCTCGGCAGGCAGCAGGTCGCGCGGGATCGTCAGACCGCCCTCGGTCGCGAGCCGGTCGAGCCCGATCGCCGCCCGGCGGAGACCGAACGGGTCGCGCGAGCCGGTCGGCTTGTGGCCGAGCGAGAAGGAGACGGTCAGCGCGTCGATCTTGTCGGCCGCGGCGAGCACCCGGCCGGGCTCGGTCTTCGGGAGCGGACCGCCGGCGGAGTCGGGCAGGTACTGCTCCGCAATGGCCGCGCTGACCGCCTCGGGATAGCCGGCGATGCGTGCGTACTCGGCGCCGATCTCGCCCTCGAGATCGGGAAACTCGCGCACGAGCTCCGATGCCTGGTCTGCCTTCGCGAGGCGCGCGGCCTCCAGCGAGGCGTCTCCCCCGCCGAGCCGGTCGACGAGACCGACGAGCCGCTGGGTCTTGTCGGCAAAGGTGCCCGCCTCCGCGAAGTAGACGATCGATCCGAGCCTGCTCGCGAGCTCGTCGATGCCCGCCTTCACGTCCCGCTCGAACGTGAAGCTCGCGTCGTCCAGCCGTCCCTCGAGCACGTTTTCGTTCCCCTGGCGGACGACGTCCGGATCTCCCCCATTGGCGACGAACGCGAAGCGGTTCCGACCGAGCGGGAAGTAGCGCTGGTGCGACTGCATCGCCGTCTCGATCACGGCGGCCGGAAGCGAGAGGAAGCGCTCGTCGAAGCTGCCCTCCAGCACGAGCGGCGCCTCGACGAGGTGGATCACCTCGCGGAGCTTCCGGAGCGGATCGCGCCACTCACCGAGCGCGTCGAGGCCCTCGCGGATCAGCCGTTCGCGCTCCGCCGGATCGGGCTCGACGTCGTTCGCGCGAAGCGTCTCCACGTAGGCGCCGGCGCTCGGCACCTCCACCTCCCCGTGCGTGAAGCGGTGGCCCCAAGTCGTCGTCCCGTGGCCCTCGACGGGATCCGCGTCGAGCCTGGCGCACGTCCACCGCATCGGCCGCGGAAACCGGAGACCGGACTCGTCCCAGCGCATCGTCTTCCCGAAGCGCAGGCCGCGGACGATCGCGTCGAGCTGTCCCGGCAGGGCCTGGCCGAGGGACTGTCCCTCGGACACGACCCCGAGGAAGCCGTCCCGCTCCTCCAGGTCCTCGACGGACACGCCATGCCGTTTCGCAAAGCCCTTCGCCGCCTTCTCGCGGAGCGAGACCGGCGGCCCCTTGATCCACTGCTCTCCCGACGGCTCCTCGACGCTCACGAGGATTGCCAGCCGCCGCGGCCCCACCAGCACCTGGTCGGGCGCGGCGCCCAGATGACGCTCGCTGAGAACGGGCAGCTGCGCCTCCGCCTCGTAGACGGAGGCGGCGGGAAGCTCCTCGCAGCCGATCTCAAGCAGCAGCTGCTTGGCCAACGTACTCCTGGGCGACCTGCCGCGCGAGATCGCGCACGCGGCCGATGTAGGAGGCACGCTCGGTCACGGAGATCGCGCCGCGCGCGTCCAGCAGGTTGAAGGTGTGAGAAGCCTTGAGCACCTGGTCGTAGGCCGGCAGCGGCAGCTCCCGCGCGAGGAGACGCTCGCACTCGGCCTCGTAGTCGGCGAAGTGCCGCATCAGCAGCTCGACCGACGCCTCCTCGAAGTTGTACGCCGAGAACTGGCGCTCGTTCTCGCGGTAGACCTCACCCCAGGTCATCCCCGGTGCCCACTCGAGGTCGAACGCCGTCCGCTTGTCCTGGAGGAACATGGCCAGCCGCTCGAGGCCGTACGTGATCTCGCCGGAGACGACGTCGACGTCCATCCCGCCGAGCTGCTGGAAGTACGTGAACTGCGTCACCTCCATGCCGTCCACCCAGACCTCCCAGCCGAGGCCCCACGCGCCGAGCGTCGGGCCCTCCCAGTCGTCCTCGACCAGCCGCACGTCGTGGCGCTGCGTGTCGATCCCGACCGCCTCCAGCGAGCCGAAGTACTGGTCGAGGATGTCCTCCGGCGCCGGCTTGAGGATCACCTGGAGCTGGTAGTACTGCTGGAACCGGTACGGGTTCTCGCCGTACCGGCCGTCGCTCGGGCGGAGGCTCGGCTCGACGTAGACGGTGCGCCAGGGCTCCGGCCCGAGACAGCGCAGGAACGTGGCCGGGTTGAACGTGCCCGCGCCGAGCTCGGTGTGGTACGGCTGCATGACGACGCACTCGCGTGCCGCCCAGTAGGCCTGGAGCTCGCGGATCATGTCCTGGAAGTTCAGCGGCACGGGTCGGGCAATCCTACTTTCGGGGTGTGACTACGCCCCTTCCTGGGAAGAGCCTGCATATGGCCGAAACTCGAGAGGTTCGCGTCCAGGAGGTCAAGGCGTTCAAGACGAGCTCCGGCAACACGCGCTTCGTCCTCGTCGACGACACCGGAAACGAGTACACGACGTTCCGGGAAGGGATCGCCCGCAAAGCGGTCGAGGCGGAGGGTCGTCGCGCCCGGATCAAGTTCCACGAGCAAGAGCGAAACGGCTTCACGAATGTGTACCTCGACGCCGTCGAGGTGCTCGAGGAGGCGGCCGAGGCCGAGACAGCGCCCGCCCGGGAGGTCGAGGAGGCCGCCTGGGACGCCGCGATCGAGGCAGCCCCGTTGCTCGTCGGCGGCGACCGGAAGCGCAAGGTTCCGGCTGATCAGCTCTTCGAGACGCTGAAGCCGTTCAAGGACCGCGTGGCCGACGACATCAAGAGCGGCGAGGACGCTCCATGACCCGGTCGGAGGGCGGGCCGAAGCCGAACTTCTCGTAGAGCTTGTGCGCGTCCATCGTGTGCAGGATCCAGCGCGTGTCGGCGTACGGCCCGTTGTCGATCATCTCCCGGACGACCTCGACGCCGAGACCCTGGCCGCGGTAGTCCGGCAGGACGTAGACGTCGGCGAGGTAGACGAAGTGCGAGTCGCCGATCGCCCGCGCGAAGCCGATCTGCCGCTCGCCGTCGTAGAGCCCGACGACCCGGATCGCCTGACGGACGAACTCCTCCATCACCTCGCGCGGCCGCCCCGGCGCCCAGTACGAGTGGTTGGAGATGAAGTCGTGGACGGCGTCGACGTCCACCCGGCCGACGTCGTCGTCGAGCTCGAGGCCCCCGGGAAGCTCGCGCCTCACGCCGAGAGCGTGCGGAGGCGGAATCCTCCGTGGAACTCGTACGACGAGGCGATGACGGCGAGCGCATCTCGCGCGGCACGCGCGCTGAGCTGCACGGCTCCGGCGTCGGCGAGCGGCGCGCGCAGGAGCCCCTCGATTCCGCGCAGACCGGCCGCCGAAAGCGGGATCGCATCCCCGCGGCAGTTCTCGCAGACGGCCCCGCCGGCCCGGGGCGAGTAGCCGACGAGCCCCGCCTCGCCGCCGCACTCGGCGCAGCTCGTGAGGTGCGGCAGGTAGCCGGCGAGCCAGAGGAGCTTCAGCTGGAAGGCGAGCAAGAGCGGATCGAGGGCCGGGCGGGAGTCACGCGTCTCCGCCTCGTCAAGGAGGTCGAGGAACCGCGCCAGCGCCACGAACGCCCGGCCGTTCGCCTCCTGCTCGGGAAAGAGCCGCAGCATCGCCTCGAGCCCGACGAACCCGACCGAAAGGCGGTAGTGGCCCTCTCGCGCGGCGCTGTGCGGGCGGATCAGCTGGACGCCCGTGATCGTCTGCAGCTCCCCTCTGCCCTCGTGGAGGACGAGCTCGACGTGGCTCAGCGGCTCCAGCCGGCCGCCGAACCGAGACTTCGTGCGACGGATCCCCTTCGCGACCGCTCCGATCCTCCGCGGTCGAGCGTGTAGAGGTGGAGCACCCTGTCGGCCTCCCCGAAACGCATCGAGCGCAGGACGATCGCCTCCGTCTTGTAGCTCCGTCCGGCCATGGCCCAAGTGTAGAAGTGGGGTCAGCCGGGAAAACCGCCCCCGATGGCGCGAATCGAGATGTACACGACGCGATGGTGCGGCTACTGCGTGCGCGCGAAGGCGCTCCTCGAGGGGCGCGGGATCCCGTACGAGGAGATCGCGCTCGACGACGACCCGGCGTTTCGCCAGACCGTCCAGGAGAAGACCGGCGGCTGGACGGTCCCGCAGATCCTGGTCGACGGCACGCCGATCGGCGGCTACGTCGAACTGTGGAGGCTCGACCAGGCCGGCGCGCTGGACGACCTCGCAGAAGCGGCCTGACCGTCAGCGAATCGTCAGCGGCGTCCCGACCGGAAGGATCCGCGCGAGCCTGACCATGTCGGCGTTCCGCAGCCGGATGCACCCGTGGGACACCCAACCGGGCACGAGCTCTGGCTCGTTCGTCCCGTGGATGCCGATGAAGCCACCGCCGGGCCAGTCGGTGAGGACCGTCGAGCGCCCGCTCGTCCCGAACGCGACCGGGCCGTAGAACGGGTCGTCAAACCCGAAGAGCATGTTCCGCACGTAGAACTGACCGGTGGGCGTAGGCCATTGCGGCCGGCCGACGCCCACCCTCGTCGAGAACACCGGGTTCCCCTCCCGGTAGAGCGTCAGCGTCAGCCGGCTGCCGGTCGACGAGGAGATGCGTCCTCACGATCCGCCAGTTGCCGAGCGTGCGCCTGGGCACCCAGCCGGTCGAGTTGTTCGGAAGGACCGGCAGGCGCACGCGCACCCAGACGCCGCTCGCCGTTCGCCGGCCTTCGAGGGCGAGCACGAGGTTGGTCGTGTTCTCGGGGGTGAGGAGCTTCAGCCGGGCGACCGGCGGGGCCGTCCTGCTGGGGGCGCTCCGGGCGACGACGCGGCGGATCACGAACGCCCAGCGGTAGGTCGCCGTCGCGCCGCTCGAGAGCGCGAACCTGGTCGCCTTGCGCGCGAGGACCTGGACGTCGAGGCGGCGTGTGGCCGGCGGGACGGCGGCATCGTTCGCCTGCGCAGTGAACGTCAGCGAATAGGTCCGCCCCGCGTTCGAGGGGGTGGGCGTCCAGACGATGCCGGCGGCGGCCGGGTTCCCCGTGGTCGTCCTGAACGTGGCCCCGGGCGGCACTCCGTCTGCGCCGATCGTGATCCTGGCGTCCGGCGCGCCCTGTGCGTGGGCGACGAGGTTGAACCGGAGCGGGTCGCCGGGGGCGGCCCGGAGCTTCGTGCCCTCCCCGGGCGTCGGAGTGCCCCAGCTGACAGGCGCGAGGCTCCCCACTGCGGCCCCCGAACCGGCGAAAAAAAGCAAGCCGACGGCCATCCCGCAGAACAACGCCGCTATGTGGCGCGAGAGCGAGTGCATCGCCTGCGCCGCAGTTGTTCTGCTGAGGAGGCTAGCGGACGGTCAAGGGCGTGCCAACGGGCATGAGGCGGGCCAGGCGCAGGATGTGCCCGTTCTTCATCCGGATGCAGCCGTGTGAGACGCGGCCCGGAAGGATGCTCGGCTGGTTCGTCCCGTGCAGGCCGATGAACCCGCCGCCGGGCCAGTCGGTCAGGACGGCAGAGCGGGCGCTCGTGCCGAAGGCGATCGGGCCGTAGACGGGATTGCCGAAGCCGTAGAGCTGGTTCCGGATGTAGAACTCGCCGCGCGGAGTCGGCCACCGAGGCTGACCGATGCCGACCGGGGCCCGGAAGACGACTTTGCCGCGTCGGTAGAGCGTCGCTGTGAGCCGCCGGCGGTCGACGACGAGCTTCGTCCGGAGCTCCTTCCAGTCGCTCAGCATCTTGCGTGGCACCCAGCCGGTGCGGCCGGCGGGCAGCGTCGCGAGACGGACCCGGATCCAGACGCCACGCTTGGTCCGCCGGCCGTCCAGGGTGAGGACGAGGTTCGTCGTCCCTTCCGGCGTCCATCGGCCCAGGCTTGCGACGACGGCGGCCGTCTTCCGCGGCGCGCTCCGCGCGACGCCCTTTCGGAGCACGAAGGCGTACCGGTAGAGGTGTTGCTGCTCGCTGCTGAGCACGAACCGCTCGGGCTTGGGCCGCGGCTTCGGCTTCGCTATCGCGCGAACCGCGAGGATCACGCGGCGCGTCGTCACCGGCATCCCGCCTCCGCTCGGCTGCGCGGTGAACGTGACGGGGAAGCTGCGCCCGGCGAGCGAGCGCGAAGGCGTCCACACGAGCGAGGCGGACGCCGGATTTCCGTCCACCGGGCTCAGGGCCGCGCCGGGCGGCAGGGCTGCCGCGCGAATCGAGACGGGAACTGCCGGCCCGCCGGGGGCAGTCGCGGCGAGGCCCACCCTCAGCTGCCGGCCGGCGACGGTCCGCAGCCGAGCCCCCTCGGCCGGCGTGGGCGCAACCCAGCTCGCGCCGCCTGGGAGGGCAGCCGGACCGTGGCCCGACGAGGGAGCGGCGTGTGCGATCGCGGGCAGCGTGAGACAGAGCGCCGCCGCGCCGACGAGAGAGGCGCGGAAGCTCGACTCCATGGACCGCAGAAGGCTAGACGACATGTCGGGCGACGCGGGTGGCCCGGGCTGGTCAGCGGATCGTAACCGGCGTGCCGACTCGCATCAGCCGGTCGAGCCGCCGAATTGCCGGGTTCGGGAGGCGAACGCAGCCGTGCGAGACGCGGCCCGGGAGGATGCTCGGCTGGTTCGTCCCGTGGATGCCGATGAACCCGCCGCCGGGCCAGTCGGTCAGCACCGCCGACCGCCCGTTCGTGCCGAAGGCGAGCGAGCCGTAGATCGGATCGGTGAAGCCCGTCAGCCGCTCGCGGACGTAGAAGCGCCCGGCGGGCGTCGGCCAGTGCGGCTCTCCCACGCCGACGTGCGTCCGAAAAACAGGGCGGCCGCGCCGGTAGAGGATCGCCTGGAGCCGAGACCGGTCGATGACGAGATGCGTGTCGAGCTTGACGAACGGGCCGACGGCGTCACGCGGGATCCACCCCATCCTGCCGTTCGGGAGGACCGGCAGCGGGACGCGCACCCAGTAGCGGCCCTGGCGGTCGATCCGGCCCGCAGAGAGGAGGAGGACGTGCGGCACGAACTCCGGTGTCCGGGGCCTGAGCCGGGCAACGACGCGTGCGCTTTCGTTCGGCGCCGCGCGCGCCGCGACCGCGTACTTCAGAACCGCGTTGTTCGAGCTCCCCCCGTTGTCCTGCTGGAAAGGCGGAACGAGCGCGACGCGGTTTTCCCGACGTGGACGCGGACCACGATCCGCGGCGCCGCCGAGGCGCCGTCGGAAGCGGTGAAGACGAACCGCCACTCCCCGCGCTGGCTCGCCCGTGGCCGCCAGCGGAAGTCCACTCGCGCGGGAGCGGCGGCGAGCGGGACGACCCGCGCGCCGGCCGGGAGCTGGTTGACGCGGATCCTGATGTTGGAGCCGAACGAGCCGACCGCCTCGAGGCCGATGCGGAGCTCGCGTCCGACGCCGGCGGCGTACGCCGTCCCGGTGTCGGGCGTCGTCCCCTGCCAGACCACCAGCGAGCCCTGGCCGCCGGCGGTTCCGGGCGCCAGCACGGCGAGCACGGCAACGACGAGCGCAGGCAGTAGCGCCCTCCGTGCTCTGGCTGTCGATGTCGTGTTCATCTGACCCCCGTCCGTTCTAGCACGAAGAGGGCGACCATCCGGCCGCCCTCTCCGTCATCCGGTGCTTGCGGGACTAGCCCGTGAAGGGCGGCCGCGTCCTGGCCCGAACCCGGCCCTTGGCGCCCTTGCCCTGCTTCTTCGCCTTCTTGACCTTCTTGGCCTTCGGCTTCCCGTACTGGTCGATCGCCGGGCCGCGCTTCAGGACCTTGATGACGTCCTTCGGCGTCACGACCCGCTTGACGCTCACAGCCGCGTCCTTCGCGGACGAGGATGCATAGCTCACGCCGCCGACCGAGGCCAGCGCGAGCAGCATGAGCGCGGTCAGCGCACCGACGAAGGCGACGCGAAGCGACCCTGCGCGCGAGCGGCGACCGGAATTTCTGACCCGTGCCTCGAGACGATGGACGAACTCGGGTGCGGGCTCGGGCCGGTTGGCCCGCAGCTCGGCTTCGAGGTCGAGTCCCTCGTGCCGCTTCCGCCAATAACGCATTTCGATGAACCCCCTGGAATCAGTGTCAGTGGTCTTGCACCACCTACTACTGGGAGGCGCCCCGTTTCCTTACAGCGTCTTGCTCGTCGGCTCCGAGAGTCCCGCGAAGCCGGCCGAGCGCGCGGTGGAGCGCGACCTCGATCGCGTTCGTCTTGACACCCTGGAGCTCGGCGATCTGGCGTGCGGTGAGATCCGCGCCGTAGCGGAGCGCGATCAGCTCGCGGTCCCGCTCGTCGAGCGCGGCGACCGCCCGTGAGACGGTGAGCCGGCGGATCGTCTCCTCCTCCAGGTCGGTCGTGTCCGCGGAGTCCACGTCCTCGGTGGCGTACTCGGTCTTCGACCAGCTGCCGTCGACGCAGCGCTTCGCGATCCCGAGTAACCAGGCGACGGGCTCGCCCTTCTTCGGGTCGTAGCTCTCGCGGTAGCGGAGGGCCCGCTCGAAGGTCTCGCTCGTGACGTCCTCGGCGTCGGGGCCGGCGCCCACTCGATACGCCGCGTAGGCGTAGACGCGCTTGATCAGCGGCGCCGGGTCGGCGAGCGGGTCCCGCCGGAGCACTAGGGCTCCTCGGCCTGCCGGAGCTCGTCGACCTCGGCGGCGAGCGGGTTCAGGCGCTCGGCTTCACGGAGCGCCGCTTCCCGTACAGGCCCCGAGCTCGCTTCGGCGAGGCGGAGCCAGAGCAGCCAGTCGGTGGGCTCCTTGTCGATCGCCTCCCGGAAGCTCGCTCGCGCCCCGGCGAGGTCGCCCTGGCTGAGCTGCGCCTCGCCCAGCCGCTGCCACGGCTCGGACGACCACGGCGCCCAGTCCTCCGCCTTGCGGGCCTCGTCGGCCGCCTTTTCCAGGTCGGGCGGAGTGGCGACCGCCGCGTCGTCGCTCGCGGCCAGGGCACTCGAACCGACGAGGCCGACGAAGGCGGCTCCGGCCATGAGCGCCGCCGACCGCGCCGGCCGCAACCCTGAGCCGGAATCCGGGGACGAGCTCCGAGCCGGGCGGCGCTCCCAGGGCGATCAGCGCCGCGCCCGCTGCGAGCGCTGCGACGGTGACCGCCGGGAGCTCCCAGTCCCAGTCGACGGCTGCGTGCACGAGGAAGGCGACGTACGCGCCGAACGCGCCGGCGGCAAGCGGATGCCTCCGGGCGCCGAACGCCGCCGCGATCGGCGCACCCAGCGCGAGGAGCAGCGCCGCGAGGCCGATCGGGCCCAGCTCGGCCAGCGTCTCCAGGTAGAGGTTGTGCGCGTCGCGCACCTTGTGATCCAGCGGGCGGTGCTCGTTCCAGTACTGCTCGTACGTGCCCGATCCGTCGCCGAGAAGCGGGTTGTCTCGCCACTGGTTCCAGGCGGCCTCCCAGACCTCGGGCCGGTAGCTGCCCGAGAACGTGAACAGCCGCTCGCCGAGTTCCGCCCCCGTGCCGCCGGGCGGCTCGTGGAATGCGTCGTATGCCCTCTCGGCCATTTCCACCGGCCCGCCGAACCGGACGACGACCGCCGTCAGCGCGCCGAGGGTCGCCACCGCGACGAGCGCCGCGAACGCCAACCGGACGTTTCGCGACGGGACGTATCGCCGTTCCGCGACCGAGAGACCGACAGTCGCAGCCGCCGCGACGAGCGCGAGGAGCGCAATGACGATCGCGAGCTCGGCGCCCTGGTCGCTGGCGACGCTGAGCGGCGAGTCGCTGCGCGTCAAGCCCTCGTAGCTCGAGCCGATCGCCGTCGCCAGCATGGCCGGCGTCCCGACGACGAGCAGTGCCACGATCAGCTGCAGCCTGCGCGGGTCGAGCGCGACGGCGGCGGCCAGGCCCACGACGAGCGCGATCCACGCGCCCCGGCTGAAGGTGAAGTAGAGCGCGGGCAGGAGCACGACGACCGACGCTGCCGCGAGCGCGCGCACGGTGACGGTCCGCTCGCGTGCCGCGGCGCCGAGCGCGAGGAGCAGGCCGAGCGCGACGAAGATCCCGAAGCCGTTCCAGTAGCCGAGCGGCTCGGACAGCCTGTACCCCGACACAGGGTCGTACGTGCCGAGCCTGTCGGGGAAGAGCCGCGTCGCGAGCCCGTAGACCGAGACGAGGACGAGCGCCGCGAGCACGCCGCGGAGGAGCGCTGGAGCCGTTTCGCGACGAACGACGAGGACCAGGGCGGCGGCCACACCCGCGTACGCGAGCATCCGGAAGCCCTCGAGCACGGTCTGGGTCGTGTTGTCGGTCCAGAGGAGTGAGAGCCAGGTCCAGCCGGCGAGCGCGGTCAGGCCGGCGAGGAAGACGCCGGCGAGGCGCCCCCCGTGTAGCGCCGCGCGGCCCAGGAGCAGCCAGGCGATGACGAGCCAGAGCGCGACGAGCGCCGTCCAGCCCCAGGCAGGAGGGAAGTAGCCTCCGTCTGCCGCGCCGAGCGCGCCCACACCGACTGCGGCGCCGACTCCCACTGCGACGTGCGAGAGATCCGGTGCGAAGGCGCGCGGGCGCGCCGCTGAGGCGGCTGCATCGGCACCGAGGCTCTCCGGCTGGGCTCCGCGCACCTCGCTCAGAGGGTACAGCGGGGGTCTGTCAGCGACGGCCCGCTACGTGCCGTAGGTGTCGGCGTACCAGCGGAAGGTGCCCGCGAGGCCGTCGTTCAGCTCGATCTCAGGCCGCCAGCCGAAGGCTCGCTCGGCGGCCGCCGAGTCGATCGCGCTCCTGGTCAGCTCCCCAGGACGAAGCGGCTCAAGCAGTGGCTCGACCGCCGTTCCGGCGGCCCGTTGGAGCCCGTCGAGGACATCGAGCACCGACACCTCGCGTCCCCAGCCCAGGTTGAACGTTCCCTGCGCAGCCGTGTCCGCGAGGGTCACGAACGCCCGCGCGACGTCGGCGACGTGGACGTAGTCGCGCGTCGGCGTCCCGTGGCCGTACGCCACGATCGGGTGATCGAGCAGCAGCCGCTCGCTGAAGATCGCGACGACACCGGCCTCCCCATGCGGGCTCTGTCGCGGCCCGTAGACATTCCCGAGCCGGAGGACGGAATGGTCGATCCCGTGGAACCGAGCCAGAGCGCCGACGAAAGCCTCGGCGGCCTGCTTCGAGGCGCCGTACGGGGAGAGCGGCTGGGCCACGTAGGACTCGTCCGTCGGGATCGGCGCGCCTTCGCCGTACAGCGCGCCGCCCGTCGAGGCGAGGACCGTTCTCGCCCGATGCTCGGTCGCGGCGTTG
This sequence comes from uncultured Actinomycetes bacterium, assembly GCA_963733855.1. GTDB lineage: Bacteria > Actinomycetota > Thermoleophilia > Gaiellales > Gaiellaceae > JACDAN01. Next base: position 201,486 of record CAVTEL010000018.1, read on the forward strand.
AGGATGTTGAACGTGCCGAGAACGTTCGAGTCGAAGTCGCGCCTGGGCTCCTTCACGGACACCGTCACGCTCGCCTGCGCGGCGAGGTGGCAGACGTACTCGGGGCGGAAGTCGGCGAAAGCGGCCTGAACGCGGTCTGCGTCGGCGATGTCGAGCTCCGCGAGGCTCGCCTGTTGCGGGACGTAGTCACGGGACCCGGACGAGAAGTCGTCGACGACGAGCACCTCGTCGCCGCGCTCGACGAAGGCATCGGCCACATGGGAGCCGATGAAGCCGGCTCCGCCGGTCACGACGACCCTCACCTCAGCGTCCGTTCCCGTTCGGCACGAGCGGCTGGCAGTTCGGGCAGTACCAGGTCCCGCGGCCGGCAGCGCGCGTCTTGCCGATCTGTGCGCCGCACCTGTAACAGGGCTCCCCCTCGCGGCCGTAGACGCGCAGCGCCGCCTGCATCCGGCCTTCCTCGCCGTCGGGGGTCCGGTAGTCCCGCAGCGTCGTCCCCTGGCGTGCGATCCCGGCCTCGAGGGCTTTACGGACCGCTCTGTGGAGCCGCTTCAGCTCCTGCTCGTCGAGGTCGCCCGCGGGGCGCAGTGGATGAATCTTGGCCCGCCAAAGCGCTTCGTCCGCGTAGATGTTTCCCATACCGGCCGCGGCACGCTGGTCGAGGAGCGCGGCCTTCACCGGGGCGCGGCGACGGTCGAAGCGTGCTGCGAGGCTCGCAGGCGTGAAGGCGCGGCTCAGCGGCTCCTCCCCGAGGCGCTCGGCGAGGTAGGCCGTCTCCTCGCCGGGCTCGAGCAACAGCCACGTGCCGAACCTGCGGACGTCCCGATAGCTGACGTCCGATCCGTCGTCTAGTCTGACAACGACACGGAGATGCGGATCGTGCTCGGGCGCCCCGTCGCTCTCGTGTCGCATCGTTCCCGTCATTCGGAGGTGGATCAGGAGCACACGACCGGATTCGAATCGAACAACCAAATACTTGCCGCGCCGCCCTACGGCGGCGACGGTCTCTCCCTCGAGCTCTGCCGCGACCTCTCGTGGCTCCGTGGGCCGGGTCACCCGGGGGTCGCGGATCTCGACGCGATCGAACCGCCGGCCGACGAGGACAGGCTCGAGGCGAGTGCGAACCGTCTCGACCTCGGGCAGCTCGGGCACAGGGCTAGCCTAGCCAGGGCCTCGCCCGGCAAGTCTAGGAGAGCGTCTCGAGGATGACGCTGCCGGGTGCCGGAGCCTCGTCTGCGAGGACGTAGGCGGCCTGGATTTCGGCGACCGCGGCCTCGGCGGACACCTCGTCCTGGGCGTGGATCTCGGCCAGAACGTCGCCCCGCTCGACGGCGCTGCCGCGCTTGGCCCGGCAGACGATCCCGACGGCGTGGTCGATCGGCGCATCCTTGACCGCGCGGCCGGCGCCGAGGTGGACCGACGCCATGCCGACGGCGAGGGCGCCGAGCCGAGCGACCGCGCCGCTCCGCGACGCCGTGAGCTCGCGGACGACGGGCGCCCGCGGCAGCGCGCCGTCGTCGGGGTCGCCTCCCTGCGCCCGGACCCAGCGCTCGTACGCCTCGAGTGCGGAGCCGTCGCGCAGGACCGCTTCCACGCGGGATCGCGCCTCGGCCGGCTCAGTGCCCTCGCAGAGCGTCACGAGGTGCGCTGCGGACGCGACCGACAGCTCCGTCAGGTCCGCGGGCCCGTCACCACGCAGCGTCTCGACGGCCTCGCGGATCTCCAGCGCGTTGCCGACGGCCCGGCCGAGCGGCTGATCCATGTCGGTGAGCTCGCAGACGACGCGGCGTTCGGCCCTCCGCCCCAGCTCGAGCATCGCCTCGGCCAGCTTGCGCGCGTCGTCGAGCGACTTCATGAAGGCGCCGTCGCCGACCTTGACGTCCAGGACGATGGCGTTCGCGCCCGCTGCGATCTTCTTGGACATGATGCTGGCCGCGATCAGGGAGACGTCCTCGACCGTGGCCGTCACGTCGCGAAGGCCGTAGAGCTTCTTGTCCGCGGGGACGAGCTCGGCGGTCTGACCGATGATCGCGAGACCCACGTCGCGCACCTGGTCGACGAACTCGTCCCGCGACAGCTCGATGCGGAAGCCGGGAATCGACTCGAGCTTGTCCAGCGTCCCGCCCGTGTGGCCGAGGCCCCGCCCGCTCATCTTCCCGAACGGCACGCCGCATGCAGCCACGAGCGGGCCGACGACGAGCGACGCCTTGTCCCCTACGCCGCCTGTCGAGTGCTTGTCCGCCACCGGTCGCCCGATCTCGGCCTGGAGGTCGATCGTCTCGCCGCTCCGCACCATCGCGTCGGTGAGCGCATACGTCTCGCGGCCGTTCAGGCCGCGGAAGTAGACCGCCATGCAGAACGCCGCCAGCTGGTAGTCGGGAATCTCGTCGCGCGCGTACCCGAGAACGAGCTCGGCGAGCTCGGCGTCGGCGAGCTCCCCGCCGTCTCGCTTCCGCTGGATCAGCTCGGCCGGGCGGATCATTTCTCGGCCACGAAGACGCAGGGTGTCCGGCGGGCGCGAATCGGCCCCTCGACGTCGGGAACCGTCCCCGACAGCACGACCATCGAGTCGACATAGGCCTGCGCCGCGGCCGCATCCGGGAAGACGAGCCAGCCGAGGGCGTCGAGCCGGTCGACCCGCGAGAAGTGACGCAGCAGCGCCTCGGCAGCCGTTCTCCGCGTTGAAGGTCGTGACGGGTGGCTCCCGCCCCACGAGGTCGTAGAGCTCCCGTACGTGGTCCGGCCCGTTCGTCGCCGCCACGAGTCGTCCACCCGGACGCAGCACGCGAGCAAGCTCTGAGAGCGCTCGATCGAGGTCGGCAGGCGTGGAACAGCACCCACGCCGCAACTGCGCAGTCGAAGGAGCCATCGGCAAATCCGAGGTCCTGCACGTCCCGAACGTGCGCTTCGACGCCGCGCGCTCGGGTGAGCTCGACCATCCGCTCGGACTGGTCGACCGCGACGACCGCGACGTCCAGCTCCCGACTCATCCGCTCGGCGAGCTCCCCTTCGCCGCAGCCGACCTCGAGGATCCGCCGCGGGCCGAACTCGGCGACCGCCTCGAAGACGAGATCGCGCGCGTCCGGTCCCTCCGCCGAGGCGTGGGCCGCTTTTCGAGCAGCGAGGCGAGTCTCGTCCGCGTACTCCTCGCGGACGACCGCTGGGTCGTCCAGCCTCAAGGCTCGACGATCGGCGCGCCCGGCAAGCCCGCGCACGCCTGACTTCCCGCCCAGCCACCGGTTCACCGTGGCCCCCACGTCTCCGAACTCCCCGTCGTGCCGCGCGCCCCGCGCATTCCGTCCCTCGACGTAGGTCAGCAGCAGCGCATGCTCCCGCGAGTGGTCCGTCGAGGGAGTCGTCGGGTCGCAGCCGTGATCCGAGGTCAGGACGAGCAGGTCCCCGTCCCGCAGCGCGTCGAGCAGGTCCGGAAGGCGCCGGTCGAAGTCCTGGAGACAGCGGTGGAAGTTGACCGGGTCGTTTCGGTGGCCCCAGAGCATGTCCGTCTCGACGAGGTTCACGAAGACCAGCCCGTCGTCGAGCTCTCGGAGCAGCCGCTCTGTGATCGTGATCCCCTCCACGTTCGAGCGTGTCGGATGCGACTCGTCGATGTCGAACCCGGCGAAGATGTCGTGGATCTTCCCGACGCCGTGCACCTTGTGCCCGGCGTCCCGCACGAGCGTCAGGTAGTTCGGCTGGCGAGGCTTCAGCGACCAGTCGTGGCGGTCGGGCGTCCGCGTGTAGTTGCCGGGCTCACCCTCGAACGGCCGCGCGATCACCCGGCCGACGGCGTGCTTGCCGGTGAGGATGTCCCGCGCGGTCTCGGAAGCCGCGTACAGCTCCTGCAACGGGATCGTGTCCGTGTGGGCGGCGATCTGAAAGACGCTGTCACCGGACGTGTAGACGATCCACTTCCCCGTCTTCTGGTGCTCCTCGCCGAGCTCGTCGATGATCTCGGTGCCCGACGCGGGCTTGTTGCCGATCACTCCCCGCCCCGTCCGGTGCGAGAACGAGTCGATGACGTCGAACGGGAAGCCGTGCGGGTACGTCGGAAAGGGCTGCGCGGTGACGACGCCCATGAGCTCCCAGTGGCCCGCCGTCGTGTCCTTCCCCTTCGAGCGTTCGAGCAGCCGGCCGGCGATCGCAGGCGCACCCGGCTGCGGCGGGCAACCCTCGAGCTCCTTGACGTTGCCCAGCCCCAACGCCTCGAGACTCGGCAGATCGAGCCCGCCGACTGCCTTGGCGACGTTGCCGAGCGTGTCGGAGCCCTCGTCCCCGTACTCGGCCGCATCCGGCAACTCTCCGGCCCCGACGGCGTCGAGGACGATGACGCACGCCCGTGGCATGGGGGTATCCTAAATCCGCTTTGGAAACCGTTCTCGGGCTCATCGGCATGGTCATCTACATCGTCGGGACGATCTCGCTCGCCGCCGGCGTGACCTACGCGGTCGTCCGCATCTCGCCGACGAAGCGCCGCGAGAAGAGCTCGCCCAAGCCCGCGGCCTAGACGGGCGAGAGCGGGAGAACCTCCTCGAGCGGCGTGAACGGGAGGTCGTGCGCCTCGGCGACCGCCTCGTAGGTGATCCGCCCCTCGATCACGTTGACGCCTCGCGCGAGCGCTGGATCACCGGCGAGCGCCTCGCGGAGTCCTAGGTCGGCGATCTCCTCCACGTACGGAAGCGTCGCATTCGTCAGCGCCTTCGTGGACGTGATCGGCACGGCGCCCGGCATGTTCGCGACGCAGTAATGGGTGACTCCGTCGACCACGTAGACCGGCTCCGAGTGCGTCGTCGGCTTGGACGTCTCGGCGCAGCCCCCCTGGTCGATCGCGACGTCTGCGAGCACCGACCCTTCCTTCATCCCCGAGACCATCTCCCGGGTGATCAGCTTCGGCGCGAGCGCGCCGGGAATGAGCACGGCGCCGATGATCAAGTCCGACTCGGCGACGGACTCCTCGATCTGCAGCGCGTTCGACATCAGCAGCGTCACGCGCGAGCCGAGCACTTCCTCGAGGTGGCGCATGCGGTCGATCGAGCGCTCCAGGATCGTCACCTCGGCGCCCAGCCCGAGCGCGATGACGGCGGCGTTGTAGCCGACCATCCCGCCGCCGATCACGACGGCCTTCCCGGTCGCCACTCCAGGGACGCCGCCGAGCAGGAGCCCTCGCCCTCCGCGCGGCTTCTCCAGGAACGTCGCGCCGGCCTGTGACGCCAGTCGCCCGGCGATCTCGCTCATCGGCGCGAGGAGCGGCAGCGCACGGTCGTCGGTCTCGACCGTCTCGTACGCGACGCACGCCGCGCCGCTCTCCATCAGCGCCCTCGTGAGCTCCTCGCTCGCCGCGAGATGGAGGTAGGTGAAGAGCACCTGGCCCTCTCGCAACCGGCCGAACTCCTCCGGGATCGGCTCCTTGACCTTCAGAACGAGCTCGGACTCGGCCCAGACCTCGTCGACCGAGCCGATCCGCGCCCCGACGGCCGTGTAGGCCGAGTCGGGGAACGCACTTCCCTCCCCCGCTCCCTGCTCCACCACGACGCCGTGCCCGTGCCGCGTCAGCTCGAGCGCGCCGGCCGGCGTCAGGGCGACGCGGTACTCGTCCTGCTTGATCTCCTTGGCGACGCCGACGTTCATCGTCCGGATTATTCCGTTTACGCCGCCGCAAGCCGCTCGACGACGCGCCTCTCCTCCGGGCCGAACCAGGGCGGCGTCCCGGCCGTCGCGTTCTCGACTGCGTGTTGCGGGTCGCGCGTCGCCGGGATCACGACGTCGACGCGACTGTCCGAGAGCGCCCACTTGAGGAGCGCCTGCGCCCAGGTCTCGACCCCGAAGTCGCGCAGCGGCTCGAGCTCGCGCGGATCGGGAGGGCGCCGCAGCAGTTGCCCCTTGCCGAGCGGGCGCATGACGATCACGGCCATCCCGAGCTCCTCGGCCAGCGGGAGCAGCTCGCGCTCGCGACTCGCGCTCGTGGGGGTTGTAGGGGAGCTGAACGGTCTCGAAGCGGCGTGTGCGCATCGCCTCCGCGAGCTCGCCGAACGCCGACGGCGAGTAGTGCGTGACGCCGACCCGGCCGATCCGCCCGGCGTCACGCTCGTCCTCCAGCCACGGGAGGTGTTCCCGCCAGGCGGCGAGGTTGTGCACCTGCTCCACGTCCACGCGGTCGAACCACCGAAGCTGATCCGCGTACTGGGCCCGGCCCTCCTCCACCGTCGGCGCCCAGATCTTCGTCGCGACGATCGCGGAGTCCCGGCGACCTTCGAGCGCGGCGGCGAGCGAGCGCTCCGCCTGCCCGTACATCGGGGACGAGTCGACGAAGCGCGCGCCGGAGGCAAGCGCCGAGTCGAGGACCGCCCGGGCCAGTCTCTCGTCGCCGCCGAATGTGTCCCAGGTGCCGAGCCCGACGACTGGGCCCAGCCTGCGCTCCTCCATCAAGCCGCGGCCTTGTCGCGCGCGACCTCGCCGGCCGCGAACGCGCACATGAAGAAGCACGGATCGTCCTCCAGCCTCCGGCCCATGTGCGACATCGGAAGCCGCGCGCAATCCTCATGCCATCCCTCCACGTCGACCTCCTCGCGCGGCTCGAGCCAGTCCGGCGCGTCGAGTCCCTGCGGCCACGCGATCGTCACGTCGCCGAGGCAGAGGTCGAGGATCGCGCGGACGTGGTGCGAGACGCCGAGGTGGCGTTCCCGCCTGTCCGCCTCCGACATCCGCACGGCGAGGATCGGCCGGCCGCCGAGGGCTGTCGCGGTGTTGGCGGCGACAGCGGCGGCGATCCCGCCGTGACCGAGGAGCGTCCCGGTTCCCACGATCCCGGGGCCGATCGAGCAGATGACGACGTCGAATCCCTGCGCGGCGCACCAGGCGAGCGCCGAGGCCGGAGTGACGGCCTGGACATCGCCGTCCGTGCACGGCGAGGCGGCGACCGCCACGTCGAGCAGCCCGGCCCGCTTCAACGTCCGGACCGTGTCCGAGAGCGAGACGGGAAGGGCGCCGCCGCCGAGCTGGACGTACGCGATGCGCCGGCCTCGTCCCAGGCCCGCCCGGACGGGCGCGAGCTGGCTGTGGAGCGAGCAGCAGACGACGGGCATGCCGTTCAGGGTCTCCGCCAGCGCTCCGTCCTCCTCGACATGCTTCGTCGCTGCCTGGAGCGGCGTATACGGAAGCGTCATCACGTGTGCCCCGTCCTCCCCGCCGGCGTCGAGCCCGCGCGTGAGGTTGGCGTAGAGGACGTCGAAGCCGCCCGAGCCGAGCTGGAGCTTCCTCGCCTGGACGTTGACGATGACCTCGTCGCCGATCTCGACCGGCCCGGTCAGGCGCGGGTACGCGATCGCCGGCTCTCCGTCGACCTCGAGCCGGGTCAGGTCGTCGTGCTCCTCCGAGATGCCGGTGACCGTGCCGCGCCTAAGGCTGAGTGGCACTGGTCTTCGCGTGCGACGTCGACGAGCGCGAGCGTGACGTCGACCATGCGCTCGAGGTCGGCGACGGCGATGTGCTCGTCCGGGGTGTGGATCTCCATCATCCCGTTCGCGAGGTTCACGCATGCCTTGCCGCGCTCGTTGAAGACGTTCGCGTCGGCGCCGCCTCCCGTGAGCCCGAGCTGCGGCTCGATTCCCGTGCGCCGGAGCGCAGAGCATGCGAGCGCGACCGGAAGATCGCCCCGGTTGAAGCGGTACCCGCGGTAGCTCTCCTGAACGGTCGTCTCGGCCTCGCACTGCTCGAGCGCCGCCGCGAAGGTGATCGTCTCGAGGATCTCCCGCACCAGGTCCGAGAGCTTCTCCTCGTTGTGCGACCGGACGTCGATCGAGAACGAGCACTGCTCGGGGACGATGTTCTTCGCCGTCCCGCCTCGGATCAGCCCCACGTTCGCCGTCGTCTCGTCGTCGAGGCGGCCGAGCCTGAGGTCGGCGATCGCGCGGGCGGCGGCGGCGATCGCGGAGCGGCCTTCCTCGGGAGCCATGCCCGCATGCGCGGCCCTCCCGCGGATCAAGACCTCGATCTGCCGCGCGAAGGGAGCGCCCAGGATGACGCCGCCGATCGGCGCGCCCTGGTCGTAGACGAAGCCCATGTCGGCCTCCAGTCGCGAGGCGTCGAAGGCCTTTGCGCCCTGGAGCCCCACCTCCTCCTTCGGCGTGAAGAGCAGCTCGATGCCCGCATGCGGCCGGTTCTCGGACAGGATTCTCCGGGCGCCCTCCAGCATCGCGGCGACGGCCGCCTTGTTGTCGGCGCCGAGGATCGTGCCACCCGCATTTCGCACGACGCCGTCGTCGACGACCGGCTCGAGCTCCGCAGTCGGCGGGACGGTGTCGAGGTGCGCGCAGAGGAAGATCGGGACGCCGCCGTTCCCGTGGTCGCCGGCAGCCGCGCGAGGAGGTTGCCCGCGTTGGAGCCGATCCGAGGTCCGGCGTCGTCCTCGTCGACCTCCAGCGCGAGCCCCTCGAGATACGCGCGGACTCGGTCGGCGACGGCTCGCTCCTCGCCCGGTGGGCTCGGGATCGCAGCCAGCTCGGTGAAGAGGTCGAGGACATCCGACATGCGCCCGAGTGTAAGGCGTCCCAGCGGCCGCCCCGCGAACGGCCATGGCCATTTCGGCCATCTTGTCGAGGGCGGCTCGATGCAGGAAGGTACGGGCCGAGGTGATTCGACTCCGTGCCGAGTCTGCACCGGCTCTGCTCATGCGTCCGGATGAGGGTCGAGCCTCGAACTACGTTGACGTTTCTGGCAACCACACGAGGGAGACGCCATGAAACGCCTACTGCTCGTCGCCGTGCTCGCCGTCGCGGCCTCGCTCTTCGCGGTCGCGCCGGCGCTCGGAGCGTCGGCTCAGGACAGGGACGGCATGTGCGATTGCTGGGACCCGCCGCCACCTCCGCCCCGCCGCCGCCACCTCCTCCTCCCCGCCGCCGCCGCCACCACCTCCTCCTCCGCCACCTCCACCTCCGCCGCCGCCCCCGCCACCTCCTCCGCCGGATCTCTCAGCGGAGCTCTGGACCGGCGGATTCGCGGAGGACTCGTCCACGCTCTTCTACTTCGGCGGCCTCCGCTGCAAGACCCAGAACTTCACGCAGCAGTTCACCCAGGCGGGCCTGTACAACGTCCTCACGTACAAGGGGATGTTCCGCGTCTGCTACCGGCACGGCAACGGCATCTCATCCGTCTCGGACGTCCACGGAGATGTGACGTGGACACGCACGCCGTGGTCGTGGCAAGGCAATGACAGCGGCTACCCGTACCACGTCCGGTATGCGAAGCGCGTCGACTTCTTCTACAAGGGCACGGCGGCGATCTGCCTGTTCCACTACGGCTGCGGCCCGAGCAGGCACCCGTGGGTCACGCTCACCTTCTACGACAACAACACGATGACAAGGAGGGTCGGTGTCAGCTGAGACCGGACGCGGAGGCAGGTTCTGGAAGGTCTTCGCCCTGAGCGTCGTCGCGGCGCTGGTCGTGATCGTCGTGCTGGTGATGGTGCTCAGCTCGACGTTGGAGGCGGGCTAAGGGCGCTGAGTCTGCGGCGAGCCGGCTAGGCCGGTACGCGGGCCCGCTCGGCGGCGACGCCGCGGCGGGCCCGCGAGCGGCCGAGCGCGGCGCCGATGAACTCGCGGAAGAGGGGCGCCGGCCGGGTCGGCCGCGACTTGAACTCCGGATGAAACTGGCTGGCGACGAACCACGGATGGTCCGGTAGCTCGATGATCTCGACCAGGCGCCCTTCCTGGTACGTGCCCGACACGACGAGCCCCGCCGCCTCGAGCGCCGGACGGAAGTGGTTGTTGACTTCGTACCGATGGCGGTGCCGTTCGTTGACGACCGGCTCGCCGTAGACCTCGCGAGTGCGCGTCCCCTCTGCCAGCTCCACAGCCTGCGCGCCGAGCCGCATCGTCCCGCCCAGATCCTCCACTTCTTTCTGCTCGGGAAGGAGGTCGATGACCGGATAGGGCGTCTCCGGATCCATCTCCGTCGAGTTGGCCCCCTCGAGCCCGACGACGTGCCGCGCGAACTCGGAGATCGCGACGTGCATTCCGAGGCAGATGCCGAGGTACGGGATCTGCCGCTCGCGCGCGACGCGGCAGGCCATGATCTTGCCCTCCCAGCCGCGCGAGCCGAACCCGCCGGGCACGAGCACGCCGTCGATCTCCTCGAGCTGTGTCTCGAGCTCCTCGAGCGACGCCCCCTCGGCGTCGACCCAGCGGACCCGGACAGTCGCACCGTGATCGATGCCCGCGTGCTTCAGCGCCTCGTGGACGGAGAGATAGGCGTCGTGCAGCTGCACGTACTTGCCGACGAGAGCGATCTCGATCGTCTCGTCCAGGCCCTTGATGCGGCCGGCGAGGTCGAGCCATTCGCCGAGGTCGGCCTCGACGTCCGGCAGGCCGAGCTGCTCGACGACCAGCCTGTCGAGACCCTCTTCCTGCAGCGCCGACGGAACGAGATAGACGTCGGGAACATCCCGGTTGACGACGACAGCGCCCGGATCGATGTCCGCGAAGAGCGCGATCTTGTCCCGCACGTCCCGGCTGAGCGGGTGCTTCGAGCGGCAAACGACGACGTCGGGGTGGATACCGATGCGGCGGAGCTCGTTCACCGAGTGCTGCGTCGGCTTCGTCTTCAGCTCACCGGCCGAGTCCACGAACGGCACATAGGTGACGTGGACGTACATGACGTTCTCCGGCCCGGCCTCGCGCCGGAACTGGCGGATCGCCTCGAGGAACGGCAACGACTCGATGTCGCCGACGGTCCCGCCGACCTCGCTGATGACCACGTCCGTGTCGGAGGCCTCCGCGACCCGCCGGATCCGGTCCTTGATCTCGTTTGTGATGTGCGGGATCACCTGCACGGTGGAGCCGAGGTACTCGCCTTTCCGCTCCTTGCGCAGCACCGAGTACCAGATCGAGCCCGAGGTGTGGTTCGCGTTCCGTGACAGGTTCTCGTCGATGAACCGCTCGTAGTGCCCGATGTCGAGGTCGGTCTCGGCGCCGTCCTCCGTCACGAACACCTCACCGTGCTGGAACGGGCTCATCGTCCCCGGGTCGACGTTCAGGTACGGGTCGAACTTCTGCACCTGCACCTTCAGGCCGCGCGCCTTCAGCAGCCGGCCGAGCGAGGCGGCGGTGATGCCCTTGCCGAGTGACGAGACGACGCCGCCCGTGATGAAGACGTACTTGGGCGGCCGCTCTCTCACGGCCGCCGCCCGAGCCCGTCGATCTGCATCAGGCCCGGTGTGCGCTCGATCAGCTCGCCGATGGAGCGTCGTTCACCGAGGAGGGTGAGCCCGGCAAGCGCCCCGATCGCCAGCCAGCGGCTCCGTTCCGTGAGTCGACTCACGGACCTCAACCCTAGCATCGCGCCCAGCGCGTTCGATCCGGCGTCTCCGAGCATCGTCCTCTCGCGAAGATCGTAGGGAAGCAGCAGGACGGCCATGCCGATCGGAGCCCGCGCGAGGACGGCGCCCGCGAGGTACGCCTTGAGCGCCCGGCCCGGCCGCGTGTCGAGCTGGTTGAGGGAGTTCGCGGCGAGGCCGACGAGGAGCGCGCCTGACAGCTTCCGAGTGGCGACCAGGCCGACGAGCGGGATCCCGACCAGCTTCAGGACGCCGGTCGTCGCACCCGCGCGCAGGTGGGCGCGAAAGCCCCGCTCCGGTCCGCTCCAGAGGTCGTCGGCGAGACCGATGGCGGCCACCAGAGCAACGGCTGGGTCTCGACGCGCGCCGAGCGCGGCGCCGACGAGCGGCAGGCGAAGGCCGCGGTGGTTGGTGCCCTGGGGGCCGGCGGCCAGCACGGCGTCCAGGAGCTGGCGCCCGCGATGCAGGAAGCCCCGAGCGTCGCGACCGGTCGCGCGATGTCGCAGCGGAAGCTCGATCTCCGCGATCGGGATCCCGGCGCGAGCCGCGTCGATGGACGCGCCGACCTCGCAGCCGAACCCCGCCGCGAGCGGGAAGCAGGTCGCCCGGGCCTCCTCGGAGAACACGCGCTGGCCGGAGAGCGGCTCGGCCGGAACGAAGCCGGAGCGCGCCCGGATCAGTGCTCGAGCGGCGCGCTTCGCGATCCCGAAGCCGCCGCCCTGCCGCTCGGTGAAGACGGCAATCGCCAGGCCGCCGTCGCGCGCTCGCGAGCGGGCGCAGGTCGCCGTCGAGATCCGCGTCGCAGACGAGGATCGCGCCGGGTGGGGCCTCTCGCTCGGCGAGCGTCAGCGCCTGGCCCTTCCCGCGCGCCGGCAGGCGTAGCACCCTTGCTCCCGCGCGCTCGGCCTCCTCTGCGGTTCCATCGGTCGAGCCGTCGTCCGCCACGACCACCTCCGCGTCCGGAAACTGCTCTCGCAACCGGCCTACCGTCAAGCCGATTCGCTCCGCCTCGTTTCGGGCCGCCACCAGGACGGCGACAGGCTCAGCCACCTGGGAGCGGAGCGAGCGGCAGCGGCTCGATCGGCACCGGCAGCGTCCCGTCCTCCGCGGTCGTCTTGAGCCCGTAGTGGCCCTCGGGACCGCCGGCGAGCAGTAGGGCGAGCGCGAGCCTCCCGACCTGCGTGTCCATCGAGTCGACGCTGGAGATGCCGTTCGCCTTGTAGACGGCGATGCGGGAGGGCCGCTCCTGCGTGCCCTCGATCCCGACGACCGGCACGCCGCTGCCCGCGAGCCCGGCGTAGAAGCCCGTCGATGAACATCCTCGTCGGCGCGTTCGGTCGCGATGCCCGTGTGCGCGACGACCACAGCGTCCGACTCTGTCGACGGGTCTCCGCGGTGGAACTGCACGAAGACTCGGTCAGCGCGTCCCAGAAAGGCGTCTCGCCGCCCTCGACGAGCTCCTCGCCCATACGCCGTCCGACCTCTTCCATCGTCAGCCCCGAGAACTGCGGCTCGAGCGCGTCCGTCACCTCCTCGGGATCGATCGGAAGCTCAAATGCCTCGCGCTCCACAAGGGCTGGGCCCGAGGCGTCCTGAAGCGTCTGCGTGACCGCTTCGGTCGCGTTTTCGTCGGGCTGGCCGGTAAAGAGCGAGCGAGACTCGCACGCCGCGAAGCCGCCGTTCATCAGCGCCGGGTACGTGCTTGACACGTAGTCCTCGCCCGCCTCGCGCTGCCGGCGAAGCAGGTCGGCCTGTGCGACGAGGTCGTGATTCCGTTGCTGGAGCTCCTCGATCCGGTCCTGGAGCACGCGCCGTTCGCTCCCCTCGACGTCGGTGCGAGCCGCCAGGCCGGCACCGACGAGGATGCCGATGATCAGCGCGAGGAAGACAGCCGCCAGCGAGGCGACGTGGTAGCGGAGGTCGAACAAGCCGCCGGAAGCCTAGAAGCCCAGCAGATCGCGCAGTCGCATTCCGAGGTCCTCGAGGGCCAACCGGAGCTGCGGCGAGACGGCGACGGCGACGACGAGCGCGCCCAGGCCGGCGGCGGCGACGAGCACGAGCGGCCAGATGCCGACCTGGCGGCTCACGAGCCGGGAGACGCCCTTGGCGTCGACGAGGATCTCGCCCACGCGGAGCCGCGTCAGGAACGTCGACGACATCCCGGAGCGGTTGCGTTCCAGGAACTCGATCAGGTTGAAATGCGCGCCGACGGCGACGATCAGCTCGGCACCCTTCTCGAAGGCGAGCAGCAGAGCAAGGTCCTCGCTCGTCGCGGGTGCGGGGACGACGTGGTGGTCGAGCCCAAGCGCCTTCACGCGGTCGGCGCCCGGTGCTGTCCCGCTCTCGTACCCGTGGATGATGAGCTCGGCGCCCGAAGTGAGGGCCCGGTCGGAGACGGAGTCCATGTCGCCGACGATCACGTGCGGCTTGTAGCCGGCCTCGAGCAGCGCGTCGGCGCCACCGTCGACGGCCACGAGCACCGGCCGGAAATCGCGCACGTACGGCCTGACGATGCGCAGGTCGCGCTTGTGGCCGGGCCCGCGGACGACGACGAGCGCGTGCCGGTCGCGGAACCGCGTCTCGATCGCAGGGAAGCCGACCCCCTCGGAGAGCAGGCGTCCTTCCTCGCGGAGGTACCGCATCGTGTTCTCCGCAAAGCTCTCGAGCGCCTCGGTGACCCGGCTGCGCTGCTCGCGAAGCGCGTCCGAGAGGTCGTCCGCCCGGAGCTCCCGGCCGGCCACGAGCCGGGTTCCGTTGCGGAAGAGGCTCCCGCCGCGAACGGTGATCAGCTCGCCCTCGTCGACCTTCTCGAAGAGGTCGGCGCCGGGCGCGTCGATCAGTCGGACTCCTCCGCGGACGAGGAGCAGCGGCCCGGGGTTCGGGTACCTCCCTGTCTGCGAGTCCGAGACGTTGACCACGACGCGTACGCCGGACTCGAGGAGCTCTTCGGCCGAGACGCGGTCGAGATCGGCGTGGTCGATGATCGCGACGTCGTCGGCAGAGAGCCGCCGGACGAGGTGCTTCGTCCGGCGGTCGAGTCGTGCGTGTCCCTTGTACTCGACGAAGCTCATCGAACGGTCGAGAGAAACTCTCGGCCGCCGAGCATACGCTGGAGCTCGTCGCTGCCGCTCCGATTCCGCCAGCTGTTCGATGCGTGTGTGCGTTGGGTCGCCGGGCACCTTCTCGACGCTGAAGTGCCGGTCGGCGACGCTCGCGATCTGCGGGAGATGCGTGATCGTGACGACCTGCGAGCGCTCGCCGAGCCTCCGAAGGGTCTGGGCGACGGCATGGGCGGTCTCGCCTCCGATCCCGGCGTCGATCTCGTCGAAGACGAGCGTCATCTTCCCTCCTGCCGCCGCGGCGAGGGCGAGCGCGATGCGGCTGAGCTCGCCGCCCGACGCGGTCTCGGCCACGGGCGCGAACGGGAGACCCGGGTTCGGGCGGATGAGGAACGTGACCGCGTCCGTTCCGGTCGAGCCGAGCTCGCGCTCGTGCGAGCTCGACGTGGAACTCGCCCTCCCCGAGCCCGATCCCGCGCAGCTCGGACGCGACCGCGTCGGCGAAGCGGCCGGCTGAGCCGCTGCGCGCGCTTCGATGCAGCTCCGCCGCGAGCGCCTCGACCCGCGCCTGCGCTTCCGCGAGCGCCGCGGCCGCCTCGGCGGCAGGGTCGACGCCCGCGTCGCGCGCGTCGAGCTCGGCGCGGGCGGCGGAGGCGCGCGCGAGGAGCTCGTCGTAGGACTCGCACCGGAACCGGCGCTTGGCGTCCGAGATCCGCTCGAGCTCCGCCTCGACGTGCTCCAGGCGGTCGGGCTCCGCCTCGAGCGAGTCGAGGAACCCGCGGAGGTCGGCGCCGACGTCGGCGAGTCGCAGCTGCAGGTCGCGCAACTCGGTCGCCGCTGCCGCGAGCTCTGGCGCGAGCCGCTCGAGCGGCGCGATCGAGCGCTCCGCCCTCGCCGCGAGCAGCGCGGCTCCGTCTCCGTCCTCCGGCGACAGCGCCTCGGCGGCCGCTGCCGAGCCCTCGGCAAGCTCCGTCAGATGGCGCAGGCGCTCCCGCTCGGCGAGCAGCGACGCCTCAGTACCGGACTCGAGCCCGTTCGTGTCCTCCACCAGCGCCTCGAGCTCGGCGAGCCGGGCCTCCGCGGCAGCCGAGTCGGCCGCGATCTCGTCGTGGCGCCGCCGGGCGGCGGAGAGCTCGCGCCACGCACGGCGCAGGTCGGCGCGCCGCCGGAGGTGGTCGTCGCCCACGTACGAGTCGAGCACCTCGAGCTGGTACCCGGGGCGGGCAAGCCGTCGCTGCTCGAACTGGCCCGACATCCCGACCAGGAGCTCGGTCGCGGCCGCGAGATCCTCCCGCGCTGCCGCCCTCCCCCACGCGTACGCGCGAGTCCGTCCGTCCGGGAAGATCCGGCGGGCGAGCACGAGCCCGGCCTCGTCCTCGGGCCGCAGCCCGGCGAGCGCCTCGAGCCCGTCCTCGTCGAAGAAACCCTCCGGGAGGTCGAACTCCGCCTCGACGTAGGCCTCTTTGCCGGCCGGGCCGATCGCCTTGGCGTCGCCTTTCGAGCCGAGCAGGAGCCCGACCGCCTGCGCAAGGATCGTCTTGCCGGCGCCGGTCTCGCCGGTGATCGCGTTCAGTCCCTCGGAGAGCTCGAGCTCGGCCTCGCGAATCAGGACCAGGTTCTCGACGCGCAGTCGGCGCAGCACGCCGTCAGAGTACGCAGCGGCTAGGACGCGAACGTGTCGCGGTAGCGCCGGAAGAAGGTCATCTCCGGCAGCGTCGCGAGGAGGCTGACGGCGTCGGCGAGCCGGATCCGGACCGGCTCCTCAGCGCCGATTGCAGCGACCTGGTGGCCGTCGGCGATCAGCGCAACCTCGACGTCGGCCGTCCGGTTCGAGACCTCGAGCTCGCGGTTCCGCGGGACGACGAGCGGACGGACGTGCAGCGAGTGCGGCGCGACGAACGTCACCGCCATCGCATCGAGCCCCCAGACGAGCACCGGCCCGCCGCCCGACAGGTTGTAGGCGGTCGAGCCCGACGGCGTCGAGGCGATGAGCGCGTCGCAGGGGACGGTGCCCATGTCCTCGCCGGCGATCGACCAGCGGAGCTCGACCATCCGGCCCAGCACGCCGCTGTGGACGACGACGTCGTTGACCGCCGGGTGCCGCTCGCCGGCGACCTCGACCTCGAGCGTCGGCAGCTCCACGACCTCGAACGTGCCGTCGAAGGCCCGAGCCAGGCCGGCTTCCAGGTCCTCCTTGCCCATCGACGCCAGGAATCCGACCCGGCCGTAGTTGGCACCGATCACGGGAACACCCGCGCCGAGGAAGCGCTTGAGCGCCCGCAGCATCGTCCCGTCTCCGCCGAGCACGACTGCGAGGTCCGGGGAGTCCTCGACGATCTCGATGCCCCGCTCGCGCGCGAGACGCTCGACCACCTCCATCGCCTCCGTCACGTCGACCCGCCCGTGCGAGACGACGGCGACCCGGCTAACCGACGGCATCGGCGATCCAGTCGTCGAGCTCGGGCGGCAGCCCCGCACCATGGCTGTGCACCAGGTGGAGGAAGAACTCGCGGTTCCCCTTCGGCCCGGGCAAGCCGGAGTCCGTCACGCCCACGGTCTGGGCCTCCCAGAGCAGCGCCTCCTCGGCCACTTCGCGAACGACTCGCCGGTGGACGCCTGCGTCGCGGACGACCCCGTTCTTCACGTCCGCCCGCCCGGCCTCGAATTGCGGTTTCACGAGCACGAGCGCCTCCCAGCCGGGCCGCGCGAGCCGCAGGACCGGCTTCAGCACCTGCGTGGCGCTGATGAAGGAGACGTCGCACGTGACGAGCTCGGGCTCGAACGGGAGCTCGTCCAGGTGCCTCGCGTTCACGCCTTCCATGACGGTCACACGCGGATCCTCGCGCAGGCGCTCGTGGAGCTGCGCGCGACCGACGTCCAGCGCGATCACGCGATTGGCGCCGTGCTGGAGCAGGACGTCCGTGAACCCGCCCGTCGACGAGCCGACGTCGACCGCGTCGCGGCCGGACGGATCCACGCCGAGCACCTCCAGCGCGTGCGCGAGCTTCTCTCCCCCGCGCGACACGAACCGCGGCGGCTGGAGCACCTCCAGCGCGGCGGCCTCGTCCACCTGCTGGCCGGCCTTGTCGAAACCCGGCACACGGCCGGCCATCACGAGCGCCTGCGCCTGAGTCCGCGATTCGGCGAGACCCCGCTCCACGAGCAGAACGTCGAGCCGCTTCCGCATCGGTCCGTAGGCTAGAGGGATGGCGAGCCGTCCTGCCGCTCTCCTTGCGATCGCCGCCGCTTTGGCGCTCGCTGCGCCCGCCCAGGCGCAGGCGCCGGTCACGCTTCGGATCATCTTTCCCGAGGGGTTCAGCGTCCGGCAGATGACCGATCGCGTGTCCGAGGTGCGGAAGATCGCGATTCGCAAGCGCGGCGTGGCGCCGCGGCTGACCGGGGTCGCGTACAAAGCGGCTGCGGCGCAGGCCCGCGCGCCGCGCACGTTCCGGCGCTTTCTGAAGCGGCAGTCGGTCGAGGGGTTCCTGTTCCCTTCGCTCTACGAGTTCACGCAGTACACGAGGGCCGGCGAGCTCATCCGTGACCAGATGGCGGCCTTCGAGTCTCGTTGGAGGACGATCGACCTCCGCCGGGCCGGGGCTCGCAACCTCAACCCCTACGACGTGCTGATCATCGCCTCGATGATCGAGCGCGAGACCGCCGTCGCCTCGGAGCGCCGCCTCGTCTCGGCCGTCATCTACAACCGCCTGAAGGCGGACATGCCGCTCGCGATCGACGCCACCCTTCGCTACGGGCTCGGCATCCCGGGGACCCGGCCGCTCACGAGGGCGCATCTCCGCAGCCACAGCCGCTACAACACCCGCCGCTGGAAGGGCCTGCCGCCGACGCCGATCGCGAACCCAGGCGTGCCGTCCATGCGGGCCGCCGCCCGGCCGGCCGGGCGCAACTACCTCTTCTACCTCCGCCGGCCCGGCACGGTGCGGCACTTCTTCACGGCGAGCGAGGAGGAGTTCTGCGCGAAGGCTCGCGAGTGGGGCTACACCGAGGACTGCTGAGGCCGGGCGGCGAGCTCGTCGACGAGACCGGCGAGCACCGAGGTGTCGGCGTCGATCTCTTCCAGCCTTGATCTTGCGCGGGCCTCCCCCGCACCGGCGAGCTCCATGGTGGCCGGACGGCCGCGCTCGTTCACGAGCCCGTCGTCGTCGAGGAGATCGTCCACGACCTGGAAGAGGAAGCCGAACTCGGCGGCGAACCCCCGCCACGGCCCTTGCAGTTCGACCGGCACCTCGGCGACCCAAAGGCCGCAGCCGACTGAGGCCTCGAAGAGACGCGCCGTCTTGAGCCGGTTCAGCTCGAGGCGGTCTTCCCGGCCGCCGTTGATGTCGAGGTACTGCCCGGCGATCATTCCCGAGGTGGCGAGTGCGAGCTCGCGGGCGACGTGCGGCGCCTCGTAGCCAACGGCGAGGGAGAACGCCTCGTTGAGGAGCGCGTCGCCGGCGAGGATCGCCTGCCCCTCGCCGAAGCGGACGTGGACCGTCGGACGGCCTCGGCGCTCCTCGTCGTCGTCCAGCGCGGGGAGGTCGTCGTGGACGAGCGAGAACGAGTGGATCAGCTCCAGCGCGGCGGCTGCAGCGAGCGCCTCGTCGGCATCGCCTCCAGCGGCCTCCGTCGTCGCCAGGCAGAGCACCGGCCGGATGCGCTTTCCGCCGCCCTCGAGCGCGTAGCGGACGACCTCGTCCAGCCGGCCGAGCTCCGCTGAGAGCTCCAGCCCGGCGAGGAAGCGCTCGATGGTCTCTCGGTGGTCGTCAGGGCTGCGCATCGGCGTCCCGTTTCGCCTTGGCGATCTCTGCCTCGACATCCTTGGCGATCTCCGAGAGCTCGCTCAGGATCTCGATCGCCTGGTCGGGGTCGGTCGCCGCCTCGAGCCGGCTGCGCGCCTCGTCGAGCCGCTCGAGCAGCTCTTCGGCGCGGGTGAGATTCTCCTCCGGGTTCGGCGGTTCCGGCTCGCTCATGCGACCTCCTCTCGGACGATGCGGCCCAGGATGCCGTTCACGAGCTTGCCCGCCTCGTCCGACGCGTAGCGCTTCGCGAACCGGACGCCCTCGTCGATCGCGACCTCGGGCGGAATCTCGCCCTGCTCGAGCTCGTGGATCGCCAGCCGGAGGACGTTGCGCTCGACGGCGCCGAGCCTGTCCGCCGGCCATCCTTCCGTTGCCTCGTCGATTCGGGCGTCGAGGTGCTCGGCGTTCTCGGCTACTGCTTTCGCGGTCTCCCAGGCGAAGTCGTCGACCTCGCCCTCGTAGGTCGAGCCGAGGTCCTTGCCGGTCACGTCCCACTGGAACAGCATGAAGAGCGCGGCGCGCCGCGACGCCCGGCGGCTCTGGCTCACGGCGCCTCCGATCCATGTAACAGAGTGTTACTAGCTCGGCGCGCGGCCCGCCATCCCGCTCCAGGACTCACGCTGGCGGCGCCTCCGTCTCAAGTAACAAGTTGTTACTTGCCTCGACCGGCGGATGCTCCTCGAGGTAGCTCGTGGAGTACTCGCCGCGGATGAAGCCCTCGCTGCGAATCACCTCGGCGGCCACGCCGATCGTCGTCGGGAGGCCGGTGACCTCGAACTCGTCCAGCGCCCGGAGGCAGCGAGACAGCGCCAGCTCGCGGCCCGGTGCCCATGCGATCACCTTCGCGAGTAGGGAGTCGTAGTGCGGTGGGACGACGGCGCCGTCCTCGACGAACGTGTCCACGCGGACGCCGGGCCCGAGCGGCGGCCGGAAGCGCTCCAGCCGGCCGGGCATCGGCATGAAGCCGCGCGCCGGATCCTCTGCGTTCACCCGCACCTCGATCGCATGGCCCCGGCGGTCCGCGCGGCCGGTCTCGGAGAGGGGCTCGCCGGCAGCAACCCGAAGCTGCTCGTGGACAAGGTCGATGCCGGTGACGAGCTCGCTGACCGGGTGCTCGACCTGAAGCCGGGCGTTGAGCTCGATGAAGTAGAACGAGCCGTCCGGTCCGACGAGGAACTCGAACGTTCCGGCGTTCGTGTAGCCGATCGCACGCGCCGCTCCCTCAGCCGTCGCCTCCATCTGCTCGCGCGTCTCCGGGTCGAGAGCGCAGGAGGGCGATTCTTCGATCAGCTTCTGGTGGCGGCGCTGGATCGAGCACTCACGCTCGCCGAGCGTGAGGATCCCGCCCCTCGAGTCGCCGACCACCTGGATCTCGACGTGCCTGGCGGGGACGATCGCTTTCTCCAGGTAGAGGCTCCCGTCGCCGAACGCCGCCTCCGCCTCGGCCGCCGCCATCGCGTACGCGGAGTCGATCTCGTCGGGCACCGACACGAAGCGCATCCCCTTGCCGCCGCCCCCGGCAGCCGCCTTCACCAGCACCGGAAAGCCGAGCCCGTCGGCCGCTCTTCCGACCTCGCTTGCGGAGACCGGTCCGGTGCCTGGCACGAGCGGGACGCCTGCGGCCTCCATTTCGTCCCGGGCGGAGGCCTTGTTGCCCATCCGAGCCATGACCTCCGAGGTCGGGCCGATAAAGACGAGATCGTTGTCGGCACAGGCCTCCGCGAAGGCCGGGTTCTCGGCGAGGAAGCCCCAGCCGGGGTGCACGGCATCGCACCCGGTGGTCGTCGCGGCGGCGACGACCGACGGGATGCGGAGGTAGCTCTCGGACGCGGAGGCCGGACCGATGCACACTGCGCGGTCGGCCATCCGCACGTGCAACGACCCCTCGTCCGCCCGGGAGTAGACGGCGACGGCTTCGATCCCGAGCTCGTGCAGCGCGCGGATCACGCGCACAGCGACCTCTCCGCGATTTGCGACGAGGATCCGGTTAAACAGCATCGAGCGGCCGGCCCAGTGCCGGCTCGATCTCGAACAGCACCTGGCCGAACTCCACGGGCTGGCCGTTCTCGACATGGATCCGGCGGACGGTGCCGTCGAGGTCAGCCTTGATCTCGTTCATCAGCTTCATCGCCTCGAGGATGCACAGCGTCTGGCCGGCGCTGACCACGGCCCCCTCCTCGACGAACGGCGCCGCCCCGGGCGAGGGCGCCCGGTAGAAGGTTCCGACCATCGGAGCCTCCACGCGGACCACGCCGTCCGTCGCCGACTCGATCGCCGGAGGGGCGACGTCCTGCTCGGTCGGAGCGGAAGGTGCCGGTGCGGGAGCCGACGCCGCGGCCACGGACTCCTGCTCTTCTCGGCGACGAACGGAGACCCGCATGCCGTCCTCCTCGATCGCAATCTCCGCGACACCGCTTTCCTGGACGATGCGGACGACCTCGCGAATCCGCTCGGCGCGCCCCAGGTCGACGCTCCCGCCGACGAGGCGCTCCTCGCCGCTGGCCCGACCGCGGATGGTCGAGAGCAGCGGCTCGGCCTCCTCACCGAAGAGCGCGAGCAGCAGCAGCTCCTCCTCGCTCGTCGCCAGGCCCTCGGCGTCCTCGCGGATGTCTTCGAGGTCGGCAGCCGGCTCGAGCTCCTGCCCTTCGTCGTCCGAGCTCAGCTCGATGGCGCGGCTTGCGTTCGGGTCGAGATCCCCGGGCGGCGTCCCGAAGTCGCCCTGGAAGAGCCCGCGCAACTCATCCACGACGAGCCCGTAGCGGCTCGCCGAGAGGACGTGGATCAACGCCTGCGAGCCGAGGATCTGCCCGATCGGCGCGGCCAGCGGGGGCCAGCCGGCCTCTCCGCGGATGCGCTCGAGCTCGTCGAGCACCTCGTCGAGCCTGTCGCCCATCGACTGGGTGCGCAGGTGCGCGTCCAGCGCGGCGACAAGGCCGGCCGGAAGGTTGTGCTGGGCGGCCCGCACAGCGATGCGGGGGGCCAGCGGCGTCACGGGCTCGTCGCCGATGTGCTGGTCGATCAGGTCGGATGCCTGCCAGAGGTGCTCACTGTCGACCCCGGACGCGAGGTCGAGCCCCTCCAGGACGTCGGCGAGCCCTTCGCCCGCGACGCGGTGGAGGACGAGCGCCACGGCGTAGACCGCGCAGGCGATGCGATCCGCCCCGGCCCGAGCAGCCTCGAGCGCCGCAGCCAGCGCGTTCCCGGCCGAGCCCTGGCAGTAGATCCCGATCGGGAGCCCGCTCGCCTCGCTGATCGCTGTGGTCAGCTCGCTGGCGCGATGCGGCTCCAGCGACCCGGAGGGATCGTGGAGCAGGATCCTGGCTGCGCCGAGCTCGGGCAGCTTCTTCGCCTGCTCGACGAGCGCGTCGGTTTCCCCGGTCGGCCCGGGGCTGTAGATCAGGCCGGCGTCGAACTCCCCGCCGGCGACCGTGATCGCCTCACCGGCCTCGCGAAGGTTCATGACGTCGTTCAGCGGATCGTGGAGCCGGAAGACCTCGATGCCGTTCTCCGCCGCCGTCTGGACGAACCGGCGCACGAAGTCGCCGCCGACCGGCCGCGAGCCGACGAGGAAGCGTCCGCGGAGCGCCATCCCGAGCGGCGTCTTCGTCCGGGACTTGATCGCGCGGATCCGCTCCCACGGGCTCTCGACCCCGCGGCGCACGGCGCTGTCGAACACGCCCCCGCCGGACACCTCGAGGGACGCGAATCCGGCACCGTCCAGGATCTCGGCGAGATCGAGGATCGCCGACGTCGGCAGCCGGCCGGCAAGCGGTTCCTGGCTGACGAGCCGGACGGTGGTGTCTATGAGGGCGGGCATCCGCCGGACACTAACGCGAGGCTCGCTCCGCGGCAGGCAGCTGGGCGAACGCGTACAGGACGAGGTAGAGCACGGAGAGGAGCGCGGTCAGCGCGACGGTCATCCCCAGCGTGCGCGGGTGGGACAGGGGATCCGAGACGCGGGCCCACACGTCGGCGAGGAGCGGCTGCGGGCTGGTCACGACCTCCCAGCTGTTCCAGCGGAGCGAGCGGCCGAGGTAGATCCCGAAGCCGCTCGCCAGCAGGCTTCCGCCCACGAGCGCCCAGCCGAGGGCGGCGCCCCGCGCCCGCCGGACGACGACCTGCATCAGGTAGATCGAGAGGAAGCCGAGGAACGCTCCCGTCCACGCGAAGGCGCTGAAGAGGACGAGGTCGAACCAGAGCGGCGCGTCGTTGCGCGAGCCGAGGTGGATCAGGTCGGTGAGGAGGTAGGGCGCGTTCGGCAGGAACAGGAGCCAGACGGCGGCAAGCGGAATGAGCCGCGAGAGCCGGACTCCCCGGCGCTGCATGTCGTAGACACCGACGGCGGCAACGAGAGGGATCCAGGCGAGGAAGAGATTCCACCCGAGGAACCGGTACGCGCCCGGCTCAGAGTAGAGCCAGCGCGCAACGAGCAGCGAGATGCAGAACGCGGAGGCGAGCGCCAGGGCGGCAAGTGCGAGCGTGCGCCGGTCACTCATCGAACGCATCGCGGCAAGTGTAGAAGTGGTCTACGCCCGACTGATGTAACGGCGCTCGCGCGTGTCGACCTTGATCCGGTCGCCCTGGTTGACGAACAGCGGCACCTGGACGATCGCACCCGTCTCGAGCTTCGCCGGCTTCGTCACGTTCGAGACCGTGTCGCCGCGCACACCCGGTTCCGTCTCGGCCACGGTCAGCTCCACGGACGCCGGCAGCTGGACGCCCGACGGACGCCCGTCGACGGTCATCAGCTGGACCGTGCTGGACGGCTGGAGGAAGTCGAGCGCCTCCGAGACCGACTCCCGCGCGAGGCTGATCTGCTCGAAGGTCTGCTCGTCCATGAAGACAACCTCGTCGCCCGAGTCGTAGAGGTACTGCGCGTTCTTCGTCTCGGTGATCACGCGCGGGAACTTCTCGCCGGCGCGAAACGTCTTGTCGACGACTGACCCTGAGTCGAGGTTCTTCAGCTTCGTGCGGACGAAGGCGCCGCCCTTGCCCGGCTTGACGTGCTGGAACTCGACGATGCGCCAGGCCGAGCCGTCGAGCTCGATGTGCATCCCGTTCTTGAACTGGTTCGTGTTGACGACGTCGGCCACGGCGGGAGGCTAGCGAACAGTCATCAGGTCTTTGGGGAACGCGGTCAGGACTTCGCAGCCGTCGTCCGTGACAACGACCGGGTCCTCGATCCGCACGCCCCCGACACCGCTCAGGTAGATCCCCGGCTCGACCGTGACGACGTTGCCGGCCTCGAGCGTGTCGGTCGACTCAGGCCGGAGCGCCGGCGCCTCGTGAACCTGAAGCCCCAGACCATGGCCGAGCCCGTGGCCGAAGTTCTCGCCGTACCCGGCGTCGGCGATGACGGCACGCGCGGCGGCGTCGGCGTCGCGCCCGGTCGTCCCGGCGCGGACCGCGTCGAGGCCCGCCTGCTGCGCCTCCTTCGTCACCTCGTAGAGCTCGCGGAGCGAGTCGGAGATCGCGCCCACCGCAAAGGTGCGGGTGCAATCGGAGTTGTAGTGAGCGAGCTTCGCGCCGGCGTCGACGAGCACGAGGTCGCCCTCCTGCACGACCCGGTCGCCGGGAACTGCGTGCGGGCTCGCGGCCGTCGGGCCCGCCGCGATGTCGATCGCGAAGGCCGGCTCGTCGGCGCCCTCCTCGTGGAAGAGCTCCGTCATGCGCCAGACGAGCTGCTTCTCCGTGCGGCCGCTGAACTGCTCCTCGACAAGCCGCTGGTACACGCGGTCGGTGATCCGGGATGCGCGGCGGATCGCCTCCAGCTCGTCCGGCTCCTTCACGGCGCGCAGGGACTCGACCAGGCCCCGCCGCGGCACGAGGGTCACTCCGCTCTCGCGGAGCAGCTCGTGGTTGGCGTAGGTCACGGCGTCGGCCTCGAACCCGATCGTGTCGGGGACCCGCCCGGCGAGGTCGCCGTAGATGAAGCGCTCGGTCTGCTCGACCTCGACGCCTTCCAGCTCGCGCGCCCGCTCCGGCGTAGCGGAAGTCGGTGAAGAGGCCGCACGAATCCGGCTCGACGAGCAAGGCCGCGTTCGAGCTCTCGAAGCCGGTCAGGTAGAGGACGTTCGTCGGGGCGGTGACGAGCAGCGGCTCCTCGAGCAGCGCCCGCAGGCGGTCTATCCGCGAGTCAGGAATTCCAGTGCCTCCTTGTAGCCGTCGGGGCCCTTGCCGATCACCCGGTGCGCGGCGATGTCGGCGATGACCGTGTGCCGCCGCCAGTCCTCCCTGCTCTCGATGTCCGAGAGGTGCACTTCCACGACCGGGCAGCGGGCGAGCTCGAGGGCGTCGCGGATCGCATAGCTGTAGTGCGACCAGGCGCCCGAGTTGATTACGAGCCCTCCGGCGGACTCGCCGAGCTCCTGGCACCACTCGACGTACTCGCCCTCGTGGTTCGTCTGGCGGCAGAGGACGTCGCAGCCGAGCTCCGTGCCCCAGGCGCGGATTTTCGCCTCGAGCTCGGGTAGGGAGAGCCCGCCGTAGACAGCCGCGTCGCGCCGCTCGAGGACGTTGAAGTTCGGGCCGTGGAGCACGCCGACGAGCACTCCGAGAGCGTAGTGCGGGCAAGTAACACTGTGTTACTAGCCCGCAATGGCGCCGGTGGAGGGCACGCCGGAGCTAGTAACAAGTTGTTACTTGGAGATGAGCTCGTCGAGCGCCGCGCGCACTTCGGGCTCCGGGCGCTCGACGCCCCACACCGGTTTCCCCGGCTCCTCGAGCAGGACGAGCTGGACGCGGCCGTCGCGGACCTTCTTGTCGCGCTGCAGCGCCTCCCACGCCCGCTCGCGGTCGACCGACACGGGACGCGGGTCGAGCACGGTCTCGACCGCGTCCGTCGGGAGCCCCGAGAGGCGAAGCGCAGCGAGGAGGCCGAGCGCGACGGCGTCGCCGTGGCGCACCGTGTAGAGCGACGCCGCCTCGAGCGCGTGGGCGAAGGTGTGGCCGAGGTTGAGGATCGCGCGGCGGTCGCCCTCGTACGGGTCGGCGAGGCAGACGGCCGACTTGTAGGCGGCGCAGGCGCGGATCATCTCCTCCTCGGGGAGGTCCCAGACGTCGACGCCGGCGAGCAGCCCGGTCTTGACGACCTCGGCCATCCCGGCGCGGCGCTCCTTCTCCGGGAGGCGTTGCGATCAGCTCCGGGTCGATCACGACTTCCTCCGGGTAGTGGAACGCGCCGGCCAGGTTCTTCCCCTCGCGGAGGTCGACCGCGGTCTTGCCGCCGATCCCGGCGTCCACCTGGCCGACGAGCGTCGTCGGCGCCGCGACCCACGAGACGCCCGCGCATGTACGTGGCCGCGACGAAACCGGCGAGATCGGTGGTCGTCCCGCCGCCGTAGCCGACGATCGTCCCGTCCCGTGAGATGCGCAGCTCGGTCCACAGGCGCTGCGCCTCCTCGATCGACTTTTCGCCCACTTCGTGCACCTCGGGGAGCTCGAGCGGATGGAGCTCGAGCGCCGCTGGTCCGCGAGCAGCACGTCGCCTTCCGGGCGGGCTCCGGGCTCGATCCGGACGCCGAGAGCGGCGAGCACGACGTCGTCGAGGTCCCGGCCCGCGCGTCGGCCGCCTCCTCATAGAGGCCCTTGCGGCGCTCGTAGAGCTGCCGGAACTGCTCGGGGTCGCTCGCGAGCGGTCGCGCCGACTCGGGCGACGCGATCCCACGCTGCGTCGACGTCGACCTCCAGGCGCACGGTCAGCGCGTGCTCCCGGAGCGCTTCGCGGATTGCCGGCGTCTCGATCGCGCCGCCGCCGAGCGCGATCACGGCGGGCCGCTCGCGTTTGAGCGTCCTCACGGCCTCGCCCGCTTCGAGCACCCTGAAGCCCGCCTCGCCTTCGCGGCGGAAGAGATCGGGATCGAGCGGCGCACCGACTTCTCGATCTCCTGGTCGAGGTCGAAGAACTGCCTGCCGATCAGGTCGGCCACGCGGGAGCCGAGCGTCGTCTTGCCGGCGCCCATGAAGCCGATGAGGGCGATGTGGCGGTCTAGGGCGTGCGCCATGGGATGCGTTCGAGGTACGCCCGGTGCGCGGCGAGGAAGTCGTCGAGCGAGTCGCCGCCGAACTTCTCGCGCGCAGCGCGGGCGAGCTCGAAGGCGACCGACGCCTCGGCGACGACTGCGAGCGCCTCGACGGCCGCGACGTCGCTTCGCTCGACGAGCGCATCGGCCGCTTCGCCGGTTTCGAGATCCACCGAGCGCAGCGGCCGCATCAGCGTCGGCAGCGGCTTCATCGCCGCGCGCGCGACGATCTCCTCGCCGTTCGAGACGCCGCCTTCGATCCCGCCGGCCCGGTTCGTCTCGCGCTGGAGTCCGGGGAGGATCTCGTCGTGCGCCTCGGAGCCGCGCAGCTTCGCGAGGCCGAAGCCCTCGCCGATCTCGACCCCTTTCACGGCCTGGATGCCCATCAGCGCCGCGGCGAGGCGGGCGTCCAGCCGCTCCTCCTTGGCGGCGTACGAGCCGAGGCCGGGCGGAACACCGGCTGCGCGCACCTCGACGACGCCGCCCACGGTGTCCCGGTCCGCCCTCGCCGCGTCGACGTCGCCCATCTCGACCACCGAGCCGGCGACCTCGACCCCGATCGCGCGCAGGAGCGCCTTGCAGACCGCGCCGGCGGCGACCGTCATCGCGGTCTGGCGCGCGCTCGCACGCTCCAGCGTGTTCCGAACGTCGTCGTGGCCGAACTTCAGCGTCCCCGCCAAATCTGCATGGCCGGGACGCGGCAGGCTCACCGGCTTCGTGCCCTTTCCCTCCGGCTCGCCCTCGGGCTGCCACGGGCTCATGCCCCAGCGCCAGTTCTCGTGGTCCCGGTTTTGCACGACGAGCGCGACGGGCGTCCCGAGGGTCCGGCCGTGGCGCAGGCCCGCAAGGACCTCGACCCGGTCCTGCTCGATTCGCTGGCGCGGGCTGCGCCCGTAGCCCTGCTGGCGGCGGGCGAGGTCGGCGTCGATCGCCTCGCGGTCGAGCTCGAGCCCGGCGGGAAGGCCCGTCAGGATCCCGACGAGCGCCGGCCCGTGAGACTCACCCGCTGTCGCGAGGCGAAGCACCCGTCAAGCCTACGGCGCGCCGCATCACCTCGACCGGCGCCGGCTCACCCGTCCACAGCTCGAACGAGGCGGCTCCCTGAGCCACGAGCACCTCGAGCCCGTCGAGCACGCGGGCGCCCTCGGCCCTCGCTGCGGCGGCTGTCGCCGAACGCGGGTACGGCAAGTCGACGAGGGTCTGCCCCCGGATGACACGCGCGACGACCTCGTCGGCCGCCGAGGTGGCGTTGACGACGAGGTCTGCGCCTCCGTCTCCGGCGGCCAGATGCCGCGCCGCGCGAAGACCCTGGCCCGAGGCATTGCAGCGCGGAACGCAGCCGCGGCTCCGCCGTCCCCGACGATCACCGCGACGCTCGAACTCGAGCCCGTCGAGGATCGCCGCGTCCGTGCTGGTGGCGCGAAGCGGTTCGAACAGCAGCGTGTTGACGGACTTCTCCGCGGCGCCGACCAGCCGGGCGACGTCGCGTCTTGTACGGCGCCGTGACGTTCGCGCCGGCAAACCCGAGCGCCGTCGAGCTCACGGAGCGACGGCCTCGAGCGCTTCGGGCTCGACCTCGCGCGCCACGTACACCCAGTCGAGGCCCAGCGCCGCGAATGCGGCGTTGTGCATCCGTGGCGACAGCGAGTGCGCCACGGGCTTCCCGATCAGCGCGACGTTAGTAGCCGTTGGCGTTCAGGTAGTTGACGAACTCGCGCTCGCTCGCGGTGAAGAAGTGGTGCACCTTGTCCGGCTTGCGGACGAAGAAGAGGTATTTCACCTTCGCCGGATGCGCGGCCGCTTGCATCGAAGCGAGCCCTGGGTTCGCGATCGGCGTCGGCGGCAGGCCCGTGTGGATCCGCGTGTTGTACGGCGTCGGATCCGCGAGGTGTGATTCGCGCAGCGATTCCGTCCCAGGGACGTTGAGCCCGTAGCGGATCGTCGCATCGATCCCGAGTGTCATCCCGGCCTTGAGGCGGTTGTAGATCACGGCGGCGACGAGCGCGCGCTCCTCGGGCGCGATCACCTCCTTCTCCACCATCGAGGCGATGATCAGCACGTCGTACGGAGTCAGGTTCTTCGAGCGCGCGTAGCGGAGGTTGAGCCGCGCCCAGTTCCGCCGGAACGCGATCAGCTGTTTGTTCACGAGCTGCCGCGTCGTCGTCCTCGCGGTGAACTCGTAGGTCGCCGGGAACATGAAGCCCTCGAGGTGCGGCGGCCGGCCTTCGGTCAGGAACTGGCGCGGCACCCTGGACGAGCGCGCCGTCAGCGCTCGATACCGTCCTGGCGAGAGCCTGGGCTGGATGTCGCGCTTGTCCTCCGCGATCGTGTTGACCTCGCCGATCCGAGTCGCCATCTGCTCGCGCGTGAACCCCTCCGGGAAGATGATCCGCAGCGTCTTCGGCGGCGGGGCCACCGGCTGCGGCGGAGGAGCGGCCTCCTCGCCACCGCCTCCGAGGATCGCCCAGGCGGAGCCGACCAGGATCGCCAGCACGCCGAAGACGAAGGCGAGCGCCAGCAGCCGGCGCAGGAGGATCCGGCCGCGCGAGGCCTTCGCTCGGTCGCGCCGCGGCGGACGCGGCGGAGTGATCACGCTTGTCGGTTCTTCCACCATTCCAGGTAGCTCGTGAGCAGGTGCGCGGCCGCCCGGGCGTCATCGTCGCCTCCCGGCCCGGCCAGCGACGTCGTGAAGCGCTCGTCGAACGTCTCGACCGGTACGTCCAGCTCCCGCATCAGGGTTTCGACGAAACGTTCGGTCTCCTCCGCCTGGGCGCCGCGCTCGCCCCGCAAGGTCAGCGGCAATCCGACGACCACGCGCTCGGGCTCCTCCGCGCGGACGAGCTCCACGAGGCGCTGCATCCCGTCCTCTGTGGCCGCACGCTCGACGGTTCCGAGGGGCCGTGCGAGGGTTCCGGTGGGGTCGGAGACGGCGACGCCGGTCCGGGCCGACCCGAAGTCGAGCGCGAGCACCTTCACGCAGTGGCCGCGATCTCGCGCTTCGCGACCTCGTACGCCTCTGCGAGCCCTTCCGGGTCCCTGCCACCGGCCTCGGCGAGCGTCGGCCGGCCGCCGCCTCCGCCGCCGATCTTCTCCGCCGCCTTGCGCGCAACCTGCACGGCGTCGAGGCCCTTTTCGACGAGCGCCGGGTCGAGGTTGACCACGAGATAGGCGCGCCCGTCGTCGACCGATCCGAGCAGCACCGCGTCGGCCTTCTTCGACTGGCGGAGCTGGTCGGAGAGGTCCTTCAGCGCCGAGCCCTTCACGGCCTTCACCTCGGCGACCACGATCCCGTCGGACTCGTCCCTGATGACCACCTCCGAGTCTGCCTTCCCCCGTGGTCCCTTGGCGAGCTCCTTCTTCGTGCGCTCGAGCTCGGCACGCGTCTCGTCGAGCTCCTCCGACCGGGCCTTGAGCGCCGCCCAGGCCGCGCCGGCGGTGATCGCCTCGATCCTCCGCACGCCCGAGCCCACCGAGCCCTCCGAGAGGATCACGAACGGCCCGATCTCGGCCGTCGAGCGGACGTGAGTCCCGCCGCAGAGCTCGCGCGAGTAGCCGTCGACTTCCACGACCCGCACCTCGTCGCCGTACTTCTCGCCGAAGAGCATCATCGCGCCCAGGTTCCGCGCCTCCTCGATCGGCGTTACGAACGTGCGGACCGCAAGGTTCTGGAAGACCTTCTCGTTGACGGCGCGCTCGATCTCCTCGCGCTCTTCCGGTGTGAGCGCCTTTTCGTGCTTGAAGTCGAAGCGCAGCTTGTCCGGCCGCACCGCTGACCCCGCCTGGACGACGTGGTCCCCGAGCTTGTCGCGGAGCGCCTTGTGGAGCAGATGCGTCGCAGTGTGGTTCGCCATCGTCGGAAACCTGACGCTCCACGGAACCGACGCCTCGACCCGGTCGCCGACGGCAAAGTTCTCGCCGCGGAACGTGAGGACCTGGTCATCGCCGACCCTTGTCGCCCGGACCAGCTCGGCCCGGTCGCCGGTCTCCTCGTTCTCGATCCAGCCCTGGTCGGAGACCTGGCCGCCGCCCTCCGGATAGAACGGCGAGCGTTCGAGCTTCGCCTGGAAGGTGCCGTCGCCAAGCTCCTCGAGCGCCAGGATCGCGGTCAGGACGTCAGTTGTCTCGAAGCCGACGAACTCGGTCGGCGGCCCGCTCACGCGGATCTCGCCCTCGAACGCGGCCGCGGACCGGGACCGCTCGCGCTGCTCGGCCATCAGCCGCGTGAACTCCTCCTCGTCCACCGCGAGCCCGCGTTCCAGAGCCAGCTCGCGGGTGAGCTCAAGCGGGAAACCGTAGGTGTCGTGGAGCCGGAACGCGTCCTCGCCGGAGATGGCCCCTCGGGCCGCGACCTCCTCGAAGAGGCCCATGCCGCGCTCGAGCGTCTGCGAGAAGCGCTCCTCCTCGGCGCGGATCGTCTCGGCGATGCGCTCGCGGTTCTCCTCGAGCTCGGGGTACCAGGAGGACATCTGGTCGGCCACGAGGCCCGAGATCCGCCAGAAGTCGGTCAGCCCAATGCCACGCGCCTGCTGGACGGCTCGCCGGATCACGCGCCGGAGGACGTATCCGCGCCCCTCGTTCGACGGGAGCACGCCGTCGGCAACCAGGAACGTCATCCCTCGGCCGTGGTCGGCCATGATCCTGTGGGCCTTCGTCGCCTTCTCGGAGCTCCTCCACGCGACGCCGCTCTCGGCCTCGATCCAGTCCATCAGCGCCTGGAAGCCGTCCGTCTCGTAGACCGAGATCACGTCCTGCTGGATCGCGGCCGTCCGCTCGAGCCCGAGGCCGGTGTCGATCACGGGCTTCGGAAGCGGCGTCAGCGTGCCGTCGGCGCCGAGGTCGAACTCCATGAAGACGAGGTTCCAGAACTCCAGGTACCGCTCGCATGGACATCCGGGGCCGCAGTCCGGCCGGCCGCACGAGAGCTCCGCCCCGCGGTCGTAGTACATCTCTGAGCACGGCCCGCACGGGCCTGTCTCCCCCGCCTGCCAGAAGTTCTCCTTGCGCGGGAGGCCGACGATCCGCTCGCGCGGCTGGCCGACCGACTCCCACGCCTTGATCGCAACCTCGTCCTCGCCGAGCCCGAGGCCCGGATCGCCGGCGAACACGCTCACCCAGAGCCGTTCGAAGTCGATCCGGAGGTGATCGCGCATGAACTCCCACGCGTGCTCGACGGCGCCTTCCTTGAAGTACTGCCCGACCGAGAAGTTGCCCATCATCTCGAAGAACGAGAGGTGGTAGCCGTCGAGGCCGACCTCATCGATGTCGGTCGTGCGGAAGACCTTCTGGTAGGTCGTGAGCAGCGTCGCCGGCGGCTCCTTCTGGCCGAGGAAGTACGGCTTCAGCGGCTGCATCCCGGCGCTGATCAGGAGCGTGGAGGCGTCCTCGGGAGGCGGGATGAGCGGCGCCGACGGCAGCCGCAGGTGGCCCTTCTCCTCGAAGTAGCGCAGGAAGCCTTCGCGGATCTCGGCGGTCGTCCGCATGTGGTCGATTCTAGGTGTCGGTTTGCCGTTGCCCCTGCGCGCTTTCGGCGCACTTCCGGCACAGACACGCGCGCCGGGGCTGGATACGATCGAATCGGGGAGGAGGTTGGAGGCCCCAGGGCGAATCAGCGGGGCGCCAGCCTAGGCGACTGAGGGCTCCTCGGCGATCTCCTCGCGGATCTTCTCCAGCGATCGCCTGATGAGCCGCGAGACGTGCATCTGCGAGATGCCGATCTCGGCAGCGATCTGGGACTGCGTGAGGCCGCTGAAGAACCGCAGGTGCAAGATCTTTCGCTCGCGTTCGTCGAGCACCTGGAATCCGGGAGCAAGCACGGCGCGATCCTCGGCGACCTCGTACTCGTGCTCGATCGTCCCGAGGGACTCGAGCGGGTCGAGCTCGCCGTCCTCGTCGGTGCCGCCTCCGCTGGACAGCGACACCGAGCTGTACGCGCGGCCACTCTCGAGCGCCTCGAGCACCTGCTCCTCCTCGACGCCGGCGGCCTTCGCAAGCTCCGGGATCGTCGGCGAGCGCCCGAGCTGCACGGTCAGCTGCTCGATCAGCTTCGAGACCTTGACGTTCAGCTCCTGGAGGCCGCGCGGCACCCGCACCGACCAGCCCTTGTCGCGGAAGTGCCGCTTGATCTCGCCGATGACGTTCGGCGTCGCGTAGGTCGTCAGCTCGACGCCGCGCTCGAGGTCGAACCGGTCGATCGCCTTGATCAGCCCGATGGCGCCGATCTGGACGAGGTCGTCGAGCTGCTCGCCGCGGTACGCGTAGCGCCGCGCAAGCGACCGGACGAGCGACATGTACCGCTCGATCAGCTCCTCACGAGCGGCGAGGTCGCCGTCCTCGTGGTAACGCCGAAGGAGGAGCTTGTCGTCGGCGGCCATCGCTAGCTGGACCTCTGGGTCGTGGTCTGCTTCTGGAGCTCGATCCAGGTGCCGCCGTCGCGCTCCTCGAGCCTGTAGCCGTCGACCACCGCGTCGAGAAGCCGCCGGATCGAGAGAGCGTCGTCGGGCTCTCGCTCGAAATCCGACTTCAGCTCCCGGCCGAATGGTCCGAGCTCGGCCGCGAGGCTCCCGTCGAGGACGCGGAGGGTGAGCGTGATCTCCTCGGCGGCGTCGCGCCGCTCGAGCAGGCCGTCAAGGGCGAGCTCCAAGTCCTCGAGGTGCTCGACGGTGATGTCGAGGCGCGCGGCGACACCGCCCAGCACCAGGTGGGCGACGCCGTAGTACGGCCGCTTGCGCGGCATGGTGAGCCTGATCTCGTCGGTGCTCATGGGTTGTGCGGAACCCCTTCTCCTCGCCACGCACGCGGCACCCTAGCCGTCACGTCCGTCATGTGCGGGACGACACGACCCGGCCGGCGCCGACGACGACATCGCCGTCGTAGAGCACGGCGGCCTGGCCGGCTGCGACGCCGTATGCGGGCTCGTCGAGCACCGCCTCGAAGCCTCGTGCCCTCTCCTGCACACGACCCGAGACGGCCGGCGACCGGTAGCGGAGCTTCACGTCCACGCGGTCCGCGTAGGCGAAGAGGCGGCCGTCCGCCCGGACCCGGCTGCGGGCCAGCGACTCCCGCGGGCCGACGACGACGGCGTTCCGGTGCGGCACGGTACGGAGGGCGTAGACCGGCGACCCGGCCGCGACGCCGAGCCCCTTCCGCTGGCCCGGCGTGAACCGCCAGAAGCCGCCGTGCCTGCCGAGGACCTCCCCCGCCTCGTCCTCCACGACACCCTCTTCGGCCACGAACCCGTAGCGGGCAAGAAACGAGCGATAGTCGTCGCCGCCGAGGAAGCACGCCTCCTGGCTCTCCGGCCGGCGAGCAGCGGCAAGGCCGGCGCGCTCGGCCTCCGCCCGCGTCTCCTCCTTGGACTGCTCGCCGAGCGGGAACGAGATGCGGACGAGGACGCGGGGATCGAGCCTGGCGAGCATGTAGGACTGATCCTTGTCGGGGTCCGCGCCACGGGCGAGAAGAAGACGACCCTGGTACTCGACGATGCGCGCGTAGTGGCCGGTTGCCAGGCGGGGCGCGCCCGCACGGCGCGCGAACTGCAGGAGCCGTCCGAAGCGGAAGAAGCCGTTGCAGCGGATGCACGGGTTCGGCGTCTCGCCCCGCCGGTAGCCGCGCACGAACGGCTCGACGATCGCGTGCAGGAACTCCTCTCGCGCGTCGATGGTGACGTGTGGGATCCCTAGTTGGTGGCAGGTGGCCCGAGCGGCGATCACAGCCGCCGGCGAGCAGCACGCGCGCTCGACGTCGCTCCCCTCCGGGTCGATCCAGAGCCGCAGCGTCACTCCGACCGCCTTCGGTCCGGCTCGGAGCAGCGCCACCGCGCTGTCGACGCCGCCGCTCATCGCGACCGCGACCCGCTCCGGGTCGCGTCGCGCCCGGAAGATCGGCCCGATCGCGGAGGCGAGCGCGTCCACGGTGAGCTCGTCGCCGCCGACGGCGGCCGCCTCGAGCAGGGTCAGCCCCTCGAGCGGCCGGTCGAGCCCCTCGGCGTCCGCCGAGACGATCCGGTCGCGGTCGACGGAGAGCCGGACGACGCGCCACTCGCCGTCCCTGGACGAATCTCCGACGACCTCGGTCATCGAGCCACCGTAGCTGAGGAAAAGGAATGGGCCCGCTTCCCGCAGGCCCATCCGAGAAAAGTGCCCCACCCTGCCGGTGATGCCCCGCGCAGTGCGAACCTGGACTAGCCAGGTGGGTGCCGAGCCGAACCGGCTTCTGAGGGCCGGCGCGGACCCGAGCTCCCTTCACGTGTCTGTTGGTTCACGTTTGTACGCGAGACCACGTACAGGGTCGAGCACCTCTCACTGTAGAGCACCCTCGCCGGTTCAGGCGCTGCGGGCGAAACGCCAGCGGATCGTCGCCCGCTGCCCCACGCCGAGCTCCTCCGCAAGGGCGTCGGTCAACCCGAACTGGACGCCTCCCGGAGTCGCGTCGCGCGCGACGACCTGGGTCAGAACGTCCTTGCCCCCGTGACCGAGGTAGATCTTGGCGCCGCACGGAAGCACCGGGTGCGCGAACCCCATCGTCGAGCGCTCGACGATGTGACCGCAGGACGTGGGCCGTCCGTAGAACCGCCCGCGCTCCCGACCCGCCATCGCCTCGTGCCAGCCGCCGCCGGGCGGTGCGACGGCCTCCGGGAGATTCTCCGCACTGCCCGAGTCGCCGAGACGGTCGGCGAGGCTGAACGCGATCACGCCGCCGAGGAGCGCCACGGCCGCGAGCAGCACTGCCCGCTGGGCGAACGCGGGGCTCACGGCGCGGCCGCCGCGAGTGCGAGGTACGCCGCTCCGAGGGCGAAGCGGACGGGGGCCGAGTGCACGAGGCGCAGCGCCTAGCCTCCCTCGGCTTCACGTCGCGACTCGACCGCGGCCGCGACCGGCTCGGGGTCGGTCACCTCGTCGGGCTCCCCGGCCGGCTCCTCCACCACGTCGCTGGACTGACTCCCGAAAGCGCGGCCTCTCTGCCCAGACGGCGAGCTCGAACAGGCAGACGAGCAGCCAGGCAACGGCCATGACGACGACGATCGCCGTCGCGCTGAGCTCGGCGAACCCGGCTCCGATCGCAACCGCGATCAGAAAGCCGGCTTCGAGCGCAAACCGCGGCCCAAGTCCTCCCTGCACTGTTCCGAAAGGCTACTGCGGCGTGAGGCGGTCTTCGTCTTCGTCCTGCTGAGCCGGCTCGGGAGGCGATTCCGGCTCCGGTGCGCCGGCGTCGCCCTTAGCGCTCCGGTTCCTCGACCAGCCGGAGCCCGAGCTCGCGGAGGACGCTCGTCCGGCATCGGGGTCGGTGCGCCGGTGAGCGGATCGGCGCCGCTCGCGATCTTGGGAAAGGCGAGTGATCTCGCGGATGTTCGGCTCGCCCGCCATCAGTGCGGCGAAGCGGTCGATCCCCATCGCGAAGCCGCCGTGCGGCGGCGCGCCCATCGCGAGCGCGTCGAGCAGGAAGCCGAACTTGTCGCCCACCTCCTCCTGACTCAGGCCCATCGTGCTGAAAATGCCGCGCTGAACGTTCGGATCGTGGATCCGGATCGAGCCCGAGCCGAGCTCCCAGCCGTTCCAGATCAGGTCGTAGTGCTGGCTGAGCGCGGCGCCTGGGTCGCCTTCGACGAGCTCCTCGTGGCCGGCGATCGGCGCCGTGAACGGGTGGTGCATGAAGGTCCAGCGACCCGTGTCCTCGTCGCGCTGGAAGAGCGGGAAGTCGATCACCCAGCTGAAGTGCTCCTCGCCCGGGGTCGCGAGTTGCAGCTCGCGACCGAGGTGGATGCGGAGGCCGCCGAGCACCCGCTCGACCGACGCCTGGTCGTCGGCGGCGAAGAGGACCGTCGTACCGGGCTCCGACCGGAACGCGTCGAGCTCTGTCTCGGAGAGGAACTTGGCGATCGGGGATCGACCTCGCCGTCCTCGTTGACGAGGTACGCGAGGCCCTTCGCGCCCCACTCCTTCGCGACCTCCTCGAGCCGCGCGAGCTCGGCGCGGGAGAACGCTCGCGGCGCGATCAGGAATCGCACGACCTGGTGCGTTCGCGAAGACCCCGAACTCGGAGCCGCGGGTGACCTCGGTCGCGTCCTGGATCTCGAGGCCGAAACGGAGGTCGGGCTTGTCGGAGCCGTACCGAGCCATCGCGTCGGCGAAGGACATCCGCGGGAAGGGCGCGCCGAGCTGGCTCCCGCCCGACTGCGCTCGAAAGCGCCGACGACCGACTGCTCGAGGACGTCGAGCACGTCCTCTCGCTCGACGAAGGCCATCTCGACGTCGAGCTGCCTGAACTCGAACTGCCGGTCGGCGCGGAGATCCTCGTCCCGCCAGCAGGTGGCGATCTGGTAGTAGCGGTCGATCCCGCCGATCACGCAGAGCTGCTTGAAGATCTGCGGCGACTGGGCCAGCGCGAAGAACCGTCCGGGCTGGAGACGTACCGGGACGAGGAAGTCGCGCGCTCCCTCGGGCGTCGCCTTCGTCATGCTCGGCGTCCAGACATCGACGAAGCCTAGCGGTCCATCGTCCGGCGGATCGAGCCGACGACCGTGTGCGAGAGCCGCAGGTTCCGCTGCATGCTGCTCCCGCCGCATGTCGAGCCAGCGGTACCGCAAGCGGAGGGTCTCGTCGACGTTTTCCTCGTCGAGCTGGAACGGCAGCGGCGTCGAGCGTGAGACGATCTCGAGCTCGTCGACCTGCACCTCGACCTCCCCTGTGGGAAGATTCGGGATTCACCGCCTCCGGGAGCACGCGCGACGACGTCGCCCGTCGCCTTGAGGACGAACTCGTTGCGGATCTCGTGTGCGGTGCGGGCCGCATCCGGGCTGCGCTCCGGGTTGATGACGAGCTGCGTCATGCCCGTGTGGTCTCGGAGGTCGACGAAGATCAGCCCGCCGTGGTCGCGTCGCCGCGCCGTCCAGCCGGCGAGCGTGACCCGACGGCCGACGTCCTCCTTCGCGAAGCTCCCCCGCGCCGAGGTCGCGCCAGCTCATCCGCCGAGCTCCTCGATGATCTCGTCGGGGTCCGGGGTCTACGCCTGGCCCGACCACGACCACCTTCCGCGCGTTCAGCCGGCTCGCCTGCGTGTGCTGGCCCTTGACCGAGCGGCCCGCGTAGTCCATGTCGGCCGCGATGCCTCGGCGGCGCAGCTCGGCGAGAGCCTTCGCGATCGAAGTGCGGTCAGCGCCCTCGTCGGCGACGAAGAAGACGTCAACGGCCTCGGGATCCACCCGCGGCTCTCCGAGGGAGAGCAGCAGCCGCTCGATTCCTGCGCCGAACCCGATGCCCGGCGTCGGCGGCCCGCCGATTGCCTCGATCAAGCCGTCGTAGCGACCCCCGCCGCAGATCGAGCTCTGCGCGCCGATCGCCTCGTCCTTGAACTCGAACGTGGTGCGCGTGTAGTAGTCGAGCCCGCGCACGAGCGTCGGCGTCGAGCTCGTAGCGGACGCCGACCGTATCCAGGAATCCGCGCACCTGCTCGAAGTGCGCGTGGCACTCGTCGCAGAGGTTCTCCCCGATCGTCGGGGCACTCGTCAGCAGCTCCTGCACGCGGTCGCTCTTGACGTCGAAGACGCGGAGCGGCGAGGTGCGGCGCTTGGCGCGCGCGTCCTCGTCGAGCTCGGCGTCGTGCTCGTCCAGCCAGGCTTCGAGCTTCTCGAGGTAGGCGGGCCGGCAGTTCGCATCGCCGATCGAGTTCAGCAAGAGCACGTAGTCGGAGACCCCGAGCCGGCGAAGCAGCTGGTCGTAGAACTGGATCATCTCCGCGTCGACGGCCGGATCGTCCGAGCCGATCGCCTCCACGGAGAGCTGCCAGTGCTCGCGGTACCGGCCCTTCTGCGGCCGGTCGTAGCGCCACATCGGGCCGAGCGTGTAGAGCTTGACCGGCTGCGGCTCCCGGTGCATGCCGTGCTGGAGGTATGCGCGGCAGATCGGGGCCGTGGCCTCGGGGCGAAGCGTCAGCGAGCGGTCGCCGCGGTCCTGAAACGTGTACATCTCCTTCTGGACGACGTCGGAGCCCTCGCCCGAGGTGCGAACGAAGAGCTCGGTGTCCTCGAACCCCGGAGTGACGATCCGGCGGTAGCCGTAGAGCGCGCAGAGGCGCTCCGCCTCGCCCGCGACTAGCTGCCAGAGCGGCTGGTCGGACGGGAGGATGTCATGGGTCCCCCTCGGCGCCTCGAACTTCAAGAGGCGCGAAGCTCCGCGAGGAAGGGGTTGCGGGCGCGCTCGGCGCCGAGGGTCGTAGGCGGGCCGTGGCCCGGGTAGACGACCGTCTCCGGCGGAAAGCGGTCGAAGAGCGTCCGGATCGAGTCGACGAGCGTGTCCCAGTCGGCGAACGGGAGATCGGTGCGGCCGACGCTTCCCGCGAAGAGGACGTCGCCGGAGAAGAGCATCCCGTCCGTCGCGAACGCGATGTGACCCGGTGAGTGGCCGGGCACATCGACGACGTCGAAGGTGAGGCCGGCGGCCTCGACCGTGTCGCCACCTTCGAGCCGGACGTCGGCGCGGTAGGGCGGAATCTCCTGGTCGGGATAGAAGGCGGCGGGATCCTCGAGGACGGGCGCCTCGCGCTCCGCCATGTACACCGGCGCACCGGTGGCAGCGGCGAGCGGCGCGATCCCGCCCAGGTGGTCCCAGTGGCAATGGGTGACCAGGATTCCCGCGACCTTGAAATCGGGCGCGGCGACCTCGTAGCCGGGATCGATCACGACGGCCTCTTGCGCGTCCGGGCCGGCGCGGACCACATAACAGTTCGTCTGCGTGGGTCCGAGCGCATATGTGTCGACCGACGGAGCCATCGGGCGAGTGTAACGACGGGCCTTTCGCGGCTCGGACCGGGGTAGGATCGCCGCGGTGCAGAGTTGGAACCTTGATGGAGCTCGAGACGCCCGAAGGCAGCCGGAGCCCGATCGTCCTGCACTCGCAGGACGACGCGAGGGCTGTGCTGATCGGGCTGAATCCCGGCCAG
Source organism: uncultured Actinomycetes bacterium (assembly GCA_963733855.1). GTDB lineage: Bacteria > Actinomycetota > Thermoleophilia > Gaiellales > Gaiellaceae > JACDAN01. The sequence continues at coordinate 241,627 of CAVTEL010000018.1, forward strand.
GCGCTCGGAGACCATCAAGTGCACGAGAACGCCTGGCTGGTCGTCGTAGACGGCAGGGTCGAGGTCGGCTCCGGCGAGGAGACCGTCGAGGCGGGCGCCGGAACCATCTTCCGCTTCGAGGCCCAAGAGCGCCATCGGGTGGCGAGCAGCGAGGGTGCGCAGGATCCTGCTGCTGCTCGCACCCTGGCCGGGCGCAGGGCACTATCGCGGCAGCACTCTAGCCCGCGGCGCGTTTCTTGTACAGCCGGTACATCAGCGCGTCCATCGCGTAGCTGAAAGGCAGGAAGAACGCGAGCAGGAACGCCGTGTTGACGATCCGCTGCGTCATCGTGAGATCGCCGCTGAGGAATGTGACCGTCAAGAACATGAGCGGGGCGAAGAGCAGCCCGCGCTTTCCAACTCGACGCCAGGAGGGCGGCTGTACCTCGCGTCCTCCGGACGACTGGGCCTTCGCGCGCTGCGGCTGCCGCTTCCCGTTGCGCGAGGCCGGCTCCTCCTCAGGCGTTTCGACCTCCTCGCCGGTCTCGTCGACGTAGACGTACTCCCATTCGTGGCGGCGATCCTTCGCGCGACGCTTCCGCTGTTTCCTACTGGGCATCGGAGCTAGCGTAGCGCCGCCAGGCCACGCGGCCTCCCTGGATCACGGTCGCGACCAGGTCTCCGCCGAGGTGGTATGCGACGTGACGCCAATCCGGGGCGTCGACCAGGACGATGTCGGCGTCGTAGCCCGACGCGAGACGGCCCTTCCGGTCGGCACGGCCGAGAACGTGGGCGGCGTTGACCGTCACGGCCGACAGCGCTTCGGCGGGCGACATACCGAGCTGCGTCGACGCGAGCGAGCACACGATCGGGAGGCTCTCGCAGAACGCGCTTCCCGGGTTGAAGTCGGTCGCGAGCGCCACCGAAGCGCCCGCCTCGACCAGCGCGCGACCGGGCGGCATCGGACGGCCGAGGAAGAGCGCGCTCGCCGGCAGGAGCACGGCGGTGACCCCGCTCTTCGCGAGTTCTGCGATGCCTCGTTCGCTCGTCGCCTCCAGGTGGTCCACCGAGCGGGCTCCCAGCTCGATCGCGAGCTGAACGCCTCCTGCCTCCGTGAACTGGTCCGTGTGAAGCCGAAGCGCGAGCCCATGATCTCGCGCGGCTTCGAGATAGCGGCGCGCCTGGGCAGCGTCGAACGCCCCGCGCTCGAGGAAGACGTCCGCCGCCTCCGCGAGCCGCGCGGCCTCCGGGAGAACCTCGGCGATCACGAAGTCCAGATACGCCTCTGCGTCGCCGAACTCAGGCGGCACGGCGTGGGCCCCGAGGTACGTCGGGATTCCGCCTTCCGCCGCAATCGCCCGCAGCGAAGCGAGCTCGGTGTCGCGGTCGAGCCCGTAACCGGACTTCGCCTCGAACGTCGCCGTGCCCCATCGCAGCATCCAGCCGCGGTGTCGCCGAACGGCCGCACGGAGCTCCTCCTCGCCGGCCGCCCGTGTGGCGCGAACGGTCGAGAGAATTCCGCCGCCGGCGGCATGCAGCTCCTCGTAGCTCGCACCGGCGGCCCGTAGCGAGAACTCCTCGACCCGATCGCCGGCGAAGCACGCATGCGTGTGGCAGTCGACGAGCCCTGGGATCGCAGCCATGCCTCGCCCGTCGATCTCCTCGACGTCGCCCTCGAGCCGGTCAAGGTCCCGCATGCGCCCGACTTGCTCGATGCGACCCTCGGCGCAGAGGACGAACGCGTCTTCGAGCACCTCGATATCGCCGAGCGCAGCCCCGCGGAGCGGTACGGCCATCCCGGCCGGGGTCGCAAGCTGGCGGAGGTCGCGGACGAGGAGCCGGCTGGGTCCGGCTGTCGTGTCGGTCACTCCGTCCGCGGTGGCATCGGCAACTCGAGGCCGTGCTGCTCGGCTGCCTCGAGCGCCTCGGGGTAACCGGCATCTGCATGCCGAAGAACCCCGGTGCCCGGATCGGCGGTCAGCACCCGCTCCAGCCGTTCCGCCGCATCGTCGGTGCCGTCGGCGACCACGACCATGCCGGCGTGGATCGAGTTCCCGATGCCGACTCCGCCGCCGTGGTGCACGCTGACCCAAGTCGCTCCCGCTGCGGTGTTCAGCAGGGCGTTGAGGATCGGCCAGTCCGCGATCGCGTCGGAGCCGTCCCGCATCGCCTCCGTCTCGCGAAAGGGCGATGCCACCGAGCCCGAGTCGAGGTGGTCCCGCCCGATCACGACCGGTGCCGAGACATCGCCCTGCCGGACCAGGTCGTTGATCGCGAGGCCGGCCTTCGCGCGGTCGCCGAGCCCGAGCCAGCAAATCCGCGCAGGGAGCCCCTGGAACGCCACCCGCTCGGGCGCCAGCTCCAGCCAGCGCTGCAGGAGCACGTCCTCGGGAAACAGCTCGCGCAGTGCCGCGTCGATCACCTCGATGTCGCGGGGCTCGCCCGAGAGCGCAGCCCACCGGAAGGGGCCGATGCCACGAGAGAACAGCGGCCGGATATACGCCGGGACGAAACCCGGATATGTGAACGCTTCCTCTACGCCTGCCTCAAGGGCCTCACCTCTGAGATTGTTGCCGTAATCGAAAACGTAGCTGCCGGCGCGGACGAACTCCAGAAGCCCGCGCACATGTGTTGCGATCGAGTCACGAGCTCGGCGCAGATATGCCTCAGGGTCGGCCGCCCGAAGCTCCGCCGCGGCCGCCACATCGAGCCCCTGCGGGACGTAGCCGGTGAGCGGATCGTGCGCGGCGGTCTGGTCCGTCACGAGATCGAACTGCTCCCCGCGCCGCGCCAGCTCGGGGACGACGTCCGCAGCGTTTCCCAGCAGGCCGACCGAAAGCGCCCGCCCCTCTGCCGCCGCCGCCCGAACCCGAGAAAGCGCCTCGTCGACCGAATCGACCGCTTCGTCCAGGTATCTGGTCTCCAGGCGGCGCCGGATCCGCTCAGGGTCGACCTCGATGCAGAGCACCGCCGCTCCCGCCATCGTCCCGGCCAGCGGTTGCGCTCCGCCCATTCCCCCGAGCCCGGCGGTCAGGATCGTCCGGCCCGAGAGATCGGGCGACCCGAAATGCGTCTCGCCCGCCGCGGCAAAGGTCTGGTAGGTGCCCTGGAGGATCCCCTGGGTGCCGATGTAGATCCAGCTCCCGGCGGTCATCTGGCCGAACATCGTCAGGCCGAGCGCCTCCAGGCGGCGGAACTCGTCCCAGGTCGCCCAGCGCGGCACGAGCAGCGAGTTCGCGATCAGCACCCTGGGAGCCCCCGAATGGGTTCGGAAGACGCCCACAGGCTTCCCGCTCTGGACGAGCAGCGTCTCGTCGTCCGCCAACCGCAGCAGGCAGCGCACGAGAGCCCGTAGCGCGTCCGGGTTGCGCGCCGCCTTCCCGGAGCCGCCGTAGACCACGAGCTCCTCCGGCCGCTCGGCGACCTCGGCATCAAGGTTGTTCAGCAGCATCCGAAGCGGCGCCTCGGTCGACCACGACCGAGCGTTCAGCGCAGAGCCGCGAGGCGCACGGATCCGCCCCGGCTCACCGACGAGCGACTCGACCGTCGCCTCGATCGACTCGACCGCGGTCATCGCTTGGCGCGCTCCCGGCGCGCCTCCCGCTTCTGGTCCTTGTACATCCGCCACCACGTCCAGCCGGTCGCGAGCACGAACGCGGCGCACGCGCCGATCGCAGCCCTGCCTGCGTCCTGTCCCGTCAGGAGAAGGAACCCGAACCCGACGACCGCGAGCCCGCCGTAGAACAGCAACGCGGCGCGAAACGGCCGCTCTGTCCCCTTCGGCTTCGCCGGCCGGCCGTTCTGGCCCTCGATCACCGGAGCGCCCCGACCTCGGCCTCGACGGCCGCCTCGAGCGACCCGTCCCGGATCGCGGAGGCCATGGCCTCGATATCCCCGCTCAGCGGTCTGTCCTCCACGACGCGAGGCGAGAACGACCGAACGAAACGACGTGCCGCCTCGCTTCCGCGCCCGGGCGAGAGCGGCGCCAGGAACTCCACGGCCTGCGCACCGGCCAGCAGTTCGATCGCCACGGCGCGCTCGGCATTTCCGAGCACCTGCCACGCCTTCAGGCCGGACGCGTTTCCCATCGAGACATGATCCTCCTGGCCGGCGCTCGTCGGGATCGAGTCGACACTGGCGGGGTGGGCCAGGGACTTGTTCTCACTCACGAGCGACGCTGCCACGTACTGCGGGATCATGAACCCCGAGTTGAGCCCGCCGTCGGCGGCAAGGAAGGCCGGGAGCCCGTCGGAGAGGTTCGGGTTCACCAGGCGCTCGGTCCTCCGCTCGGAGATGTTCGCCAACTCGCAGACGGCCATCGTCATCGCGTCGAGGGCGAACGCGACCGGCTGGCCATGGAAGTTTCCGGCCGACACGATCTCGCCCTCGTCGAGAAGGACGAGCGGATTGTCAGTGCCGGCGTTCAGCTCCACCGTCACCGTCTCCTCGACGTAGCGGAGCAGGTCACGGCTCGCCCCGTGCACCTGCGGCGCGCACCGTAGTGAGTACGCGTCCTGCACCCGGTCGCACCAGCGGTGGGACTCCATGATCGCCGAGCCGTCGAGGAGCTGGAGGACGTTCTCGGCCGCCGCGGCCTGGCCTCGCAGGGGTCGCACCGCGTGGACGGCTGGCGAGAACGCCTTTCGCGATCCCTCGAGCGCCTCGACCGAGAGCGCGCAGGCGATGTCGGCCGCCACCGCGAGGCGCCGGGCGCGAACGACTCCCAGCGCCCCGAAAGCCGCCATGAACTGCGTCCCGTTGATGAGCGAGAGCCCTTCCTTGGCCTGCAGCTGCAGCGGCTCGAGCCCGGCGCGCACGAGCGCCTCGCTCCCCGGCAGGAGCTCTCCGTCGAACCGGGCCTCCCCCTCGCCGATCAGCGGCAGCGCCAGATGCGCCAGAGGCGCAAGGTCGCCGCTCGCACCCACGGAACCCCGGCTCGGCACGCGCGGCAGCACACCGCGCCGCAGGAACTCGAGGAGGAGCTCTGCGACCTCGACGCGAGTCCCCGAGACACCTGTCGCGAGCGCGTTCGCCCGCAACAGCAGCGCCGCCCGCACGATCTCGTCCGGATAGGGGTCGCCGACTCCGCAGGCGTGGCTCCGCAGAACGCGCACTTGCAGCTCCTCCACGAGCTCGGCCGGAATCGTCTGCGTGACCAGACGCCCGAAGCCGGTGTTGACGCCGTACGTGCGCTCCGGAGACGCAGCGGCGCGCTCGACGACGTCGCGGGCCATGCGCATTCGCTCACGCGCCGAGTCCGAGAGCTCTGCCGGCGCTCCCTCGACCGCGACGGCCCAGACATGGTCGGCCTCGAGGTCGTCGCCGGTCAGGACCTGGGTCTCGACCACGCCGAGACTCTAGTCCTCGAGAAGACGGGTCTCGATCAGCCTCGAGCCGTCGAAACCGTCGATCCGCAGCGCCGTGCCGGCCGCCGCCGCAGCAGCGCCGGCCGGCATGAGCCCGACCAACTCCGACCTCTCGACGCTCGACCCCGAGACCCGCCGCCTCAGACTCGATTCGGGCGAGGATCTCGTGGAGCGCGGAGGCCTCCCAGTCCTCGACGTTCATGCTCACCTGCACCCGACCGGAGCCGGGGAGCTCGAGGCCCAGAGCGCGCACACCAGGGAAGCCGCCGTCTCGCTCCCGGATCGCAGAGGCAATCGTGCGCGCGTCGTCGAGCGTGGCGCCGCGAAGCTCGGCGTTGAACGCGATCAACGGCCGCCGCGCGCCGACGATGACCCCGCCCGCCGTCGGATGGAGCTCCGTCGGCCCGAAGTCGGGACGGAGACTCCTCCGCGAGCCGGGTCGCGAGCTCCTCGGTGCCGCCGCGTCGGAAGAACGCAGGCCCCCGGCCGCGCGCCAGCTCGCCGTAGAGGAAGACGGGCAGGCCGAGCTCGCCCACCCGCTCGGCCAGGCGAAGAGCCGCCGCCTTCGCCCGCTCCATGTCGGCCGGCCGCAGCGGCACAACCGGGACGACGTCTGCGGCGCCGATCCTCGGGTGCGCTCCCTCGTGTCGGGCGAGATCGATCCGATCCCGCGCAACTGCAATCGCATCGACGAGCGCGTCGACGAGCGGATCGTCTTCGCCGACCAGGGTGAATACCGACCGGTGGTGATCGGAATCGGAGTGCACGTCGAGCAATCGCACCCCGCGCGACAGAGCGACGCCGATCGCCTCGACCGTGGCCGCATCGCGCCCCTCCGAGAAGTTCGGCACCGACTCGAGCGGCAGCACGGCCCTACTCTACGAGGGGCAGGTGAAACTCCCCAAGGAAGGGAGCTCGATGGGCGCTACGGCTACCTGGAGAAGCGTCCGCGGCCAAAGAAGCCGAGGAGGGCGAGCACCAGGATGATGATGAGGATCCAGAGCCAGATCGACATGAAGCCCTTTCGTAGGTTGGCTACCTGTTCGCTTCCCCGTCGACACGTCCTTTGAACGTGCGCGAGGAGCCGTGAAGGCCTACTACGAGGCGAGGGCGCGCGAGTACGACGAGTGGTGGCTCGGCCAGGGTCTCCACGCCGAGCACCGGCCTGAGGGCTGGGACGAGGAGCGGACGCTCCTCGAGGGCTGGGTCGCCGGGCTCACACCTGCGAAGACGCTCGATGTCGCGTGCGGCACCGGCTTCATGACCCGTCATCTGCGCGGGGAGGTCGTGGGGCTCGACCAGAGCGAGTCGATGCTCGAGGTCGCCCGGGCGCAGGCGCCGAACGCCAGGTTCGTGCAGGGCGACGCGCTCGACCTCCCGTTCGAGGACGGCTCGTTCGAGCGCGTCTTCACGAGCTACTTCTACTGCCACCTCGAGGAGCCGGACGCGCGGCGCTTCCTCGCCGAGGCGCGGCGAGTCGCCTCGGAGCTCGTGGTCGTCGGCTCCGTGCTCCGCCAGGGCGAGGAGCGCGCGTACTGGGCCGACCGAGCCCTGAACGACGGCTCGCGGTGGCAGGTGTTCAAGCGCGTGTTCGTCCCGGAGGAGCTTGCCGAGGAGCTCGGCGGTCGCGTCCTCCACCGGAGCCGGCTCTTCGTGATGGTCGCTGCGCCCTGACCCGGCGCCGCTCGTCGTACCGCTCGATCCTGTCGCTCCAGCGCGACAACCGGATCTGCCGGGCCTGCGCCGAGGACGGCTTCCCGCTCTTCTCGCTGCCGGTCGTCCAGCCGTACACGGGGCAGCGGGCGTACATCCACGGGCAGGCGCCCGGAGTCGTCGAGGGCGAGCAGCGCCTCCCGTGGCGCGGGCGGGCCGGGCGGACGCTCCGCCGGTGGCTGGAGCTGGAGGAGCAGGAGTTCTACGCGACCTTCTACTGCGCGTCGGTCACCCGCTGCTACCCGGGACGGGCTCCGTCGGCGGGACCGGACGCCGACTTCACGCGAGCAGGAGCTCTGCTCGCTCTGGCGCGAGTGGGAGCTCCGCCTTATCCGCCCCGAGCTGATCCTCGTGGTCGGCGGCCTCTCCGCAAGGCGCCTCCTCGGGATCAAGAACCTCGGCGAGTCGATCGGCCGGCGCTACGAGCTGGACGGGGCAACGGCGATTCCGCTGCCCCACCCGTCAGGAACGAGCCGCTGGCTGAACGACCCGGCGAACCGTCAGCGCCTGGCCGAGGCGCTCGACGTCGTCAAGCAGGAGCTTTCGCGCCTTCGAACTGCGCCTCCTCGGTCGAGCCCCTGAGCGCCAGCGTCGACGACTCGCCGCCGGAGATCGTCTGCGCCACTGCGTCGAAGTACCCGGCGCCGACCTCCCGCTGGTGCCGCGTGGCCGTGTAGCCCTCCGCCTCCAGCTCGAACTCCCGCTCCTGGAGCCGCACGTAGGCCGGCATCCCCTCGTCGACGTAGCCACGCGCCAGCTCGAACATCGACGCGTTCAGGGCGTGGAAGCCGGCCAGGGTGATGAACTGGAACTTGTAGCCCAGCTCGCCGAGCGTCGACTGGAAGCCGGCAATCTCGTCGTCGCCGAGGTGCTTGCGCCAGTTGAACGACGGCGAGCAGTTGTACGCCAGCAGCTTGCCGGGGAACTTCTCGTGAATCGCGGCGGCGAACTCCCGGGCCTCGCCCAGTTCCGGCTTCGAGGTCTCGAACCAGACGATGTCCGCATAGGGCGCGTACGCGAGCGAGCGCTTGATGCACGGCTCGACGCCGCCCCGAACCTTGAAGAAGCCTTCCGGCGTCCGCTCGCCGGTCAGGTATTCGCGGTCGGCCGGGTCGACGTCGCTCGTGAGCAGCGTCGCGGCATCGGCGTCCGTGCGTGAGATCAGCACGGTCGGGACGCCCATCACGTCCGCGGCGAGCCGCGCCGCTTTCAGCGTCCCCACGAACTGCGACGTCGGCACGAGCACCTTGCCGCCGAGGTGGCCGCACTTCTTCTCCGACGCGAGCTGATCCTCGAAGTGCACACCCGCCGCGCCCGCCTCGATCATCCCCTTCATCAGCTCGAACGAGTTGAGGTTGCCGCCGAAACCGGCCTCGGCGTCTGCCACGATCGGGACGAACCAGTCGCGCGTGACCTCGCCCTCGGCCCGCTCGATCTGGTCGGCGCGCTGGAGCGCCCGGTTCAGGCGGCGCACCAGGGCCGGCACCGAGTTCGCCGGATAGAGCGACTGGTCGGGATAGGTGTCGCCGGCGAGGTTCGCGTCGCCCGCGACCTGCCAGCCGGAGACGTAGATCCCCTTCGTGCCCGCCTTGACCATCTGGACGGCCTGCGCGCCGGACAGCGCCCCGAGCGTCGGGAGGTAGTCGTCCGTGTGGAGCAGCTCCCAGAGCCGCTCGGCGCCGCGCCGCGCCAGCGTGTGCTCGATCTGCACCGAGCCTCGCAGCCGCTCGACGTCCTCCGCCGTCCAATCGCGCCGGATCCCGTCCCACCGCGTCTCCTTGCCGTTGCCGTTCCCGCTCATCGCCGCTCCCCTCAGTCGATGTACTCGTACGCCGGCAGCGTCAGGAACTCGACGAAGTCGTCGCCCAGCGCCACCCGTTCGAAGATCTCCCGCGCCTCGTCGAACCGGCCGCCCTCGAAGCCGAGCTCGTCGATCACGGCGCGCACCTGCTCCGGCGTGAACTCGCCGGCGTGGACCCACTGCCAGACCTGCGACCGCGAGATCTCCGCGGTCGCCGCGTCCTCCATCAGGTTGTCGATCGCCGCCGCGCCGACCCCGCGAAGCCAGGACTCGATGTAGCGGATCCCGACGCTGACGTTCTGGCGCAGCCCCTCCTCCGTGACGGCGCCGCCCTCGACGCGCAGGTCGAGCAGGTCGTCGGCCGAGACCGACACGTCGTCGCGCTGCCGCTCGACCTGATTCGGCCGCTCGCCCAGGACGCCGTCGAAGACCTCCATCGCGACCGGCACGAGGTCGGGATGCGCAACCCAGGTGCCGTCGAACCCGTCGCCTGCCTCCCGCACCTTGTCCTCGCGCACCTTGGCCAGCGCGCGCTCGTTCACCTCGGGATCGCGCCGGCTCGGGATGAACGCGGCCATCCCGCCCATCGCGTGCGCGCCGCGCCGGTGCAGTCGTCTTGCACGAGCAGCTCGGTATAGGCGCGCATGAACGGCGTCGTCATCGTCAGCTCTCCTCGATCGGGAAGGACGACGCCGAGCGAGCGTAGCCGCTTGATCAGGCTGAACAGGTAGTCCCAGCGCCCCGCGTTCAGGCCGACGATGTGCTCGCGGAGCTCGTAGAGGATCTCGTCCATCTCGAACGCGGCGAGCACCGTCTCGATCAGGACCGTGGCCTTGATGGTGCCTCGCCGGAGCCCGAGCTCGTCCTCGGTGAAGTCGAAGACCTGGTTCCAGAGCCGCGCCTCGAGGTGTCCCTCGAGCTTCGGGATGTAGAACCAGGGCTTCGCGCGGTTGTGGAAGACGTAGAGGCCGAAGTCGAAGAGCGAGCCGGAGACCGGCTCGCCGTCGACGAGCACGTGGCGCTCGAGCAGGTGCCAGCCGCGCGGCCGGACGAGCAGGACGGCAGGGTCGTCGCCGAGCTCGTACGTCTTCTCGCCGGTGTCCAGCGAGATCGTGCCGGCGCTTGCGTCGCGCAGGTTGACCTGGCCGTCGACGTTGTTCTGCCAGGTCGGCGAGTTGGCGTCCTCGAAGTCGGCCATGAAGACGCGCGCGCCGGAGTTCAGCGCGTTGATGACCATCTTCCGGTCGACCGGGCCCGGTGATCTCGACGCGGCGGTCCTGCAGCTCGGCGGCGCCGGCGCGACACGCCAGTCCGCTCTCGCGGATCTCGCGCGTCTCCTCGAGGAAGTCCGGGCGCTCGCCGGCGTCGAGGCGCTGCTGGCGCTCTTGGCGCGCGGCGAGCAGGCGCCGCGATCGGGATTGAAGCGCCGATGCAGCTCTGCGACGAACGCCAGCGCCCCGGCGTCAGGATCTCCGAGACCCGGCCCTCGACCGGACCGAGGACCTCGACGCCTGCTACTCGTTCCCGTGGTCGCGCTCACAGGGCTCCGGGCACGTGCAGGGCGCGTGCTCCGACTTGAGGAAGAGCGCCTTCTTCGGCGCCTCCTCGGTCGGCTTTTGCCGCATGAAGCCGTTTGAAAAGGGTCATCGCTGCCTCCTTTCATCGACGTGAAGACGCCCCACCCTAGGAGACTTCCGTTATAAACTCAAAGAGAGTTGTTTCGATCCGAGCTATAGAAGAACGTCTATATGAGACTGGAGCAGCTTCAGGCATTCATCGAGATGGCCCAGCGTCGCAGCGTGAGCTCGCGCGGCCGAGGCGCTCTTCGTCACCCAGCCGACCCTGACCGCCCGCCTCAAGGGCCTGGAGCAGGAGCTGGGCTCACGACTCTTCATCCGCTCCGGCCGCGGAATGCGCCTCTCGGACGCCGGCCGCGCGTTTCTCCCGTACGCGGAGCGCTCGCTCGGCGCAGCCGCCGCCGGCCGGCGGCTCCTCACCGAGCTGGCGCGAAGGGCGAGAGCGGCCAGCTCGCGCTCGGCGCCGCGCCGGCCGTCAGCACCTACGTCCTGCCGCGCATCCTCACCCGGTTCCGGGGGACGCACCCGAAGGTGCAGCTGGCGGTCAGGACGGGCCACTCCGAGGAGATCCTCGACCTCGTCCTCCAGGAACAGGTCCAGGTCGGGCTCGGGCGGGCCCTGCGCCATCCGCAGATCGAGGCGACGCCGCTCTACGAGGACGAGCTCGTGCTCGTCGTCGATCCCGAGCACACGTTCGCCGGCGAGGAGGCGATCGGCACGGAGCGCATGACCGACGTCCAGCTGATCCTCTTCGACCGCACGTCGAGCTACCACCGGCTGACGAACGAGTTCTTCCGCGGGGCGGGCGCGATTCCCCGCAGCGTGATGGAGCTCGACAACATCGACGCGGCGAAGAAGATGGTCGAGCAGGGCCTCGGCGTCGCGCTTCTTCCCCACACCGCCGTCGCGGACGAGCTCGAAGCCGGGACGCTGAGGGCCGCCAAGCTCGCCGACGCGCCCGAGCTGAAGCGCGAGATCGTGATCTTCCGCCGCCGCGACGCCGGGCCGGCGTCCGGGGCGCTCGAGTCGTTCCTGAACTGCCTGTCGGATCTCCGGCCGGAGCTCCGCTCGAGCGCTCAGCGGTCGACGGCGTAGAGCCTCCACTCGCCTGGAATCCCCTTCAGCTCGGCTGGCCGCGGTCGACGAAGGCGATTCCCGAGCCGGCGACCAGATCCTTGACGGTGCTCGACACGAGCACCTCGCCGGGCCCGGCTTCGCTCGAAACGCGCGCGCCGATGTGGACGGCGATCCCGCCGACCTTGCCGTCCACGAGCTCGCACTCACCGGTGTGCAGGCCGGCGCGGATGTCGTCCATCCGAACCTCGAGGGGCGGCGACCCCTCGACCCGGTCGGACAGGCCGGTCCCGCGCTTGTCGAGGGTGACGACGCGCGCGATGCGGCCGAGCCCCTCGAACCATGCCTGTCGATTCGGCTCCTCCCAGTTGAGCTCCAGGTGTTGCGTGAAGCCCGGGATCCAGACGAGCGGCGTCTCGCCTTCGCCGAAGACCTGGTAGGCGATGTTCACGTCGCCGCTGCGGGCGTAGCGCGTTTCCGGGACAGGCAAGGGCATGGCTAGATTCTGACGGTGAACGACGCTCCTTCCTACCGCTCTACCTTCGCCCGCCTGCTCGGCTTCCTCAAGCCGTACAAGTGGTCGCTGATCGTCTCGATCCTGCTCGCGATCGGCTCCCAGGCGGCGGCCGTCGTGATGGCGTACCTCACGGGAGACGGTCTCCAGCGGGCGACGACCGATGGGAGCAGCGAGGCTATCTGGTGGATCGCGGTCGGGATCCTGATCGCGGGTCTCGTGCGGGCCCTGCTCATGGTCGGCCGGCGCCTCCTCTCCGGACGGCAGGCACTCGCCGTCGAGTTCGACATGCGGAATGGGCTCTACGCGAAGCTCCAGCGCCTGTCCTTCCGGTTCTACGACCTGCACCAGACAGGACAGCTGATGTCGAGGGCGACCGTGGATCTCCAGGCGGTCCGCTTCTTCCTCGGCTACGGACTTGATCTTCTTCTTCCAGCACATCACGACGATCGTCGGGGTCACGGCCGTGATGTACGTGGCCAACTGGCGCCTGGCCCTTGCGGCCACGGCGATCACGCCACTGATCGTCATCGTCGCGTACCGCTACTCGACCGTCTCACACCCGATCCTGCGCGAGGTTCAGCAGAAGATGGCCGACGTCGCCACGGTGGCCGAGGAGTCGATCGTCGGCGTCCACGTGGTCAAGTCGTTCGCGCAGGAGCAGACCGAGAGCCAGAAGTTCGCGGACCGCTCCGAGGCCGTCTTCGACCAGAGCGTGCAGGCGAACCGCCAGCGGGCGATCTACGTCCCGCTGCTTTCGTTCCTGCCGCTCGTGGCCCAAGCGATCGTGCTGCTCGTCGGCGGGCGGATGGTCGTGAACGGCGACCTCACGCTCGGCTCGTTCATCTTCTTCAACGTCCTCGTCGTGATGCTCGTGATGCCGCTGCGGATGCTCGGCATGTGGATCGGCCAGGCCCAGCGGGCGACGGCTTCCGGGGAGCGGATCTTCGAGGTCATGGACGAGCCCGAGGAGGTGGCCGACCGGCCCGGCGCGGTGGAGCTCCCGCCGGGCGACGGCCATGTTCATTTCGAGCGGGTCTCGTTCGGCTATCACGACGAGCGGCCGGTCCTCAGAGACATCGACCTCGAGCTGGCGCCCGGCCGCACGGTGGCGCTGATCGGCCACACGGGCTCGGGCAAGACGACGCTCGCGACGCTCGTCCCCCGCTTCTACGACGTCACGGGCGGCCGGCTGACGGTGGACGGCGTCGACGTCCGTGACCTCGAGCTGGTCTCGCTGCGCCGAGCGATCGGGATCGTCGCGCAGGACCCCTTTCTCTTCTCGGACACGGTGCGCGAGAACATCGCGTTCGGCCGGCCGGATGCGACCCAGAGCGAGGTCGAGGACGCAGCACGGCTCGCGCAGGCGCACGACTTCATCGTCCGGCTGCCCGAGGGCTACGACACGGTGATCGGCGAGCGCGGGATCACGCTCTCGGGTGGGCAGCGCCAGCGGATCGCGATCGCGCGGGCGCTCCTGCTCGACCCGAGGATCCTGATCCTCGACGACGCGACCGCCTCCGTCGACGCGACGACCGAAGCGAAGATCAGGCTCGGGCTCCGGCAGGCGATGCGGAACCGGACGACGATCATCATCGCCCACCGCCTGTCCACGCTCGCGCTCGCCGACGAGCTCGTCGTTCTCGACCGCGGCCGGATCGTGGCGCGCGGCACGCACGACACCCTGATCGAGCGCAGCCCGGTCTACCGGGAGATCTACGAGCACGGGCTCCTCGAGCGCGAGTTCGCGGAGCGCGTCGAGCAGCGCGCGGAGGCGACCGCGTGACCGGGGCTCTTCAGCGGGGCGCGGCCGGCACGCTTTCGGCGCGGAGACGTGGCCCACGCGTGCGCTTTTCGGGTCTAGGCTCGCGCCATCGGGTTGGGGCGGTGGGGTCTTCCCAGGTTCGTGGGGCCACGCGAGTAGTCAGGCGACTGCGATGAGGGTTTGGCAGCCCGGCGGCCATCTGACTCGGGAGCGCGACGTGCAGGTCGACGACTGGTCGTGGCAGCGGACGGCACGCCGCGTTTCGACGCTGGCTCGGCTGACGGCGCCGTACAAGCTCCAGACGACGCTTGCGGTCGTCTCGCTGCTCGCAGCGACCCTGACCGCCCTCGTCCCGCCGCTCCTGGCGAAGGTGGCGCTGGACGACGGCATCCGGGAGGGCGACCTCCACGCCCTGGCCGTCATCGTCGCCCTCTTCGTGGTCGCCGGCCTCGCCAACCTCGCAACGAGCGCGGCGCAGACCTACTTCACGGGCTGGACGGGCGAGCGGATCCTCGCCGACCTCCGCAACAAGCTCTTCAAGCACCTCCAGGGCCTGTCGCTCGGCTACTACGAGCGGAACCGCGCCGGCGTGGTCATCAGCCGCCTGACCAACGACGTCGACGCCCTCGACCAGCTGGTCACGGACGGCGTCACGACGCTCGTCCAGAACACGCTGATCCTCGTCGGCTCGGCCGCGGTCCTCTTCTACCTCGACTGGCGCCTCGCCCTCGCGACCCTCAGCGTGATGCCGGCGATGGCGATCGCGACCGCCGTCTTCCGGATCCGCTCGTCGCGGGCCTACCGCGACGTGCGGGAGCGCCTCGGCCTCGTTACGGCGACCCTGGCCGAGGACATCGCCGGGATGCGCGTCGTCCAGTCGTTCACTCGCGAGAGCTCCCGCCGACGGAACTTCGAGGAGGTCAACGCCCACTACCGGCTCGCGAACCAGCAGACGGTCGTCAACAACGGCCTCTACTTCCCGTTCGTCGACTTCCTCTCCGCCGTCGCGACGGCAGTCGTCCTCGGCTACGGCGGCTACCTGCTTTCCGGCGGCGAGCTGACCGTGGGAACGCTCTTCGCGTTCATCCTCTACGTCTCCAACTTCTTCGACCCGATCCAGCAGCTCTCACAGCTCTACAACACGTTCCTGGCGGCCGTGGCGGCCCTCGACAAGATCATGGACGTGATGGACGAGGAGCCCGAGGTCGTCGACGCGTCCTGGAGCCGAGGAGCTGCCACCGATCGACGGACGCGTCCGTCTCGACGGCGTCCGGTTCGCCTATCGCACGGGACCGGAGGTGCTGCACGGCATCGACCTCGACGTCCCGGCGGGGACAACGGTGGCATTCGTCGGCCACACGGGCGCCGGGAAGTCGACGATCGCGAAGCTCCTCGCGCGCTTCTACGACCCGGTCGAGGGCCGGATCACCGTCGACGACCACGATCTGCGCGAGGTCACGCAGGAATCGCTTCGCTGCCAGCTGGGGATCGTGCCGCAGGAAGGCTTCCTCTTCGCGGGCAGTGTCCGCGACAACATCGCCTTCGGACGTCCGGACGCCACGATCGAGGACATCCGCGCAGCCGCCACGGCGGTCGGCGCCCACGAGTTCATCATGCGGCTCGAGGACGGCTACGACACGGACGTCCAGGAGCGCGGGACGCGCCTCTCGCTCGGCCAGCGCCAGCTCGTCGCGTTCGCACGGGCGCTTCTCGCGGACCCGCGCCTCCTGATCCTCGACGAGGCCACATCCTCCGTCGATATCGGCACGGAGCGGAAGATCGAGACGGCATTGAGGACGCTCCTCGCAGGCCGGACCGCGTTCGTGATCGCCCACCGGCTCTCGACGATCCGCGGCGCCGACCTGATCGTCGTCCTCGAGCACGGACAGATCGTCGAGCAGGGCACCCACCACGAGCTGATGGCCAGAAAGGGCCTGTACACGGCGCTCTACGGCGACTGGGCCGCAGACGTCGCGTGAAACGACCCTCGCTACAATCCGAGCCCCGTTGCGGGGTCGTCTAATGGTAGGACGCTCGGCTCTGGACCGAGTAGTCTAGGTTCGAATCCTAGCCCCGCAGCCTCAGAAAAAGGGCCGCAAATCGCGGCCTTTTTTTGTTTCCGAGCCGCGCTAGGCGACGCCGCCGAGCAATGCCACGGCGAAGACGCAGAGCGTGATGAAGCCCGCGGCGAAGACCAGCTTCAGGCTCGCAGTGTTCTCCCTCTCCACGCGGCAGAGAGTGACAGCGTTCCCGTGCTCCTTCAATGGGCCGATCGGCCTATTTCACGAGGCATCGGGTCCTAGCGCCGGGTGTCGTCCGACCCTCTCTCTAGCCTCGTGCGCGTAATGGACGTCTTCCGCCGGTCGGCCGCAGAGTTCGTTGGTGCCTTCGCGCTGATCTTCGTCGGCGCCGGCGCCGTTCTCATCGTGGCGCCGAGCTCCGGCGCCGGGAATCTCGACGTCGCGTTCGCCCACGGCCTCGTCATCGCCGTGATGGTGTCCGCCGTCGGGCACATCTCCGGCGGTCACTTCAACCCGGCCGTGACGCTCGGCTTCCTGGTCACGGGCCGGCTCTCGCCCGTGGTTGCCGGCGCCTACTGGATCGCACAGTTCGGGGGCGCCGTCGTCGCCGCGGCGCTGCTGAAGTGGATCTTCCCGAGCGACCTCCAGGGAAACCTTGGCTCTCCGGCGGTCGGACCCGGCTTCGAGCCCGAAGCCGCGCTGATCATCGAGGCGATCCTGACCTTCTTCCTCGTCTGGGTCGTCTTCGCCACCGCCGCCGATCCGCGCGGAACCTTCAAGTCGATCGCCGGGCTTGCAATCGGCCTCACCATCACCCTCGACATCCTGATGGCCGGCCCGATCACGGGCGCCGCGATGAACCCCGCGCGCGCCTTCGGCCCCGAGCTCCTCTCGGGCGAATGGGACGACTTCTGGATCTGGTACATCGGCCCGTTCGCCGGCGGCGTCCTCGGAGCGCTCGCGTACGAGTGGCTCTACCTGCGCCCGCTCAAGCCTGCGGTCGTCGGCCCGCCCGAGACCGGCGTCGTCGAGCCGCGACCAGGCGACACCGCCCTCTCCTAGAGCCAACTTTGTACGTGTTGTCACGATCGCTGCTAGACTCTTTCTCCTAGAGACCTAGCGCGGTAGCCGCCGAGGGTCGTACGCACGCACTCCTCTCTCGACTCCCACACCGGGCCTGACGCACGTCAAGCGAAGGATGGTGTGAGATGACGAGATTCATCCACTGGCGCAAGATGACCTGGGCGATCGTCTTGTTCGCCGCGGTGATCGCGGTTTGGCTGCTGAGTCAGCGGGGCGGCCACCGTCGCGATCGTCACCGGGCTCGTCGGCGCGCTCTTGCTGAGCGTGGTCTGGTTCGGAACGCGACCGCTCTGGCGTCAAGGTCACGGCATCCGCTTCCGCCGGCTCCAGGCCCCGCTGGCTCCGTAGAGGTACCCGCACATCGGGAGCGCGGGTGCCCGCGGGAAATTACGGCTCGCGCATCCCTTCGACGAGAAGCTGCACGACGTTGTTCTCTGCCTTGGCGATGTCCTCGTCCGTGTCGGGAAGCTGGCCGAGCACCCAGCCGGTAAGGATCTCGTCGAGCGCCCCGTAGAAGACGACCGCACCGAGGCGTGGGTCGATCTGCGGCCGAAACTCGCCCTTCTGCTGACCCCGCTCGATGATCCGCTCGAGCGCCTCCATCGCTTCCGTGATCTCTTCGATCTCCTGCTGGACATGCGGGCTGCGCGTCACCTCTCGGACAAGGACCCGGACGAGGTCGGGGTCTCGGCGCCAGGTGCGAAGGAGCAGCGCCGTGACCTGGCGCACCTGTTCGCTCGCGTCCACGCCCGAGGCCTCGACCTCGCGGACTCTCGCGAGCATCTGAGTCCAGGTGTCCCGGAAGATCGTCTCGAGGAGCTCTTCCTTCGACTTGAAGTAGTGGTAGACGAGGCCGTACGCGACCCCGGCCTCCTGGGCGATGTCGCCGACACGCGCCCCGTGAAAGCCCTTCGTTGCGAAGACCTTGACCGCCGCGTCGAGAATTTGCCTGCGGCGGTCCGCCTGCCGATCAGCACGCGCCGCCATGACCGCGCAACTCTAGAAGCTCGCGGAGAGACGCGGAACCGGGCCGCGAAACTACCGGTCGAGCTCGCGGCGCTCCTGCGGCGAAAGCCCTTCCTGAGGCGCGCCACCCGGCCCGGACATCGTCGTCCCGCCCTCCTCGACCAGCTCACGAGGGTCGGCGTGGCGGTACTCGTCGGACTGGATCCCACCGCGCGGGTCGTCGGGCCGCGGTCGGATTTTCGTCGTCCGAACCGAGGAGTCGCTTCAGCCAGCGCACGAACGCTGTTCTACCCGGCCGCCGCTACAATCAAGCCTCCCGGCGCATTCGTCTAGTGGCCTAGGACGCCGCCCTCTCACGGCGGTAGCACGGGTTCGAATCCCGTATGCGCCTTCCCCGCGAATCCCTGTAGCGGAGGGGATCGCGGCGTTCGGCGGGCCGCCAGCGAGGGGCCGTTGGACCGGGACCCGCGCTTGATGGGCGGGCGTCGTTGCTCGGAATTCAGGGCTTCTCGCGTTCAAGCGCTGGAGTTCAGCTCGGCAGAGCGCGCGCAACGGGAGGTGCCGGTGCAGCTGAAGCGCCGACGGGACGGCTACCGTGCCCGCGTCGCGCATGCCACTCGTTCCGCCGGTCAGCGCCGATGATCCACACGTCGCCAGGCGAGCCGTCGCCGGGCTTCTCTCGATGATCGTCCCGGGCGCCGGGCAGGCGTTCACAGGCGCCTGGCGGCGCGGCCTCGTCCTGTTCGCGCTCTTCGCGTTCGGGGCAGTGCCGGTCCTCGTCGTTACCGCTGTGCCGGTCCGGGCGGCGGCTTGGCTCCTAGAGGGCCGGCTGCTCCCAGCAGCGCTTGCGGTCAACATCTTCCTGCTCGCGCTGCGGCTCTTCGCGGCGCTCGACGCTTGGCGCATGGGCCTGCTCGCCAAGAGCGTGCCGGCACTCACGGCTGCCGGCGCGATCGCTGTGCTGACCGTGACACCGCACGTCGCGGCCGGCTATGTGACCGTGCGGAGCGAGGTCACGCTGCAGCGCGTGTTCGCGGACGAAGAGCCGTCGGACGTCCTGCCGGCGCGCGGTGTGTTCCTACGGAGGGGACGCACCGCGCCCGATGTTGGCCCCCGCGAGCTGCCCCGATCAGCGCCGCTTCCGGCCGGGCGGCTCTCCGCGACGCGCGACGTTCTCGTTCAGACCTACACGCCGCTCGAGCGGCCGTGGGTAACGATCCTGCTGCTCGGGAGCGACGAGGGCCCGGGCCAGCCGGGCGACCGCACCGACACGATGATCCTCGCCGGGCTGGAGCGCGACACCGGCCGCGCGGTCGCGTTCGGTATTCCGCGCAACCTCGTCAACGTTCGGCTCGGCGGGCGCGCGGGAGAAGAGCTGCGCCGCTTCCCCGACCTCCTCAACGCGCTCTACCGCTTCGCGAACGAGGAGCGTCCCGACCTTTTTCCCGGCGGGCAGGATCCCGGCGCGACTGCGCTCAAGCAAACGATTTCGCGCCTGCTCGGCCTGCGCGTGGACTACCACGCGATGGTCGACCTGGACGGGTTCCGCGACCTCGTGGACGCGCTCGGCGGAGTGAAGATCCGGGTGCGCGAGCGCATCGTCGACGAAGTGACGCGACCAGCGTGGGGCGAGACAAAGCCACGCATCAACGTGTACCCGGGCCGGACCTACCATTTCGACGGGCGCACCGCGCTCGCGTACGTGCGCTCGCGCAAGGACTCGGACGACTACAGGCGGATGCACCGCCAGCGCTGCTTCCTGACTGCCATGGCGAACCAGCTCGACGTGGTCAGCGTGCTGCGCAACTTCGGCGCCTTGGCGTCGATCGTGGAATCGAGCGTGCGGACCGATATCCCGCGCGACCAGCTTCCCGACCTCATCCGCCTCGTCGGCCGGCTCGACCCGAAGCGGACTCTCACGGTCACGTTCGGCCGCCGCTACATCGCGCGCCGGCGCGCGCACGACCGTTTCCCGATCCCAAACGTCGGCGCGATGCGCACGACGGCGCGCGAGGCGATCCTGCAACTACGCCCGGACACCGGGCGCGACGTCGAGACCGCCCGCCGCGCCTGCTGAGGGCGGCTCTCAGTCCGGGCCGATGTTCTGGTTGAGCCGAAGACCTTGTCCGAGTCGTACGCGCGCTTGAGCCCCTTGAGTCGCACATACAAGCCCGTATGCGCCTCTTACGTTCGCGGCGGCTTTCGCCCTGCCCCGACCTTGACGGAGACCGGCACGGCGAACCCATCCTCGGTTCGGTACTCCTCGAGCAGCTCGTCGAAGTGCATCCGTATCGCGCGCTGCATTTCAGGCGACTGGCCGACGATCATCGGCCGCACGCGCACGGTTCCGTCGACGAGCCCGTCCCACAGCTCGTCGCCGGTCGTCAGCCGAAGCGGGAACTCGACGGTCTCGATGGATACGTCGGCGAGCCCGGCGTCGGTCAACAGCCGGATGAACTCCCTGTCGTCGGCGAACCGGAAGATCGGCGGGCCGGGCGGCACGTCGGCCGGCGGAAGCGCGCCGGCGGCCGTGAACGCGTCGAAGACGACGCCGAGCCAGCGGCCCCGCGACGGCTCGTCCCAGACGCTGAACGCCGCGCGGCCCTCGGCACGAGCACGCGGGCGGCCTCGGCGACCGCGGCCTCGGGCCGGCGCGAGATGCAGCAAGAGAAACGCGCAGGTCACCGCATCGAAGGAGTCGTCCGGGAACGGCAGCTCGGTCGCGTCGCCGCGGACGAACTCGACGTCCGGCGAGCGCGAGCGCGCAAACGCGAGCATCGTCTCGGAGAAGTCGAGGCCGACGGAGTCTCGCGCCCCGTTCGGCCGCCCTGGCCGCGACGTAGCCGGGCCCGGTCGCGATGTCGAGCACCCGCTTTCCCGGCCCGGCGCCAACCGCGTCGAGAAGCGGATCGGCCAACTGCGAGGTCACACGCCCGGCCAACGCGTCGTAGCCGGCCGGCTCCTTCGCTCCCCAGCCGGCTTCCTCGAACGCGTCGAACGCGACGGGGTCGTAGTCGCTCATGAGCGGAAGTATGAGCTTGGCAGGTCGGACGCGACTCTTTCTCAGACTGGTCAGACCAGGCCGGAGCGCACCGCGTTCGGCGGGCTCGCCCAGGGTTCGTCAACCGACGAGGGGCGAAGGCGGAGCTAGGGAATCCGGCAGACGATCTTGCCCGCGTGCTTCCCCGGGTCCGGCAAGAGTTCCGCGCTGGTGATGACGCAGGTCCCGTACTTGGTCTCGATCAGGTCGCCCTCGCCGGGAAGCCCTGGCAACTCGACCTGCTCGACGTCTTCCCAGTTCAGGCCCTCGATGGTCACGGTGAACGTCTGCACTCGCGACCTCATGGCAGCCGGAAAACGCTAAATCGGCGGCCACTCCTCGAGAACAGCGGCCCTGACCTTCATCCCGCGCTCCTATTGCCGCGCCGCCTCGACAGGTGTAGCTTCGCCCCGTGGCCGGCGAGACACACGAGTTCCCAGCGGATCGGGTGCATTTCACCTGGGACGCGGGCAACGAGCCGGTCCTGACGGTCGCGAGCGGCGACACCGTGGTGATGCACACCCGGGACGTCAGCGACAACCAGATCACGCCCGAGTCGACGGCCGACGCGATTGCCGAGCTCGACTGGGACCGCGTCTACCCGCTCGCAGGCCCGATCGCGGTCGAGGGCGCCGAGCCGGGCCACACGCTCGGCGTGGAGATCGTCGACCTGCAGACGCAGGGGTGGGGCTGGACCGCGATCCTTCCGGGCTTCGGCCTCCTGGCGGATGACTTTCCGGACGCTTACCTCAGGATCTTCGATCTCACGACCGGCGACGCCACGTATCTGCGCGACGACATCGCGATCCCGATCGCACCTTTCCTTGGAACTATGGGCGTCTGCCCGGCAGGCGCAAGCGAGCAGGCCGTGATGCCGCCCGGGAACTTCGGCGGGAACCTGGACACGCGCCAACTCGTCCGCGGAACGACGCTCTTCCTGCCGGTCCAGGTCGAGGGCGCGCTCTTCAGCTGTGGCGATGCCCACGCCGCGCAGGGAGACGGAGAAGTCTGCGTGACGGGGATCGAGTCGCCGATGTACGCAGAGCTGAGGTTCACACTCCACGAGGAGCGACGATCCCCGCACCGCAGTACCAGACCGCGCCCGGACCCTTGACGCCTAGCGTGGACGACGGCGCCTTCTACGGCACGACCGGCGTCGGCCCGGACCTCTATGCGGCGCGCAGGAAGCGGTCCGCGCGATGATCGACTACCTCATCGAGAGCTACGACCTCAGCCGCGAAGATGCCTACGTGCTCTCGAGCCTCGCCGTCGACCTGAAGATCTCCGAGATCGTCGACGCGGGCCAGTATGTCGTCAGCGCCGTGCTACCGCTCGCGATCGTCCGCCACTAGAGCCCTCGGAGCAACGCGGTCGTCGCGGCCCCGAGCGCGATCGCCCCGAGCAGCGGCACACGGAGCACGAAGGCACCGGCCACGGCAGGACGCCCAGCCGCCTCGAACGCGTCGAACGCCGATGGCGTCGTAATCGCTCATCACCGGGAGTATGCGTCGCCCGAGTGCGGGCACCTGGATCGAATCGCTCGAGGACATGACCAGGACGACCACCGAGTAGCGCTTCCTGAAGGAGGGGGCGCATGGCGGCCCCCTCCTTCCGACAAGACTCGTTAGCTGATGCCGAGAGCCTCGGTGGCCACATCGCACCAAACGTCGGTCTCGAATGCCGGATGTGGGCCGTGCACATAGACGACCTCGGTGCCGACGAAGTTGCCGGCGGCATCGAAAGAGACGGTGTACGCGATGTTTCCTGCGTCGTGG
Organism: uncultured Actinomycetes bacterium; assembly: GCA_963733855.1. Classification (GTDB taxonomy): domain Bacteria; phylum Actinomycetota; class Thermoleophilia; order Gaiellales; family Gaiellaceae; genus JACDAN01. The sequence continues at coordinate 264,301 of CAVTEL010000018.1, forward strand.
GTCAGAACCCGCCCGTTGGCGAGCTTGAGCTTGGCCCTCAGGCCGCGCTCGACGAACAGATGCGTGTGCGCGCCCGACTCGAGCCCGGTCACGATCGTGTTCGTCACTCCACCGGCGGCTGAATCGACGATCGAAGCACCGTTCGCCGGGTTCGTCAGCGTGAAGCTGTAGTTGAAGCTGGTCTTCAGCTCCTGCTCGGGGTCGCCGCCCGTCTCTCCGAGCCAGCCCTTGAAGTTGAACCGGCCCGAGAAGTTGATCGCAACGCCCGTTCCGCAGAAGTCGGGATCGACTCCGGACTCGGTGTCGTGATCGTGGAACGCTGGTGCACCGCCTGGGCCTGCGCCGGCCGTCGTGGGCAACACGAGCAGCGCAAGTGCGGCGAGCATCCCCCCAATCAGGATCGGATAACGCATGCCGCTCCCTTCCTCGATTGGTTGACCAGTGACTCATACCACGCTGTTCACGTACCTGACAACTCGAGGTCGAGGCGGACGACGCCGGCGCGCCGGTGGCGCTCTCCCGGATCGAGTCGCTCGAGGACACGAATACGACGACGTCGTAGCGACGCCACGCGGGCGGGGCGGCTTCGGCCGCCTACCCGGCCAGTCTGAGGAGTGCAGCGGTGAGCGCGCCGAGCGCGATCGCCGCGAGCATCGGCACCCGGAGGAGAAACGCTCCGCCCGCGACCGCCACTCCGGCCGCCTGGGCGTCGACGCGGAGGCTGCTGCCGTCGCTGAACGTCCCGACGACGACGAGGGCCATGAGCAGCGCCGGCCCGAGAAGCGCAATCACGGCGACGACGGGTTGTGGAAGCTCGCGGCCGCCCAGCAGCACGGGCCCGGCCGCCTTGATCGCGAAGTTCGCAACGGCAACGACCAGAATCGACGTCCAGACGGCGGTCACGCCGGGCGCCTCCGCAGGCCGAGCAGCGCCCCGGCACACGCCGCGATGATCGGGATGCCCGGCGGCGAGACGGGAATGAGCGCCAGCGCGATTCCGGCGGCGATCAGCGCGGCAGCGACGAAGTCGGCTCCTCGGCGAAGCTCGTCGAGGAGCAGGTACAGGAAGAACGCCGGGAAGACGACGTCGAGGCCGAGCGCCTCCGGATCGGTGAGGACGTTGCCGGCGAACACGCCGACGACGGTGCCTGCCACCCACGCGACGTACTGAGGCAGCGTCGCGCCCATGAGGAGCTCGCGGTCGAACCGCCCTTCTCCCTGATTCGCGAGGGCCCACGACGCATCCACGGTCGTCTGCGCCTCCAGGGCCCGTCGCAGCGGCCCGCCGCGAAAGATCGAGGCGACGGCCACGCCCATGACGGCGAAGCGCGCGTTGACGAGGATCGCGGCGACGATCGCCGCCAGACGCCGTGCCGCCTGCCTCCAGCACCTCCGCGAGCGCGAACTGCGCCGACCCGGAGAACACGATCACCGAGGAGACGATGGGCGCGACGACGCCCCAGCCGAGGTCCCGCGCCAGCACGCCGAAGGACACGGCGATCACGAAGACCGCGGGCGCGATCGAGGTACCGGCGCGAAGCCCGGCCCGAAAGCTCGAGGTTTCGGCGTGATGCACGATGGCCAAGATCGCAAACCGGGAGCAGGCTGCGGTCGTAGAGGCCGGCACCGTCTTCGTCGACGGCGAGCGGCTCGTCGCCGGCACGACGGACAACGCCGAGCTCGAGTCGCTCGAGGACACGAACACGACGACGACCTAGCAGCCGCTCGGGCGGGGACGGCTCCGGCCGTCCCTACCCGAACGTCAGCTCTCGCCCGTGGACCGCGCGCCGTCCGGCAGCGTGAGCAAGCTTGCGAGTTGCAACTCCCTGCGGTTCATCAACTCGTTCGGAGGAGGGTAGGACGGCCCAAGTCGCATGAGGCGCGCCAAGCTGTCAATCCACCTCAAGTCGAGCCTCTGGTTCGTGCCCGTGCTTTGCGTCCTCGCCGGGGCGACTCTCTCGTTCGGGACGATCGCTGTCGACCGCCACTTCGACTACGCAGCGCTTCCCACCCGCTTCGTCGGCGGTCCGGATGCCGCGGCTTACATCCTTTCGACTGTCGCCGCCTCGATGGTGAGCCTGACCGCGCTCGTTCTCACGATCACGATGGTTGTCGTCCAACTCGCCATGGGTCAGTTCTCTCCGCGAATCGTGCAGCGCATTCTGCGGGACAAGCCGAGCCAGCTCGCGATCGGCCTCTTCGTCGCGACTTTCGTCCACGCCATCCTCGCGCTCCGCGAAGTGACCATCAACGGCGACGGCACGGAAACGTGCCAGGCATCGCGCTCGTAACGGCGTTCGTCCTCGTTCTCTTGAGCATTGCTGTTCTCGTCGTGTACGTGCACCACATCGGACAAGCACTCCGCGTCTCGGCGCTCATCGAACTCGTCGGCCAAGAGACGCGCACGCTTCTCAACCGGAGGTATCCCGACAAAGGGCCGGCTCTCGACGCTCAGCAGGACTCTGTTCCCCTGGTGCGAGCGAGGAAGCCCGGAGTGATCACGGGGATCGGCTACGAGCGGCTCGTCGAGGAGGCGCGTCGTGCGGACTGCCTCCTGGAGCTTGTCCCTGCCCTCGGCGAGTTCGTTCCCGCGGACGGCCCGCTGTTCCGCGTGCACGGGGGGCCCACTGCTGTGGACGAGGATCGATTGCACGGAGCCTTGATCTTCAGCTTGGAGCCGACGCTCGATGAGGACGTCGCTTACGGCATTCGACTTCTCGTCGACATCGCGGAACGCTCGCTCGCTGACTCGCCTTTCCAAGACCCCACCACCGCTGTGCAAGCGATCGACCGACTGCACGACATCCTGAGGCAGCTCGCCCGCAGGCCCTTTCCTGACGGTCGGCATTTCGACGAGGCGGGACGCGTCAGACTCACCGTGCGGACCATGAGCTGGGAGGCATACGTCCATCTCGCCTTCGACGAGATCCGCCTGGCGGGCGCAGGGTCGCCTCAGGTGACCCGTCGATTGAAGGCTGCTCTGACCGATCTCAAGTCGATCGCGCCGCGCGAGCGAGTCGGGATCCTCGAGCTGCAGCTCAACCTCCTCTCGTCGACGACGGCCGAATCGCTGAGCGACGAGCGAGACGTCGAGCTCGCGCTTCACGAAGATCGCGAAGGAATTGGCGCGTCAGCCACCTCGATCGACGGTAGGACGCTCGCGTCTTCACCTACGGAACCCTCGCCGGCCCTGGCAGCGCAGCCCTAGACCTCTGGAAACAGACGCTCGTGCTCGCCTGGAGCGGCGCTACTCGAGCACGAGCTCGCGTCTCACGGTGCCAGCCCGCTGGTGGCGAGCCTCGACCTGCACCGTCGACCCCGCCGGCGCCTCTACGACCCACTCCGCCTTCGCGCGGTCGCTCGTCGCATCGTCCGACGCCCACCAGAGCAGCGACCGCCGGTGGACGCGCCCTTCGAGCTGGCCCAGCTCCACCTTCTTCTCGCCGCCGTGGAGCCGCCCGCCGTCCGGCAGCGTGATCTCCGCCTCCAGCGGCCGCACCGCCTTCCGCTCGACGGCCTTCTCCGAGACCGACGTCGGCAGCCAGCCGGTGTTGTGCAGCACCAGCCGGACGAGCCACGACCCCTCCCCCAGCTCCTCGGCCTCGAGCGACAGGATCTCCAGCCGCGGCGAGACGAGCAGGTGCCAGATCGCGAGGTCCGCGTGCGGTGCGATCTCGCGCTCGAGGAACTGCGGCGGGACGTTCGCCCACGCGTACATGAGGTCCCAGCCGCCGAGCTCGACCTCGCCGAGCTGGTCGTGCTCGTACGGGTACCAGTCGACGTACCCCTTCCCGTCCAGCTGCTCGTCGCTCCACCGGATGAGCTTGAGATCGTCCTCGGGCGGGTGGTCGCGCATCCACTCGATGTACTGGTAGCCCTCGATCCCCGCCTCGCGCTGCGGGCTCCAGAACTCCGTCGTCCAGGAGTAGATCCCGAGGTGGTCGTACAACCAGTCGTTCGCGCCGCCCTTGACCGTCTGCTTCGGGTCGTACTTGAAGTCGTGGAAGATCGAGATCGCGGGATACCCGGTCAGCTCGGTCGCCTTCTCGCCGAGCAGCTTGATACGCCCTCAGGTCGTTCGTCGGGTAGTGCTCGTCGGGATAGCTCGAGTACGGCCGCAAGTGGACGCCGCTGAACGTGTGGTACGCGAAGTGGGCAGTGATGTTCGGCCGGTCGACGATCGCCTGCACCATCGCCCGGATCTCGGGCTCGGACGTCGGGTACGGGCCCGCGCCGTGCTGCTCGGCCTCGACTGCCCATTCCATCGGGAAGTTGCGGTTCAGGTCGAGCCCCTCGAGCGGCGGTGCGATCTTGATCGTGACACCGTCGAAGTTCCGGATTCGGCCCTCCCAGAGCATCCGGAAGTACTCGCCACCCTCCTCGTCCGGGTCGCGCCGGACCATGAGCCGCGGCTCCTCCGGATGCGCCTTCCACGAGCCGTTCGGATCGCGGATCCGCATCATCAGGATCCGGCCGTCGCCGTCGAGGTCCTCCTCGTAGAGCCCGTCGAGCTCCTCCGCGAGGGGCCAGGGCCGAGTGCTGGAGCGGATGAACCGGGGCCGCTCGGCCAATGCCAGCTCGGCGCCGTCGGGGTTCAGCCGCGGGACGACGTAGAAGACGCGCGTGTCGAGGGCGCGCGTGACCCGCTCGTCGCTTCCGTACCCCGAGAGCAGGCGGTGCATCAGGTAGAGCGCCGCCGTGGCGCCGGTCACCTCGACCGCGTGGATGTTGGCCTCGATCAGGAGCGCAGGCTTCTCGAGCGCCGGGCCGGTCTCGGTGTTCGTGATCGTGGCGAGCCAGATGTCCCGGCCCTCGTGGCTCTTGCCGATCGACTCGACGGCGAAGAGCTTGGGCCGCTCGTCGGCCCAGCCCTGGAGGAGCTCCGTTAGCTCGTCGTACCCGTAGAACCGGTCGAAGGCCGGCCCTGCGGCGTCAGGCGCCAAGTTCGTGGAGGAGTGGCTTCGTGTCGTGCGGGTCGAAACCGAGGCGGCCCGCGATCTCCTCGCTGGAGGGACGCGTTCCTTCGGCGAAGAGCGACCGCAGGTGATCCCCGGTGGCCTTGTTCCGCCACCAGTCCTCGCCGACCTCCTTCGTCAGCCACTGCCGCAGCTGCGCGGACCGGATCCAGGCCCGGAGGTAGTCCGCGGAGTAGAAGCCCGCGTCCATGTCCGCGAGATACGCGTCCGGCCGGTACGAGACGCCGCTCGCGGCCGTCAGGAGCTCGTGGTACCGGGCGGGGCCGGCGGCTCCGTCGTCGAAGCCACCCCAGAACTCGAGCTCGAACTGGAGCTTCGCCGTGTAGCGCCGGTAGAGCAGGGCTTCCAGGAACACGGTTGCCTCGGCGTTGTCCTTGGCTTCCTCCTCCGAGAGCCCGAAGTGCTCGACGTGCCAGCCCGGCTCGCGGGAGATCGCCTCGAAGATGTACGAGTAGATCTCCGTCAGCGCGTGGTCGCGCGAGAGGTTGCGGAAGGTGTACGGCAGGTTCGGGTCGCAGTTGCCGTAGTGGAGCGCGTGGCCGGCCTCGTGGAGGAACGCCTGGTAGTCGTGCAGCCCGCCCTGGGCGCGGGTGATCAGGTGGACGACCTTCGGCGGGTCGGCGGCGATCACGCATGCCCGCGGCGACTTCTGCGGCCGGTCGTCCAGATCCATGCGGATGTTCGGCTCCTCGTCCATGTTGAAGCCGAGGTGCCGGAGCGTCTCGAGGCAGACGTCGGTCGCACGCTCCTTCGTATACGTCGCCTCGAGCGGCGAGAGGCGCCGGAGCCAGGCGACGTGGTACGAGGACGGAACCTCCGGGCGGCTCGTCGCCGAGCAGCTTGTCGAACCACTTCCCCGTGAGGCGGCCGTAGACCTCGTCGGCGGCGCGGCTCGCGTCCGTCAGGACCTCCGACAGCTCGCGGAGCGAGATGCCCTTCTCCTCTTCGTTCCGGGCGACCGCGTCCGGCTCGCCGGAGAGCTCGGCGTCGAGCTCCTCGCGCGCCTGGAGCATCTCCATCCGCTGGTCGTTGAACCCGGCGGAGGCGTCGCCGTGGAGCTCGCCCAGCTCCTCGCGCTCGTCGAACGCAGTGCAGGACGGCGAGCTGCGCCTGGGCTGACCGGAGGGGCAGCTCCTCCCCGCGGTAGGTGACGCGGGCGGCGAGGATCGCGTTCTCGAGCTCGTCTTCGCGGGCGCTCAGCTCGACCTCGACGAGGCCGGACTCGCAGGTCTTTCGAAGCCTGTAGAGGCGCTCGCGGTCGTCGGGACCGGCGGCCGACTCGGCCTCGTGCAGCGCGTCGAGCTGCTCACGTGTGAAGAGCTCCCGGTAGCGCGCGACGATCTCGGCGCGCTCGGAGACCTCCTTCTCGCCGACACGAACGGCGCGCCCTTCCTCGGCGCGCTCGTAGAGGTATCTCTGGAGCTCGGCCTCGAACTCCGCGGGCGTCCTGACGGCAGTCACGCTCATATCGGATGGGGAATCTACCGAAGCGGGGAGCTCGACCGACCGACCAGCTCACGCACGGTGTCGCTCAGCTCGTCGATGGAGAACGGCTTGCCGATCACGGTCGCGCCATCCGGCAGGTGGACGCCCGGGCTCCCCGTCAGCAGGGCGACCGCCGGCCCCTGCCGCTCGATCGCCGGCAGGAGCACGAGGCCGTCGTCGTTCCCGAGGTGGACGTCGAGCAGGATCGCATCGAGGTGTTCCGACTCGAGCGCGGCGCGAGCGGTGTCCACGCTCTCGGCCTCGACGACCCGGTATCCCTCGAGCTCCAGGTTGACCCGGCAGAGGAGCCTGAGGGAGGGATCGTCGTCGACAACCAGCACCGTCGCCGGGCCCCCTCCCATCCCGCCGAGTGTATAGGCGCCCGTCGCCGTATCTCTCGCGGGCGCTCGAGCGTTTCCCTTTTAGAAGTGGGAAATCGAGCCTGCTCACGTCCGTCGCCCGCACGCGAGCGGCAGTGGCAGGAGCTCCCCCGCCCGACGGCGAGCTTTCGACGCCGGTCCTGGCTGGAGTTCCAGCGCGCACTGGACCCGCTGGCGCCGCCTAGGCCGCTTCCCCGCGGGCCGTCGCGAGGCGCCTGAGCGTCTCGTCGCGGCCGAGCAGCTCCAGGCTCTCGAAGAGGCCCGGTGAGACCTTCGACCCGGTCACTGCGATCCGGATCGGCTGAAAGGCCTCGCGCGGCTTCAGCTCGAGGCGCTCGGCGAGCGACCTGAGCTCCCGCTCGATCGGCTCCGCCTGGAACGGCTCGACGCCGGCGAGAGCCTGCTCTGCCTGCTCGAGCACGGGGCCGGCGCCGTCGAGCGGGACGGCCGGCTTGACGTCCTCGAAGAAGAACCTCGTGTAGTCGGGGAACTGGTCGAGCTTCTCGATCTTCTCCTGCACGAGCGGCGCCGCCCGGCGCACCAGCTCCTCGTCCCAGTCGAGGCCGGCCTCGCGCAGGTACTGGACGACCCGGTCCGCGTACTCGTCGGGAGCGAGGTTGCGCAGGTGCACGCCGTTCAGCCAGGTCAGCTTCTGGTAGTCGAAGACGGCCGGGCTCGGGGTCACTCGGTCGAGCCGGAACCGCTCGAGCAGCTCGTCTCGGGTGAAGACCTCCGTCTTGTCGTCGTAGGCCCAACCGAGCCTGGCGAGGAAGTTGACCAGCGCCTCCGGGATGTAGCCCTCCCGGTGGAAGTCCTCGACCGACTGGGCCCCGTGGCGCTTGGACAGCTTCTTGCCGTCGGTGCCGAGCACGTCGGGCGCGTGGGCGTAGACGGGCGGCTCCGCGCCGAGCGCGCGCAGGATCTGGAGCTGCTTCGGGGTGTTCGAGATGTGGTCCTGGCCGCGGATCACGTGGGTGATCTCGTCGAGCATGTCGTCGACCGGGTTGGCGAAGTTGTACGTCGGTCGCCCGTCGGCCCTGAGGATCACGAGGTCCTCGATGCTCTCGTTCGGCACCTCGACCGGGCCGCGAACCACGTCGACCCAGCCCGTCGTGCCCTCGTCGGGCATCCGGAACCGGATCGCCCCCTCGTCCTCGTACGCCTTGCCCTCGTCGACGAGCTGATGCGCGAGCCGCTGCGCGTCCGCCATCCGGTCGAGCTGGAAGTGGACCGGGCCGTCCCAGTCGATGCCGAGCCAGCCGAGCGAGCGCTGGATCTGCTCGGTCGCCTCGGCGACCTCCCGGCTCGTGTCGGTGTTCTCGATGCGCAGGAGGACCTCGCCCCCCTTCTGGCGTGCGAAGAGCCAGTTGAAGAGGAACGTGCGGACGCTGCCGATGTGCAGGAGACCGGTCGGGCTCGGGGCCATGCGGACGCGGACAGTTGGACTCACGTCTCTATCGTAGGGCCGTGCTCTTCGGCGGCCACGTCGGCGGTGGGGTCAAGGCGGCGCCGGAACGGGCGCAGGCGATCGGGGCGAACGCGCTGCAACTGTTCGTCCAGAGCCCGCGCGCCTGGCGCTTCCCGAACCACGACCCGGAGGTGCTCGCGTCGTTCGAGGGCCGTGCGCGGGCGGCCGGGATGGAGGCGTGGATCGTCCACGCGATCTACCTCTGCAACCTGGCGAGCCCGGACGAGGAGATCTACGAAAAGTCCGTCTCGACCCTGCGGTCGACGGTGGAAACGGCCTGCGCGATCGAGGCCGACGGCGTCGTCTTCCACGTCGGGTCGCACCTCGGCTCCGGGTTCGAGGCGGGCCTCGATCGGGCTGCGCCGGCGATCGAACAGGTGCTCGAGCGGTGCTCGGACACGACCTGGCTGCTGATCGAGAACTCGGCCGGGACCGGCGGAACGATGGGCCGTTCGATCGAGGAGATCGCCAAGCTGGTCGACCGGCTCGGGGCGCACCCCCGCCTCGGCGTCTGCCTCGATTCCTGCCACCTGTGGGCGTCCGGTGTCGACGTGACCGACGCGGCCGCGTTCGATGCGCTCCTCGACGAGTTCGACGGGCTGATCGGGCTCGATCGGCTACGGGCGCTCCACGTCAACGACTCGGTCACCCCGCTCGGCTCGAACCGGGACCGCCACGCGAACCTCAAGGAGGGCCTCATCGGCGACGGTCTCGCGACGTTCCTCGGAAACCGACGGCTCCAGGACCTTCCGGCGGTCGTGGAGACCGAGGGTCAGCAGGGCAAGGGCGCCGACGAGCACGAGATCAGGAAGCTGCGGGAGCTGCACGCTGCCGGATCTCGCCGGCGACGTGGTCGGCGTAAGGCCGGACGCGCGGCCTGAGGTCGTCCCACCGGTCGTCCTCCTCGCCGAGGTAGATCGCCCGCGCACGCGCCAGCACCTCGCAGTGCTCCGGCGGGAGGCGCTCGAGCGCCCAGTCGGCCGCGGCGTCCTTCGGGCCGATCTCGCCTGTCTCCATCGTTTGCCAGATGCGCGCAAGCGTCAGGACCGAGTTCCGCGTGTCGTCCTCGAGGCCGGGCATCACCTCGTCGGCGTCGGCGAGCATCGCGCGGACGAGGTCGTCGGCCGGCACGGGGTCGAGAACCTCCGAGGCCGGGGGGCCGAGCAGCGGGCGGCTCGCCTGGAGCACCATCGTGAGCAGGAGCGCCACGTCCGGATTCGTCGTCGCCTGGCAGGACCTCCAGCTCACCGCTCTCGAGCTCCGTGCGCAGCCACTCGCCGTACTGGAGGTCGTAGCGCGGCGGGTAACGCCAGGGCTTGACGTCCGGCTCCGCGACGATCGTCACCTCCACCGGCAGCGGGCGGCCGGAGACCGCGAGCAGCCCCTCGGCGAGCCGGCGCTTCTCGTCCGGCGTCGTCGGCCGCTCGGCGAGGACGAGGACGTCCAGGTCGCTCCGCGGCCGCAGCCCGCCGGTGAGCGCGGAGCCGTACAGGTACGCCCCGACCACGGCGTCCGCGAGGACCTCGCGGATCAGGCCGGCGACCTGCTCGAGCTGTTCCTCGTGCGGAGCCGTTGACCTACGGCGCTCGGGCGGACCTGCGCGAAGACGCGGAAGCTCGGCTCGCCCACCGGCAGCTCGTGGAACTCCGGGTTGACGCACCCGAGCTCGTCGGTCCGCCCGACGTACGTGCTCTCCACCTCCGCGCGACACATCGGCAACGGCTTGCGACTGGCCCGAACAGCACCGAAGCCCGGGGCTCGGGCTTCGGCTTGCTCCAGGAGCTGGAGGTCGATCTCGACGGAGAAGATCCGCTGCATGCACCCGACGTAGGTGCGGCCGACTTCCTCGAAGGCGTAGAGGAACGGACACGACCGGGCGAGGCAGGCCGCCGGGTAGACGACCTTGTCGCAGTGCACGCCGCACCGGCGGCACTCGACCTCGTCCTGCGGCCGGAGCGGGAGGCTCCGTGGACGGGTCGTCGGCCGGGACGCCATAGGGGGATTTTGGGTCGCGGGTCCGGGGCCGCGCAAGACTTGACAGCGAAACCCGATCGCGCTAGCAGCCGCCCCGAGCAAGTAACACTCTGTTACTTGCTCACCCTCGCCCCGCGACCCCGCTCGGCGCCAGCGCGCGGCAGGGCGAGCCGGCCAAGTAACACTCTGTTACTTGGCCAAGAGGCGGTCGACCACGTTGAGGACGTCCATCTGGGTGAAGGCCTGGAAGTCCGGCTCGGCGTCGACCGGCACGTCGTCGGCACGGAACCAGAGCGCCTGCACGGTCGTCATCCCGACCCGCGATGCACCCAGAACGTCGGCGTCCATCCGGTCGCCGACGAAGAGCGCGTCGCCCGGTTCGACTGCGACCTCCTCGAGCGCCCGCTCGAAGATCGCCGCGTGCGGCTTGCGCTTGCCCACCTCCGACGAGAGGACGACGGCGTCCACGCGCTCGACGAGTCCCTGTTCCTCGAGCACGGGCAGCAGGAGCCACTCCGGGCTCGCCGTGTTCGAGACCAGCGCGAGCTTCAGCCCTCGCGCGCGCAGCGCCTCGAGCAGCGCATGCGTCGAGGATGCGAGCGAGTAGTAGGAGGCCCAGACGTCATGCGAGGCCTGCAGGAAGAGCCGCAGGTCGTCGTCCTCGAGATCGACGCCGTGGTCCGCGAAGGACCGGCGCATCACCGCCGCGATGTCGATCTCGTCCTCGCCGGTCGGAAACAGCTCCGCCTCGTTGTCCGTGAGGTAGCGCGTGAAGGCCTCGGCGGTCGGGAGACCCTCTCTCGCGAGCGCCGATGAGCCCGGCCGTGTGGCCCTCGAGAGCGATCTCGTCGCTCCACTCGTCCTGCATGAGCGTCCCGCCCCAGTCGAAGAGGACTGCTTCGCAACACGGTCGGTAGGGTAGGCGCCCGATGGCGCGCCGGATCCTCTGGGCCTCGCTGGCCCTCGCGCCAGTCTCGATCGCACTCCACTACTTCGCGGACATCGGCCACACCGCGGAGTTCATCCTCGCCTCCGCCGCGCTCGTCCCGCTCGCCTGGCTGATCGGCGAGGCGACAGAGCACGCCGCACACCACACGGGCCCCGGGATCGGCGGCTTCCTCAACGCGACGTTCGGGAATGCTCCGGAGCTGATCATCGCTCTGCTCGCCGTCCACGAGGGCCTGACGGAGGTCGTGCGCGGCTCGCTGACCGGAAGCGTCGTCGGCAACCTGCTGCTCGTCCTCGGCTTCTCGCTGCTGTTCGGAGGCCGGGGGGAGATCGACCGTCCGTCCAGCTTCCTCTCGATCGGGCTCGTCGGGCTTGCCGTGCTGCTGCTGTTGATTCCGGCAGTGCCGAGCTGGGAGGGCGACCCCGAGCGGGACCTGATCGTCAACCTGTCGATCCCGGTCTCGATCGCATTGCTGCTGGTCTACGTCGGCGCGACCTGGTTCTCCCTCCGGCGGCACCGCCTGATGCACGTCTCCGACGAGCCGGCGGAGATGGCCGGCTGGAGCTTCGGGACGGCGATGGCCGTCCTCGGGGTCACCACCGTCGTCACGGCGCTGATCGCGGAGATCGTCGTCGGCTCGATCGACAGGTTCGCGGACGACGTCGGCCTGTCGGACTTCTTCGTCGCGGCGGTGTTCGTGGCGATCGTCGGGAACGCCGCCGAGCACGGAGGTGCCGTCGTCGTCGCGGCCCGCGGCCAGATCAAGCTGGCCGCGGAGATCGCGCTCGCCTCGAGCGCGCAGGTCGCCGTCTTCCTGATCCCGGCGGTCACGTTGCTCGCCCTCTTCATCGAGCCGCTGGCACTCGGGTTCCGGCCGGTCGAGATCGGCGCGCTCGCGGTCGGCACGTTGGTGACGGCGGCGCTCCTGGCGCAGGGCCAGTCGAGTCGCGCACGCGGGATCGCCCTGATCGCCGTCTACGTGGCGGTCGCCGTGGCGTTCTTCCTCGCGGGCGACCGTTAACCGAGGGTCGAGGGCTCGCGCGTGACCGGGTAGGTCGCGAAGTAGAGCTTCACGGGGACGCCGTCGTCGTCCCGGACGATCCGCAGGAGCTCGCCGCGCTCGTAGCCCCGCACGACCCGGTAGACGTCTTCGCCCTCTTGTTCGTACACGGATCGGCCGAGGTCCAGCCGGGCCTCCGGGAAGACCGACTCGAGCTTGCCGCCGCGGTAGGAGAAGACGATCGGATGGCCCTCGGAGAACCACTGGCCGAGGACGCCTTCCACCTCCGGCGGCGGCGCCTCGCCCGGCCGCCACTCCTCCTTGACCGGCCGGTAGGCGGCGGCGACAGCCTTGGAGAGCTCGATGCCGAGCACGGAGATCGCCACGCCGGCGCCGTCGTTCGTGAGCACCGCGGCGCCCGTGCGCTTCGGCGGGAACGCGGAGACGTGAGCGAGGAACCCCGCGTGCGCGCCGTCGTGCCCGACGAAGACGTCGTCACCGCTCCGATACAGCCCGAACCCGAGCCCGTAGGCGAGCCGCCACTTCGTGAGGTCGACCATCGACTGGAACGTCGACATCTCCTGAACCGTCTCCTTGGAGAGGACGGCCGGATCGGGGTCGGCGATGAACGCCGCCCAGCGGCAGAGGTCCTCGGCGGTGCTCCAGAGCTCGGCTGCGGGCGCCACCGCACGGCCCTCGATCACCGGCTCCTGCCGAGCAACGTCCGTGTATGGATGAACGAGGTAACCGACCGCCGACGGCTCGGCCGCGGTCCACGTCGTCCGGGTCATCCCGACCGGGCCCAGGACGTTCTCGGTTAGGTACTCCTCCGCGGGCTGTCCGCTCACCCGGGCGACGACCTCGCCGAGGAGTGAGTAGGCGAGGTTCGAGTAGTGCCAGTACGCGCCGGGCGCGAGCGGCCTCTCGGCCTCGGCGAGTCGCGGCAGGAGCTCTTCGCGGGTTGGCATCTCGAGCGTCTCCCACACGTTTCCGGGCACCTCGCGCTGAAGGCCGGAGAGGTGCGAGAGCAGCCCGCGGATCGTCAGGCCGTGCTCGGCGCCCTCGAGATGCCGGTCGAGCTTGTCGTCGAGCGAGAGCCGTCCCTCGTCCCGGAGCCGCATGACGCCGACCGCCGTCACGGTCTTCGTGATCGAGGCGATCCGGTACTGGTGGTTCGGCGTCGCCTCTTTCCCGGTCTCGACGTCGGCGAGTCCGACCGCCTCGCTCCAGACGATCTCGCCGTCGCGGACCGCAGCCGCGCTGACGCTGGGCAGCCGGTTGTCGGCCTGCGCTTCCCGGATGATCCCCGAGAGCTCGGCCGCAAGTCCCTCAGGCGCGGGCAAGAACTCCGAGTGCTTTCGGAATGATCTCGATCGCCTGCTCGATGTCGTCGTCGGTGACGCCGAGATGCGTGACGGCCCGGAGCCGCGTCGGATGGATCGTCGCCGAGATGCCGACACCGGCCTGATGCACCCGCTCGAGCGCCTCGGGCTGCGAGAGGCCGAGGGGCTCGAGGTCGATCTGGACGAAGTTCGTCTCGACCTCGTCGGGATCGACCGGAAGTCCGGCAGCGGCGAGGCCGTCTCCGAGACGACGGGCGCGCGCGTGGTCGTCTGCCAGCCGCTCGATGTTGTGCTCGAGCGCGTACACGCCCGCCGCGGCCACGATGCCCGCCTGGCGCATGGCGCCGCCGAACATGTGCTTGAAGCGGCGGCCGCGGAGCATCAGCTCTGACGAGCCGGCGACGACGGCGCCGAGTGGGCAGCCGAGGCCCTTCGAGAGGCAGATCGTCACGGTGTCCGCGCGCTCCGAGATCCGAGACGCCGGCACGCCGAGCGCGACGGCCGCGTTGAAGAGCCGCGCGCCGTCGAGGTGGAGCCGGAGGCCGAGCTCTCGGCAGCAGTCGATCACCGCGTCGAGCTCCTCCAGCGGCCACACTCGTCCGCCGGAGCTGTTGTGCGTGTTCTCGATCGAGACGATCCGCGTCTTCGGCGTGTGGAAGTCGTCGTACAGGCGTGCCGCGGAGCGGATCTGATCGGCGCCGATCCGCCCGTTCTCGCCGGACCAGCGGTCGCGTCAGGAGGCCGGTAAAGGCCGCTGGGGCGCCGAGCTCCGCGATCAGGACGTGGGAGTGCTCCTCGGCGAGCAGCTCGTCGCCCGGCTCGCCGTGGAGCCGGAGCGCGATCTCGTTCGCCATCGTCGCCGTCGGGAGGTAGACGGCCTCCTCCTGTCCGAGAAGCTCAGCCGCCCGCTGCTCGAGCCGGTTGACCGTCGGGTCTTCCCGCTTCTGCTCGTCCCCGACCTCGGCTGACGCGATCGCCTCGCGCATCGCGGGAGTCGGCTTCGTCTGGGTGTCCGACCGGAGTTCGATCACGGCGGGATTCTGCCTGCCGCCAGGCGAGCAGGTAGAGGGCAGCGCCGGTCACTCCCACGGCCGCGATGAGGATCCACATCGCGGCATCGCCGAAGGCGGCCCGCGTCTGGAGACCGATGGCCGGCGCGAGCGAGAGACCGAGCCAGCTCGCCGCGTTCGCCGTGCCGAGGTAGACGCCGCGCAGGCCCGGCGGCGCGAGGTTCGCGATCAGGGCCTCCGACGCCGGCGCCCAGAGCATCTCGCCGAGCACGACGACGAGCAGCACGACGACCACGACCGGCAGGGCCGCGCTCGCCTCGAGCAGCGAGGTACGGCGAGGCCATCAGCAACACGCCCGCAGCGAGCTTCGTTCCGCGCGGGATGCGCGTCGTCCAGCGCATGATCCGCATCTGGAGCAAGACGATCACGATCGGGTTCAGCGCGAAGAGGAGACCCCACGTCGCCGGCGCAAGACCGTGCGTCTGCGTCAGCGAGATCGGGAGCAGGAGCTCGAAGGCGGCGTAGGAGCACCAGCCGCCGATCGCGGCGAAGAAGACGGTGAGCAGGGCGGCGTCGCGGGCGAGCGGGCGAAGCGAAGGCGCAGCGCCTCCGGTATCCGCACGACGCGCGCCCTCGTGAAGCCGGAGGGCCGCGACGAGCGACAGGGCGTAGGCGCCGACGATGCCGGCGAAGAGCGGCTCCCACCGCCAGGTGACGAGCGCGGCGCCGAGCAGCGGGCCGAACGTCGCGCCGGCGTTCAGGACGACACGGAAGGCGCCGTACGCCTCCTCGCGTCCCTCCTCGTCGATCAGGTCGGCGAGGAGTGCGCGCTGGGAGGTTCCGCGCACGGGCTGACTGAAGCCCATGACGACGAGGACGCCGTACGCCGCAAGGATCGGCAGGTCCGGGACGAGCAGGACGGCGGGAGTGGCGGTCTGGACGATCGACGCCGCCACGATCACGGGTTGCCTGCCGATTCGATCGGAGAGCCGGCCGCCGACAAGCGAGCCGGCGACCGCCGCAAGCCCGGAGCACGTGTAGGCGAGGCCGACCTGAGTCGCCGGGGCGTCGCGCTCGGTCAGCGCCCAGATCGCGAAGAACGCGAAGAACGCGAACTGGCCGAGCGCCCCGAAGCCGACCGATGCGAGCACCGGACGGAGAACGGGGTCGACCTCGCCGCCGAAGAGCCGCTTGAAGCTGGGCACGGACGCACTGTGGCAATCGACTCGCATGCGCGCCAATGCCGATTCTGTGGTGAGCTATACACTCCGGTAATGCTCGACCCACGCCGTCTCGCGCTGCTCCGGGAGGTCGTCCGCCACGGCTCGTTCTCGAAGGCGGCGCAGGCGCTCTTCCTCACCCAGCCCGCCGTGTCGCGCCAGGTCGCGAAGCTGGAGCGCGAGGTCGGCGTCCGACTGCTCGAGCGCACGGCCGGCGGGCTCCGACTCACGGACGCCGGGCGCGTCGCGCTCGAACGGGCGGAGGCGATCGCCGGCCACCTCGCCGCCGCCGAGGCGGAGCTCGAGGCGATCGCAACCGTGAGCGCGGGCCGGCTTCGGCTGTGTGCCTTTCCGACGGTCGCGTCCACGCTTGCCCTCGATGCGATGCAGCGTCTTCGGGCGCCGCCACCCGGGCGTCGAGCTCTCGTTCGTCGAAGCCGGCACGAGGGCCGAGCGTCCAGCGGCTCCGCGCCGGAGACGTGGATCTCGCGATCGCCTTTCGCGAGCGCGGTCGGCCGGCTCCGCGGGACTGGGACGGGCTCCGCGCCGACCATCTCCTCGTCGATCCGCTGTATGTCGCGATGGCGAAGGATCACCGGCTGGCGGGCAAGGACGCCATCCGGCTGCGAGACCTCCGCGACGAGGCCTGGATCCAGGCGGTACAGGCAGGCCCGACAGGCATCACCTACCGGGCCTGTCTCGCCGCCGGATTCGAGCCGCGCATCGCCCATCTCAGCGACCATGCGCCGATCACGCAGGGACTGGTCGCCTCGGGCCTCGGCGTGACGCTCGTGTCCAGCCTCTCGGTGCCGCACGCGCGGAAGGACATCGCGATCCGCCCCCTGAAGCCGTCCGGCCCCGAGCGCGACGTCTTCGCGGTCTCCCTCCCAGGCGCGCTTCAGCCGCCGGCGATCTCGGCCATGGTGGAGATCCTCCGCGAGCTCGCGCCGCGCTACGAATCGGTGCGGAAGTCGGCCGCGGTGCGCCCGTCGTCGGTCGCGGCGTCCTGATCGGCGCCGTTCGCGACGAGCAGCTCGTAGAGCTCGTCGTTCCCGGTCTGCGCCGCGGCGTGGAGCGGCACGAACCCGCCCTCCTGCCTGGCGTTCGGGTCGGCGCCGTGTTCGAGGAGGAGGCGTGCCACCGCGGTGTGACCGCCCGCAGCGGCGCTGTGGAGCGGTTGCACGCGGAGCGGGTTCCTCGCGACTGCGCTCACGTCGGCGCCGTGTCCGAGGAGCTCGGCGGCGACGGCTTCGTGGCCGAAGAACGCCGCCAGGTGGAGCGCAGCGAACCCGTCCGGCGACCACTCATGGACGGCGTCGGGGTCGAGGCGCAGCAGCTCCTGCACGCGGTCGACATCTCCAACCGCCGCCGCCTCGAAGAGCGTGAGCTCGGGCCGCTCGGCCAGCTTCGCATCGACCGTCTCGCGATCGCCTCGGTAGAGGGCCTCAAGTAGCTCGGAGCTCGGGCTCGGCAACTCGCTCATGACGCCATTCTCACCGGCGAGGGGATGCGCGGCCTCCAACGCGCGGCCGATCCCGAGTTCGAAGAAGGAGAGCGGCATGGATACCGCGTGTCACGGATTCGGCACGGCTCGGGCACGCACGCGTGCGTCGCGCGGCGATACGGTGAAACCGGAGGGAGGCCCGCGGCCGGCCCCGGAGGCGCTGCGAGCGAACAGCTCGCCCCCGCGCTACACGCCCTTCGGCGCTTCGACCTCGGCAGGAGCCGACGGCTCGCCCGAGAGATCCGGGTGGTCCTCGAACCGGTAGCGGACGATTGCGCGCTTCGCGGCCTTGACCTCGTCCAGCCGTCCCACGGGCCGGTCGTGCGGGGCGCGCTTCAGCGTCTCCGGCTCCTCGGCTGCCTCACGTGCGATCGCCTGCATCGCGTCGGCGAAGGCGTCGAGCGTTTCCTTCGTCTCGGTCTCCGTCGGCTCGATCATCAGCGCCTCCGGAACGATCAGCGGGAAATAGATCGTCGGCGGGTGGAACCCGTAGTCCATCAGCCGCTTGGCGACGTCCAGCGCGGTGATCCCGTGCTCCTTCTTGAGCTTTCGCGCAGACAGCACGAACTCGTGCATGCAGAGCCGGTCGAACGGGAGGTCGTATGCGTCCTTCAGCCTGGCCAGGAGGTAGTTCGCGTTGAGGACTGCGTCTTCCGACATCGTCCGCAGCTCCTTGCCCCAGGCGAGGATGAACGCGTACGAGCGGACGAAGACGCCGAACGGGCCCGTGAAGGCGCGCACCTTCCCGATCGACTTCGGGCGGTCATAGTCGAGGCGGAAGCGGTTGCCGTCCCGGACCACGGCCGGAACCGGCAGGAACGGCTCCAGGCGCTCCCGCACCGCGATCGGACCGCCGCCGGGACCTCCGCCGCCGTGCGGCTGGGAGAACGTCTTGTGCAGGTTGATGTGGACGATGTCGAAACCCATGTCGCCGGGCCGCGAGATCCCGCAGACGGCATTCAGGTTGGCGCCGTCGTAGTACAGAAGCGCGCCGACTTCGTGAAAGATCTTCGCGACCTCCTCGATGTGCTCGTCGAAGAGGCCCAGCGTCGACGGGTTCGTGAGCATCAAGCCGGCCGTCGAATCGTCAACCTTGCTGCGGAGGTCGTCGAGATCGATGTTGCCGCGCGGGTCCGTGGCGACCTTCTGGAGCTCGTAGCCGGCCATCGTCACGCTGGCCGGGTTCGTGCCGTGCGCAGTGTCGGCGACGACGATCGTCCGGCGTTGCTCCGCCTCGCCGCGATCCGCGAAGTAGGCGCGCATCAGCATCAGGCCGGTCAGCTCGCCCTGCGAGCCGGCCGCCGGCTGGAGCGAGACGGCGTCGAGCCCGGTGACCTCCGCAAGGATCTGCTGGAGGTCGTGCATCAGCTCGAGCGCGCCCTGTGCGCCTTCCTCGTCCTGGTGCGGGTGGAGATCGCGGAACCCGGGGAGCGCGGCGACTCGCTCGTTGACCCGCGGGTTGTACTTCATCGTGCAGGAGCCGAGCGGGTAGAAGCCGGTGTCGATCCCGAAGTTGCGGGTCGTCAGCTCCGTGAAGTGGCGGACGAGCTCGATCTCGGGGAGCTCCGGCAGCCGCGCGCGGGCGCTCACGGCGAAGCTCGTCGGGCACCGCCGGCGGCGACAGCTCGGCCGGACGCGGGATCCGCCCCGCGCGATGGCCTGGCCCAGACTTCTCGAAGACGAGCTTCATTCCGCCAGCGCCTCCCCTAGCCGGTCGATGTCTTCGACGGTCCGCCGCTCGGTGACGGCGACGAGGATCGCGTCGTCCATCCCCGGGTAGTCGCGGCCGACCGGATAGCCGGGGTTGACCCCGTGGGTGCGCGCTTCGCGAATCGCCTCCTGCGCCTGCCGTCCGACGCGCACGCCAAACTCCTTGAACGTTGCCTGCTCCGGAAACAACAGTGGGAGATCGAGCCGCGCCTTGGCGTGCTCGGCGAGCGCCATACAGGTCTCGCCCACCTCCCTGAGCCCCTGCGGGCCCCAGCCAGCACAGATAGATGAGGCCGCCCAGCGCCAGCAGGGTCTGGTTGGTCGTGATGTTCGACGTCGCCTTCTCGCGCCGGATGTGCTGCTCGCGCGTCTGGAGGGTGAGGACGTAGCCTCGGCGTCCCTCGACGTCGGTCGTCTCGCCGACGATCCGGCCGGGCATGCGTCGCGTGAACTCCTCGCGCGCGGCGATGAACCCGTAGTGCGGCCCGCCGAAGGACAGGGGGTTCCCCGCCGACTGGCCCTCGCCGATCGCGATCGCGCACCCGTAGTTGCCGGGAGCCTCGAGCACGCCGAGCGACATCGGATCGACGTGCGCGACCGCCAGCGCCTCGGCGTCGTTCGCGGCAGCCGCCAGCTCGGGCGCCGGCTCCAGGCAGCCGAAGAAGTTCGGCTGCTGGAAGATCGCGCATGCGGCGCCCTCCGCGGCTGCCCGGAACTCCTCGGGGTCGGTGACGCCGTCACGGTGCGGGACGTCCACGACCTCCATCCCGAACCCCGGCGCGTACGTGCGGACGACCTGGCGCACCTGCGGGTTGACCGTCTCGGCCAGGACGATCTTCGACCGGCCCGTTGCGTGCTTCGCGACGTAGCAGGCGTCCGCGGCGACCGTCGTGCCGTCGTAGCCGGACGCATTGGACACGTCCATGCCGGTCAGCTCGCAGATCACGGTCTGGTACTCGAAGATCGCCTGGAGGACTCCTTGGCTCATCTCCGGCTGGTACGGGGTGTACGCGGTCAGGAACTCGCCGCGCTGGAGGATGTAGTCGACGACGGCCGGGACGTAGTGGTCGTAGACGCCGGCCCCGACGAACGAGAGCTCCTCGCCGGCATGGACGTTCCGCGCCGCGAGCTCCTCCAGGCGCTCGACGATCTCCTGCTCGGTGAGCGGGTCGCCGAGCTCGAGCGGCCGTTCGAACCGGACGCCGGAGGGGATGTCGCGGAACAGCTCCTCGATGCTGGAGACGCCGATCGTCTCGAGCATCGCCTCGCGATCGGCGGCGGTCAGCGTCTCGTAGGTCACAGCTCGGCCAGGACGGCCTTGTAGGCGTCGGCGTCCAGGAGGCTGTCGGCCTCGGACGCGTCGGAGAGCCGGATCCTGATCAGCCAGCCCTCGCCGTACGGATCCTCGTTGACGGTCTCGGGGGCGTCGGCCACCGCCTGGTTGACCTCGAGCACCTCACCGGAGAGCGGCGACACGACGTCCGAGACCGCCTTGACGGATTCCACCTCGCCGTAGTTCCCGTCTTTCGCGACCGAGGAGCCGACCTCGGGGGGCTCGAAGTGCACGAGCTCGCCGAGCGCATCCTGCGCATACCAGGTGATCCCCAGCACGGCCTCGTCTCCGTCGATGCGCGCCCAGTCGTGCTGGGGGTGGTACCTCAGCTCGCCGGGATAGCTCTCAGCAGCCGCCATCAATCCTCCTCGCGCTTGTAGATCGGTTTCTTGACGACGCGGGCGCGCCGCTCGCTTCCCTCGCACGTCGATCGTGAGCTCGGTGCCGGGCTCGGCCTGCTCGGTGCGGACATAGCCCATGCCGATGCCGCGGTCGAGCATCGGGGAGTGCGTTCCGGAGGTGACCTCGCCGCCGCCCGTCGATCGCCATGCCCTGCCGCGGGATCCCCGCATCCTCCATCACGAAGGCCCCCAGCTTCCGCGACGGGCCTTCGGCCTTGATCCGGCCGAGCTCGTCGGCGCCGGTGAAGTCCTTGTCGAGCGCGCAGACCCAGCCGAGGCCGGCCGAGATCGCGTCGGTGTCCGGCCCGATGTCGTTCCCGTGCAGCGGGTAGCAGACCTCGAGCCGCAGCGTGTCCCGCGCTCCGAGCCCTGCCGGCGTCACCCCTCGGGCCAGAACGGCGTCCCAGAGCGCCTTGCCTTCCTCGGCGGGAACCATGAGCTCGACGCCGGTCTCGCCCGTGTAGCCGGTGCGGTTGACCATCACCTCGATGCCGTCGAGCTCGTCCATCGCGAACGTGAACGGCGGCGCCTCGTCGAGGCCGAGCCGCTCCAGCGAGCGCGGCCCCTGGACAGCGAGGAGCGCGTAGTCGTCCGAGATGTCGCGCACGTCCGAGCCCGGGAATCTCGCGCTCCTTGAGCCAGCGGAAGTCGGCGTCGCGGTTCGAGGCGTTGACGATCAACAGGTAGCGACCGGCCTCGAGGCGGTAGGCGATGAGGTCGTCGACGATGCCGCCGCGCTCGTTCGTGAGGAGCGTGTACTGCGCATGGCCCGGCTCGACTCGATCGAGGTCGTTGGAGAGGACGCTCTGGAGGAATTCGTGCGCCTTCGGCCCCTCGACCTCGAGCTCACCCATGTGCGAGACGTCGAAGACCCCGGCATCGGTGCGCACCGCGCGGTGCTCGGGAATGACGCCCTCGTACTGCACGGGCATCTCCCAGCCCGCGAAGGGGACGAGACGCGCGCCGAGGGCGACATGACGCTCGTGGAGCGGAGTTCGGCGCAGCGTCTGCACGACGCGCCGGATGCTACCGCCGGGGGTTCGCGGGACCCGCCGCTATTCGCGGAGGAAGGACGGCACTTCGAGGACGTCGTCTCCGACGTCGAAGCGCTCGCGCTCCTCAGGTGTCCGCGTCGCCGGCTCGTCCTCGCTCACCGTCGTGCGCCGGCGGCGCCGCTGCGCCTGCGGGCCGAAGCCCGTCGCGATCACCGTGACCCTGACCTCGTCCTTCAGCGCGTCGTCGATGACGGCGCCGAAGATCACGTTCGCGTTCTGGTCCGCCGCGCCCGTGACGACCTCCGCCGCCTCGTTCACCTCGAACAGCCCCATGTCGGGTGGGCCGCTGATGTTCAGCAGGATGCCGGTCGCGCCTTCGATGGACGACTCGAGGAGCGGCGAGGAAACCGCGGTGTGAGCCGCTTCGGCCGCGCGGTTCTCCCCCGACGCGGTGCCGATGCCCATCAGCGCCGACCCGGCGTCGGACATGATCGCGCGCACGTCGGCGAAGTCGAGGTTGACGATCCCCGGGACCGTGATCAGGTCGGTGATCCCCTGGACGCCCTGCCGGAGGATGTCGTCCGCCATCCGGAAAGCGTCGACGATGGAAGTGCGCTTCTCGACCACCTGGAGCAGGCGGTCGTTCTCGATCACGATCAGCGTGTCGACGTTGTCGCGGAGCTCCTCGATGCCCATCATCGCCTGGTCGGCGCGCTTGCGGCCCTCGAAGCCGAACGGCCTGGTCACCACGCCGACTGTGAGCGCGCCGAGCTCTCGCGCGATCCCGGCCACGATCGGAGCGCCGCCCGTGCCGGTGCCGCCGCCCTCGCCGGCCGTGACGAAGACCATGTCCGCGCCCTTGATCGCATCCTTCAGCTCGTCACGGCTCTCCGTTGCAGCGTCCCGCCCGACCTCCGGATTCGCGCCGGCGCCCAGACCACGCGTCGACTCGGCGCCGATGTGGACCTTCATGTCCGCATCGACCACGAGCAGAGCCTGCGCGTCGGTGTTCGCCGCGATGAAGTCGACTCCGCTCAGACCGGCGTCGACCATGCGGCTGACAGCATTCGAGCCCCCGCCGCCGACGCCGACGACCTTGATCATTGCCAGGTAATTCCCTGTTTGCTCGCGCACGCTCAACGTCCCTCCACCTCAAGCTCGACTGTAGCTCGCGGCTTCGCAAGCCCTACAACGCTCCAGCCTAAGGGACGATCTACTGGCTTGTCAACGCGTCTGTTGGCGGATAACTCTCAGGCTCCACCTGAGACTCGAGACTTTCTCCCACAACCGGTCGCTCAGGAACGCTGATGTCGAGGTACGCGGCGAGGTCGCCCTCGCGCCTCATCGTGGCCAGCAGCCGACGCGAGACTTCGAGCTTCAGCGGAAGGTCTGTGGCCTTGCCCAGCCGAATCTCGAAGCGGTCGTGCAGCACCGCGGTCGCTGTTCCGTCTTCGCTCATCTTCACGTACCAGACACGCTTTGACAGGCCCGGGGCTGCTGCTCGCATCGCTGCGACCGTCCGGATCGCGCGTGCCGGCTCCGGTGCTCGGAGGATTGCGCCGACCTGCGGATCGACGGTCCGCTCGAGCCAGACGACCGGGAGGGGGCGCCTGAGCCGTCGTTCGAGCGGCCTGAGCACCCGCCCTTCCGCTGAGACGAGCCAGTTCTCGTCGCCTCGCCGCACCACCGCCACCGGGCGCTCGACGCTCACCCGGACGCGGAGGCTGTTCGGGAAGGCGCGGTCGTAGCCGAGCAGGTGGACGTGCGGGAGCTTGTCCAGCCGGAGCTGGATCGCCTCCTGGTCGATGCGCAGCAGGCTCGTCCCCTGAAGATCCCCCAGCGCACGGGTGACCAGGCGCGACTGCCCGTTCGGGATCGACTCGACCTCCACCTCGTGGACGGCGAAGACACTCGTCTCGCGGGCGCCGACGAAGAGCGCGAAGGCGGCGGCGAGCATTCCGAAGCCGAGCGCGAGCGAGCGGCCGGACGGGACCAGCCGGAGGGCAGGGGACACCGAGACAGCCGTACGTGCCACGGCGCCAACTTCGCCGCCGCGCAGGCTGCTCCTACACCAGCTCGCCGGCGGCGGGCAGCTCGATCGCGCCGAGGAACTGCACCTCGTGTTCGAGCTCCACGCCGAACTCCTCGAGCGCCCGGCGGCGGGCCTCCGCCATCAGCTCGATCGCGTCGTGCGTCGTGGCGCCGTCCGCGTTCTCGATGAAGTTCGCGTGCCGCGGCGAGATCTGCGCGCCGCCGATCCGGTGACCGCGTAGTCCGCAGGCCTCGAGCATCCGCCCTGCGGACAGCTCGTGATCAGGGTTCTTGAACACGCTGCCGAAGGTCCGCTTGTTCGTGGGCTGTGCAGCCTTACGCGCCGCCTGCATCTCGGCGACCGTCGCCTTGATCTCCTCGACCGGCCGAGGCCGAAGTCGAAACTCGGCAGCGACGACGACATCGCCGGGGCGCAACGCCGAGCGACGGTACTCGAGCCCCAGCTCCTCCGGCGTCCGCCAAGAGGAGCCCGACGCATCGGCGACGTGCGCGCGATCGAGCACGCCCGCCATGTCGCCTCCGTACGCTCCCGCGTTCATCCAGACGGCTCCTCCGGCGGTACCGGGGATGGCGCAGGCGAACTCGAACCCGCCGAGGGACGCTGCCCGCGCCCGATGGAGGCAGACGGCCAGCGGCGCGCCTCCACCCGCCCGCAGAACCTCGCCGTCGGCCTCCGCCGCCGCCAGCTCGCCGGAGAGCTTGAGGACGAGCGCCTCGACACCGTCGTCGGCCACGAGCAGGTTCGACCCCAGCCCCACCACCGACACCGCCGCCTCGCGGTCGGCGGCCCAGGTGAGCGCTTCCCGGAGCTCGTCCTCCGTCTCCGGCTTCGCGAACCACCGAGCCGGACCGCCGGTCCCGAGCGTGGTGAACCGGGACATCGGCACCCGGTCGTCGATCGTCACGCGAGCTCCCGGAAGACGAGTTCGGCGCCGCGGTCGACGTCGCCGGCCCCGATCGTGAGCACGACGTCTCCGGGCCGCGCGCGGCGCGCGAGGAACCGCGCGCCGTCCTCGACCGCCGGGGTCCAGCCGATCAGCATCCCCGGCCGGAGCTCGGCGAGCGCGTCGACGACGAGCTTCCCCGTGACGCCCTCGAAGGGCTCCTCCCGCGCGGCGTAGACCTCCGTGACGGCGACGACGTCCGCCTCGGCGAGCGCCGCGGCGGTCTCGCGTGCGAGATGCCTGGTGCGGGAGTACAGGTGCGGCTGGAAGAGCGCGAGGATCCTGCCGATGCCCTGCTCGCGAAGCGCAGCGAGCGTGACGCGGATCTCGGCCGGATGGTGCGCGTAGTCGTCGACGATCCGGACGTCTCCCGCGACACCGACCTCCTCCAGCCGCCGCCCGGCGCCCCGAAACTCGCGCAGCACCGGCCACGCCTCGCGTCCGTGAACGCCGGCGAGCTCGAGCGCGGCAAGCGCGGCGGCGGCGTTGAGCCGGTTGTGTCGGCCGGGGATGTTGAGCTCGCCGTCGTACGGCTCGAGCGAGTCGCCGCGAACTGTCTGCGGGACGTTCTCGAGCCAGCGCTCGAACAGCGCGGCCACCTCCGACCTGGAAGCGAACTCGGTGTGATGGTCGAGGTCGACGTTCGTGACGACGGCGATCGCGGGACGGAGAAGCTCGATCGTCCGGTCCGACTCGTCGCCCTCGACGACGAGCCAGCCGGAGCCGGCGCGGG
This sequence comes from uncultured Actinomycetes bacterium, assembly GCA_963733855.1. Classification (GTDB taxonomy): domain Bacteria; phylum Actinomycetota; class Thermoleophilia; order Gaiellales; family Gaiellaceae; genus JACDAN01. The sequence goes on from CAVTEL010000018.1 coordinate 289,777, forward strand.
CATTCGCGCCGAGCTGCGGCACCTCGGCGCCGATCAGGAACCCCGGATCCCGGCCGAGACGGTCGAGGACGAACGCGATCATCGCCGCTGTCGTCGTCTTCCCGTGCGCGCCGGCAACGACGATCGAGGCCTGAAGCGAGACCAGCTCAGCCAGGAACTCAGCGCGCGATCGCCCCTCCACGCTGCCCGCGAACGCCGTCGAGACGATCGCCTCGGCGCCGTCGGGCACTTCGGGCTCGGGCGAGATCGTCACGCCGATCTCCGACGGCAGGTGCTCGAGGTACGGCGTGTCGTAGCGGTCCCACCCGGACACGTCGGCACCCCAGGCGTGCGCCAGGAGCGCGTAGCCGGAGAGGCCGGCGCCACCGATCCCAACGAAGTGGAGCCGTCTACCGGCGAGCGGCTGCAAGCGCCAGCACCTCCTCGGCGATCCGGTCGGCGGCGTCCTCCTTCGCGAGGCCGCGCATCGCCTCGCTCATCTCGCTGAGCCTCTCGTCGTCGGTCAGGAGCGACTCGACGATCGCCGGCGCTTCGTGCAGCCGTGTCTCCGGGACGACCACGGCACCGCCGCCCCGTTCGAAGTACCTGGCGTTCTTCGCCTGGTGGTCGGCCGTCGCGTGCGGGTACGGGACAAGCACCGCGGGTAGCCCGGTTGCCGCCAGCTCCCAGACGGTCCCACCTGATCGCGAAAGGGCGAGGTCGACCGCCGAGAGCGCCGCGCCGAAGTCGTCGATGGTCGGAAGGAGGTGGTAGTCGGCACGCCGCACCCGAGGGCGAAGCGCGTCGTGATCGCGCTCGCCCGACAGGTGGAGCACGACCGGCCCTTCCGCTCCCCAGGTCTCGACCGCCAGCTCGTTGAGGCTCTTTGCGCCGGCGCGCGCGCCGAAGACGGCGAGAACCTTGCCGTCCGGCGGAAGGCCGAGCCGTGCCCGCGCCTCCGCCCGTGGCACCGGGCGCGAACGTGCGGGGATCGGCCGCCCGACGACCAGGTACTTGGGCGGCCCGTGCCCGTCGAGCTCATAGGAGAGGAAGACACGCTCGGCGAACGGCGCGGCGAGCCGGTTCGCGAGGCCGAGATGCGCGTCCGCCTCGGTCAGCGCCGTCGGGATCCGCATCGACGCAGCGGCGACAACCATCGGCCCGGCGACGAAGCTGCCCGCGCCGAGGACGACGTCCGGCCGCCGCCGCTTCAGGATCCGGCGGCTTTCGCGAACGGCGCCGCCCGCGCGAACGACCGAGCGCACGAGCTCGAGGCTCGGGCGGCGCGGCAGCGGCGAGATCCGGAACGAGTCGAGCTCGAACCCGGCCTCGGGAACGAGGCGCGACTCAACGCGATCCGGCGACCCGGCGAACGTCACGGCGGCTCCGCGGTCGCGAAGCGCTTCGCCGACTGCGATCGCCGGGAGCACGTGTCCGGCTGTTCCTCCTGCTGCGATCAGGCACCTGGGCGCTCGTTGCTCGGCCATGGTCGCCCGCGATGTTAAGGAGGATGCCGACGCCGGCGAGCCCGACGACGAGGCTCGAGCCGCCGTAGGAGACGAACGGCAGCGTGATCCCCGTCAGCGGCGCGACGCCCATCACGGCCGCGACGTTGATCAGCGCCTGGCCGCAGACAAGCGTGGTGATCCCGGCCGCGAGCCGTTTCCCGAACGGGTCCTTGCAGCCGAGCGCGAGCCGGAAACCCGCGTAGCCGAACGCCGCATAGGCACCGATCAGCGCCGTCGTCCCGACGAGGCCGAGCTCCTCGCCCACGATCGCGAAGATCATGTCCGTGTGTGCTTCCGGCAGGTAGAAGTTCTTCGAGATCCCCTCGCCGAGCCCGACGCCGAAGATCCCGCCCGACCCCAGCCCGATCATCGCCTGAACCGTCTGGTAGCCGGCGCCCTGCGGGTCGTCCCACGGGTTGAGGAAGCTCAGCAGGCGCGCGCGCCGGTACGGCTCGAACCAGGCGGCGGTGAGCACGAAGGCGACGGCGAGACCTCCCGCGGTCGCCAGCAGCCGCGCCGGCGCGCCCGAGACGACGAGAACGCCGCCGACCATGAGGACGACCGTGATCGCAGTCCCGAGGTCCGGCTCGGCGAGGAAGAGCGCGCAGAACACGCCGACCACGAGTCCGATCGGCTTGAAAAGCTCGCCGAGCGTCCGCGGAGCCGGGTGGCGCGACAGGTAGGCGGCCAGCCAGACGACCAGCGCCAGCTTCGCGAGCTCGGACGGCTGGAACACCGCAGGGCCGAACTGGAGCCAGCGCTTGGCGCCGTTGACTGTCGTCCCGATTGCGAGCACGGCAAGCAGCAGCCCGAGGCTGGCGACGATCAGCGTCGGCGCGAGCGGCCGCAGCGAGCGATAGCTCGTCCGGCGCAGAATCACGAGGAGGACGAGGCCGACGAGCGCGTAGAGCCCCTGCTTCCGGAGGTAGTACGAGGCGTCGCCGTCACCGAGCGTCGCCTGCCCGGAGGTGGCGCTGAAGACCATGACCAGCCCGAACGCAACGAGCGCGAGCGTGACCAGCAGCAGGAGCTGGCCCTCGAACTGGCCCTTCTTCACCGAAGCGCCTCGACGAGACGGCGGAACTCGTCGCCCCGCTCCTCGAAGTCCCTGAACTGGTCGTAGCTGGCGCAGGCCGGCGACAGGAGGACGACCTCGCCGGGATTCGCGGCCGCCGCTGCTGCCTGCACGGCCGTGGCCAGGTCGCCGCAGAGCTCGTGCTGTTCGATTGCAATCGCCAGCTCTCCGGCCGCCGCGCCGATCAGGTACGCCCGTGCGCCGCGGGCTCGTAGATCCCCGGCGAGCTCCGCGTAGCTCTCGTTCTTGCCGAGCCCGCCGAGAATGACGTGCAGCGGCTCGTCGAACGACGCGATCGCGCGGCGCGCCGCCGCCGCGTTCGTCGCCTTGGAGTCGTTGACGAAGCGCACGCCGCCGATCTCCGCGACCTCCTCGAGCCGGTGCGGCACCCCGGGGAACTCGCGCAGGGCCTTCGCGATCTTCTCCTCGCCGGCCCCGGCCTCGCGAGCGGCTGCGACTGCCGCCGCGGCGTTCTCGCGGTTGTGGGCTCCCCGGAATCTGCGGCTCGGCGGGAAGCGGGATCGTCGGCCGAGAACTCCACTCTTCTTCCGCTCCCCGGGATCTCGCCGAACCCGTGTGGGACGACGGCGACGTCGTCCGGGCCCTGGTTCTCGAAGATCCGCAGCTTCGCGTCCCGGTACGCCTCCCAGGTGCCGTGCCGGTCGAGGTGGTCGGGCTCCAGGTTCAGCAGCACCGCGATCCGCGGCTTGAACTGGTCGATGTCCTCCAGCTGGAAGCTCGACAGCTCACAGACGATCCAGCGGCCGCCGTCGTCGAGCTCGGTCAGCGCGCGCCCGATGTTCCCCGCCACAGGCGCCCCGAGCATCTCGCCGAGCAGCGCCGTCGTGGTCGTCTTCCCGTTCGTTCCGGTCACGCCGAGGATGGGAGTCGAGAGCAAGCGGCCGCCGAGCTCGATCTCGCTCCAGACCGGGATGCCGCGCCCTCGTGCGGCGGCGACGAGAGGTGCCTCGGACGGCACCCCGGGGCTCTTGATCAAGACGTCGACTCCCTCCAACAGCGTGGTCTCCTCAGTTCCGAGATGGACTTCGACGCCGGCCGCGGCGAGCCTGCCGGCCTCGGCCTCGGGAGAGCGGTCGACAGCGACGACGCGTTCGCCTCGACTCGCGAGCGCCAGCGCAGCCGCCCGGCCCGACCGCGCCAGGCCGAGCACGAGGTAGGTCATCCGACGAGGTCGGGACGGAAGGCCGGGAAGTAGCGGTAGTAGAGCGCGAACGCGGCGCCGCACAGGATCGCCGCGACGATCCAGAAGCGCACCATGATCTTCGTCTCCGACCACGCCTTCATCTCGAAGTGGTGGTGGATCGGCGCCATCAGGAAGATCCGGCGGCCCCAGTACTTGAACGACGCCGACCTGCAGGATCACCGAGAGCGCCTCGATCACGAAGATGCCGCCGATCAGGAGCAGGAGCAGCTCGCTGCGGCTCATGACCGCGAGCGCGCCGATCGCGCCGCCGATCGCCATCGAGCCGGTGTCGCCCATCTGCACCTCGGCGGGGAAGGCGTTGTACCAGAGGAACCCGATCGCTCCTCCGATCAGCGCGGCGCCGAGGATCGCCATGTCCAGGGAGGCCAGGTCCTGCTCGGCCTGGAACTGACCCGAGCGCGTGTAGGCGACGACGTTCATCGCCGTGAGCGTGAGCAGGGAGATGATCCCGATTCCGGCAGCGAGGCCGTCGATCCCGTCCGTGAGGTTCGCGCCGTTCGCCGCGCCGGCCACGATCAGGAAGAGCAGGAGGTAGAAGCCGAGCGAGAGCCCGAAGCGCCAGTCGAGGACCGGCACGTAGAGCTCGCTCGGCGCGTTCACCGCTTCCACCGCGAAGCGCGAGCCCGACGGTGATCGCCGCGAGGAGGACGAGCTTCCAACGTCCTGCGAGGCCGAGCGAGCGGCGGTGCCGGAGCTTCATGTAGTCGTCCGCGAAGCCGACCGCTGCCGCAGCCGAGCATCACGCCGAAGACAGCGAGCCCTTCGGTCGTGTAGTGGCTCAGCGCGAGGAACGCGACCGAGTCGCCGAGAAGACCAGCAGGAGGCCGCCCATCGTCGGCGTCCCCTGCTTGACCCGATGGCCCTCGGGGCCCTCCTCGCGGACGTGCTGGCCCATCTCGTTCCGGCGGAGGAAGTCGATGAACTTCGGTCCGGCGACGATCGAGATCAGCATCGCGAGCAGGCCCGCGGCGAGGACTCGTTCCATTAGGTCTGAAGTTTCTGTGCGACGGCCTCGAGGCCTACCGAGCGCGAGCCCTTGACGAGCACGACGTCGCCCGGCTGGAGCAGCTCCGCGAGGCGCTCGGCGGCCGCGTCCGCATCCGGGACCCACTCGCCCGTTCCGTACCCGCGCGCGAGCTCGCCCACGGCGATCACGTGGTCGACCGGATCGAGCAGCTCGCCGATCTCGCGGTGGTAGCGGGAGCCCTCGGTGCCGAGCTCGGCCATGCCGCCGAGCACCGCGATCCGCCTGCCGCCGTTCCGCTTCGCGAGCTCCTCGAGCGCCGCCCGCATGGACGCCGGGTTGGCGTTCCAGCAGTCGTTGATCAGGACGCCGCCGCCCGCCAGCGGGATCTCCTCGCCGCGGAGACGGGAGAGCTCGATCGCCTTCGCGCCCTCGCCGACTCGGTCGAGCGGAAGGCCGAGGGCCGCGTAGACCGCAAGCGCGACGAGTGCGTTCTCCGCCTGGTGGCGCGCGCTGAACGGCAGCTCGAGCTCGACGGTCTCGCCCAGCACGTCCGCCGCGATGTGGCCGTCCGTCCACGAGCGCAGCCGGACGTCCTCGCCGACGCGGATCACGTTCAGGTCGTCTCGCAAGTGGGGCTCGAGCTCGTCGACCCCGGCCGGGACGACTGCGGTCGCACCGGACGGCAGCGCCTGGAGCAGCTCGGCCTTGGCGCGTGCGACGCCGGCCACGTCGCCAACGAACTCGAGGTGGACGGGACCGACGGCGGTGATGGCGCCGAGCGTCGGCCGTGCGATCTCGCAGAGATCACGGATCTGGCCGAAGCCGCGCATCGCGAGCTCCGCGATCAGCAGCTCGGTTCCCGGCTCCAGCCGCGCGAGGGTCAGCGGGACACCGAGCTCGGCGTTGTAGCTGGCTTCGGCGGCGACCGTCTTCCGGTGCGGTGCGACAAGCGCGGCGAGGATGTCCTTCGTGGACGTCTTGCCGGTCGATCCGGTGATGCCGACGACCTCGGCGCTCGACCGGTCGCGCACAGCCCGTCCGATCGCGGCCATGGCGGCGTGGTCGTCGTCCGGGACGAGTGTCGCCCCAGCACCCGCCGCGCGAGCCTGCTCGACGTACGCGAGCCGCACCGCGGACGGCGACGAACAGATCGCCCGGCCGAACTCGCCGCGAGTCGATCTGGACCCCGGTCACCTCGTCCGCCGTCGCCTCGAGCCGGCCGAGGCCCTGGAGCTCGGAAACCGGAAGCGGGATCACGCCGGGGCCCTCAGCGCCCGAAGCGCCTCGCGCGCGACCTCGCGATCGTCGAAGGGGATCTTGCGGTCGGCGAGCTCCTGGCCCTGCTCGTGGCCCTTCCCGGCGATGACGACGACGTCCCGGTCGCGAGCCTGCTCGATCGCCTTCGCGATGGCGGCGCGCCGGTCGGGCTCGACCTCCACGTCGCCGACGACGCCTCTGAGGATCTCGTCGATGATCGCCTGAGGATCCTCGCTGCGTGGGTTGTCGGACGTGACGATCGCGACGTCGGCCAGTTCGCTCGCGATCCGCCCCATCTCCGGACGCTTGCCGCGATCGCGGTCGCCGCCGCAGCCGAAGACGCAGATCATCCGCTCGCCGGCGAGCTCCCGGGCCGTCCTGAGGACGTTCGCCAGCGAATCCGGCGTGTGCGCGTAGTCGACGATCACCGAGAACGGCTGTCCCTCGTCCACGGACTCGAACCGGCCGGGCACGCTCGGCAGCGCCTCGCCAAGCCTTCCTCCACGGATCGCTCCGGGACGCCGAGCAGGCGCGGCACGGCGACGGCGGCGAGGGTGTTCTCCCGGTTGAAGCGACCCTGGAGCCGGCTCGATCCCCGGCGCCTGCGTGGACGTCGGCGTCGCCGGTCAGCCCGAAGGTGAGGAGCGGCGCGCGATCGAGCCTGCGGAGCTCGTCGGCGAGCCGCCTCCCGAAGTCGTCGCCGATGTTGATCGCCGCCGCCGGCGCAGGCTCGTGCTCGGTGAAGAGCCGTCGCTTCGCCTCGTAGTACTCGTCCATCGAGCCGTGGAAGTCCAGGTGGTCCTGCGTCAGGTTCGTGAACGCGAGCGCCTTGAACCTGACCCGTTCGAGGCGGCCGAGGACGGAGCCGTGCGACGTCGCCTCCATCACGGCGCTCCGGTCTCCCGCGTCGATCATCTGCCGGAAGGTGCGCTGGAGGTCGACCGACTCGGGCGTCGTCCGCACCGCGGGCCGTGACTCGCCGCCGACTCGCGACTCGATCGTCCCGATCAGCCCGGGCCGCATGCCGGCCGTGTCGAAGATCGAGTGGAGCAGATACGCAGTCGTCGTCTTCCCGTTCGTGCCGGTCACGCCGGCGAGGAGCAGCTCCTCGGTCGGCCGCTCGAAGAACTCGTCGGCGGCGATCGGCATCGCCGCGCGCGCCGACTCCACGAGCAGCTGCGGCACGTCGAGGTCGAGCGGCCGCTCCACCACCAGCGCCACGGCGCCGCGCTCGACCGCCTCGCCGGCGAGGTCGTGCCGGTCGATGGTCTCCCCGGGCGCGCAGAAGAAGAGTGCGCCGGGCCGGACCTCACGCGTGTCGTACGCGAGATCGGTGATGTCTGTCGGAGCGCCCCCGCGGACCTCCAGAGGTCCGAGCGCGGTGATCAGCCGCTCGAGATCCACGATCGGCTGGAGGCTAGCGGAGCAGGCGAGTCCGTTGGGGGAACCTCCCTGTTCCCCCAAGCCCCCTCCACGGTCCGCTTCGCGGACAGACGCTACGCGTCCGGAGGGATCTCGAGGTACTGCAGCGCGAAGCTGGCGATCTGCTGGAACGCCGGGGCAGCGACGACGCCGCCCCAGATCGTGCTCGGCTCGTCCACGGTTACCAGGATCACGAGCCGCGGGTCGCCCGCCGGCACCGTGCCGACGAACGAGGCGACGTAGCGGGAGGTCGAGTAGCCGCCGCGCGGATCCGGCTTGGCGGCCGTCCCGGTCTTCCCGGCGACCTGATAGCCCTCGACCGCGGCCTCGGTTCCGGTTCCCTCGACGACGACGTCCCGCATCATCGACATCAGCTGCTCGGAGACGGCGCGCGAGATCACCCGGCGCTGCCGGACCCGCTCCGACAGGACGAGGTGCGGTTGCTTCCAGACGCCACCGTTTGCCACCGCGGCGTATGCGGACGCCATCTGCACCGGCGTCACGGCGATGCCGTGGCCGATCGGCAGGGTGCCGATCGTGGAGCCCGACCAGTCGCTCGGAAGGATCCCCCGCGTCTCGCCGGGGAAGTCGATGCCGGTTTTCTTGCCGAACCCGAACCGGCCGAGCCAGGTGGTCAGCCGTTGGCGGCCGAGCATCTGGGCGAGCGTGATCGTCCCGATGTTGGAGGACTGGGCGAGGATCGCCGCGACGGTCATCCGCTCGGTGCCCGTGCGGTGCGCTTCGTGGATCACCCGGTCAGCCACCTGAAGGCTCGGGGGAAGCGTGAACGAGGTCGTCGGGGTGACGAGCCCTTCGGAGAGCGCCCCGGCGACGGTCACGACCTTCAGCGTCGAGCCCGGCTCGTACGTATCCGTGACGGTGCGGTTGCGCTGCACCTCGCGGGAGGTCTGCGGGAAGCCGTTCGCGTCGAAGCCCGGCTCGACGGCCAGCGCGAGCACTTCGCCGCTGTGCGGGTCGAGCACCACGGCCGTGGCGGCGACGAGCGCCCCAGCGGCGGACCGTCGACCGCAGCACGGACTCGGCGTTCGCCTGGAGGGTGGCGTCGAGGGTCAGACGGACGTCGTGGCCCTCGACTGCCGGCGTCGCCTGGACGACGTCGAGCGCACGGCCGAAGGGATCGCGGACGAAGGTCTCGCGGCCGGGCCGGCCGGCCAGCGTCTTGTCCAGCGCCAGCTCCAGCCCGGACAGTCCCTTGTTGTCGACTCCCGCGTAGCCGAGGACGTGGGCGCCGACCGATCCCTGGGGGTAGACGCGCCGCTCCTCGGAGTAGAAGCCGAGCCCCTGGACGCCCTTTCGCTCCAGCGCGTCGACTCGCTTCGGGTCGGCCTTGCGCGCCACGTAGACGAAGCCGCGCGACTGGTCGGCGAGCGCGCCATAGAGCTCGTCGGGGTCGAGGCGAAGCGCCTCGCCTGCCGCGATCGCCACTGTCCGCGGGTCCGCGATGTTCTTCGGGTTCGCGTAGACGGTCGTGGCGCGCCGGCCGATCGCGAGCTTCACCCCGTTCCGGTCGGTCATCGCGCCACGCGGCGCGGGAACGGTCACGGTCGCGTGGTGCTGGCCCTGCGCGAGCCGGTCGAGCCCGCGCGCGTGCACCGCCTGGAGCCAGACAGCGCGTCCGAAAAGGCCCGCGAAGGCGAGCGTGAAGAGGACGAGCAGGAGCCTGATCCGGCGGTTCGAGAGCCGCCGGTTCACCGGCCCGAGAGATCCAGATACGTCGTCGTGGCGGGATCTGCCGGCAGGTAGCCGAGACGGTTGCCGTACAAGGCTGCTCGTGCGCGCGGAGGCCGAACGTGTGGCGAGCTCGGACGCGAGCTCGGCCGACTCGGCGCGAAGCTTGTCGCGGTCGCGAGCGAGCTGGTCGAACTGGAGGTTGAGCCGCAGCACGGCGACGTTCAGCGCCACGACGCCGGCGAGGAGCACGCCGACGAGGACGATCCAGAACGCGCCTCCGGCGGTCCGGCGCTGGGCCTTGGCGCGGCCCTTCGGGCGAGCACCGGCGAGCCGTGCGACCGCGACGGCCATCAGGTCTTGACCGCTGCCTCTGAGCCGTGCGGACGCGGCGCGCGGGTTCGTCGCGATCTCCTGCGCGCTCGGCCTGACCGCCTTCCTGGTCAGGACCCGAAGCGACGGTTCCTTGCCGCAGACGCAGACGGGAAAGTCAGGCGGGCAGGTGCAGCCGTGCGCCTCGGCCCGGAAGAACCGCTTGACGATTCGGTCCTCGAGCGAGTGGAAGCTGATGACGGCGATCCGGCCGCCCGGTGCGAGCATCTCGAGCGCGGCGGGCAGCGCGGCTTCGAGCGCCCCCAGCTCGTCGTTGACCGCAATCCGAAGCGCCTGGAAGACGCGTCGCGCGGGATGGCCGTCGCCGAACCGTGCCGGCGTCGGGATCGCGGACTTGATCGTCTCCACGAGCTCACCGGTCGTCTCGAACGGCTGGCTGCGCCGGTCGCGCACGATCCGCTTCGCGATCTGGCGGGCGTACCGCTCCTCGCCGTACGAGCGGAAGATCTCGGTCAGCTCCCGCTCGCTCGCCTCGTTCACGAGCTCGCGGGCCGATACTTCGGCGGTCGGGTCCATGCGCATGTCGAGCGGCGCGTCGGCCGCGTAGGAGAACCCGCGGTCCGGCCGGTCGAGCTGCATGCTCGAGACGCCGAGGTCGAAGAGAATCGCGTCGGCGCCGCGGCCGTTGTCCGCGAACCGCTCGAGAACGTCGGCGAAGTCTCCGGCCAGGAACCGCGTCTTCACGCCGGCGCGGCGCCGGAACGACTCGAAGTACGGCTTGACGTTGGGATCCCTGTCGATCGCGAGGTACTTGCCCTCGCCCCTCAGGTCCTCGGCGAGCAAGGCTGCATGTCCGCCCGCCCCGAAGGTGGCGTCGACCACAGTGTTTCCCGGTTGCACGTCGAGCAGGCGCCGAACCTCCTCGGCGAGGACGGGGACGTGATCAGTCGCGTTTGGCTGCAAGACGCTCGGCAACATGCTCCGCACTCCCTTCGACCTCGTTGAGCTCCCGTCGCCAGGTCTCGCGATCCCAGATCTCGAGGTGATCGTGGATCCCGGCGACGACGACTTCCCGCTCGAGGCCGGCGTAGCGGAGCAGGGGTCCCGGAATCATGATTCTGCCCTGCTTGTCCAGCTCCGCCTCGGCCGCGCCGGAGAAGAAGTGGCGCTGCAGCTTGCGGCTCTCGCTGCTGAGCGGATCGAGACCCGCGACCCGCGACTGGAACCGCTCCTGCCAGTCGCCCCGCGGATACGCGTAGAGGCAACCGTCCATGCCGCGCGTGACGACGACGCCGCCGGACATGGCGTCTCGGAACCGGGCCGGAAGGGTGAGCCGGTTCTTGTCGTCGATGGTGTGTTCATACTCTCCAAGCAGCATGTTCGGGCCATCAGCAGTCTCCCACTTCCTCCCACAATAGACCCACTATTCCCCACTTCGTCAATGCTTTGAGCAAAATGCACGCTGACCGCTCCACTGAAAGTCGGAGATCGAGCACGTGCAGGATGGGGTCGCGTGGATGAGTTCGTCCCGCGCGACTTCGAGTCCTCGGCGGCTCGAGACGCCGCAGTTCGTGCTCGAGCCGCTCGGCCCCGAGCGCGACGACAGGACTACGAAGCGTGGACTCGGCGAAACACATCCAGCGACGCCCGGATGGGAGGACAGCCGCTGGCCGCGGAGATGACGCCTGACGAGAATCGGGAGCGTAGCGCCAGGCCGACGAATTCGCAACCGAACGGGGTCCACGTACAACGTGCGCGACGGCGAGCCGCGACGTAATCGGTGCGTGTACACTCCCGCGGCCGACAGCGAGTACGACGCCCGTGCGCTCTCCTGGGTACGGGCGAGCCACGCGCATCTGGACACCGCGCTCTGGCGCGCCGTGAGTGAGTGGCTCGCGTCCGACTGGCCGTTCGCCAATCGAGTACGCGCCGCGTCTCTTTCTGCGGTGTTTCTCTTCCTGCGGCTTGTGCGTGTCCGCTACGCGCGGGTCGATCTCGCGGCTCACGATCCACGCGTGCTTGCCGACCTGCCGTCCCCTCGTGAACCCGTACTGCTCGAACAGCTCGGCGGTCGCGCTGAACAGGAACCGGCCTTGAGCCTCCCGTCCGGCGGTTACCTCGGAGATCGCCTCGACGAGACCGCCGCCGGCGGCGGCGATCTGGGCGAGCGCGCCCTCCAGCCCGGCCCGCGCGACTCCGCGGCCGCGATGGCCCTTGTCGACGAAGATGCAGGCGATCCGCCAGCGCGCACGAGGCGGCGGGTTCTTCGCGTACTCACGGTGGTGCTTGAGCCCGAGTTCCTCCGGACTGCCGTACTGGCACCAGCCCTGCGCGAGGTCGTCCTCGTCGAAGACCAGTGCGGCATGCGCGCGGCCCGCCCTGACCAGCTCCTCCTTCAGAGTGCGGGGATCGCTGACGCCGCGTTGGTACTCGGAGTGATGGGCGATGCACCAGCACCCTCCGTAGACCCCGTTGTTGCGCTCGACCAGCTCCGCAAAGGCGTCCCACGTGGACGCGTCAAGCGGGCGGGTCTCGTAGGAAGCCCCCTCGGCCGGGCTCGCCCCTCCGGATACTGTGCTGAGCGCTTGGCCATCGCGGCTTCAGCCGAGAGCTTAGTCCGGGTCGTCGAGAGCAGGCGGAAACGAGAGTACTCGGGTGACATTCCCGAACGCTGGCCCATCCGAGGCAGCCGGGTTCACGCTCCTGCCCATCGCCCGGTACTTCCGGCTACTCGACTAAGAGGGGCCGAGTCGTGCTGCTTGCACGAACCTCACGACAGGTCCGCGACTTCGCCGAGCCGAAGCTCGTCGTCGGAGGCCGCGGCCAGCCGCTTCGGCACCACCATCCGCCAGGCGTCGAAGACGAGCTCGAGCAGCTCCTGCTCGTCGATCGCGTCCAGCCGGGCGTGCACCCAGTTGTAACGGAGGTCGCCCGGATCGGGCTGCATGAACTTGTCGGGCCAGGTCTGGATCAGCGCGTCCCGCTCTTCCTTGGGGAACGCGAAGCCCATCACTTTCTCGTCGCGCGAGAAGGACAGGTACACGATCCGCCCGACGCGAAACTTGACCCGGCCACGGACCACGGCTTCGTACGACCTGGGCAGGCCGGCCGTCAGCGCCCGCACGTCGTCGATCGTGACCATGCTCGAGTCATAGTCGACCGAGGCCGACCCGCGTCATCGCGGCGGCCGCGCGCTCGGCGGCGAAGGCAAGCGCTTCGTCGGGGGCACGGCCCTCGCCCAGGGCGTACGCAAGGCCCGCAGCGAAGCAGTCGCCTGCTCCGTAGACGTCCTTCAGCGGGCCGGGCAGCGGCGTGGGGTCCCAGCGGCCCTCACGCCCGTCGGCGGTGAATCGGCCTCCGGCCGCGCCCTCCGTCGTGGCCACGATCCTCGGTGCGGGGTCGAGATCACCCGGCCGGTAGCGCTCGCTCGGATCCCGCCCGCTGTGGACGAGCGCGTCGAGCTTGACGCCCGCCTCGGCGAGCGTCGGCAGCTCCCTCGCCGTCGCGACGACGGCCCTTGCCCGCCGCGCGAGCCGGAGCGCGTCCGGATCACCGCCGCAGAAGTAGACGGCATCCGACGGCGTCCAGCTCCTCCCAGGCGAGCGGATCGTCCCCGTGCGGGACGAGCTTCTCGCCGATCACGGTGATCGTCCGCTCGCCGGAATCGTCGAGGAACGTGAAGCCGCGCCGCTGGGGCGCGTCGCGCGTGGCGAACTCCAGCCTCAGGTCCAGCGCGCGCAGCTCGCGCTCCGAGCGACGGCCGAGGTCGTCGTCGCCGAGGGCGGTGTAGAACGTCGTCTCCGCGCCGAGACGGAGGAACTCGCGGGCGGCAACAGCGCCTCCGCCGGCCGCCTCGGGCCAGCTCTCGAGGGCAGTCACGATCTCGCCGGGCTCGGGCACGCGCTCGACGCGCACGAAGTCGATCCACTCGACGTGGCCGACGACAGCGCACCTCATCTCACATCCTCCGCGGCCCCCACGTTGAAGAGGATGATGGAGGCAATGACCGTTCCGCCGTTCGAGCGGTTCTACGCAGAGAACCGCGACGCCGTGTTCGGGCACCTCGTGCGCCTGCTCGGGCGGCAGCGAGCCGAGGACGCGTTCCAGGAGACGTTTCTCCGGGCGCTCCGCGGCTACGACTCGCTGAAGCACGGCCGCTACCTGCGAGCCTGGGTGTTCACGATCGCGACCCGGGTCGCCGCCGACGAGGGGCGGAAACGGCGCCCGGAGCCGGCAGCGCGAGCTCGACGGCGAGACGACCGACGATCGTCCCACGTACGCGCAGATCGAGCACCTCGCGGACGAGCTCCCGGAGAAGGAGCGCGCCGCCGTCGTGCTCCGGTACGGCTACGACCTCCCCTACTCGGACATCGGCACCGCACTCGGGTCCAGCGAGGAGGCGGCCCGCCAGGCCGCGTCCTCCGGCGTGCGGCGCCTGCGAAGGAGGCTCACATGACTTCCGTTCCCAAGACACTCGACCGCCGCTTCCGGGAGGCCGCCGCCGAGGCCGGGCTCGTCGACGTCTCGTTCGACGTCGCCGACACGCAGATCGGCCCGCTCCTCCTCGCCGTGACCGAGCGGGGCCTCTGCCGGATCTCGTTCGATCCCGAGCCGGAGCGGGAGACCGAGACGCTCGCCCGAACCTTCGGTGTGCGAGTCCTGCGCGCACCGCGCGAGCTCGACCCGGTGCGGCGCGAGCTCGACGAGTACTTCGAGGGCAACCGGCGGGACTTCGACCTGCCGCTCGACCTGCGCGGTCGGGAAGGCTTCTCGCGCGACATCCTCGAGCGCCTCGCGAAGGTGCCCTACGGCGAGGTCACGACCTACAAGTCGCTGGCCGTCGAGGCCGGGAACCCCCGCGCGGCCCGCGCGGTCGGGACGATCATGAACCGCAATCCGATCCCGATCGTGCTCCCGTGCCACCGCGTCGTCGGGTCGAACGGCAGCCTCGTCGGCTACGGCGGCGGGCTCGAGCGGAAGCGGCTGCTGCTCGACCTCGAAGCGGGAACGCCGAGGCTTGACATCGGCTGATCGTAAGTCTACGCTTACGGTAAGTGGAAGCTTACGCAGTAGCGATGAACGCCCTCGGCGACCCGACTCGGAGAACGATCTTCGAGCGGCTTGCCCGGAGGCCGATGGCTGTCGGAGAGCTGGCGGGTGAGCTCCCCGTCAGCCGCCCGGCAGTCTCCCAGCACCTGCGGGTGCTGAAGGACGCAGGCCTCGTCCGCGAGCGGGCGGAAGGAACACGGCGCGTCTATCGCGTCGACCTGGACGGCGTCGCGGCCGTCCGCAGCTACTTCGACCGCTTCTGGGATCAGGCGCTCGGCGACTTCAAGGCCGAGGCCGAACGGAGGGAAAGGAGCAAGGGATGAGCACGACGGAAGCGCTTGCGGCGATCAACAAGACGATCATGGTGGAGGCCTCGCAGGAGACCGCGTTCGAGACCTTCACCCGGCAGGCGACGAGCTGGTGGCCGAGAAGCCACACGATCTTCGAGGACAAGGTCGCGGAGATCGTCTTCGAAGAGCGCGTCGGCGGCCGCCTGTACGAGCGGAGCACGGAGGGCGAGGAGTCCGACTGGGCGGACGTCCTCGCCTGGGAGCCGCACGACCGGTTCCTCCTGCGCTGGCGCGTGAACCCGGAGCGCGGCCCGACGGAGCTCGAGATCCGCTTCACGCCCGAGGGCACCAAGACCCGGGTCGACCTCGAGCACCGCGGCTGGGACGACCCCGAGGGGCGCGCGAACTACGGCCCCGGCTGGGACTTCGTGCTCGGCCGCTACAGCGAGTCGTTCAGCAGCGAGTAGCCCGCCGAATGCCGCGGAGGCTGGGCCTCGGCGTTTGCGTTCAGCCGAGGCCCAGCCGGGACTGTCAATCCCGCGCGGACTCGAGTTCGGTGGCTAGTTGCTGAATGAGACCACGGACGGGGGCGACCCGGCGACCTCGTAGCGGAGGCTGTTCAGGAACGCGTCTGTTGTGCCGGGCAGCGAGAAGCCTCCGGTGACGACGAACGCGTCGATCTTGTCCGTGCCGTGCGCGGCGAGAACCTCGTCCCAGGCTGCTCAGGGAGGTGCCCGGGTCGTCGTCGTAGCGAACCCCGCCCTCGGTCACGTCGTACTCGATCAGGCGACCGGCCGTATCCGCGGTCCCACCGGGCTGGCTGAACGGGACGAAGGCCACGTCGTGGTCGTCGGGACCGCCGGTGAACCCGTCACCATTGTTGTCGAGCAACACCCCGAGGAAGGGCGGGTCGTTGCTGGTGCCGTTAAAGCCAGCCGAGTAGGTCAGCTCCGCGATGTCGCGCAGCTCCATGCCCTGAATGTCGGCACCTCGATAGACCAGCGACGCGCCCTCGGTCGCCCGAGTCAGTGAACGGCCCGAAGCTGAAGCCGTTCGCGGTGAATTGACCCAGGTCGGGTTGCTTGCGATGAAGCCGCCGCCGGGAGCCGTGACCACACGGACCGCGTCACGACCGGGAGAACCCTGCGCGCACCCTGTGGCCCTGCTGGGCCTGCGGGCCTGCTGGCCCCTGTCGCTCCTGCGCACCGGCTGGCCCTGCAGGTCCCTGTGGGCCGGCAGGACCTCGTGCGCCTGCTGGTCCCCGCAGGCCACGCGGGCCTCTCAGGCCACGTGGAAGCGCCACCGTTCGCTCCCCGCGCGCGCACTTGCCTGAGCTACGAGCCTTGACGTCGTAGCGCGTGTCCGCGTTGCCTTGAAGCTCGACACAGAGGACCGTCGCCTGAGGAGCCTGCGAGCCGGCGAAGGCGGTTGGGACGAGCAAAGCCAGGAGCAGCCCGCCCACAACGAGAGCCTTGTTCATAGAAACTCCCTTCTTGTGATCCTGTCGATAGAGGTCCACGCCGCAAGGGACACGTCGACCCTACAGTCGAAAACCACGATTCGTCTAGGGCGACTGCGGTACGGCCCGCGAGTTCAAGGCAAGCCGACCGTCACGAACAACCGGCTCAGGTTCAGTGCAGGACTGGAGGCGGCTGCCGTCTGGCTAGCCGTCCACCAGCGAGTAGCCGACTCCCCAGACGTTTCGGACGAAGTCACCGCCTGCGGCTGAGAGCTTGCGCCGCAGGCGGGAGGCGTGGGAGTCCAGCGTCCGCGTCCGGCCGAGCGATCGGAAGCCCCAGACCTCGCGCAGGAGCTCTTCCTTCGTGAACACTCGCGTCGGGTCGCCGGCCAGCTTGACCAGCAGGTCGTACTCCTTCGCGGCGAGGACGACTGGTACCCGGGCGACGAGGACCCGCCTGGCGGCGCGATCGATCTGGAGCTCGCCGACCTCCAGGTAGTCCCGCTCGGGGGGAGCGACACGGCGCAGCACCGCCCGAATGCGGGCCAGCAGCTCCTCGTAGTGGAACGGCCGCGCGACGTAGTCGTCGCAACCTCCCGCGAACGCGCGGACGCGGTCGACGGCGTCCGAGTCCGGCCGGCCGAGCACGATGACCGGCACGTCGGTCACGCGCCGGCAGAGCTCCAGCGCGAGCGCGTCGGAGGCGAGGACGAGGTCGGGCCGCGAGAGCTCCGCGAGCTCGAGCGCCTCGCCGTCGCCCGCCTCCAGGACCTCGAACCCGTCCTGCCGCAGGTGGCGCTCGAGGAAGCCCCGCGTCGCCGATTCCGGTTCTGCGAGAAGCAGCGCGCTGGTCATGCGGCCGAAGCTAGCAACGGCCGTTCGCGCGGGAAAGATGTCCTTTCTCGCGGATCTGCGACGAAGAATCCAGAGCTGGCGAGGCCTTGAGGGACGGGTGAGCTCGAAAGACGGAAGCTCAGAGCCTGCCCGAGCGGAGAACGCCCCAGAGAAGCCAGACCCCGAGGATCCCGGAGAGCACGAAGCCGATCACCGAGAGGGCATTGATGCCGAGGATCTCGGGCCCGCCGGTCGCGAAGATCCCGAGGAGGCTCGACGCGAGCAGGCCTGCGGACACGACCAGTGCGATCACGAGCCGGTTCATCGTGACGACGATGCGGTCCATGAACTCGTCGAGGTTCTTGTGGACGAAGCCCACTTCGATCTGTCCGTCACGGAACTGCTCGAGCGTGTCGTGCAGCTGGTACGGAACCTCCACGGCCATGCGCGCGAGGTTCCAGCTCTCGCGCCGGGCGCGCGACGCAATGCGTGCCGGCGTGTAGCGGCTGAGCATCAGGTTCCGGGCATACGGCCGCGCCACCTCGAACACGTTGAAGTCCGGTGAGAGCTCGACGGTGACCGAGCCCAGCGTGGCGATCGCGCGGTCGAGCAGGACGAACCTCGTCGGCAGGCGGAGGTTCATCCGGTAGATCATCCCGAAGACCTCCCGCACGACCTGCAGCGGGTCGATCTCCTCGAGCGTCGCGCCGTAGTAGCGGTAGAAGAGCTCGCGCAGCTCGGCGACGAACTCCTCCTCGCGCTCCTTCGGATAAGCGCACGCCGAGGTCGGCGAGCCGATTCGGCAGCGCCTCGACGTTCTCGTTCGCGACGTCGATGAAGAGCCGCGTGGCCTTCGAGACGTCTTCCTCGGTCAGACGCCCGGCGAGGCCGAAGTCGACGAGGCCGATCCTGTCGGGGGCAAGGACGAGGATGTTCGCCGGGTGCGGATCTCCGTGGAAGAAGCCGTGGCGGAAGATCATGGTCATCCACGTATCCGTGAGGACCTCGGCGAGCCGGCGCCGCTCCTCGAGCCCGTAGTCGAGCGTGTCGATGTCGGCCAGCTGTGTCCCCTCGATGTGCTCGAGCGTGAGCACGCGGGGCCGCGTGTACGTCCAGTAGACCCGTGGCACCTTGACGTGCGGGTGCCCCGCGAAGTTCTTGCGGAAGGTCTCGGCGTTGCGCGCCTCGAGGCGGTAGTCGAGCTCCTGCCGGATTGCGCGCGCGAACTCGTCGACGAGGCCCTTGGCGTCGATGAAGTCCAGCGCCCGCACGCGCTCCTTCGCGAGGCGGGCGGCCTGGTACATCAGGTTGAGGTCGGCCTCGATCTGCCGCGGCGCGCCGGGTCGCTGCACCTTGACGGCGACGGTGCGCCCGTTCGGGAGGACGGCGCGATGGACCTGGCCGATCGAAGCGGCGGCCATCGGCACCGGATCGAACTCGCGGAACAGCCGCTCGACCGGCTGGCCGAGGCTCTCCTCGATTACCTGCGCGACCTCCTCGTACGGAAACGGCGACACGTCGTCCTGGAGGCTCCGGAGCTCGGCGATGATGTCCGGCGGCAGGACGTCCGGCCGCATCGAGAGCAGCTGGCCGAACTTGACGAACGTCGGGCCGAGCTCGTCGAGCATCTCCCGCAGGTGGCGGCCGCGCTCGGAGGGCGCCTCGCCGAGGACCTCGCCGTCCTCGCCGATGAGGTCGGTGAGCTTGTTGCGGCGGAAGAAGTAGCCGAAGCCGTGACGGACGGCGACCTGGGCGATCTCGGAGATGCGTCCCAGGCTTCGCGGAGGCGCCTGAGCCATTAGTGCCCCTTCAAGTGGTGCTGCCCCGCTTCTGGGTCGCGAGCACCAAGCCAGAGGGCGCACTCCGACGAGTCAAGGCTGGAGAGCCTCGGCGAGGAGGAGGGTGCGCTCTGGCGCAGCGTGATCGCGGGCCAGAAGCCGGCGTGTACCGCTTGGAGGGGCACGCCCTCAGTGTTGCACGGGCGGGCTTGAACCCCTTTCGGGCGGATCCTCCAGGAGGCGCAGGCGGTGCTCCAGCTGGGCGATTCGCAGCTCGAGCTCCTCCACCTCGTCCTTCGTGACCAGGCCGAGCTCGCGGAACAGGCGGTCCAGCGTCGAGCCGGCCATCTCGCCGATGCGAGTCGCGTCCCCGCGCCAGCGGGCAGTGACGTCGTCGATGAGCGCGCGCGCCTCGTCCCGCCGCACCATGCCGCGGTCGGCGAGCTCCTCTGCGAGCACGTCCGCCCGCTCGGCCGTCAGCGTGACAGCGCCGACCGCGGCGAGAGCGATGCGCTCGAGGAGGTCGCGGGTCGCGCCGTTGCTACCTGGCTCGGCCATGAGGGCGCGCCTTGCGGCGCTGGCGTCGGCGCTCACGCTTCGACGCGTCGGAGCTGGCCGGAGGCACGGCGGGCGCCGGAACGGGAGCGGCGACCTCTCCGTCCCCTCCGTCGACGGCCTCTCCGTCCCCTCCGTCGACGGCCCCGGCCGCGACCGGCTCAGGCTCGGGCTCCTCGACGTCGCGGCCGACGGGCCGCTCGTCGGGCTCGTCGAGACCCTTGCGGCCCTTGTACTCGGGCGACTTCTCGAGGAGCACGGCGAGGAACGGGGCAGCGATGAAGATCGTCGAGAAGGCGCTGATCGAGATGCCGATGAGAATCGCGAACGAGAAGTCCTGGAGCACCTCGCCGCCGAAGACGTAGAGCGCCCCGACCGGGAGCAAGGTGATGATCGTCGTCGCCAGCGACCTGCGGACGGTCTCCCAGAGCGACGTGTTGATGATCGTCTTGATCGAGGACCGCCGCATGATCGGCAGGTTCTCGCGTACGCGGTCGAAGATGATGATCGTGTCGTAGATCGAGTATCCGATGATGGTCAGGAATGCGGCCACGGTCGCCGCGCTCACCTCCTTGCCCGCAAAGGAGTAGATGCCCAGCGCAATCAGGCCGTCGTTGACGATCGTCCGCAGGATCGGCACCGCGAACCGCCACTGGAAGCGCAGCGAGATGTAGATCGTGATCAGGACGAACGAGATCAGGATCGCGTAGATCGCTCCGCGGAGGATCTGGTCGGAGAAGCTCGCCGAGACGTTCCGCACGCCCTGCTGCGTCGCGCTGAACTCCTCGTTGACGGCGCCGGTGATCTCGAGGACCCCGCCGGGCTCGAGCGGCTCGGTCCGGATCGTGAACTCGTTGAAGCCGCCGCCCGGCGCCTCCTCGCCGCGCCCCTGCACGATCGCATCGGGCTCGCCGATCTCCTGCATCTTCGCGGTCACGTCCTCCGGGGTCACCGCCTGCTGGGACGCGAACTCCATCTCCGTGCCGCCGCGGAAGTCGATCCCGAGGTTCAGCCCCTTGAAGATCAGCGAGCCGATCGACGCCGCGATCAGGATGCCGGCGACGGTGAACCAGATCCGCCGCTTGCCGACCGCGTCGAACATCTGCCAGCCCGCCATCTTCTGCGCGCTCGCGCCCATGAATCTCGGGTTGTCGAACCAGCGGAACCCGGCCAGGAGGCCGAGGAACGCGCGGGTCGCGAAGACGGCGGTGAAGATCGAGATGACGGTGCCGAGCAGGAGCATGAAGGCGAATCCGCGCACCCCGCCCGTTGCGACCGCGAACAGGACCAGGGCCGTGATCGCCGTGACCACGTTCGCGTCGACGATGGTCGCGAAGCCCTTCTTGTAGCCCGACGCGATGGCGGCGCGCACCGACTTCCGGGCAGCCGCCTCCTCCTTGATGCGTTCGAAGATGACGATGTTCGCGTCGGCCGCGACCCCGATCGCGAGGATCATTCCCGCGAAGCCGGGCAGGGTCAGCGTGACCTCGAAGAGCACCATGACCGCGTAGAGGAACAGCGCGTTCAGCGCGAGCCCGAGGATCGCGACGACGCCGAGGAACCGGTAGACGAGGAGCAGGAAGATCGCGACGAGCGCGAGGCCGATGAGCGACGCCTTGATCGCCTGGTCGAGCGACTCCTTCCCGAGCGTCGCCGAGACGCGCGTGAAGTCGACCTGCTCGAACTCGTACGGCAGCGCACCGCTGCGGAGGACGAGGGCGAGATCCTGCGCCTCGCCGGTGTCACCGATGCCGGTGATCTCCGCCGAGCCGCCGGCGATGCCGTCCGGGTTCTGGTCCCAGTCGATCGTCGGCGCCGACTTGATCTCCCGGTCGAGGACGATCGCGAAGCCCTGGAGCGCCCGGTCCTTGCCGACCTGGCCGGAGAGCAGCTGGCCGCGCTGGGCGATGTCCCGCGTGACGTCGTGGAACTTCTCGCCGCCGTCGTCCGTGAACTCCATCAGGACGATCGGCCCCTGGGTCTGGCTGAAGTCCTGGCGGGTGCCGTCGAGCTTCAGGTCGCGGCCGGTCATCTCCGGGACCGGGTCTTCCTGGTTCAGCGGGTCGTGCCGGAAGAGGTAGAAGTAGTCCCGCTCCGGCGGCGCCTGGTTGACGCCCGGGCAGTAGCGCTCGCCGATGCCGCAGGTGAGGATGATCGTCTTCTCCGGGATCCCCCAGATCTGGAAGCCCTTGGGGATCGCCTTGCCGGTGCGCGTCCTATAGGCCTGGCGGATCCGGTCCTGCGTTTCCTCCGGGCCGGAGATCACCTTCTTCGCCTTCGGGTCGACGAGGTAGTACTCGGGAATCTCGCCGCGCTTCGTCCGCGGCTGGAGCTCTTTCAGCAGCTGGAACTTGTTGGCACTGGGGACCGGGAAGCCGTTCTCGTCGCGCGTCGGGTCGAGCGTGTTCTCGTTGACGTCGTAGAGCCCGAGCTGCGCGGTCTTGCCGATCAGCTCGCTCGCCTTTTCGGGGTCGTCGACGCCGGGGAGCTGGATCGAGATCTGATCCTCGCCCTGCTGGCGGATCTCCGGCTCGGCGACGCCGAGCGCGTCGACGCGGTTCCGGATGACCTCGATCGCGAGGTCCATGTTCTCGTCGGTGATCTCTTCGTCCTTCGGCGGGATCGCTCTCAGGACGAGCTCGACGCCGCCCTGGAGGTCGAGGCCAAGCTTGATCTCGCGGTGCAGCGGCGACTGCGGGATCGCCAGGAGCGCGACGCCGACGAGCGCCGCGACGACGAAGGCGAGCAGGGTGAGATTTCCGCGTCTGGTAGCCACCGCGACCCTTTAGATTAGCTGCGTTCTTCCGGAGTCAGCGGCGGCTCCTCGGGCTTCGGAACGACGTTCGCGACGGCCTCTTTGGCGAGCCGAACCTCGGTGCCGGGCGCGATCTCGACTACGAGGTGGTCGTCGGCGATCGTGCGGACCGTCGCGAAGACGCCGCCGGCCGTGATCACCTCGTCCCCGGTCGAGAGCTCGGCCAGCATCGAGCGGTGCTTGGACTGCCGTTGCCGCTGCGGCCGGACGAGAAGGAACCAGAACACCGCTGCCAGCGCGGCAAGAAAGATCAACGGCTCCATGCGTTCTGCGTCCTGTTCTCCAGTGTGTTCAGGCGTTCGAGTGACTCGGTCTTGAAGGATGCCAGCAGGCCGTTCGCGATCGCGTCCCTCGCACCTGCTGTGACGTCCAGGACGAACCGAAGATTGTGAAGCGTGAGTAAGCGAATTCCGAGGAGCTCCTGCTGGTTGACGAGGTGGCGAATGTAGGCCCGGGAGAAGCGGGCGCAGGCCGGGCAGCGGCAGTCCTCGTCGAGCGGGCTGGAGTCGCGGGCGAAGCGCGCGTTTCGCATGTTCAGCCGCCCCTCCCAGGTCAGCGCGGAGCCGGTTCTCGCGGTGCGGGTCGGGAGAACGCAGTCGAACATGTCGATCCCCCGCTCGATCACTTCGAGGATCCCTGCTGCGTCGCCGATGCCCATGAAGTAGCGCGGCTTCTGCTCGGGGAGGAGCGGCGCCGCCCAGGCAGTGGCGTCGAGGGTGAGGTCGCGCGGCTCGCCGACGGAGAGGCCGCCGAGCGCGTAGCCGTCGAAGTCGAGCGCGGTGATCTCCTCGATCGAGCGGCGGCGGAGCTCCGGGTGGGAGGCGCCCTGGGTGATCCCGAAGACGAGCTGCCCCGGTGCCCGGTCGGCCTCGCGCTGTCGCTGGGCCCAGAGCGTCGTCCGGCGGACCGCCTCCTCCAGCTCCTCGCGCGTGACGCCCGCCGGCGGGCACACGTCCAGGCACATGGCGATGTCGGAGCCGAGGTTGGCCTGGATGCGGGCCACGGACTCGGGCGTGAAGGTGGCGGGCGAGCCGTCGTAGACCGACCGGAAGGTGACGCCCTCGTCGCCGGCCGCGAGGATCGTGTCGCGGAGGGAGAAGACCTGGTACCCGCCGGAGTCGGTCAGGATCGCGCCGTCCCAGCCCATGAACTCGTGCAGGCCGCCGAGCTCCGCGATCAGCTCGTCACCGGGCCGGAAGTGCAGGTGGTACGTGTTGCCGAGCAGGATCGAGGCGCCAACCTCGCGCACCTCGTCTGGATGGAGTGTCTTGACCGTCGCCTTCGTCCCGACGGGCATGAACGCGGGCGTCGGCACCTCGCCGTGGGCGGTTTGCAGGACACCGGCGCGGGCGGCGCCGTCGGTGGACGTGACGCGGAAGCTCACCGGATCAGCATCGCGTCGCCGAAGGAGTAGAAGCGATAGCGCTCGGCGATCGCGAGCTCGTAGAGGCGCCGGGTCTCCTCGATGCCCGCAAAGGCCATGACCAGCGCGAGGAGCGTCGAGCGCGGTAGGTGGAAGTTCGTCAGGAGCGAGTCGACCCGCTTGAACTCGAACCCGGGCGTGATGAACAGGCCGGTTCGGCCTTGTAACACTGTGTTACTTGGCCCCGGACTGCCCGGCGCTTTGGCTCCTGGGGCGGGAGCGGGCGGCACTTCGTCGGCTTGTAACACAGTGTTACTTGCCAGGGTCTCGAGGACTCGCGTGGTCGTCGTGCCCACCGCGAGCACGCGCTCTGGCTGCTCGGATCCGCTCCCAGGCCGCCGCCTCGACCGCGTACCGCTCGGTGTGGATCTCGTGCTGCTCGAGCGTCTCCGACTCGACCGGGCGGAAGGTGTCGAGGCCGACATGGAGCGTGACCCGCTCGACGTCGAGTCGGCCGAGCAGCTCCGGCGTGAAGTGGAGGCCCGCTGTCGGCGCCGCGGCCGACCCTTCCTCCCGTGCGTAGACGGTCTGGTACCGGTCCGGATCGGCGAGCGTCTCGGTGATGTACGGCGGCAGCGGCGTCTCACCGGCCGGCTCGCCCTCGAGCCGCAGCCGCCAGCGCCCGCCGCCGAGGGGCTCGAGCAGCTCGACCGGGCCGAGCCGCTGCCCGGCCCTCAGCCTGCGCGAGGGACGCGCCAGCCCTTCCCAGAGGCCGTTCTCCCCCACGCGCTCGAGCAGCAGCACCTCCGCCTCTCCCCCGCCCGGACGCTCGCAGCCGCAGCCGCGCCGGGAGCACCCGCGTCTCGTTGACGACAACGAGCTCGTCCTGTGCAAGCTCCTCCGGCAGCTCGGAGAAGCGCCGGTGCCGCACGTCGCCCGTCGACCGGTCGTAGACGAGGAGCCGCGACTCGTCCCGCCGCTCCGCCGGCTGCTGGGCGATCAGCTCCGGCGGGAGCTCGTACTCCAGCGCCGAGGTGTCCATCCGGGGGCAAAGCTACAGTCGCCCCGTGGACTACGCGGCCGTCGAACGGGCACGCGAGCGGCTGGAAGCCGCCGCTCAATCACGTACTCAGCCGGGCGACGTGGATGCGGCGCTCGAGCGCGCGAGGGCGCAGGTGGAGGAGCTCGGAGAGCTCGCCGCGCGGATCGAGACCGCGCTTCCGGTCGCCGTCGGCCAGGCGGTCCAGGACGGCATGCGGGCCGAGGCGCTGCCCGTCGCCCGCCAGCTCGCCGAGGTGCGCGGGCTCGCCGGCCAGACGATCCGGCGCCTCGAGCGGATCGAGAACGACACCCTCGCGGAGCGGCATGCACGGGTGGACGACCTCGCCCTGCTGGTCGACCTGATCTCGTCGGGCTGGAAGAGCGTCGACGAGCGCCTCAGCCGCATCGAGACCGCCGTCCAGCAGGCGAACGGCGCGATCGTCTACCGCATCGAAGACGCGCAAGAGCGCCGCGAAGCGAGTCTAGACCAGCGCCAGGATCGCCGCCGACATGACCGCCCAGGCGGCGATCGTCGCCAGGATCGGCACGTCCGTCAGCAGCACGTTCTCGGGCTCCTCCCCGAGGTCCTCACGGTGCATCAGCTGGATGTACCGGAAGAGCCCGTAGACGACGAACGGGATCGTCGCCATCATCGCGCTGCCCTCGCGCGCCTCGAAGGTGTACAGCGAGTAGGCGACGATCGTGCAGGCGGCGACGATGGTCACGAGCTGGTCGACGAGCTCCAGCGAGTAGCCGGAGAGCACGGGACGTCCCGCCTCGACGCCCGTCGACGCCAGCTCGCCGCGGCGCTTCGCCAGCGCCAGGAAGAGCGCCAGCAACGCGGTGCACACGATCAGCCACGGCGAGATCCGCACGTCCACTGCCTCCGCCCCTGCGGCCGCCCGAATGACGAACAGCCCCGAGATCGCCATCACGTCGATCAGCGGGAGGTTCTTCAGGCCCAGGCTGTACGCAAGCTGGAGCCCGACGAAGCCGGCCATGTACGCCAACGAGCCCCAGCCGAGCGGCGCCACGACCGCGAACGCGAGCGTCGCGAGGATTCCCGCGACGTTCAGCGCGCGCTCAGGGCGAACCCTCCCACTCGCGATCGGGCGATGGCGCTTGAGCGGGTGGAGCCTGTCCTGTTCTGCGTCCCGGACGTCGTTGTAGATGTACGCCGCGCTCGATGCCAAGCAGTAGGCGACGAAGGCCGCGGTCGCCTGCACCCACCGCTCGGGGTCGTCCAGCTCCGCGGCGAAGACGATGCCGGCGTAGAGCAGGAGGTTCTTCGTCCATTGCCGCGGCCGCATCGCCGCGAGCAAGCCGCCCTGGGCGGCGCGCTCAGTCGCCGCCATCCCCCGGCGACAGCGGGAGCACGAGCTCGAATCGCGCCCCTTCCCCCGGAGCCGACTTCAGGCGGATCCGGCCGCCGTGGGCCACCGCGAGCTCCCGCGCGATCGCCAGGCCGAGGCCGGTGCCAGAGCCGTCCCGCGTCCAGAACGGCCGGAAGATCCGCTCCTGCTCCTCCGGCTTGATCCCGGGCCCGGTGTCCTCGACTGCGACCGACACCGTGCCGTTCTCCGCGCCGAGCTGCAGCTCGACCCGGCCCCCGTCGGGCGTCCACCGGAAGGCGTTCGAGAGCAGGTTCGAGATGATCTGGAGCACCCGGTCGCCGTCGGCCACGATCACCGGCCTGGCGGAGATGTCCTGGCGGTAGTCGATGTCGCGCCGCCGCGCCTCCTCGGCGAACGTGTTGTACGCGCGCTCGAGCAGGTGGCCCATGTCGACCTCCTCGCGCCGCAGCGTGAATCGGCGCGTGTCGAGCTTGGCGAGGTCGAGCACGTCGCCGACCAGTCGCTCCAGGCGCATCGCCTCGTGGGCGATGACGTCGAGAGATTCCTGCCGCGTCTCCTCGTCCTGTGCCACGCCCTCGCGAAGTGCCTCGACATGGCCTCGGATCGCGGTCAGCGGTGTCCGCAGCTCGTGCGAGACAGTCATCAGGAAGTTGCGCTCGAGCTCCTCCGCCTCCTGGAGGCGCGCCGCCATCTCCCGGAAGCGCTCGGCCAGCTGGCCGATCTCCCCGCTCGCGTTGATCTCGGGAACCTCGTACAGGCCGCCCGCGATGTTGTCGGCCGCCTTCGACAGCGCCTGGACGGGCTCCGTGATGCGGCGGGACAGGTACCAGGCCAGTGCACCCGCGACGACGATTCCGAAGATCCCCGCAAGCGTGAGCCGCTCGATCAGGGTTGTCCAGCGTTCACGGAGCTCCGCCTTCGGCTTCGCGGCGATCAGCGCGCCGTAGACCTTGCCGTCGATCCGGACCGGATGCGCGACGGCGAGATACTCGCGTCTCGCACCAGGCGGCGTGAACTCGAAGACGTGAACGCGGCCGTCCTTCCAGTCGACCTCGCCGGGAGGCACTTCCTTGAGGCCGGTCGTCCCGCGGAACTGAATGCGAAGGCCGGTGTAGAACAGCTTGCTGCCGCTCGCCTGCTCGAGCCGCTCCGGCTCGACGAAGTACGGACGATCCTGGTCGGCGGCTCGGATCGCCTGCTGCGCGTAGAGGCTCGAGAGCCCGCGTGCCTCTCGGCGAAGCTCCGCGACGAGGCGATCTTCGGTGTAGTCCTGGAAGAGCCCGAGGGCGATCAGCGTCGAGATCAGGCCGGCCAGCACAGCGCCAGCCAGGAAGAACGCCGGGAGGCGGAAGCGCAGCGACCGGAACATGGCCATGACTTATTCGGTCAGGCGGTGACCGTGTCCTTGGAGGCGTCCTTCGCGGGCGCCGCCTTGTACCCGACCCCCCAGACGGTGACGATCGGGGAAGCGTCTCCGAGCTTGCGCCGGAGCTGCCGGATGTGGACGTCGACAGTCCGCGTGTCTCCGGCGAACGTGTAGCCCCAGACCCGCTCCAGCAGCTGGTCGCGCGTCAGCACGAGTCCGTTGTGGTCGAGCAGCTCCCAGAGGAGGTCGAACTCCTTGGGCGCAAGCTGGACGTCGTTCCCGTCGACCTGCACCTCACGCCGGCCCGAGTCGACGAGAAGCTGCCCGTGCCGGATCTGTGTCGTCTGCGCCTGCCTCCGCTCCGGTGTCGAGCGGCGGAGGATCGACTTGACGCGTGCCACGAGCTCGCGAGGGTTGAACGGCTTCGTCAGGTAGTCGTCGGCGCCGACCTCCAACCCGACGATCTTGTCGACGTCCTCGTCACGCGCGGTCAGCATCAGGATCGGCACGTCGGAGGTATGTCGCAGCCGCCGGCAGACCTCGATGCCGTCGATGTCCGGCAGCATCAGGTCGAGGACGACGAGCGCGGGCGATTGGGAGTCGGCCAGCGTGAGCGCGTCACGCCCGTTCGGGGCGACCTTGACGTCGTACCCCGCATTGCGGAGGTACATGGCCACGAACGAGGCGATCGACGCCTCGTCTTCGACCACCAGCACGGTTTGCGCGTCGGACGATGCCATCGCGCTCATCAGGATAGACCTCGCGGCTCAGCCGCCGGTCGGCAGCGCCTCGAGCTGGACCGGGCTGCGCCCGTCCGGGATCGACCGGTACGCGCCGCCGTTGAGGGAGAACGAGCCGTCGAAGTAGACCCCCGCGGCGGGATCTCCCCACCCGTCGAGCCAGCCGTCGCCGCGCCCGACCGCCGAGAAATTGATCTTCGAGGCGTTGATCTTGACGACGAACTTGCGGTCGTCCGCGATCCGGAACCTGATGTTCCTGCCCCAATAGACGGTCGTGCGCTGGTTCACAAACGTCGTCCTGTTGGCGCCGCGAACGACGATGGTGCTCGTCCCGACAGGCGCTTCGGTGACCGTGAGCTTCCCGCGGGCGAACCGGCCGATGACGCCGCCGCTCATCCGGAGCTGGATCGTCGCGCGGCCGTCACGGACCGACAGCGTTCCGTCCTCGACCGGGCCGGGGCGCTGGGCCGAAGCCAGCGCGGTGAGCGCGAGGGAGAGGACGGCCGTGGCCGCGAGCAGGATCAGGCGCGCAGGACGCATGGGCACAAGTATCGCCATCCGGAGTGTGACCCGGCTTAGCGATCTGTAAGGAAACCGTTATCGCGGCCCGCATTTAGGCTCGTGTCGTGGACGAGCTGAACGTCTTCGGCGCGATGGTGCTCGTCGTCTCGGGCGGGCTTCTGCTCGCGCTGCTCCTGATCAAGCTCGGCGAGCGCATCCCGATCCCCGAGCCGGTGATCTTCCTGCTGCTCGCCGCAGTGGCCTCCGACATCTTTCCGTCGCTTGCGGAGCGCGTCACGATCCTCGAGGTCGAGCGGATCGGCGTCGTCGCGCTGATCGTGATCCTCTTCAACGGCGGGACGCTGGTCGGCTGGCGCCGCTTCCGGGTCGCCGCGGTGCCGATCTTCTCGCTGGGAATCGTCGGGACGTTCGCGACCGCCGGGATCATCGCGGTGGCCGCGCACTACCTCTTCGACTTCTCGTGGACGATCGCCGGCATCCTCGGCGCCGCGCTGGCGCCCACCGACCCGGCGGTGATGTTCTCGGTGCTCGGGAACAAGGAGATCCGCGGCCGCGCCGGCACGATCCTCGAGGGGGAATCCGGCGTGAACGACCCGGTCGGGATCGCGCTGATGATCGGGATGATCGAGCTGGCGACGCAGGACGGCGCGACGTTCTGGGTGGTCGTCGAGGAGTTCACCATCGAGATGGCGGTGGGACTGGTCGTGGGCCTGCTCGGCACCGCCGCGCTGCTGCCGCTCCTGCGGATCCCGCTACCGAACCCGGGCCTCTATCCCCTCCGCTCGCTCGCGGCCGCGGGAGTCATCTACGGCCTCGCTGCGACGGCGCACGGCTCGGGCTTCCTCGCCGTCTTCGTCGCCGGCGTGCTCCTGGGCGACGCGGACGTCCCGCTCCGCGACGAGATCGAGCGGTTCCACACGTCGCTCGCCAGCCTCGCCGAGGTCGTGGTGTTCGCGGCCCTCGGGCTGACGATGGACATCACGAACCTCCTCTCGAGCACCCGCCTGCTCGAAGGGCCTGGCGCTGGCGGTGATCCTGGCGCTGATCGCCCGGCCGCTCGCCGTCTATCCGCTGCTCGTGCCGGTGAGGATGCGGCAGAGCGAGCGACTCTTCGTCGTCTGGAGCGGTCTACGCGGCGCGGTCCCGATCCTCCTGGCTGCCTTCGCGCTCCTCGCCGCCGTCGACGAAGCGGAGCGCGTCTACGACATCGTCTTCGTGGTCGTCGCCTTCTCGGTGCTCGTCCAGGGCTCGACGATCCCGTGGGTCGCGCGCCGGCTGGGAATCCCGATGCGAACCGTCGTCAGTACGTGAAGAAGCCCTCGCCGCTCTTGCGGCCCAGCTTCCCCTCACGCTGCATCTGGAGCAGCCGCTCCGGCGGCGCCATCCGATCCTCGCCGAGCGCGGCGTGCAGCGCTTCCGAGGCGTGGTTGTGGATGTCGAGGCCGACGAGATCCACGGAGCTCGCAGGGGCCCATGGGCCAGCCGGCGCCGTTCGTCATCGCCTTGTCGAGGTCCTCCGGCGTCACGCCCGCCTCGTCCAGCACGCGCACGCAGTCGTTGAGGAGCGGGATGAGGACCCGGTTGACGATGAATCCCGGAGTGTCGTTGCAGCGCACCGGCTGCTTCCCGGCTCGCCTCGGCCCAGGCGTAGGCGGCGTCGACGGCCTCGTCGGAGCTGCGCTCGGCTCGCACGACCTCGACTAGAGGCAGCAGCGGCGCAGGGTTGAAGAAGTGCATCCCGATCACGCGCTCGGGGCGCCCCGTCGCCTCCGCGATCCGTGAGACGGAGAGTGCGGACGTGTTCGTCGCGAGGATCGCCTCCGGCCGAGTGATCCGGTCGAGCTCGGCGAACAGCTCGCGCTTCGGCTCCAGCTCCTCGACGATCGCCTCGATCACGAGGTCGCGCGTCGGCGAGGTCCCCGACCTCGGTCGTCGTCGCGAGCCGCCCCATGGCCGCGTCCTTGTCGGCCGGCTCCATGCGGCCCTTCTCCACCGCGCGCGTCAGGAAGTGGTCGATCTTCGACCGGGCCTGATCGCCGAGCTCGGCGGTGACCTCGCGGCCGACGACCTCGTTGCCGGCCTGCAGCGCGACCTGGGCGATCCCGGCGCCCATGGTCCCCAGACCGACGACTCCGACCCGACGAATCTCCATCGGCGGGGAGCGAGCTCTAGGGAAGAAGACCGATCCGCTGCGCGTCTAGGGACGAATGAGGCGCAGAAAGTTGATCTTGGGACTGGCGCTGACGGGTCTCGTCATCCTCGCCCTCGCGGGTGCGGCGGCGCAGCTCGTCCGCGGCCAGCGTCCGGTCCTACTGCCGGCGTAGCGTCGAGCCCCCCTGCGGCCGGGGGCTCAGCCGCCGGTTCCGCGCCGGCGTCGGAGCTAGTAACACTGTGTTACTAGCCCGGAAATGCGCTCACCAGGCGGCCTCCGGAGTCTTGTAACACTGTGTTACTTGGCATCGACGGCCCGCGCTGACGCCTCGATCAGCGTCCTTGCCCGCTCGAATTGCTCCTCGGTCAGGCGGATGTGGGAGTGGCGCCAGAGGCTCTGCGGAAAGATCCCGGCCTCCTCGACTGCAGGCGCATCGTGGAGGTCCCGATGATTGCCACAAGCGGGCGGATCGGGAAGCGCCACGACCATCGCGTCCGGCTCGGGTCGTTCTCGGGCGGTCCGGCAATCTCAACGATGGCGAACAGCGCCTGCCAGACGGCCGCATAGAGCACCGCCGGGTCTCCCTCCTCGACCGTCGGCCGCTTGGACGACGAGTGGGCCCGGAGTTGATCCGGCCGATCGCGGGATCGAGCGGCCGCTCGCCACGGCCGCGGACGAGCAGCCAACGGGTCAGACGCGCTCGACGACGGCCGCGATCGCCTGGCCGAAGCCGATGCACATGCTCGCCACTCCGTAGCGCTCGTTCCGGCGCTCGAGCTCGCCGAGCAGCGTCGCGGTCACCCGTGCGCCGGTGGCGCCGAGCGGATGGCCGAGCGAGATGCCGCCGCCGTTCGGGTTCACGTCGGCCCGCCGGTCCTCGAGACCGGCGTCGTGCAGGAACTGGAGGACAACGGAGGCGAAGGCCTCGTTGACCTCGATCACCGAGACGTCGTCCCACGTGAGGCCCGCCTTCGCGAGCGCCTTCGCGCAGGCCTCGGGGTTCCCGTGGAGCATCCGGTGCGGGTCGACGCCGGACAGGCCGAACGAGACGAACCGCGCGCGCGGCTCCAGGCCTAGCCGCTCGACGGCGGCGCTCGGACGCGATCAGCACGCCTGCCGCGCCGTCGCAGATCTGGCTCGAGTTGCCGGCCGTGATCTTCCCGTCCGGGACGAAACGCCGGAGCGAGCTCGGCGAGCTTCTCCGCTGAGGTGTCCCGCCGCGGCGTCTCGTCCACGCCGACGAGGACGCCCGATGTGCGGGTTCGTTCACCTCGACCGGGACGATCTCCCGCTCGAAGCGCCCCTCGTCGATCGCCTCGACGCGCGCCTGTGGGACTCGAGCGAGTACGCGTCGAGCTCCTCGCGCGAAAGCTCCCACTCGTCTGCGATCACCTCGGCGGAGATCCCCTGCGGGACGATCTCGCCAGCGGTCGAGCAGCTTGTCCG
Organism: uncultured Actinomycetes bacterium; assembly: GCA_963733855.1. Taxonomy (GTDB): domain Bacteria; phylum Actinomycetota; class Thermoleophilia; order Gaiellales; family Gaiellaceae; genus JACDAN01. The sequence continues at coordinate 321,997 of CAVTEL010000018.1, forward strand.
AGAGGTCGCCGCCGTTCGAGCCCATCGGGACGCGGGACATCATCTCGACGCCCGCGGAGACGACGACGTCCAGCTGGCCGGACCAGATCGCCGCAGCCGCGTTGAAGTTCGTCTGCATCGACGAGCCGCACTGGCGGTCGACCGTCGTCCCGCACACGGTCTCCGGCCAGCCGGCGACCATCGGCACCATCCGGCCGATGTTCCAGCCCTGCTCGCCGATCTGCGTCACGCAGCCGAGCTGGACGTCCTCGACCTCGCCGGGATCGAGCGAGCTCCGCTCGACGAGGCCGTTCAGGACCTGGGCGGCAAGCTCGTCGCCGCGGATGGACGACAGCGCGCCGTTCCTCCGCCCGATCGGGCTGCGAACGGCGTCGACGATGTAAGGCCTCCGAGGTCACTGAGCTACAGCGTAGAGGCGCCACTCACCCGGAACGCCCTTGAGGTCGTGCGACGCCGCGGTCTTCGAACTCGAGCCCGGAGCCGGCGACGAGATCCTTGACGGTGCTCGACACCAGCACCTCGCCCGGCCGGCGCCTGCGACGCCACCCGAGCACCGATGTGCACGGCCACTCCGGCGATCGCTCCGCCGGCGCCGACCTCGACCTCGCCGGCGTGGACTCCCGCCGTGATGTCGATTCCGAGCGGGCCGAGGGCGCTCCGAATCGCCTGGGCGCACCGGACCGCCCTGGCAGGCCCGTCGAAGGTGGCGAGAAAGCCGTCGCCGGCCGTGTCGACCTCACTCCCGCGGAACCGTCCCAGCTCACGGCGCACGATCGCGTGGTGCTGCTCGAGCAGGCTGTGCCACCGCCGGTCGCCGAGCTCCACCGCCCGGCTCGTGGAGCCGACGATGTCTGTGAACAGCACCGTCGCCAGCACACGGCGCACGTCGGGCCCGCGGCGGACGCCCGTCAGAAACTCCTCGACCTCGTCGAGGATCTGGTCGGAGTCGATCCACGGAACATGATCCTCGCCCTCGAGCTCGACGAAGCGTGCGCCAGGGATCCACTCCGCGATGTAGCGGCCCTCCTCGGGACGGGAGTCGCGGTCGCCGGTTCGGTGGAGGACGAGGGTCGGGACGTGGATGGCGGAGAGGATTCCTCTCACGTCGATGCTGCTGTTCATCAGGATCAGCGCCTTTGCCGCACCCGGGCTCGCCGCGGCTCGCGCACGTCGCCGCCACCACTCGACCTCGGCGGGCCCCGCGTTGGGCGCCATCGTCCCGAGGTCGGCCTCCGCGCCCCACTCCTGCTCGACGGCGTCGGCGTACGCCCGCCGCTCCTCCCACGTCGCGCGACCACGGATAGTCGTCGTCCGGATCACGGCGCTTGGCGTACGTCCCGTAGAGCACGAGCGACGTCGTCCGCTCGGGATACGTCGCCGCGAAGAGCATCGAGAGCGGACCACCTTCCGAGTAGCCCATCAAGGCGGCCCGCTCGGTTCCTGCCGCATCCATCACGGCGCGGACGTCGTCCATGCGGCTCTCGAGGTCGGGAAGGCCGCCGGGGCGGTCGGAGAGGCCCGTGCCTCGCTTGTCGAACCGGATCACCCGCGCGAACGCCGAGAGCCGGTCGAGCATCTGCGCGTAACCCGGTCCCTGCCAGTCGAGCTCGAGATGCGAGATGAAGCCGGGGACGAGCACGAGATCGAGCGGGCCGTCGCCTACGACCTGGTACGCGATGTTGAGGTCGGCGCTTTTGGCGTAGCGCGTCTCAGGCAAGGCGGACGGCATGCAGCCTCCAGTCGCCGGGCACACCTTTCAGCTCGTGAACGCCGCGGTCCTCGAACTCGATCCCCGAGCCGGCGACGAGATCCTTGACCGTGCTGGAGACGAGCACCTCTCCAGGTGCCGCCAGCGCCGCGATGCGTGCACCGATGGGAACGGCGATTCCGCCCAGCTTCCCCTCGAGGCGCTCGCACTCGCCGGCGTGAATACCGATTCGAACCTCGAGCCCGAGGACGCGCAGGCTCTCGACGATCGCCTGCGCGCATCGAATCGCCCGCGCCGGGCCGTCGAACGTCGCAAAGAAGCCGTCACCTGCCGTGTCGCGCTCCTCGCCGCGGTAGCGGGCGAGCTCGCGCCTCACGAGCGCGTTGTGCTCTCCGAGCAGCTCGCGCCAAGCCTGGTCGCCGAGCTCGGCCACCCGCTCGGTCGATCCGACGATATCGGTGAACATGACCGTCGCCAGGACGGTTTCGGGGACGACGTGCGCCGGCTCACCGGCGACGAAGCGCTCGACCTCGTCCGACGATCTCGAGCGAGAGGAACGCACCCCAGTAGTCCTCACCGGCCACGCGCATCGCATGAGCCGAGGGAATCCGCCTCGCGACGTCGAGCGCGTCTTCTTCGCTTCGGCTGCCGCGATAGACAACGAGTGTCGGCGCGCGAACCGCGGGGAGAACGTCCACCAGATCGGTCTCGAAGTAGGCGAGGTTCAGCGCGTACGCGACCGCGGGGCTCGAGCCGACGCGCAGCCAGTTCGCGAACCAGACGCGGGCGTCCTCGCTCTCCGCGAGCGACGGCGCAGCGTCCCGCAGAAGCTCGTCACACCACTCCTGGGTCCCCCACTCGTCCCGCAGCCGCCGCAGCTCGGCGCGATCGGCTTCGTCGCCCCATTCGCTTCGTGCCAGCGGCTGGAAGAGCACCAGCGCCGTGACGCGCTCGGGGTACGTCGCCGCATACAGGCTCGACATCGCGCAGCCCTCGTGGCCGGCGAAAACGACCGCGCGCTGCGAGCCGGCAGCGTCGAGAACGGCGCCCAGATCCTCCATGCGAGTCTCGAGGGTGGCGAACTGGCCGCCGCCGTCGGAGAGGCCGCATCCCCGCTTGTCGAACAGGATCAGGCGGAACGAGCGCGCGAGGCGGTCGTACAAGGCGCGCCAGTAGGGCGAGTCCCAGGCGTAGACGAGATTCGAGACGAAGTCGGAGACGTAGACGAGATCCGCGTCACCATCGCCGACGACGTGGTAGGCGATCGAAGCACCGCCGCTCCTCGCGTAACGGATATCCGGCACCAACCCAGTTTTCTAGACTCGTTGAGTGGCGACAACCGCGACCGGGCAGAAACTGCTGATCGCCGGCGAGTGGGTCGAGACCGGCGAGTGGCAGGAGGTGCGCTCGCCCTACTCCGGCGAGGTCGTCGGGCGGGTCGCGAAGGCGGGCGCCGAGGAGACGCGCCGCGCGGTCGACGCGGCCGAGGCGGCGATGCGACGAGCCGCTCCCGGCGCACAAGCGCGCCGAGATCCTGGTTCGCGTCGCCGGCATGCTCGGCCGCCGCCACGACGAGGTCGCGCGGCTGATCTCGGACGAGGCCGGCAAGCCGATGAAGGCGGCACGGATCGAGGCAAGCCGCGCGATGTCGACGTACACCTTCTCCGCCGTCGAGGCGCGCAAGCTCTCCGGCGGGACGATCCCGATGGATGCGTCCCAGGCGGGCGAGGGCAAGCTCGCGTTCACTCTGCGCCGCCCGCTCGGCGTCGTCGGCGCGATCAGCCCGTTCAACTTCCCGCTCAACCTCGTCGCGCACAAGATCGCGCCGTCGCTGGCCGCGGGTTGCGCGGTCGTGCTCAAGCCCGCGGCCCAGACGCCGCTCTCTGCGCTCCTGCTCGCCGAGCTCGAGGACGAGGCCGGGCTCCCGCCCGGCTGGCTGAACGTGGTCGTCGGCCCCTCGTCCGAGATCGGTGACGTCCTGGTCGAGGACGAGCGCGTGAAGGTGATCACCTTCACCGGCTCGAGCGGCGTCGGCTGGAAGCTCGCCGAGCGCTCGCCGCGAAAGCGAGTCAACCTCGAGCTCGGCAACTCGACACCGCTGATCGTCGAGGCCGACGCCGACCTGGACGCCGCCGTCTCGGCCACGGCGCAGCACGGCTTCTCCTTCGCGGGCCAGAGCTGCATCTCGATCCAGCGGGTCTACGTGCAGGACGGCGTCTACGACGAGTTCGTCTCCGCGCTGGTGCCGAAGGTCGAGGCGCTGAACTTGGGCGACCCGGCAGACGAGGAGACCGACGTCGGCCCGGTGATCGACGAGGACGCCCGCGACCGGATCCTCGAGTGGATCGAGGAGGCGCGCTCGGCCGGCGCCGAGATCCTCACGGGCGGCGAGCTCGAGGGCGACCTCGTCCGACCGACCGTGATCGCGAACGCCCGGCCCGACCTCAAGGTCTCCTGCGAGGAGGTCTTCGGCCCGGTCGTCACCGTCAACCGCTACGACACCATCGACGATGCGATCGAGCTCGCCAACGGCACGAACTATGGCCTGCAGGGCGGGATCTTCACAGGGAGCCTGCAGACCGCGATGAAGGCGGCGCAGGAGCTCGAGTTCGGCGGCGTCACCGTCAACGAGGCGCCGACGTTCCGCGCCGACCAGATGCCGTACGGCGGCGTCAAGGAGTCGGGGAACACGAAGGAGGGCCCGGCGTACGCCGTCCGCGAGCTGACGGACGAGCGGCTCGTGGTCATCGACCTCTAGTTCGCGGCCCGCAGGGCTTGGCCCTCATCCGCGTTCGCTAGATTCGATAGGTGGCAAGGCTCTGGCCGTTCGGCCGTTCCCGCTCGGCGGACGCGGCGCCCCGACACGCGTCCTCACCCGGCATGCTCAAGCGCGAGCGCCGCGCGCTGATCCGCGAGCGCGAGCAACTCGTCCGCGATCTCGGCGGGATCGTCTACGAGATGTTCCGTCTCGACCGGTTCCGCGTCGAGCTCGTCACGGACCGCTGCCGGACGCTGGTTTCCATCGACGACCGCATCGGCGAGATCGACTCGCTGCTCGCAGCGGCCACCAGCCGCGGTCCACGCTGCGAGTGCGGCGCGCCGATCCCGTGGGGCGCGCACTTCTGCCAGAACTGCGGACGCCCTGCAGGCCCGAGGCCCGTCGTCGCCTGCGCTCGGTGCGGCTCGCCGCTCCCCGCGGACGTCCGGTTCTGCGGCAGCTGCGGAACCCCGGTCGACGTGGCGCCCGAGCTTCCCGAGGACACCGAGCCGGACGGCGAGCCCGTCGACGCCGACGTGATCGCGGCCGGCGAGCCGAAGGCGTGAGCCCGGCCGACACGACTTGCCCTCGGTGCGGCGCGACCGTCGAGCCGCTCCAGGAGTACTGCGTCGAGTGCGGGCTCCGGCTGCGCGGCGTTGGAGTCGTGCCGACGCTCGCGAGCAGCTGGCAGCGGCGTGTGCGCTGGTACCCCGGAGACTGGATCTGGCCCTCGCTCCTGGCGCTCGTCGTCGCAGTGATCGCCGCCGCCGGCGCGATCTGGTGGACGCGCGACGCGAGCAGCGCGGCGAGCACGACGGTCGTCGGCGACACCGCGCCGCTTCCGACGGTGCCGACGACGGAGAGCGTCGAGACGACCGGGCCCGCCGCAACGGTCCCGACCCAGACCCGCCAAACGACCACGACGGGGCAGCCGCGCCCGACACGGCGAGCCCTGATCGAGTGGCCGCAGGACCGCAGCGGCTGGACGCTCGTCCTCGTCTCGCTCCCGACCTCCGCGGGCCGGCCGCAGGCCGTCGGCAGAGCCCGCGAGGCGATCCGGGCCGGTCTCGACGAGGTCGGCGTCATCAATTCGTCGGAGTACGCCAGCCTGCACCCGGGCTACTACGTCGTCTTCAGCGGCGTCTACCCGACAATCGGCGCGGCACAGGATGCGGTCTCGGATGCAGCCGAAGCTGGCTTCGAGAACGCGTATGCGCGACGAGTGACGTCCTAACGCCGGCGCCGAGCGAAGGGCTAGGCCGCGGCGTCGGCGAGGTGCTGGTGGCTCGGGCAGTACTCCCGCTCGGGCAGCGGGGTGCGCTGGCACGGCTTGCCCTTGCGGGTCGTCGCCCTGCAGCGAGGGACGCCGCCGTCGAAGGCGCCGGCCTCGATCTGCTCGGTGATGAAGGCGACCGCGGCGGTCACCCCCTCCTCGACCGCCCAGGCGACCTGCGCCTGCGCCCGGATCGGGAAGTAGCGGCGAATGTCCTGGAAAAGCGCCCGTTCCGGCTTGGAGAAGTAGAGCGGGTCGCGCGCCAGGCGCTCCATCGTGTCCTCGCATGCGGCGAGCACCGCGCGGCGGTACTCGAGCTGCGTGTCACGAGAGACATGCGGGTCGATGAGATCTTTGATCGAGCGATAAATCGCCCGTGAGTACTGATACATACGGTTCTGTATTGCGAGCTTCTGGGCGTCCATCTCTAAGTATCAGCTCCTCGATTAAGCACTCGCAAATGTCTGTTAAGCGCCCTTTAACGGCTTTTTCACCGCCTCCTCGGCGGGAGCATAACCAAGTTCGGGTCGCTGTTACAAAGTCGGTTTGGAACTTGCCTTGGGGGGCAACGCGACGAGGCTGACTCGGGGGCCGCGGTCGGATCGGCAAGAATAGGCCGCCCGTGTCGCACGACACCGACAAGCTGATCCGACAGCTCTCCCTCGTCGCCTTTCTGATGGCGGAGAGACGTGCGCTCACCGCGCGCGACGTCAAGGGAAACGTCGAGGGCTACTCGGAGATGTCGGACGAGGCGTTCGCCCGCCGGTTCTACTCCGACCGCGCCGAGTTGCTCGCCCTGGGGGTGCCGCTCGACTCGCAGCGGGACGAATTCACGGGCGAGGAGCTCTACACGCTCCGCTCCGAGCGCTACTTCCTCGGTGAGCTCGAGCTCACCGACGACGAGCTGGCGGCGCTCCAGACCGCGTTCTTCCTGCTGGAGGGACGCTTCGCGTACGCCGAGCCGCTCCGGCTCGCGCTCCAGAACCTCGCTCTCGGACGGCCCGCCTTCGAGCGGCCGCCCAGCGGCGCCGCGGACCGGGTGGAGATCCGCGAGGTGGACTACTCGCCCGAGACGCCCGGCCGGCTCGCAAAGCTCGAGGGCGCGATCTCGAAGCAGCGCACGGTCAAGTTCAACTACCACGCCATCTCGAGGAACAAGGAGCAGGAGCGGACGATCGACCCGTACGCCCTCCTGCTCGACGCCGGCCGCTGGTACGTGATCGGCCGGGACCACGACCGCGACGCGAACCGAACGTTTCGCATCTCCCGGATCCGCGGCGAGATCCGGCTGGCGACCCGGCGCGAGCGCGACTTCCGGCTCCCCGAGGACTTCGACGTCGAGGCGCACCGCGGACGCGCACACTGGCAGATCGGCGATCTGGTCGGCGAGGCGCGGGTCGAGGTCGGCGGCGACACGGCCTGGTGGGTCGAGCGCGTCTACGGCCGTGCCGGGCGGATCGAGGACGGTGTCTTCGTCACGCAATACGCGAGCCTCGAGCCGCTCGTCCGCTGGATCCTGCGCCAGGACGGACGTGCCGTCCCGGTCTCGCCGCCGGCGCTCCGCCGGGAGGTGAAAGGCGGCGCTCGAGCTCGCACGCGAGCGGCACGAGGCGGATTCGCCGCCGCTCGCGAAGGAGGCCGTGCAGAAGGCTCTGGAGCCGCTCGAGCGACCCGGCTCCCCGGTCGCGCCGGAGCGCTTCGGCCTCCTCCAGGCGCTGCTCGCCTACCTCCTCGACCGCTGCGGGGACAGCACGAGCACGGACATCCCGGCCGCGGAGCTGAGCGAGCGCTTCCACATCCCGCCCGAGGCGCTCGAGGAGCATCTGTCGCTGCTGAACCTCGTGAACTTCGGAGGCGGCTGCTACGCGGTCTACGCCGAGCTGCGCGGCGACCACGTCCACGTCGACAAGGAGCTCTTCGGCGACACGTTCCGCGCGCCGCCGAGGCTGACGCCGCTCGAGGCCCGCGCGATCCGCCTGGCGCTGGAGTTCGTCGGGCCGATGATCGCCGCCGACGCGCACACGCCGCTGGACCGCGTCCGCAAGAAGCTCGAGGAGACCTTCGGTGCGTTCGAGCTCGCACAGACGCCGGAGCCTGACGTGTCTCGCTCCGAGGTCGATCTCGTCACGACCTTCAGCGATGCGATCAACCAGCGGAAGCTCGTCGAGATCGAGCACCTCAAGGAGGGCGACAGGGACTCGACGACACGAACGGTCGAGCCGTACCGCCTGGAGCGGCGGCTGCCGTTCTGGTACGTCCACACGTGGGACCGCGACAAGGACGGAGAGCGCAGCTTCCGGCTCGACAGGATCCGCAGCGCGAAGAAGCTGCGCGAGCGCTTCGAGCCGCGCGAGGGCTTCGACCCGCACGAGTTCGGAGGGACGAGACCCGTGCGGATCTGGTACTCGCCGGAGGTCGCGCGCTGGGAGGTCGAGCGCGGCGCGACGCCGCTCTCCGACGGCTCAGCCGTGCGGGAGACGACGGCGGGCGAGGAGTGGCTCGTCGGCGAGATCCTCTCCTTCCGCGGCGAGGCGGTCGTGCTCGAGCCCGACCTGAGGAAACGCGTCGCGGGCCGCGCGAAGCAGCTCGCCCGCGAGCTCGGCGTCTCGCGCGTCGCCGCCGCAGCGCGCGGCTAAGCAGCAAGTAACACAGTGTCACTAAGCCTCCGGGGCCAGTCGCCAAGCGGCCTCGTGGGCCTTGTAACAGAGTGTTACTTGGCCTAGACGGCGAAGCCCTTGCGCCAGCGGCGCACGATGCGCCACTGCAGCCACACGATCAGCGCCGTCAGCACGAACATCACCAGCGTGGCGGCGGACGCGTAGCCGTAGCGCAGGAACTCGAACGCGTTCCGGTAGACGAACAGCGGCACGTACGTCGTCGAGAACTCCGGTGGGCCGCCCTCGGTCACGACGAGCGCCGGGACGAACGTCCACTGGAGGCTGTAGATCGTGTCGCGCGCGAACAGCAGGAGGAGGATCGGCGCCATCAGCGGCAGGGTCACGCGCCTGAACACACCCCACGCCGTCGCGTCCTCCAGTGCGGCGAGGTCGTAGAGCTCCGCCGGCAGGCCCTGGCGGGTGACGAGGAGGATCACGAAGCCCTCACCGATCGTGAACAGGCTCATGATGATGATCGCTGCACGGGCGTCGTTCGGATGGGTCAGCCACTGCGGCGGCTGGACGCCCCACGCCGTCGTGGTCGGGCTGTCGCCCTGCCAGCGGAGGAGCAGGTTGATCGGCCCGTAGAGCGGGTTGAAGAGCCAGAGCCAGACGAGCCCGTACGCGATGTCCGGGATCACGGTCGGAAGAGCGGCGGACGAGCGGTAGGTGCCGACGCCGGTGAACCGGCGGTGCAGCAGGAGCGCCAGGCCGAGCGCGCCGACGAGGCGGAGCGGCACGGCGATCGCAGCGAAGACGAGCGAGTTCTTCAGAGCGATCCCGAAGATCTCGTCGTCCAACAGCTCGCGGAAGTTGTCGAGCCCGTTGAAGTTGGGCGAGCGGATCAAGTCGTACTCCGTGAAGGCGAGGCCGAAGGTGACGAGCGCCGGCAGCGCGACCAGCGCGACGAGGCCGAAGACGTACGGCGCGAGCATGAGGAAGACCTGACGCCGCTCGGTCAGGGCCACTCCCGCCGCTCGCCGGTCGCCTCGTCGAAGAGGTGCGTGGCCTCGCGATCGAAACCTGCGCCCACTCCTGCGCCCTCCGCCGGCCGCGAGTCCGCCGGAACCCGCGCGACCAGCCCGCGGTCGAGATGGACGTACGCATCGCTTCCCGCCACCTCGACGAGGTCGACTCGGGTCGGCACACCGTCCTTCCCGAGCCTGACGTGCTCCGGCCGGACTCCGAGCACCGTCCCCTCGGGGATCTCGTAGAACCGCCTTGCCGCCTCGTGGCCGAGGAAGTTCATCGCCGGGCTGCCGAGGAAGCCGGCGACGAAGCGGTCGTGCGGCCGCGCGTACACCTCGTCGGGCGTCCCCACCTGCCGGACACGGCCGGCGTCGAGCACCGCGATCCTGTCCCCGAGCGTCAGCGCCTCGACCTGGTCGTGCGTGACGTGCACCATCGTCGATCCGACCTCCCGGTGGAGCCGCCGGAGCTCGGTGCGCATCTGCACCCGCGTGCCCGCGTCGAGGTTGGAGAGGGGCTCGTCGAGGAGGAATGCGTCGGGCCGTCGCACCAGCGCCCGGGCGAGCGCGACACGTTGGCGCTCGCCGCCGGAGAGCTCGTACGGGCGGCGCTCGAGGAAGTCCACGACGCCGACGAGCTCGGACGCCTCCGCGACCCGTTCGCGCACGACCTGCTTCGGCTCCTCGCGCACCACCAGGCCGAAGGCGATGTTCTCGCGAACCGTCAGGTGCGGGAAGAGCGCGTAGCTCTGGAAGACCATCGACACGTTGCGCGCGGCCGGTCTCACCTGCGTCACGTCGCGGTCGCCGATCCTGATCGTTCCCTCGTCGACGGCCTCCAGTCCCGCAACGCACCGGAGGAGCGTGCTCTTCCCGCATCCCGAGGGGCCGACGACGACGAGGAGCTCGCCGTCCGTTGCCTCGAGGTCGACGCCGTCCAGCGCCGTCGTCTCGCCGAAGCGCTTGCGAAGCCCGTCGAGCGCGATCCGGCTCATCGTCCGAGCCAGCCCGCCCCGCGGTCCTCGTGGAGGAAGTAGCGCTGGGCGATCGCAAAGGCCAAGACGACGGGTGCGGTCGCGACCACGGCGCCGGCGAGCAGCATCGGATAGTTCGTGCGGTCGAGCGTCTCCAGGGACCGAAGGCCGAGAGGCAGCGTGTAGAGGTCGGGGTCGAAGAGGTAGACCAGCGGCTCGAGGAAGTTCCCCCACGACGCGATGAAGGCCAGCAGGGCGACCGCGATCGTCACCGGTCGCACGAGCGGCATCCCGAGGCGGCGCCACATCGCGAAAGGCGACATCCCCTCCAGGCGTGCCGCCTCGAACAGCTCCTTCGGAAGCCGGCGGAAGCTCCAGTAGAAGAGCAGGACGTAGAACGGCGAGAGCCCGAGCAGCGCGGGTGCGATCAGCGGAACCCACGTGTCGGTCAGGCCGAGCCAGCGGAACATCGTGAAGCGCGGGACGAGCAGTGCGGTGACCGGGATCATCAGCGCGGCGAACGAGAGGCCGACCAGCACGGCCCGCGCACGCCCGGCCACGAGCAGCAGCGCGAACCCGGCCAGGGAGGCCACCAGCACCGCGAGCGGCACTGTCAGCGCGGCGACGATCAGCGAGTTGACCGTGTGGGTCGCCAGGTCGACGAGGTCGAAGGCGCGCTCGTAGCTCGTCGTCGAGACCGGCCGCGGGATCAGCTCTGGTGCGCGCGGAGGCGGCTGCCCAGGCTCCCGGAGCGACCCGCTGACCATGAACCAGAGCGGGAGCAGGAAGACGACGGCCACCGCGATCGCGGCCGGCTGTCGCCAGCCTCCCCACTTGCGCTCGCCGGCCCTCACGTGCCGCCGAGTGTAGAGCTAGTCCGCGGCGCTCTCGCCGCGTGCGAACAGTGGTCGAGTCTTGGCGTCGATCTCCGCGACCACCCGGTCCACGGGCTGCGCGAGGTACATGCCGTTCTCCAGGAGCCCGTTCGTCACGTCCTCGATCTCGGGCCACGTGGAGACGGTCGGCACGTGCTGGATCGTCTCGATCGCGTCGAGGAACGCCTGCGAGTTCTTCGGCTTCTGGCTCGGATCGAGGAAGGCGTCCGACTCTGCGACCGAACGGAGCGACGGGACGGTCCGCCCGGTCTTCGCGACGAACGGCGGCTCCCTCCGGGCCGAGCGCGTACTCGACGAACCGCCAGGCGGCGTCCTTGGAGTCCGACGCCTCGGTCATGCAGTACGCGTCCGAGTGGAGGATGTTCGCCGGCTCGCGGTGGTAGGGCAGCGAGACGACGTCCCAGTCGAACTCCGCCGCCTCCCGAAGGCTCGGAACGGCGCGACGCGAGTCCATGAGCATCGCAAGCCGGCCGTTCACGAAGCGGCTCTCGTCGTCCTCCGCCTCGACCTCCTGGTCGGTCGGCACGACGCCGTGCAGCGTCCGGAGCTGGAAGAACGCCTCGATCGTCTGCTTCGCCTCGATGGTGTCGAGCGTGAACCGGGTCGGGTTGTCGGTGTCGTCGACGATCTCGCCGCCGTTCGACCAGACGAACGGAGCGACCCTGATGATGGAGGGCTCGATCCCAAGCCCGTAGATCTCGGCCGGAGCCGTGTTCGGCGCCGGCAGGTCCGGATCGGCGCCGCGGACCGGCTGGCCGTCCTTGTCGCGCGTCATCTGCTGCGCCCGGAAGACGAGCTCGTTCCATTGCATGCCGTCCTTCGGGAGCGGGACGCTGAACCGTTTGAAGAGGTCGCGGTTGTAGTAGACGATCAGGCTCGAGATGTTCTGTGGGAGACAGGTCAGCTCGTCCTTCCACCGGAATGCGTCCAGCGCCTCGGGGTAGAAGTCGTCCTCCTGGAAGGCGTCCGAGTCCTCGAGGTACGGCGCCAGCGGCTCGAGCGCGTCACGGGCGGCGAACTGGCCGTAGAAGCGATAGTTCATGAGGAAGAGGTCGGGCGGCGAGCCGCCGGCAAGCGACGTCGAGAGGCGCGCGATCAGGTCCTCGCGGTCGCTCGCCTCGATCAGCTGCACGTTGATGTCCGGCACCTCTTCGTTGAATGACTTGATCAGCGTCCGGTACGCGTTGATCTCCGCCGGGTCGCCGAAGATCAAGAAGCTGATCGAGCCTGAGTCCGCCCCCGAATCGTCGTCGCCACCGCACGCCGTGGCCACGGGAAGTACGGCCAAGGCGAACATGGCGACGGCGACTCGGAGAAGAGGCATGGGCGGGCATTGATACGTGGGCGCAAGGGCACCTGTCAAGGGCGAGTTTTTGGCTTGATCAAGCCGTTCTTCGCGCAATTCTTCTGATATCAGAGCGCGTTCGGACTGCTATCACGCAAGGACGGGAGCGCCGAAGCCGCTAGAGCGGCAGTGTGAGCGTGAACGTGGCGCCCCGGCCGGGGTCCGAGCGCACCTCGAGCCCACCGCCGTGTGCCTCGGCGATCGAGCGTGCGATGAAGAGCCCGAGGCCGGTCCCGGGCTTCGCGTGCTCAGCCACGTTGGCCCTCCCGAACTTCTCGAAGATCAGGCGCTGGTGCTCAGGCGAGATCCCGGGGCCTCGGTCGCGAACCTCGATCACGACGCGACCGTCTGTGTTCTCCGCCTCCACCCTGACCGTGTCGCCCGGCGGCGAGTACTTGACGGCGTTGTCGATCAGGTTCACGAGTACCTGCCGGAGCCGGTCGCGATCGCCGCGCACGACCGGGAGCGGCTCGCGGACGACAGCCTCGACCGCGACTTCGTCCTGTCCGTGCTCCGCCGCTGCGGCGGAGTCGCGAACCAGCCGAGCGAGATCGACGTCGACGAACGAGTAGCTGAAGGTGCCGGCCTCGATCCTCGACGTGTCGAGGACGTCTCCGATGAGGTCTGCGAGCCGGGAAGTCTCGTGGGCGATCAGGGCCAGGAACGACTCGCGCTGCTCGGCCGTGAGCTCGCGCCAGCGTTGCTCCAGCGTCCGAGCCGAGCCGATGACCGACGCCATCGGGCTCCGCAGCTCGTGCGAGACGAGCGACACGAAGTCGGCGCGAAGCGCGGAGAGCCTGCGGAGCTCCTCGACGGTCGTCCGCTCGGCCTCGTAGGCGCGGATGTTCTGGATCGCGCTGCCGACCAGGCGGCCCAGCAGCCCGAGGAGCTCGATCTCGCCGGCGCGGAACGCCTCGGGCTCGTTGCGGACGACGGAGATCGCGCCGATCGTCGCCGCTCCGGACAGGATCGGCGCGACGACGCGGGAATGGAGCCCGAGGGCGAGGAACTCCTCCTCCTCGTCGTACGCCGGTTCGGACATGTCCTTCCGGTAGATCGTCTGCCCACCCTTGACGACGTCCTCCACGACCGAGCCTTCGATCGAGACGACGGTTCCGGGCGGGAAAACCCGTTCGGCCCCCTCCCCGGCCGTCGCGAGCACGCGGAGCCGCCCGTCCTCGAGCAGGACGATCGCCGTGCGCTCGAATGGGATCAGTCCCCGCAGCTCCCGGATGAAGGCGGCGAACGCCTGCTCCAGGTCGAGCGACGATCCGAGCGCGCGGGCGGCCCGGTTCGTCGCGTCGAGGATGTCCGAGCGGCGACCCAGCTCGTCCCGCAATGCCTCTGCCTCGGCCACCCGGTCCCGGGCTCCTCTCCGCTCGTCGCGCAGCCGGTTGACGAGCGAGCCGACGATCAGCCCCAGGATCAGCTGCACGCCGACCGGGAGAACGATTCGGTCGAGGTCGAAATCCTGCGGGGGAAAGTGCTCCTCCCGCCACCATTCGGCGAGCGTGAGCATCACCGCCGAGACGGCGGACATGGAGACTGCGCCGACGATCCCGTAGCGGAGCGCCGCCTCGATCAGCGGGACGAAGACCAGCTGCCGGATCGGGCGTCCCCGGCTCGTAACGTGTAGACGAGCACGTAGCCGTAGACGACGACGGTGTCGAGCACGAGCGCGCCGAACCCGATCCGACGCCGCCACGCTGCTCTGGACGGCACGCGGTACGCGAGCCAGAGCAAGGCGACGGAACCGACCGCGAGGAGCGCGGTGAGCGCCCATGCCCAGCGCTCGTATCCGGCCGGGTAGTCCTCCTTGAGCAGCCCGACTTCCAGGGCGGCGAACGGCACGGCGCAGAAGCCGCACCCACGCCATCCACGACCTCGGTCCGAGATCGTCGTCTCGCGTCCTGGGTCACGCGGCTACGAATTGTGCCGTTCGTCCAGGCGGGCGAGCGCCCACTCGGCGTGCTCGCGAAGCAGCTCGTCGTCCGAATCGGCGTAATGCTCCGCGTGTACGCGGTGCTCCGGGCCTGCGCTGTTCCCCAGAGCGACGAGTGCGTTGCGACGCAGATAGCGCGGGTCGTTGCGCGGGACGAAGAGGCGCTCGTATCGAGCGCGCAGCTCGGCGTCCTCCGCCTCGAGCCAGTCGACGAGCGAGACGTGGGTCTCGGCGTCGGGCGGCGGTGGCGTGCCGGCGCGGCGCTTCTCGACGCCGCGGTTCCAGGGGCAGACGTCCTGGCAGATGTCGCAGCCGTAGACCCGGTCCTCCATCGCCACGCGCACCGGCTCGGGGATCCGATGTCTGGACTGCGTCCAGTACGAGATGCAGGCGTTCGTGTCCAGGACGCCGGGCTCGTCGAGCGCGTTCGTCGGGCATGCGTCGATGCAGAGCCGGCAGGAGCCGCAGTCGAGGCCCAAGGCGGGTGTCGGCTCGAGGGCGGCGGTCGTCACGAGCGTTCCGAGCACGACCCACGACCCGTGCATCCGCGTGATCAGCATCGTGTTCTTGCCGTAGAAGCCGACGCCCGAGCGGGCGGCTGCCTCCCGGTCGACGTGCTGGTTGGCGTCCACGAGGACGCGGTAGTCGCCGCCGAGCCGGCGCCCGAGCTGGTCGAGGCGCTCGCGGAGCGATTCGTACGCGTCGCTCCAGGTGTAGCGCGCGAGACGTCCGTCCCCCGGCTGAAGCTCCGGGCCGTCGGCGTAGTAGCAGAGCGCGGCGGAGACGACCGTCCGCGCGCCCGGGGAGAAGCGTCTCCGGGTGACAGGACACTTCCGGCTGCGCCATCGTGAACTTCAGGTCGGCGAAGAGCCCGCGCTCACTCCGTTCGGCGATGTGGCGCTCGGTCTCCGTGTAGGGCTCGGCCGGCGTTGCACCGATCGCGTCGATGCCGAGCTCCTCGGCCAAACGTTCGAGTTCAGCGGCCGTCATCCGCATGATTGTGCCTAGAGTCGCGCCGAATGAAGGCGATCCGGATCCACGAGGACGGCGGGCCCGAAGTCCTGCGCTACGAGGATGCGCCCGATCCGGAGCCGGGCCCGGGCGAGGTACTGATCCAGCTCCGGGCCGCGTCGCTCAACCGGCTCGACCTCTGGGTCCGGGCTGGTCTTCCCTCCGTTCCGAAGCCACGGATTCTCGGAGCCGACGGCGCGGGGATCGATCCTGGGGGGCGGCGAGTCGTCATCAACCCGGGCCTCGAGCACGGCGACCAGATCAGCGTCGTCGGCGAGCACATGGACGGGACGCACGCCGAGCTGATCGCGGTCCCGGAGTCGAACGTCTATCCGATTCCCGACGAGCTCTCCTTCGAGGAGGCGGCGGCATTCCCGCTGGTCTTCGAGACCGTCTACCGGATGCTCGTCACGCGGGCCGGCCTGCGTGAGGGCGAGTGGGTGCTCGTGTGGGGAGCAGGGAGTGGGATCGGCTCCGCCACCGTCGTGCTCGCGAGGGCGCTCGGCGGGCGGGTGGTGGCGACCTCCTCAAGCGACGCGAAGCTCGAGCTGGCGCGCGGGCTGGGCGCCGAGGCCGTCGTCAACCACAAGACGGGCGACGTGCTCGAGGCCGTCCGGGAGGCGACGGGTGGCGTCGGCGTCGATGTCGTCGTCGAGCACGTCGGCGAGGCGACCTGGCAGACGTCGCTCCAGGCGGTGCGGCCACACGGGCGGATCGCCGTTTGCGGCGCAACGAGCGGCCCGAACCCGAAGGCCGCCCTCCATCGCATCTGGTGGAAGCAGCTGACGATCCTCGGCTCCACGATGGGCACGAAGGAGGACTTCGAGGGCGCCTTCGAGCTGGTGAAGAACGGGAAGGCGAAGCCGGTCGTGGACTCCGTCTACCCGCTCGCCGAGGCGCGTGCCGCGCACGAGCGCATGGAGTCGGGCGAGCACTTCGGCAAGATCGTGCTCTCTATTCCGTGATGTGAACCGAAGTCGCGATCGGGATCATCGCCGTCGTCACGATCGCCGTCGGCTATCTCCTCTGGTGTTAATCGTGGACGACGGAGACGTCTAGCCGCCTACGTCACTCAGGAGTGACGTAGGCGGCGGTCAGGCCGCCGTCGACGAGGAACGTCGCGCCGTTCACGTACGACGACTCGTCGCTGGCCAGGAAGAGCGCGGCGTTCACGATCTCGCGCGGCTTCGCCAGCCGCCCCATCGGCAGGTGGATGCGCCGCCGCTCGTATGCGGCGGGGTCGTCGCCGAAGATCCGCAGCAGCAGCGGCGTCTCCACGGGGCCCGGGCAGAGCGCGTTCACGCGAACTCCCTGCCGCGCGAACTGCACACCGAGCTCGCGCGACATCGACAGGACCGCGCCCTTCGACGCCGTGTACGAGATCTGCGACGTCGCCGCCCCGACGAGCGCGACGAAGGACGCGACGTTGATCACCGAGCCTCCACCCCGCTCCAGCAGGTACGGGATCCCATGCTGGCAGCACAGGTACACGCCCTTCGTGTTCACGTCCTGGACGCGCTGCCACGCCTCCTCTTCGGTCTCGAGGATCGAGTCGTCGTCCGCGGGCGAGATGCCGGCGTTGTTGTAGAGCACGTCGATCCCGCCGTAGCGCTCCGCGGTGGCGGCGTACATCGCCTGGACGCTGCGCGAATCGGCCACGTCGACCTGGAACGCGAAGGCGTCCCCCGCCTCCGACGCCGTCTCCTCGGCCGCCGCGAGATCGACGTCGGCGACGCAGACGCTCGCGCCTTCCTCCGAGAAGAGCACCGCCGCCTCCCGGCCCATGCCGCCGCCGGCGCCCGTGATCACGACGACCTTGCCGTCGAGCCGGCCCACCGGCGCTACGCGTCCTCGGTCGCGATGTACACGTTCTTGACCTCGGAGTAGCCCTCCAGCGCATGCATCCCGAGCTCCCGCCCGAACCCGGACTGCTTGAACCCGCCAAACGGCGTCGAGACGCGTACGGATGTATTCGAGTTGACGGAGAGGACCCCGGTGTCCACCGCTCGGACGACCCGCATCGCCCGACCGACGTCCCGGGTCCAGATCGACCCCGACAGCCCGTACGGGGTGTCGTTCGCGATCCGGACGGCCTCGGCCTCGTCCTCGAAGGGGATCACGGCGGCGACCGGGCCGAACACCTCCTCCTGCGCGACGCGGTCGTCGTTGGATGCCTCCACGAGGGTGCAGGGGAACCAGAAGCCGGGACCGTCGGGTGTGTCGCCACGAAAGACAACGTTACCGTTGGCGTAGGACGACACCTTCTCGCGGTGCGCGGCGGAGATGAGCGGGCCCATCTCCGTCGCGTCGTCCTCGGGATCGCCGACTCGAACGCCGGCCGTCGCGCTCGACGAGCAGCTCGAGGAAGCGGTCGTAGGCGCCGCGCTCGACAAGGATCCGCGAGCGCGCGCAGCAGTCCTGGCCCGCGTTGCCGAAAACCGCGTACGGGGCGCCGGCTGCCGCGGCCTCCAGATCCGCGTCGGCGAAGACGAGGTTCGCCGACTTGCCGCCCAGCTCGAGCGTCACCCGCTTGATCGTCGCCGCCGCGCCTTCCATGACGCCGCGGCCGACCTCGGTCGAGCCCGTGAACCCGATCTTCGCGACGTCAGGGTGCTCGACGAGCCGCTGTCCGACAACCGACCCACGACCCGTGACGACGTTCAGAACGCCTTCGGGCAGACCCGCTTCGAGCGCGATCTCCGCAAGCCGGACCGCCGTCAACGGTGTGAGCTCGGCCGGCTTCAGGACGACGGTGTTCCCGCAGGCGAGCGCCGGCCCGAGCTTCCAGCTCGCGATCGCGATGGGAAAGTTCCACGGCACGATCAGCCCGACGACGCCCAGCGGCTCGCGGAAGGTGAGGTCGACGCCGCCGGAGACCGGGATCGTCTCCCCGTAGTGCTTGTCGACCGCCCCGGCGTAGAAGTGAAAGACGTCGGCGACCATCTGCACCTCGCCGCGCGAATCGCCGATCGGCTTGCCGACATTCCTGGGTCTCGAGCAGCGCCAGCTCCTCGCCGTGCTCCTCGACGGCCGCCGCCAGTCGGCGCAACAGCCGGACGCGGTCACCCGGCGCCAGCGCGCGCCAGGCCGGAAACGCCCGCTGCGCCGCCTCGACCGCGCGATCGGCGTCCTCGGCCGTCGCCTCCGGAACCTCGGCGATCGCGCTCCTCGGTCGCCGGGTTGACGACGACGGTCATGCCCGCTCCAGCCGGTAGCGGCGCGCCTCGTCGACGAGGCCCTTGAAGAGCGCGAAGTCCTCACCCTCCTCGGGATGCCAGAGGACGCCGAGCGCGAACCGCTTGTCCGCGTCCTCGAGCCCTTCGACGACGCCGTCCTCGGCCCACGCCACCTCACGAAGCCCCGAGCCGATGCGGCCGTAGCCCTGGTGGTGGTGCGACTTCACGGGCGTGCGGTCGCCGAGCAGCGCACCGAGTCGGCTGTCGGCGGCGACGTCCACGTCGTGATCCGAGTACGAGCCCGGGTCGTGCCGGTGCTGCTCGTGGCCGACGGCCTCCGGAAGGTGCTGGACGAGGTCACCGCCGCAAGCGACGTTCAGGAGCTGGGAGCCTCGACAGATGGCCAGCACGGGCATGTCCCGGTCGAGCGCCGCCTCGAGGAGACGCAGCTCGGCCGCGTCGCGCTCCTTGCGCGGGACGTCGGTCGCCTCATGAGCATCGGCGCCGTACAGCTCGGGGTCGAGGTCGCCGCCGCCCGAGAAGATCACGCCGTCGAGGGCGTCCAGAGTCTCCTCGAGGCCGTCCTCGGACGGTGGGACGACGAACGGCCGGCCGCCCGCATGCTCGACGGCTCGAACGTACGCCAAAGGCACCAGGGCGGCATTCTCGGTCCAGACGCCCCAGCGGACTTCCTCCGCATACGACGTGATCCCGATCAGCGGCCTCATCCGCGCTCGAACATCCGCTCCCGTTCGTAGCAGGTGACGACCTCGTCGAAGAGCCGCTGCTCCGTGCGCGCGTAGTTGAGGTAGTGGTCGACGACCTCGTCGCCGAGCGCCGGGCGCGCCACCGACCCGGACTCCAGCGCCGCGATTGCCTCGCGCAGCGAGTGCGGGAAGCGCTCCGCGTCGGACTCGTAGGCGTTCCCCTCGAGCGGCGGGGGCAGCTCGAGCTCGTTCTCGATCCCGTGCAGCCCGGCAGCGATCAGCGCCGCGAAGGCGAGATAGGGGTTGACGTCGCCGCCCGGGATCCGCGTCTCGGTCCGTAGCGCAGGGCCGTGGCCGACGATCCGGAAGCCGCAGGTGCGGTTGTCGTGGCCCCAGGCGAGCGTCGTCGGCGCCCAGCTGCCCGCGGCGAACCGCTTGTACGAGTTGATCGTCGGCGCAACGAAGACGCCAGCTCGCCAAGAGCGGCGATCTGGCCGGCCAGGTACTGCTTGAACACGTCCGACTCGCCCTCGAACGCGTTCTCGCCGTCCCGCCAGAGGCTCGAGTGGATGTGGCACGAGCTGCCGATCCACGTGTGGTCGGGCTTGGCCATGAAGGTGATCGAGCAGCCGTTCAGGTGCGCGATCTCCTTGGCGCCGTTCTTGTAGACCACGTGGTTGTCGGCCATCGTGACCGCGTCGTCGTAGCGGAAGTTGATCTCGTGCTGGCCGGGCCACGCCTCGCCCTTGGAGGTCTCGACGCGAATCCCGGCGCCGTGCATCCCGTTGCGGATCTGGCGGATCAGCGGCTCGTCGTAGGTCGAGGCGAGGATGTGGTAGTCGAGGATGTACGGCACGGACGGGGTCAGGTCCCGGTAGTGCTTCGCGTGCGCCTCCTCGTAGCTCTCCTTGAGCAGGAAGAACTCGAGCTCGGAGCCGAACATCGGCGTGTAGCCGAGCGCCTCGGCGCGCTCCACCTGCGCCTTCAGGACCTGCCTCGGCGAAGGCTTGACGTCGCCGCCGTCGTGGGCGAGGACGTCGGCGAGCACGAGCGCGGTCCCTTCGAGCCAGGGGATGCGACGGAGAGTCCCGAAGTCCGGCGCGAGCCGGAAGTCGCCGTAGCCCTGATCCCAGCTCGCGAGAGCGTAGCCGGGCACCGGATCCATCTCCATCTCGAGCGCGAGCAGGTAGTTGCACCCCTCGATGCCGTGGTCGACCGAGTCGTCGAGGAAGAACTCCGCGTGGATGCGCTTGCCCATCAGCCGGCCCTGCATGTCGGTGAAGGCGACGATCACGGTGTCGATCGCGCCGCTCTCGACGTCCGTCCGCAGTTCGTCCAAAGAGATCACGAGCGCGAGAGTAGTCGGGCGATCAGGTCTCGATCAAACCGGTGGGCGATTTCGTCGGCCGCCGACAGCCGCTCGGCCGGGAGCGTCGTCGTCACGGCGGCGCAATAGAGCCCGGCCGCCTTCGCCGCCTCGACCCCGGCTTGGGAGTCCTCGACGGCGGCCGCTTCCCCGGCCGGCACGCCGAGCAGATCGGAGGGCGATCAGGTAGCCCTCGGGGTCGGGCTTGCTGCGCCGGATGTCGTCTGACGCGACGATTGTCGTGATGGATTCCATGAGGCCGGCCTTCGCAAGAACGGGCTCGATCTCCGCCCGCGCCGAGCCGGAGACGACCGCGACTGGTCGCATGCTCGGCGGCGTACGCGACGGCGTCTCGCGCCTCCGGCGTCACCGTCGATCCGTCCGCGAGCTCCCTGTAGCGCTCGATCTTGCGGTCGACGAGCCCCGGTTCGTCCCGGCCGAGCCACTCGTGGACGACCTCGCGATCGGCGAGCCCGGCGAGCCGGTCGTAGTACTCCTCCTCGCTCAGCGGCTTCTCGTCGGCGAAGAGCTCCATGAAGATCCGGCAGAGCAGCGGCTCGTCGTCGGAGATCGTCCCGTTGAAGTCGAGCAGGAGCGCGCGCACCGCAGCAGCTTAGGATCCGCCCGATGCGGGCGGAGCAGATAGCGGCGCGCGTCTGGCCGGGTCGGGAAGTAGAGATCGAGCCGCTCGGAGGCGGCATCACGAACCACAACTTCGTCGTCCGCGTGGACGGAAAGGCGTACGTGCTGCGGATCGCGGGCGCCGACACCGAGCTGCTCGGGATCGACCGCGCCGCGGAACACGCGGCTGCGCGCACGGCGGCGGCGCTCGAAGTCGGGCCCGAGGTGGTCGACTTCGTCGAAGGCTCGCTGATCACGTGCTTCGTCGAGGGCGGCATCGTCCCGGTCGAGGAGATCCGCGAGCCTGGATCCCTGCGCGAGGTCGCCGCGCTGCTTCGCCGGATCCACGACGGTCCCGGCTTCCCCGCTCGGTTCGACTCCTTCCGCGTCGTCGAGGCCTACCGCGACACCGCGGCCGCGCACGGCGTCCGCATCCCGCCGCAGTTCTCCGAGGCAAAGGCCCGCGCCGACGAGATCGAGCGCACGCTCGGGCCGCGGCCGGAGCAGCCGTGCCACAACGACCTGCTGAACGCGAACTTCATCCGCTCGAGCGACGGGATCCGGATCGTGGACTGGGAGTACGCCGGCATGGGCGACCGTTTCTTCGACTTCGCGAACTTCTCCGTCAACCACGAGCTGTCGGAGCCCGAGAGCGACCTGCTGCTGGAGGCCTACTTCGGCGAGCTGCGGCCCGCAGACCGCGAGCACCTCCGCCTGATGCGATTCATGTCGGACTTCCGCGAGGCGATGTGGGGCGTCGTCCAGCAGGGGATCTCGAAGCTCGACTTCGACTACGAGGACTACGCGAACCGCCACTTCGAGCGGGCGCTGTCGTGAGGGACCGTGCACGGGTCGTCGTCATCGGCGGAGGCGTCGGTGGGTGCGCCGTCCTCTACTGGCTGACGAAGCTCGGCTGGGACGACGTCGTCCTCGTCGAGCGTGCCGACCTGACGAGCGGCTCCACCTTCCACTCGGCCGGCCTCGTCGGCCAGCTACGCGGCTCGCTCAGCCTCACGAAGATGATGATGAGCTCGGTCGAGCTCTACCGGACGCTCGGCGACGAGGTCGGCCTCGAGACCGGCTGGCACGAGGTCGGGTCGCTCCGCCTCGCCTCCTCGGAGGAGCGGATGGAGGAGCTCGCGCGCCAGGCCGGCTGGGCGAAGACGTTCGGCCTGCCGCTCGAGCTGATCTCGGCGCAGGAGGCCCAGCAGCCTCTTCCCGCCGATGTCGGCGGACGGAGTCCGCGGCGCCGCCTACCTGCCGACCGACGGCTACATCGACCCGAGCCAGCTCACCTTTGCGCTCGCCGAGGGTGCCAGGCGCGGCGGCGCCGAGATCGAGACCAACACGCGGGTGACCGGCATCGAGGTCGAGCGCGGCCGGGTGCAGGCGGTCGAGACCGACAAGGGCCGCGTCGAGACCGAGATCGTCGTCAACGCCGGCGGGATGTTCGCCGCCGAGATCGGGCGCTGGCCGGAGTCGTCGTCCCCGTGATCCCGATGGCGCACGAGTACCTCGTCACGCGCCCGGCAGACCTGCCGCTCGAGCTGCCGACGATGCGGGACCCTTCGCTGCTCGTCTACTTCCGCGGCGAGTCCGGCGGCCTCGTGATGGGCGGCTACGAGCGGAGCCCGGCGCCGTGGGGCCTCGACGGCATCCCGGCGGACTTCAACGGCCGGCTCCTCGACGAGGACTGGGACCGGTTCCAGGAGCTGATGGAGAACGCGATCGTCCGGGTGCCCATGCTGGAGGACGCCGAGGTGCTGCGGCTGATCAACGGCCCGGAGGCGTTCACGCCCGACGGCGAGTTCATCCTCGGCCCGACCGACGTGCGCGGCTTCTGGGTCGCCGCGGGCTTCTGCGCGCACGGGCTGGCCGGAGCCGGCGGCATGGGGAAGCTCGTCGCCGAGTGGATCGTCGAGGGGATCCCCGAGCCTCGACGTCTGGGAGATGGACTCGCGGCGCTTCGGCCGCCACTACCGAAGCCAGGACTACACCCTCGCCCGCACGCTCGAGGTCTACTCGACGTACTACGACGTCAAGTACCCCGGCCACGAGCGCGAGGCCGGCAGACCCCTGCGCCTCTCTCCCGCCTACCCGCGGCTCGCCGAGCTCGGCGCCGCGTTCGGCGAGAAGTCCGGCTGGGAGCGCGCGAACTGGTTCGAGCCGAACGCCGCCGCCGGCGACGAGTCTCTGCGGCCACGCGGCTGGGCAGGGCGCCTGTGGTCGCCCGCGATCGGGGCGGAGCATCGCGCGACGCGCGAGGCGGCGGCGATCTTCGACGAGACGTCCTTCGCCAAGATCGAGGTGTCCGGAGAGGGCGCCGCCGGACTTCCTCGAGCGGCTCTGCGACAACAAGGTCGCGCGCGACGTCGGCGCAATCACGTACACGTCGATGCTGAACGAGCGCGGCGGGATCGAGTGCGACTTCACGGTCACGCGGCTCGCCGAGGACCGGTTCCGGATCGTCACCGGCACGGCGTTCGGCCGGCACGACCTCGCCTGGATCCAGTCCCATGCGCCAGACGACGGCTCCGTCCGTGTCGAGGACGTCACCTCCCAGCTCGCGTGCCTCGGGATCTGGGGGCCGCGGTCACGCGAGATCCTCGAGCCGCTGGCAGGCCCGCTCGACTTCCCGTACATGCGATCGGCGAGAGATCGCCGTCGGGCCCGGTGCCGTGCCTCGCCCTGCGCGTGACCTACGTCGGTGAGCTCGGGTGGGAGCTCTACTGCCCGAGCGAGTTCGGCCTCCGGCTCTGGGACGCGATCTGGGAGTCCGGCCGGGAGCACGGCCTCGTCGCCGGCGGCTACAAGGCGATCGACTCCTGCCGGCTCGAGAAGGGCTACCGCGTCTGGGGCGCGGACATCACCCCGGAGGACACGCCCTGGGAAGCCGGGCTCGGGTTCGCGGTCAAGCTCGACAAGGGCGAGTTCCTCGGCCGCGAGGCGCTCCTGGAGAAGCAGGAGCCCGAGCGGCGCCTGGTCTGCATCACGCTCGACGACCCACGCGCGGTCGCGCTCGGGTCCGAGCCGGTGCGGATCGACGGCGACACCGTCGGGCGCGTGACGAGCGGCGGTTACGGCTACACCGTCGAGCGCTCGATCGCGTACGCCTACGTCCCGTCCGAGAAGGCCGAGGTCGGGACGCCGGTCGAGATCGAGATCTTCGGCGACTGGATCGCCGGCGAGGTCGCCCGCGAGCCGCTCTACGACCCCGAGGGAACGAAGATTCGCGCTGCGAGCGCAGAGGGCGATTGACACAAGCAGCCGAAAAGGTGGGTCAATGCGGCACACGTCATCGGCGAATAGGAGGCTGCATTGAGCACCGACCCTGCGGCTGAACCGCGAAGCGACCACGTGGACGACGACAGAAGTCTCCTGCACAGGCTCGGCTACGCGCAGGAGCTCTTCCGCTCGATGGGCGGGTTCCAGAACTTCGCCATCTCTTTCACGATCATCTCGATCCTGGCGGGCTGCCTGACCTCGTACTACATCGCGTACAACCAGGGCGGGCCAGTCGCGATCACCTGGGGCTGGCTGATCGTCGGCCTCTTCAGCACGATCGTCGCGATGGCGATGGGAGAGATCGCCTCCGTCTACCCCACCGCAGGAGGCCTCTACTACTGGGCATCGAAGCTCGGGAGCCCGGCCTGGGGCTGGTTCACCGGCTGGTTCAACCTCATTGGCCAGATCGCGGTGACCGCCGCGATCGGTTACGGCTGTGCGGTCTTCACGACTGCGTTGCTGAACCTGCTCTGGGATTACCCGAACTCGACGAGCTGGGTCCTCTTCACCTACGGGATGATCCTCCTCCTGGCCGGCCTCGTGAACATGTTCAAGGTCTCGATCACGGCGATGCTGAACGCGTTCTCCGCCTGGTGGCACATGGTCGGAGTGCTCATCATCGTCGGGATCCTGATCGTCGTCCCCGACGACCACAAGTCCGTCGGCTACGTCTTCGGCGAGACGCTGAACAACACCGGCTTCTCCGGGCAGAGCTGGAGCAGCTTCATGTTCATCTACGTCTTCATCACCGGCTTGATCATGGCCCAGTACACGATCACCGGCTTCGACGCCTCTGCGCACATGAGCGAGGAGACGACGGAAGGCGTCGCTCGCCGCCGCCTGGGGCATGGTGATGGCGGTCGTCGTGTCGGTGATCTTCGGGTTCATCCTCCTCGTCGCCGTGACGTTCGCAATCCCGGGGCTGAGCAACGACGATCTCGTCGCGTCCGGGCAAGGCATCGTCACCCTGATCTGGACGGAATCGACGAGTACGCGGTGGGCTGAATTCATGCTCTTCATCGTCGTGGTCGCGCAGACCTTCTGCACGATCGCCTCGGTGACGTCGGCGTCGCGGATGATGTTCGCGTTCTCGCGCGACGGCGCCGTCCCCGGACACAGGATCTGGCGGCGTGTCTCCAAGGCCGATCGCGTGCCGATCTACGCGGTCTGGGCGATCTGCACCCTTTCGTTCGCACTGATGATTCCGACGCTCTCCAACGCGTTCGTCGGCTACGCCGTCGGCACGCAGATCTCGGTGATCGGCCTGTACATCGCATTCATCCTGCCGGTCATCCTGCGCGTGAAGGCAGGGAGCTCCTTCCAGCAGGGCCCCTGGAACCTCGGCCGCTACTACAAGCTGGTCGACTGGGCGGCGATCATCTGGGTCGCATTCATCGCGATCGCGTTCGTGCTCCCGTTTGCGTCCACCGGCATCCCCGGAAACGACGGTTTCACCTGGGACTTCTTCAACTACACGGGGCCGCTCGTCGGAGGCGCATTCCTCCTCTTCGGCGGCTGGTACCTACTGTCGGCCCGCAAGTGGTTCAAGGGCCCGGTCGTGCAGGGTACCCAGGACGAGCTCGAGGCAATCGAGCGCCAGTTCGAGACGCCCGGCACCGGCGACGACGTCGCCGGCCAAGTAAGGGAGTCTGCGAGAGGGCGGGGCTCCGGCCCCGCCCTACTCCACTAGGTGCTCGACCTCGTCGCGCTTGTCGACGATGAGGTACCGGCCGGCGGCCTGCTCGACCACGTGCTCGATCTCGGCCGTTCTCGTGACCGGGCAAGACGGCGAAGCGATCTCTCTGGCTGCGGACGACCTCGTACTCGCCGAGAGTCATCAGCACGCGGCCGTCGCAGGCCTGGTTTCTTCCGCATTCGCACTGGAACTCGAACTGATGCTCAGGGCCGGCCCAGCCGGTCGCGCGCTCGTCGATTGCCGCGAGCTGGTCGTTCACCGTGCGCATCAGGCCCTCGTTCCGGGCCTGCCGCTCGAGCCGCTCCTCTACGTCCTCTAGCCAAAGCCGAGGATGAACTTGGCGTCGTCGGACATCTTCTCCGGCGACCAGGGCGGGTCCCAGGTCAGCTCGGTCTCGACCTCCTCGACGCCGGGCACCTGCGCGGTGACCTGGTTGATCTGCTCGTCGATCATCGGCCCGACCGGGCAGCCCATCGACGTGAGCGTGTAGATCACCTTCACCTTCGGGCCCTCGACCTCGACGTCGTACATGAGCCCGAGGTCGACGATGTCCATCCCGAGCTCGGGATCCTCGACCTGGCGCAGCGCCTCGACGACGTCGTCTCTCACAGCCACAGGCCGCAGCGTAGCGCCCCGGTGTGGGACCCCGCGGGCTGTCAAGGGCGAGTTTGTGCCGAAAGTGTGACTTCGAAAGTGCGCCCGAGACGGCTCTCAGAAGCCGGGAAGCCGCACTTCTTCCCGGCGCTCGCGCTGGAAGAAGTGGATGCCCTCGGTGAAGCGCACCCAGTTGCACCGCGTGCACATGACGAGCGTGTGCGTCCAGGCGCTGTCCGCGCGGAAGCGGACGCCGCGGAGGAGGTCGCTGTTCGAAACGCCGGTGGCGCAGACGATCGCCTCGTTCGGTGCGAGGTCGTCCGTGGTGAAGATGCGCTCAACGTCCTCGATCCCCTGCTCCCGCGCCTCCTCGATCTCCCGGCGCGAGACCGGCCAGAGCTGAGCCTGCAGCTCGCCGCCGAGGCAGCGCAGCGCGGCGGCCGCGAGCACCGCCTGCCGGGTGCCGCCGATGCCGATCGCGAGATGGTCGTTCGTGCCTCGGATAGCGGCGGAGACCGAGGCGGTGACGTCGCCGTCCTGGATCAGCTTGATCCGGGCGCCGGCCGCGCGGATCTCCTCGATCAGATCGTGATGGCGGGGCCGCTCGAGGATGATCGTCGTGATGTCGCCCACCCGCCGGCCGAAGGCCTCGGCGATCGCCTCGACGTTCTCGCCGACCGGCCGTAGGAGGTCGATGTGCCCGCGCGCGACCGGGCCCACGGCCATCTTCCGCATGTACATGTCCGGAAGCGTCTGCAGCGATCCGGGCTCGCCGACCGCGATCATCGACATTGCGCCACTACCGCCCCGGGCGACCATGCCGCTGCCCTCGAGCGGATCGACGGCGAGCTCGACCTCCTCCCCTCCCGATCCGAGCTTGACGCCGGTCTGGAGCCGCTCGCCCTCGCCTGCGGCGCCGATCACGACGGTGCCGTCGATCGGAAGCTGCTCGAGCGCTTCGAGCATTCCCGACGTGGCAGCCTCCAGGGCCGCCGTCTCGTCCGCCCGTCCGAGCCAGCGCGCGCTCGACAGCGCCGCTCGCTCGGTTCCCCGGGCGAAGCTCTCGCAGAGGCAGTTGCGCGTGGTTCCCTCGCCCTCTGCGGCGAGATCCGTGCCCTTGGCGGCGACGTCTGTCACGACGAGACCCGTACCCGGTCGGGCACCGCCAGAACGAGCTCCAGCACGGCGCCGATCGCCTTCTCCCGCTCGGTGTTCTCGACCACCGGAACCCCTTCTACCTTGGCGCGCTCGACGATGTAGTCCTGGAGGTACCTGATGTCGCCCAGGCGCTCGAGGTACTTGTCCAGCGGGCGGAGACCCTCGGACGCGATGTCGCGGATCCAGAAGTGCCCGGCGTGAGCCTCCTCGTTCCCGATCGTGATCACACAGTCGACGACGAGTGCGTTCTCGACCTCGCGCGGGAGCATGCCCGGTACGAGGTGAACGCCCTCGATCACCATCGACCAGCCTTCCTCGAGCGAGCGGTCGATTGCCGCCTGGACGCCGACAAGGACGTGGCGGGTCTGCTCCAGGAACCCGTGGAGGAGGGCGTCGACCTCTTCCTCCTGCGCCGTGGGCAGCGCCCGGCCGGCGTCGAAGCTCGAGTAGTGGATCGCCGGCAGGAACTCCGGCGTGAAGAGGGCGCGCATCGTCTGGCGCACGAAGTCGGTCGACGTCACGCGCGTGATCCCGAGGCGGTACGCCACCTCCGAGGCGATCGTGGACTTGCCCGTGCCCGTCGCCCCGCCCATCAGGATGATCAGCGGCATGTCGAGCTCGTCCAGCTCCTGGTAGCGCCGGAGCCGGCCGATCGTCAGGCCGCCGTCGGGCTCGCCGAGCACCTCGACAGCGAGCTCCTCGATCCGGTCGAAGTCGGCCGTCCGCTTGCCGCTCGCGGCGAGGTCCTGCTCGATGCGCCGGGCGACCTCATACGCCCCGGCGACGCCGAGCCCGGTACGCATCAGGGCCCGCGCCATCAGGCCCTTCGAGTACGGATGCTCGTCGGTGCCGAGTTGGAGCGGGTCGAAACGGCGGCGCTCGGGCATCAGCTCAGGTCACCGGCTCCGGCTGGGCGGTCTCCGCGAGCGCGCGCAGCTCCTCGTCGAGGTTCGGCTGGCCCTCGAGCGGCACGACGTCGTTGTCGGCGAACACCACAGGGATGCCGCGTTCGGACCCTGCCCGCGCGACGACATCGATCGCCGCGGCCTTGATCTCGACCAGGAAGATGTCGGCATCGGCTCGCTCGACGTCCTCGCGCAGTTGCTCCCGCCGCGAGAGGTTGGACGAGACGGTGACCTCGGCGGCACCATGCTCCTCGCGTAGGTGCCGCTGGAGGAGCTCGGCCGCTGAAGCGTCGGCGGTTGTGAAGAACGCGACGCGTTTGCCCTCGATCGGCTCGATCGGCCGCGGACGGAGAACGGTCGCCACCACGGGGATGTCCTTGACCTCGCGAATCGCCTCGGCGAGCAGCTCGTGGTCAGTTCCGTCCTCCGCCATGGTCAGGACGACGAGGTCTGAGAGGAGGATGCGGTAGGCGTTGAGGTAGCCGACAACGAGCTCCGGCGGCTGGTGTGCTCCGGCGACCAGCACCCGCCTCCGCGCCGCGACCGGCGGGATCGCGGCGCCGCTGCCGTCGAAGATCACGAATTCGGGCTCCAGTTCGATCGCCTTCTGCATTCCCTCGGCGACGTTGCTCGTCCACGGGACACCGGCCAGCCCGCCGCCTGCCCGCCGGCAGCCGATCGTCGGGACGCCGCTGAGCGCAGCCGTCTCCAGATAGTCAGACGCCGCGTGCGCGCCGGCGCGCGAGAGCTCGAGGAGATCGTCGAGCGTCGGGCGGAGGTCGGCGACTTGTGGCTCCGCGGGCCCTCCGCGCCCCATCGACACGACGACAAGGTCGCGGTCGTCGGCGAGCAGCCGCGCCGCATACCCGGTGACAGCCGTCTTGCCGAGGCGCTTGCCCGTCCCGATCACGGCGAGCGACGGGAAGATCAAACGGCTCGTACTTGGGGACGCGAAGCGAGAAATCGGCGCCCTCGTAGGCGATCCCGAGCGCGAGGAACCGGCTCGCCAGCCGGAACCGCTCGCGCGGACCGAGGACGGGCTCGTCGGAGACATCCACGGCGACCTCCGGCTCGAACCGCGCCACCGCCTCCTCGAGGTCGGCGGCGACCGGAACGCCGTACTCGTCGCCGCCGACGAGCTTCTCGGTCCCCCCGACGAGGAGCGCGCCGACGATCTCGTGCGGGATCTCGGCCAGCGCGTCGCGCACGACCGGCGCGTAGTGCTCTCCATCAATCAGCGCCAACGCCCTCAGCGAGTAGTCACCTCGCCCTCGATCCGGGCCGTGTACTTCTCGAACGCCCGCGTGTCGAGCGAGAACTGGATGATCCGCTCCTGCCCGTGGAACGGGTACTTGCGCCAGACGTCCACGTGCTTTCCGTGCAACTCGATGACGTTGTAACAGGGCCTCGTATTGCCTCTGAGCCGGATCGACGACACCGTCCCGGTGTTGACGACGAACATGTCCTCGAGCCGCCACGCGTACGGGACGTGCTTGTGGCCAGACAGGACGAGGTCGACCTGCGCGCCCTGGAGGCACTCGATCACGTCGCCGGCGTCGTAGACGATGTTCCGCTCGCGGCCCGTCCCCGGTACCGGGAGCAGGTGGTGGTGCATCACGAAGATCCGGAGCTCTGCCGGCGGCGCGAACTGCTCCTCGATCCACGAGTACCGGCCCCGGCCGATCTGGCCGTGGTCGAGGTCGGGCTCGCTGGAGTCGACGGCGACGACGGTGATCTCCTCCATGCGCAGGACGGAATGGCGCTCGCCGAAGAACTCCTCGAAGTGCAGGTAGCCGACGTTTCGCGAGTCGTGGTTCCCCGGGATCACGACCCTTCGCTCGCAGTTCAGACGGTCGAGGTACTCGCGCGCCATGATGAACTCCTGCTTGAACCCGAACGTCGTCAGGTCGCCGGAGACGATGATCAGATCCGGCTCGAGCTCGTTGACCTCCGCGACCGCGCGCTCCATCAGGCTCGGCACGAAGTCGGGGCCACCGCAGTGGATGTCCGAGATGTGGGCGATCGTGATCGACCCGTCGCGGCTCGCCATGCTCGAAGTGTAGGAAGGCGGCCAGGCGCGGTGTCCGAGGCTATCGCTACCCTCATGTTCGGGTGGCCGAAAAAGTCTCCGATTTCCAGGCATATCGTGGGGAGGGAGAGCCATGCTTCGCGCACGAGGTCGAGCTCGAATGCGCGAAGCTGCTCGACTACTACGGCATCCCCTGGATGTACGAGCCGCACACGTTCGTGCTCGAGCGGGCTCCCGACGGTCGTGTGATCGAGGCGTTCGCGCCCGACTTCTACCTTCCCGAGCAGAACCTCTACGTCGAGCTGACCGTGATGAAGCAGTCGCTCGTCACACGGAAGAACCGCAAGCTGCGCAAGCTTCGTGAGCGCTATCCCGACGTGAACGTCAAGCTCTTCTATCGTCGGGACATCGAGCGATTGGCGCAGCGATACCGACTGGATCTGGCCTCGTAGCACCCGAGCTGGACGCGCGAATCGGGGAGGTCTACCTCTCCGCCGAGGACCTGAAGGCTCGGGTCGACGAGCTCGGAGGCGCCATCGCGGCCGACTACCGCGGGCGGGAGCCGATCCTCGTCGCCTCGCTGAAGACGGCGATTGTCTTCTTGTCGGATCTCTCGCGCGCGCTTCCGATCGTCCACAACCTCGACTTCTTCGCCCTGGCAGGCTACGAGGGGAACGGAGGCGGCGGCGGCCGCGTCAGGCTCCTGAAGGACCTCGGATTGAGCATCAAGGGCCGGGACGTGCTCCTCGTCGAGGACGTGGTT
Source organism: uncultured Actinomycetes bacterium (assembly GCA_963733855.1). Classification (GTDB taxonomy): domain Bacteria; phylum Actinomycetota; class Thermoleophilia; order Gaiellales; family Gaiellaceae; genus JACDAN01. Next base: position 353,829 of record CAVTEL010000018.1, read on the forward strand.
GACACGGGGATGACGCTCAACTTCCTGGTCAAGACGCTGGCGCTGAGGGAGCCCACCTCTCTAACGGCGGTCGCGCTCCTCGACCGCCCGTACCGGCGTCTCGTCGAGGATCTCCCCGTCCGGTACGTGGGTTTCACGGTGCCGGACGAGTTCTTCGTCGGCTATGGCTTCGATCTCGACGGCGCTGGCGCAACCTGCCCGACCTGCGCCTGCTCAAGCCCGCGAAGAACGACCGGCCGCCCCGGAGGGCGGCCGGCGCCGTCGGGAGACGACAGTGCCGCAAGCCAAGCGGCTTGCAGCGCGGAAACTATAAGCGCACGGCTTCAAAAATGGGGATCGTTTTCGGCCCCGCCGCGGCGGGCGGCGCGAAGCCGCTACAGGTAACCCAGAGGGTCGACCGCCGCCCCGTTCGACCCGGACCTCGAAGTGCAGGTGCGGCCCGAAGCAGTGCCCCGTGCAGCCGACGTAGCCGATGGTCTGTCCCTGGGAGACTGACCCGCCGCCGACGACGAAGCTCGACTGGTGGGCATAGGCGGTCGCGACGCCGTTGCCGTGGTCGATGATGATCAGGTTCCCGTAGCCGCCCATCCAGCCGGCGTAGATCACGTTCCCGGAAGCCGACGCCTGGATCGGCGTCC
>CAVTEL010000019.1:0-167979 GCA_963733855.1 uncultured Actinomycetes bacterium
GCACCCATTCGGGAACCTCGAGCCTCGGGACCTCCTCTACGGGCCGGCCCGCCTTGAGGACGAGCTCGGGCTGGAAGCGCTCGAGGTCGGGGAGGACGAGCACGTCCGCCTGGTAGCCGGGTGCGAGCGCGCCGAGCTCGTGCAGGCCGTGCCACTGCGCCGGGTTGAACGAGGCCATGACGAGCGCGTCCTCCGGTGACACGCCTGCCGCGACCGCCTCGCGCACCATCGAGTTGACGTGGCCCTCCTCCGCGATGTGCTCGGGCTCTCGGTCGTCGGTGCAGAACGCGAGCCGGTGCGGGCCGAACTCGTGGACGAGCGGCAGCAGCGCATGGAGGTTGCGCGCGCCCGACGCCTCGCGGATCAGCACCCACATCCCTGCGCGCAGCCGCTCGCGACCCTCCTCGATCGTGCTCACCTCGTGGTCGGATCGGATTCCGGCGGCCGCGTAGGCGTTCAGCGCCTTGCCGAGGACGGACGGCGCGTGGCCGTCGACGTGCGTGGCTCCGGGCAGGGCCAGCTTCGCGAGCTCGGACTCCGAGCCCGACACGACGCCGGGGAAGTTCATCATCTCGGCGAGGCCGATCACCCGGCGGCGGTTGAGCAGCCCCTCCAGGTCTCCGGCAAGCAGCGGCCGCCGCGGGGACTCGAACTCCGACGCGGGCACGCAGGACGAGGCCATGAAGAACACGTCCAGCGGGAGGTCCGTGCACAGGTCGGCGAGCCAGTGGACACCGTCCGTGCCCAGAACGTTGGCGATCTCGTGCGGGTCGGCGACCACCGCCGTCGTCCCGAGCGGAAGCACGAGCCGCGCGAACTCGTCCACGAGCAGCTTCGAGGACTCGAGGTGCATGTGGGCGTCGATGAATCCGGGGACGAGGTAGCGGCCCGAGAGCTCGAGCGACCTCGGTGCCCTCGTAGTCGCCGAGACCTGCGACGAACCCGTCCGCGATCGCGAGGTCGCCGTCGAGCCACTCCCGTGTGAAGGCGGAGAAGACCTGCGCGCCGCGGATGACGAGGTCGGCAGGCTCGTCTCCGCGTGCGACTGCGAGGCGGCGCTTGAGCTCGGGCATTGCAGGGGGAACGTACTAGCCTTGCCCGTGTGGATGTCCTGACTCCTCGCACGCTGGAGGAGGCGCTGCGGCTCATGTCCGAGACGCCCGGCGCCGTCCCGATCGAGGGCGGGACCGACGTGATGGTCGAGCTGAACTTCGACCGAGCCCGGCCGCCGGCGCTGCTCAACCTGAACGAGGTCGGAGAGCTGAAGGGCTGGTCAGGGGACAACGGTGCGTTGCGGCTGGGCGCCTCGCTGACCTACGACGAGGCGATGGAGGCGTCACTCGCGGAGCGGCTTCCGGCGCTCGCAGAGGCCTCGCGGACCGTCGGCTCGCCGCAGATCCGCAACCGGGGAACGATCGGCGGGAACCTCGGGACCGCATCGCCGGCCGGGGACGCCCTCCCGCCGCTCCTGATCGAGGACGCCGAGGTCGAGCTGGCCAGTGTCCGCGGCGTTCGGCGGATGCCGGTGCGCGAGTTCCTCGTCGGCCCGAAGCAGAACGCGCTCGAGGAGGACGAGCTGATCGTCGCGGTGCTGATCCAGCCTTCCGGCTCGTCGCAGACGTTCATGAAGATCGGCCCGCGGAACGCGATGGTGATCGCCGTCTGCTCGCTCGCGCTCTCGGCCGACCGGGAGCGCGGGGAGCTCCGCGCGTCCTTCGGCTCGGCAGGCCCGGTGACCGGCCTCGTGACAGCGCAGCTCGACGAGCGCGAGTCGTTCCCGGAGCGGGTCGCGGAGGCGGCGAGCCCGATCGACGACGTGCGCGGCACGGCCGAGTACCGTCGCCACGCTCTCCGCGATCCTGACGGCGAGAGCGCTCGACCGCGTCCTGGCGTGAACATCACGGTCACCGTCAACGGCGAGCGGCACGAGGCCGAGATCTGGCCCGGCGAGAGCCTGCTCTTCGCGCTGCGCGAGCGGATGGGCCTGCCCGGCTCGAAGAACGCCTGCGAGCAGGGCGAGTGCGGCTCGTGCTCCGTCCTCCTCGACGGAAAGCTCGTCTGCGCGTGTCTCGTCCTCGCGGCACAGGTGGACGGCCACGAGATCGTCACCGTCGAAGGAGTCGGGCAGAACGGCGAGCTGCACGCCGTGCAGGAGGCCTTCGTGGAGACCGGTGCCGTGCAGTGCGGCTTCTGCACGCCCGGGCTGATCGTCGCCACCGTCGATCTGCTCCGCCACCGGCCGGAGCCGACGGACGACGAGATCCGGGAGGCGCTCTCGGGCAACCTCTGCCGCTGCACCGGCTACGCCAAGATCTTCGACGCGGTCCGGCTCGCGGCGGCGCGGCTGTGTTCCATGTGACGAGCGGCCTCGTCGCTCTGCGAACGAACCGATGACACTGCTCGCAGGTTCGTGGCATGGAAAAGGGCGTGAGAGTCCTGTTCGTCTCGCCGGGAACACCTGCCGGAGCCCGTTCGCGGAGGCCGTGGCTCTCCGCCAGGGCCACGTCGACGTCGAGAGCGCCGGGCTCGCGGCGTACGCGGGCGACCAGCCGCCGGACGACGCGGTCGCCGTGGCCCGCGAGCTCGGCTTCGACCTCTCGTCTCACCACGCCCGTCTTCTGACGGAGGAGATGCTCGGGCGCGCGGACGTCATCGTCGGGATGACGGCGGCGCACGTCAGCGCCCTCGATGGGCGGGGTGCTTGGGGGAGGGCTCGACTGCTCGGCGAAGCCGACCTCGACGATCCCATCGGGGGTGGGCGCGACGCCTATCGGCGGGCCTACACCCAGATCGAGCGGGACGTGCGGAAGCTCCTGGAGGACCAGGCATGAGCACGGCGCCTACGCGGAAGCTCGAGCTCGGCCGCGTCGGCGAGGCGGTCAAGCGCGTCGACGGGATCCCGAAGGTCACGGGGGAGTTCGCGTACTCGAGCGACCTCTTCGCGGCCGGGATGCTCTGGGGACACACGGTGCGGTCGCCGCATGCCCACGCCGCGATCGTCTCGATCGACATCTCGAAGGCGGTCGGGATGGCCGGCGTGCACGCGGTGCTGACGCATGAGGACGTTCCGGGCGACAAGCGCTACGGGCTCGAGTTCACCGACCAGCCCGTGCTGGCGTTCGACCGGGTGCGGTACTTCGGCGAGCCGGTCGCGCTCGTCGCCGCGGAACATCCCGAACAGGCGCGGCGGGCGGCCGAGGCGATCGAGGTCGAGTACGAGCCGCTCGAGCTGGTCGTCGATCCCGAGAAGGCGGCCGACCAGCCGGCGATCCACCCGCAGAGGTGGACTGAAGGGCACGGCTACCGCGACGACCCGCGGCCGAACGTCGTCCGGGACATGCGAATCGTGCGCGGCGACCCCGACGCGGAGGGAGACGTCTCGGTCGAGGGCGTGTACGAGCTCGGGATCCAGGATCAGGCCTTCCTGGGGCCCGAGTCGGGCCTGGCGGTCCCGGACGGCGAGGGCGGCATCGACATCTACGTCGCCACGCAGTGGCTCCACGTCGACCGTGACCAGGTCGCGCCATGCCTCGGTCTTCCCAAGGACCAGGTTCGGATTCACCTCGCCGGCGTTGGCGGCGCGTTCGGCGGACGGGAGGACCTCTCGATGCAGATCCACGGCGCCATGCTCGCGCTGCACACGAACCGGCCGGTAAAGATCGTCTACACGCGGGAGGAGTCGTTCTTCGGCCACGTGCACAGGCATCCCGCGCGGATCTGGGCCGAGCACCGCGCGAACCGGGACGGGAAGCTCGTGAACGTCCGGATGCGGATCCTGCTGGACGGCGGTGCGTACGCGTCCAGCTCGACGGCGGTGACCTCGAACGCCGCGTCGTTCGCCGTCGGGCCCTACGCGCTCGAGAACGCGCTGATCGAGTCCACGTGCGTGTACACGAACAACCCGCCGTGCGGGGCGATGCGAGGGTTCGGCGCCGTGCAGTCGTGCTTCGCGGCCGAGGCGCAGATGGACAAGCTCGCGGCCGCGCTCGAGATCGATCCTGTCGAGCTGCGGCTCCGGAACGCGATGGCGCCGGGCGACGCGCTCCCGACCGGACAGAAGATCACCGGCTCGCTACCGGTCGCCGACGTGATCCGGAAGGCGGCGGCGATCCCGGTGCCGGAGGCGGAGGAGCTGCCGCGCGATCCCATCCGGCTGCCCGGTGGGGCAGGCAACACGACGAGAGGCGAAGGCGTGAAGCGCGGCGTCGGGTTCGCGCTCGGCTTCAAGAACATCGGCTACTCGGAGGGCTTCGACGACTACACCGCCGCCCGCGTGCGGCTCTTCTCGGATGCGGGCGGCGAGCTCGTGGCCGAGGTGCATTGCGCCGCCGCCGAGGTCGGGCAGGGCGTGACGAACGTGATCCTCCAGACCGCCCGGACCGAGCTGGAGCTGGAGAACGCAGTGCTGGCGCCCGGGACCACGGCTGAGGTCGGGTCGGCGGGCTCGGCGTCGGCGTCCCGCATGACCTGGATGGCGGCCGGCGCGGTCCAGGCGGCGTGCCGGGCGGTTCGCGACGAGCTCGACCGGCGTGGCGGGAAGCTCGGCGACGGCGAGGAGATCGACCTCGAGCGGATCTACCGCCACCCACGCACGTTCCCGCTCGAGCCGGAGACCGGCCAGATCACCGGCGGCCGCGCCCACGTGGCGCTCGCGTGCGCGGCGATGCGGGTCGTGGTCGAGGTGGACGTCGAGCTCGGGCTCACGCGGGTCGTCTGGATCGGGACGGCGCAGGACGTCGGGCGCGCGGTCAACCCGCAGGCGGTCTACGGGCAGATCGAGGGCGGCACCGCGCAGGGGATCGGCCTCGCGCTGATGGAGGAGATCCAGACGCGAGACGGCCTGATCACGAACGCGAGCTTCACGGACTACTTGATCCCGACCGCGCTCGACATGCCGCCGGTCGTCGCAGAGCTGATCGAGGATCCCGAGCCGGACGCGCCGTACGGCGTCAAGGGCGTCGGCGAGCCGCCGACGGTCGTCTCGACGGCGGCGGTGATGTCCGCCATGCGCGCGGCCACCGGCCGCGAGCTCAACCGCGTCCCGGTCAAGCCGGACGACATCTGCCTCTAAGGGCCGTGTCTTGGGGTCTGACCCCCGGAGACGTCCCGGCGCGCTAGGCGGACCGGACGAAGCGGCCCGCCAGGCGTGCGCCGAGCCACGCGAGCCCGGCGACGATCAGGGCGACGATCAGGAGGAACACGAGATCGCCGGCGACGAGGCGCGATTCGCCCTCCTCCGGCTCCGGGGCGATCGCGGCCACCAGCATGACGACGATGGCGACGATCGCGCCCCACCACCATGGTCTGCCGAGCAGGCGTGCCGCAGCCCCTGCCAGGATCGGCAGCGCGAACACGGCGAGTACGAAGAAGACCTCTGCCAACGGAAGGTGGATCCTAGGGCACGCTCCGAACTGACACTGAGTCGCTAGCAACGAGTACACCGGATTCCCAGGTCGATCGCCGCTAGGTACCGACGTCGATCGGCTCCGCCGGTGGGCCGCTCTCGAGCAGCTGCCGCACGAAGTAGGCAAGCCGGGTCGGATGAAGAAGACCGCCCTCGAGCCTTCGAGCTCGGTGAGGTGACCACCAGCGGAGCTCGTGGACGTCCTCCGCCGCCAGCGTCTCGGCGTGCCGAGCTTGGGGCAGAGGCTCGAATGCCGGCGCCTGGACGAGGACCACTCGCTCGCGCTGGTCGAGGCTTCCGGCCGGCCCAGGAGAAACACCTCACGCCTCGTCCAGATGACGGGGCCGATCTTTGGATCGTCGAGGCCGGTCTCCTCTCGTAAGCTCTCGCCGGATCGCCGCATCGAGCGACTCGCCGGCGTCGATGCCGCCGCCCGGCGTCGTCCAGAACTCCGCGGCGGTGTCGGGATTGACGAAGCGAACGAGGAGCACACGCCCGTCCGGATCGAGCACGAGCGCCCTCGCGGCCTCGCGAATGACCGCGTTCACGCCCGCGAGAGCGTCAGCGCCGCGCCGGCGGCGAGGAGCAGCAGCCCGAGGATCCGCCAGCGGTCGATCGGGATCGCGTCCTGCGCGAGCCAGCCGTACTTGTCGATCAGCGCCGCCATGATCAGGTTCCCGGCGATGACGAGGCCGATCGTGGCGGCGACGCCGATTCGCGGCACGCCGACGTCGCCGCCAGGACGATGTAGATGCTGGCGATGCCGCCGACCCAGAGCCAGGCGGGCTCATGGGTGGCGGCGCGAACACCGGCGAAGCTTCGTTCCCAGACGAGCAGCGCGGCGGCGGCGCAGACGAACGAGACGAGCACGGAGAAGGCGACGGCCGGGACGATTCCCACGCGGTCGCCGAGCTCGCCCATCACCGCCGCTTGGACGCCGCCGGCGATTCCGGCCGTGAAGCAGATGGATACCGCGAGGGCCGTTCCGCTCGACACGGGGCGAAGCTATACGCTCCGGCCCGGTCGCCGACGACGGAAGGAGGGGCGCATGGTTCGCGTGTTCATGCTGTACGAGGAGAAGCCCGATCCCGACCGGTACGAGCAGCACGCCGAGCTCTGCCGGAAGGTTCCGGGCGGCACGTTCAGCCACGGTGCGGTCTTCGGTGCGCCGAGGGGCGAGCCGAAGTTCCCGTACTACGCCGAGTGGGAGTTCGCGGACATGGACGCCTTCAAGTCTGCGGCGCGAACCGAGGAGTTCATGGCGACCGGCAAGGACGCGATGGAGATGGGCGGCCGCTTCCACGTCCACTTCGCCGAGGTCGAGTGAGCCAGCCCGACCTATCCGCGCGCCGCTGCCGCCTGACGAGCTCGGCTTCGAGAAGATCGTCTACGAGAAGGCGCCGCCGCGGGCGACGATCACGTTCAACCGGCCGGACGTCCTCAACGCGTTCGACTTCCAGATGCTCCGCGAGCTCGCGCGCGCCTGCGAGGACGCGTCCTGGGACGACGAGATCCGCGTCGTCGTCCTCACCGGAAAGGGTCGCGCCTTCTGCGTCGGCGCCGACCTGCGCAACTGGGCGGAGGAGTACGTCGGCAAGCCGACCGAGTACTGGAAGTGGTTCGGCGCCTTCAAGGACGCGCACGACCGGCTCCGCGAGATCGGCAAGCCGACGCTGGCGCGGATCAACGGGATCGCGGTCGGCGGCGGCAACGAGCTCCAGATGGCCTGCGACCTCGCGGTGATGGTCGACGACGCCTTCATCCGCCACGTCGGCCCCGAGCACGGCTCGGTGCCGGCCGGCGGGGCGACGCAGTGGCTCGCGATCATGGTCGGCGACCGGCGCGCCCGGGAGATCGTCTTCATGTGCGAGGAGATCCCGGCGAAGCAGGCCGAGGAGTGGGGGCTCGTCAACTGGGCCGTGCCCGCCGCGGAGCTCGACGCGAAGACCGACGAGGTCGTCGAGAACCTCGCGCGAAAGCTTCCGCAGACCACGCGGTACGCGAAGCAGCACATGAACTTCTGGCGCGACCTCGCCTGGCACGAGACGATCAACCACGCCCGCGACTGGCTCGCGCTCTCGATGGCGACCGACGAGCCGAAGGCGGCGATCGAGAAGTTCCTGAAGAAGTGAGCGAGCCTCTGGTCCTGGTCGAGCGCGACGAGCCGGTCGCCGTCGTCCGGCTCAACAGGCCGAAGCAGCTGAACGCGCTCTCCGACGACTTGATGCAGGAGCTCGTCGAGCGCCTCCAGGAGCTGGATCGCGACGACGGCATTCGCTGCATCGTGCTCGCCGGGTCGGAGCGCGCATTCGCGGCCGGCGCGGATATCGGACAGCTCGCCGAAGCGTCGACGATCGACCTCTACTACCAGCGGCGGGTCGAGCGCTGGGACGCGATTCGCGAGCTCTGGACGCCGCTGGTCGCGGCCGTCTCGGGGTTCTGCCTGGGCGGGGGCTGCGAGCTCGCGATGGCCTGCGACCTGATCGTCGCGTCCGAGACGGCGCGGTTCGGTCAGCCGGAGACCGGGCTCGGGATCATCCCCGGCGCCGGCGGCACGCAGCGGCTCACGCAGGCCGTCGGCAAGGCGATCGCGATGGACGTGATCCTCAGCGGCCGGTTCCTGTCGGCACGAGAGGCGCTCGAGGCGGGGCTCGTGGCCCGGGTGGTCGCGAAGGAGTCGTGGCTGGACGAGGCCAAGCGGGTCGCCAGCGACATCGCCGCGAAGGGGCCCGTGGCCACCCGCCTCGCGAAGGAGGCGGTGGACCGCTCCTACGAGGCGCCGCTCTCCCTCGGGGTCGAGTACGAGCGGCGGCTGCTCGCGCTCGCGTTCGCGTCCGAAGATTCGAAGGAGGGCCTGACGGCGTTCATGGAGAAGCGCCGGCCGGATTTCAAAGGGAGGTAGCGATGCCGAACGTGAACGAGATCCTGGAAGGAGCACGCGACGCGATGACCGTCGGGCGCGTGTACGGCGAGCCGATCGAACAGGAGGGCGTCACCGTCGTCCCGGCAGCGGTGGTCGGGGGCGGCGGCGGTGGCGGCGGAGACGACACGGACAACGGCGGCGCAGGGTTCGGGCTCCGCGCCCGTCCCGCGGGCGCATATGTGATTCGCGGGCAGGAGGTGACCTGGGTGCCGGCCGTCGACGTGACCCGGATCGTGCTCTACAGCTTCGCGGCCTTCCTGCTCGGCGCCCTCATCCTGCGCCGCAGGTAGGCGTCAGACGTCGAGCTCGACCGGCACCAGCTCGGTGTCGAAGGTCTGCCCGTTGCGGTGGACGGTGACGCGGACCGTCCGTCCGATCGCCTCGTCGACCATGTGACGCTGGAGGTCGCTGACGCTCTCCACGGGTGAGCCGTCGACGTCGAGGATCAGGTCTTCCGGTCTGAGCCCGGCCGAGTCGGCGGGGCTGTCCTCGACCGTCTCGACGACCTCGACTGCCGAGGCGCGGCCGAGTTGCTGGGCGAGGCGAGGCGGGAGCGGCCTCGGGCCGAGCGCGATCCCGAGGTAGGCACGCCGGAAGCGTCCCTCGCTCATCAGCGCGCCGACGATCCTGCGCGTGGCGGCGTTGATCGGCACGGCGAGGCCGAGCCCGACGCCCGCGACGGCCGTGTTGATCCCGACGACGCAGCCGCGGCCGTCGACGAGGGCGCCGCCGGAGTTCCCCGGGTTGAGGGCAGCGTCGGTCTGGATCACGTTGTCCACGATCCGGGCTGCGCGCCGGGAACGGACGGGGAGCGAGCGGCCGAGCGCCGACACGACTCCTGCGGTAACCGAGCCGGCGAAGCCGTGTGGGTTTCCGATCGCGACGACGAGCTGCCCGACGCGGAGGCTCTCGGCGTCGCCGAGCTGGGCGGGCTCGGCGTCGCTGTCGAGGCGCAGGACGGCGAGGTCGGAGAGGGGGTCGGCGCCGACGACCTCGTAGGCGAGCTCTCGGCCGTCGACGAACGAGGCGATGCCCGTCCCGTCGGTGCGCTCGACGACGTGCGCCGAGGTGAGCGTGAAGCCGTCGGGCGTGATGACGACCGCGCTTCCCGCCCCGTCGAGCCGGCGACCGCCGCGAACGCGGCGCGAGACGCGGAGGTTGGCGACGGAGGGTGCGAGCGTCTGGGCGACCGTCGTCACGACGCGCGAGTAGGCGTCCAGCGCCTCCTCGTCGGTGGGCAACGGCGTCGGCGCGGACGGCTGGTCGGATTCGTGTCGCTCGGCGCGAACGAGCTGGAGCTCTGCCATCGGGCCAAGGTACCCACGGCGCGAAGGGCTGCGTCGAGGGCGGTTGAGCCGCGCCGCGCCGGGTCGTTGTACGCCCCACCCACCCGGGGAAAAGTGCCCACGGCAAACGCTAGCGCCGACCGACGCGCCGATGAGTGCCGCAGATGCGCCAAGATTGCGCCAATGGCCGAGATCGAGACAACGCGGGACGGCGGCGTCCTCACGATCACGCTGAACCGCCCCGACGTCCTCAACGCGTTCAACCGCGACATGCACGAGGCGCTCGGCGCCGCGCTCAAGGAGGCACGCGACCCTGAGATCCGCGCGGTCGTCCTGACCGGCGCCGGCCGTGGCTTCTGCGTGGGGCAGGACCTGACGGAGTTCCGCGAAGCGCCTGGCGATATCGCCGACCGCCTGCGCGGGAGCTACCACCCGAACATCCTCGCAATCCGCGCGCTCGAGAAGCCCGTGATCGCCTCGATCAACGGCGCCGCGGCGGGCGCGGGGCTCTCGTTCGCCTGCGCGTGCGACCTCCGCATCGCCTCGGACGCCGCGACCTTCGTGCCCGCCTTCATCAACATCGGCCTGGTGCCCGACTCGGGCGGCAGCTTCTTCGTCGCCCGCCTCCTCGGCCCGGCCCGAGCCTTCGAGTGGATGACCTCCGGCCGGCGGCTCTCAGCCGACGAGGCGCGCGACTGGGGCCTCGTCTCGGAGATCGTTCGGGCCGAGGACCTCCCGGCCCGCGCAGCCGAGCTGGCCGCGCAGCTCGCCGCCATGCCCACCCGCGGGATCGGACTGACGAAGAGGCTCTTCGACCGCGCCGGCGAGTCGACGCTGGAAGAGCAGCTCGAGTGGGAGGCGCAGCTCCAGTCGGCGGCGACGAAGACCGAGGACTTCAGGGAAGGCGTGACCGCGTTTCTCGAGAAACGCGACCCGAAGTTCGAAGGCCGCTAGCCCTCGGGGCGGGCGCAGGAGAAGAACCCGATCTCGGCCGAGATCCGCTGAGCCTCCTCACCGGGGCCGGATGACTGGCCGAACGTCTCCCGAGCCTGCGCCTCGTTTCCGTCGAATGCCTGCCGGCCGGCCTGTTCCCAGAGATCGAGCTGCTGGTCCATCAGCCCGACCATGCGCCGGAAGTCCGCGGCGTCGTCCTCCGGCGCCTCGATGGCTCGCAGCTTCTGGTTCTGCTCCCGAGCGATCGGAACCGCCCGCTCCATGAAGACCGCGAAATCGCGCAGGAATGTCTGCGGGGGAGGAATGAGCGAGATCTGGCGCTCGTGCTGGGCGCAGACCGCGTCCGCCTCCTTGACGAACTCCGCGCCGCCGCTGTCGCTGCCGAACGAACAGCCGGCGAGCGCCGCGACGACGGCGACGAGCGTTACTGCTTGACGGCCCACAGGTATGCGTGTCCCATGCGCCATGCGCCGCGGCCTTCCTCCACAGCGGGGCGGAGCGCCGCCACAAGCCGGTCGCGCTCCTCGGCCGTGAGCGCCTCGTCCATCGCCTCGGCGAGGGTCGGAATCTTCGGATTGCCTGCGCTCTGCACGAACGAGTCCCAGTTTCGCGTCTCCGGCGGCTCGATGTCAGCGCGGTAGTCCAAATGGATCGGGAAAAAGCCGGCTCGCTCCGCGAGCGAGACCAAGTCACGCTCGTCGAAGTCGAGCATCGGATCGTCGGCGGGCTGGCGACGCGCATAGACCTCGGCGAGCTTTTCCATCAGCTCGCGCACACCGTCGACCTCGTAGCCCCAGGTCGCCCTTCGCTCCTCGATGCCGAACCGGTTGATCGGCTCGAACAGCGAGATGCGACCGCCGGGCTCGAGCACGCGATGGAACTCTTCGAAGGCACGTTCCTTCTGTTGGACGTAGATCAGGACGCTTCGGGTGGTGACGACGTCAATCGACTCGTCAGCGACCTCGGTGAGGTCCGTGGCCGTCGCCTCGACGAAGCGGCATCGATCAGCGAGCCCGGCGGCCTCGGCGATCTCGCGGCAGTCGTCGAGCAGGACGCGGGAGACGTCGGCGAAGACGACATCGGCGCCCCGGTTCAGCCCGCCGAAGGCGATGAGGCCGTTTCCGCACCCGACGTCGAGCAGCCGATCGTCGGTCGCAACCTCCGCGTTGTCGAGGATGCGGTCTCGCACCTTCGCGAGCTCCTCGAGCATGCGGCGTTCGAACTCTGCGTCCCCTCCGGTCCGACGGGTGCGGATCCACTCCGCCCAGATATCGGTCATGAGGGAAGGATGCTCCCGAGCGCCGGAAGGAATCCGGGAAGATCGAGCAGGGCCTCGAAGGGAATTCGGCGTACCAGAGTGCGCATGAGATCGGCAGTCGTGCCGCCGAGCGCGTCGGCCCGCTCGGCGTCGTCGACCGCGCGAACGAGGCCCGTGCGTACGAGCTCCTCGAGCTCGTCGTCCTCGATCCCGTGCGCTCGGGCGAACCGCTCGAGCTCACTGCGGCTCTCGAACGCGAGCACCACCTCTTCGCGCGTTGTCCCCAGCTCGCAGGCGGCGCCGTCGAGCGCCGAGAGCGCGATCTGCTCGGCGACTTCGGTGAGCCCGCTCGGGTCGCGCCAGTCACGCTGAGCGCAAGGGTCCGCGACCTGGGCGGGCGCGTACGACGCGCCTCCCAACGCGAGATAGGCGGCGACGAGCGCAAGGCTGACGACCAGGGCTGCGACGACGGCTCGCATCAGAGGCTCACATCCCGCCGATCGAGGAGGATCGGCACGAGCGCGACGAGTCCCAGGAGCGCGGCTGCCAGGAACGAGCGCGAGAACGCGTTCGTCGCGGCCCGGTCGAGCTGATCCTGCAGAGAGCCCGCGAGCTCGGTGTACGCGGCGCCGTCGCCCCGCTCGGACACGATCACGCCGACGTCGGGCACCCGCGCTTCCGCCTCCGCGTCGTCGACGGCGACCAGGATCTCGCGGGCGACGCCGAGCTTCTCGAGCGGCGGGATTCGGCTGTCGAGGACATGCGCCGTCCCGGCTGCGAGCGCGTCGTCGCGGTTTTGCTCGAGGTCGGCGGTGAAGATCGGAGTGAGCAGGAGCAGCCCGAAAACGACTCCGGCGTGGCGCGCGGCGAGCGTCCAGCCGCCGTGGACCACCTGTGACGCGCGCCCCGCAAGAGCGCGCTCGGTGAGCGCCGACAGGGCCAAGCCGAGCCCCGCGCCGATCGCCAGTTGCGGCGGGATCGTCCATGCCGCCCCAGCCTCGGGGAGCCAGCCGAGGGCGGCGAGGCCTCCGGCGATCAGGATGACTCCGGACGCCGCGCGTGCCCAGAGCGGGCTGATCGCGCCCGCAAAGCGCGCGGCCAGGATCGCCGCGATCGGCATCACCGACACCACGGCGCCGGCGGCGAGCGGCTCGAGCCGCCAGCCGTTGATCAGCAGGATTACGAGCAGGAAGAGCGCTGCGACCAGTGCGCCGGAGACGAGCATCAGTGCGGCGTTTGCACGGAGGTGCGGCCGCTCCAGCGGCCGAAGGATGGGCGTGACGCGCGGTCCGCGCAGGGCAGCAAGCGTCAGCAGGAGTAGGGGTGTCTGCACGATGAAGATCGACTCCCACCCGAACAGCTGCGTGAGGACCCCGCCGGCCGCAGGCCCGCAGGCGGCGCCCAGGATCCCGGCGAACGCCCAGATCCGCGCAGCCGGGGCGTCAGCTCCCGTTGCGCCGGCCAGAAGCCCGAGAGCGGCACAGACGACGGCGGCGCCCGCGATCCCCTGAACCGTGCGTGCGCCGACGAGCACGGCGAACGATGGGGCGAAGGCACAAATCAGGGAGGCGGCCGCGAACGCCACGGCTCCGGCGGCGAAAATCGGTGCCGGTCGCCGACGGGCCACGAACGCGGCGGGGAGGGCCGCGAGCGCCAGGGCCAGGTTGAACGAGGTCAGCGTCCAGGCAAGCGTCTCGATCTCGACGTCGTACCGGGCCAAGATCTCCGGTAGCGCGATCGTGACGACGGAGGAGTCGGCGAGGACGATCCCGACCGAGAGGCCCAAGAGCGCGATGCGTGTTCGCGCCGGCACCGGGTGGAGCCTAGCCCTCTCCCCTACGATCCCGGCGTGTCGTTCGAATCCGTCGAAGACGTCGAGCGGGCGCTCGCCGAGGAGTCGTACCTTCCCGATCGTGGGCTCGCGACCGCGATCTTCCTCGCGCTCGCGATGCGCCGCCCGCTATTGCTCGAAGGAGAGGCCGGCGTCGGCAAGACGGAGGTAGGCAAGACGCTCGCACGCATCCTCTCCGCGGAGCTGATCCGACTCCAGTGCTACGAGGGGATCGACGCGTCACAGGCGCTCTACGAGTGGGACTACGCCCGGCAGCTGCTGTACGCGCGGGCGCTCCAGGCGGGCGAGGTCGAGCCCGGCAAGCGGGTGGAGGAGCTCTACGGGCCGGACTTCCTCGTCGAGCGGCCTCTGCTCCGCGCGATTCGCTCGGGTGCCGGAGCCGTCCTGTTGATCGACGAGCTCGACCGGGCCGACGACGAGTTCGAGGCGTTCCTGCTCGAGGTGCTCTCCGACTTCGCGGTCACCGTCCCGGAGCTCGGGACGATCGCCGCGCCTGAGCCGCCGGCGGTGGTGATCACCTCGAACCGGACGCGCGAGCTCCACGACGCGCTCAAGCGGCGGTGTCTCTACCACTGGATCGACTTTCCGAACCTCGAGCGCGAGGTTGCGATCATCCGCCTCCGCGCGCCTGACGTCTCGGAGCCGCTGGCGCGGTCGGTCGCGCACGCAGTCGCGCGGTTGCGCGAGCTCGATCTGGTCAAGCGGCCCGGTGCGGCCGAGGCGATCGATTGGGCGCAGGCGCTGTCCCATCTGGGCGCGGAGTCGGCGGACGGCGACCACGGCCGCGAGACGCTCGGCTGGGTGGTCAAGAACCGCGAGGATCTCGGACGGGTCGAGCCGGTCCTCACCGAGCTTGACTGACGCGGTTGGCGCCCTGACCGCCTTCGGGCGGGCGCTCCGCCGCGAGGGAGTACCGGTCGGCACCGGGAGGATCGCGTCCTTCTGCCGGGCGGCGGCGCTGCTCTCCCCGGACGACCTCTACTGGGCCGGACGCGCGACGCTCGTCGGCCGTCGCGACCAGATCCCCGTGTACGACCGGGTCTTTCGCACCTTCTTCGGCGGCGATGAGGCTCCGACTCCGTCGCCCCACTCTCCGGACGCCGTCGTCATCGAGGAGGAGCTCGCGCTCGCGAGCCCGATCGAGCTGCTGCGGCACAAGAGCTTCGCCCACTGCTCGCGGGAGGAGCTCGAGCAGCTCGTCGCGCTCCTGGCGCAGCTGAGGCTGACCGTGCCGCGCCGCCGCACCCGTCGCTTCGTGTCGGCGCGCTCGGGCGTCCCGGACCTGCGCCGGACGCTGCGGCGCTCGTTCCGGACCGCCGGCGAGCCCCTCGAGCGCCGCTTCCGCGCGCGCCGGCGTCGCCCCAGGCGGCTCGTCCTCGTCCTCGACGTGTCGGGGTCGATGGCGGACTACTCGCGGGCGCTGCTCGTCTTCGCGCATGCGGCTTTCCGCGCCGACCGGCGCTGGGAGGCGTTCTGCTTCGGCACGCGGCTGACGCGTGTGACGCGCGCGCTCGCCGTCGCCCGGCCCGACGACGCGCTCGATCGCGCAGCCGCCGAGGTCGTCGACTGGAACGGAGGCACGCGGATCGGCGAGTCCCTGAAGGGGCTGCTCGACGAGTACGGGCACCGGGGGCTCGTTCGCGGCGGCGTCGTCGTGCTCTGCTCGGACGGCCTCGAGATCGGCGATCCGGAGCTCCTCGCCGAGCAGATGGCTCGCCTTCAGCGCCTCGCCTACCGGGTGATCTGGCTGAATCCGCTCAAGGGGGACGAGGCATACGAGCCGCTCGCGCGCGGCATGCACGCGGCGCTGCCGTACGTCGACCTCTTCGCCGCCGGGCACAACCTGGCCAGCCTCGAGGAGCTCGGGTCCGAGCTCGAGCGGCTGGATCTGAGCTAAGTCACGCGGCCCGCTCGAAGGCCTCCTTGAGCGCACGCTTCGCGAGCACCGCCGCGAGGTGCTTCCGGTATTCGCCCGACGCGTAGGTGTCGCCCATAGCGGTCGGGAAGCGACTCCGGCACGCTTTTGGCTGCTGCTGCGATCGCTTCCTCGGAGCCGGGACCGCCGACGAGCGACTCGACCGCCACATCGACCGGGGGCGCAGTCAGGCCGCCGACCGTCAGGCGCGCACTCGTGCAGTTTCCGTTCTCGACCGTCACCACCGCGGCGACGCCGACGACCGCGTACCGCGAGGCCGGATGGGCGTGCTTCAGGTACGCAGCTCCCGTCCCGGCCTCCGTCGCCGGCACCTTCACCGAGGTGACGAGCTCCCCGGGCTCGAGCGCCGTCTGCGAACATGCCGCGGAAGAAGTCGTCGGCGGCGATCTCACGCTCGCCGTTCTTCCCCGTCGCCGTGATCGTCGCCCCGAGCGCCTTCAGCACCGTCGGGTAGTCGGCGCCCGGATCGGCGTGCGCGACGCTGCCGCCCATGGTGCCGCAGTTCCGCACCTGCCTGTCGCCGATCAGCGCCGCCGTCTCCGGGATCGACCGGCGCGATCCCGATCGCAACCTCGGACGGCCTCGACGGACGCGTGCGTGGCGAGCGCGCCGATCGTGAGGTCTCCGTTGCCCGAGATGCCGTCGAGGCCGGGGATGCCTCCCAGGTCGACGAGCGCGGCGGGCGCTGCGAGCCTCAGCTTCATCATCGGGAGCAGGCTGTGGCCGCCGGCGATCGGCCGCGAGCCCTCGACCTCGCCGAGCAGGGAGATCGCCTCGTCGAGACTCGTCGGCCGGTGGTACTCGAACTCGGCTGGACGCATCGTGTACATCGCGCCTCCTATCCCTTCGCCTGTTGCATCGCCCGCCACACCCGCTCCGGCGTGAGCGGCATGTCGAGGTGCCGGATCCCGAGCGGCGAGAGCGCGTCGATGACCGCGTTCACGACCGCGGGCGTCGAGGCGATCGTTCCGGTCTCGCCGGCGCCCTTGACGCCGAGCGGGTTGACGTCGCTCGGCGTCTCGGTGCGGTCGAGCTCGAACTCGGGAAAGAAGTCGGCCTTCGGGACCGCGTAATCCATCATCGTGCCCGTCACGAGCTGGCCGTCATCGTTGTAGAGCGTACTCCCAGAGCGCCTGCGCGACGCCCTGCGCGATGCCGCCGTGCACCTGGCCGTCGACGATCATCGGGTTGATCACCTTGCCGACGTCGTCGACCGCGACGTAGCGGTCGAGCTCGACCTCGCCGGTCTCGGGATCGACCTCGACGACCGCGATATGCGTGCCGAACGGGAACGTGCAGTTCGGCGGGTCGTAGTAGGTGGTGTCGTCGAGGAACGGCTCCTCGCCCTCGGGCAGGTCGTAGGCGAGCGCGGCCGCGCCGGCGATCTCCTGGATCGTCTTGGCGTTGTCGGGCGCGCCCTTGACGAACGCCTTGCCGTTCTCGAAGACGATGTCGTCGACGTCCGCCTCGAGCATGTGCGCGGCGATCCGACGGACCTTCGCCTTGATCTTCTGGAGGCTGTTGTAGACCGCCACGCCGCCGACGGCGGCGCTGCGACTCGCGTAGGTGCCGTAGCCGAACGGCGTGTTGAGGGTGTCGCCGATCTCGACGAGGACGTCCTCGATCGGGATTCCGAGCTCGGACGCCACGATCTGCGAGACCGTGGTCTCGTGCCCCTGGCCCTGCGGCTGCGTGCCGATCGTGACCGCGACCTTGCCGGTGAGGTGCACGCGGATGTTGGCGCTCTCCCACATCGCGGCGCCCCAGCCCTCGCCGACCGTGCCGATCCACGCAGACGGCGCGGCGCCGCAGATCTCGACGTAGGTCGAGAAGCCGATGCCGCGGTACCGGCCCTGCTTCCGCGCCTCCTCCTGCTCGCGGCGGAAGTCGTC
This sequence comes from uncultured Actinomycetes bacterium, assembly GCA_963733855.1. GTDB lineage: Bacteria > Actinomycetota > Thermoleophilia > Gaiellales > Gaiellaceae > JACDAN01. Next base: position 17,506 of record CAVTEL010000019.1, read on the forward strand.
GTAGCCGACCATCTCGAGCGCGCGGTCGAGCGCCTTCTCGTAGTCGCCGGTGTCGTACTTCAGCCCCTTGAGGATCCCGACCGGGTCGTAGGGGAACGCGTCGGGCGGGATGAAGTTCTTGCGGCGCACGTCGACCGGGTCGAGGTCGAGCTCGCGGGCGACGAGGTCGACGGCCCGCTCGACCACGTAGGTCGCTTCGGGCCGGCCGGCGCCGCGGTAGGCGTCGACCATGCCCGTGTTCGTGTACACGCCGAGCACCTGGCAGTGGATGTTCGGGATCTGGTAGGCGCCCGAGAGCATCCGCCCGTAGAGCGTGGTCGGGATGCCCGGAGCGATCGTGGAGAGGATCCCGCCGAGGTTCGCGTACGTCTTCGCCTTCAGCGCGGTGATCGTTCCGTCGCGCTTCGCGCCGATTTCGAGGTAGGTGACGTGGTCGCGGCCGTGCGTGGTCGCGATGTAGTTCTCGCTCCGCGTCTCCATCCACTTGACGGGCCGGCCGACCTTCTGTGCCAGGGCGGCCATGAGCACGTACTCGTGGTAGAGGAAGATCTTGGTGCCGAAGCCGCCGCCGACGTGGGGCGCGATGCAGCGCATCTTCGTCTCGGGGATCCCGAACACGAACGCCGTCATCAGCAGCCGCATGATGTGCGGGTCCTGCGAAGTCATCCAGACCGTGTACTGGCCGGTGGCCGGCTCGTACGTGGCGGCCGCGCCGCGCGCCTCCATCGGGTTCGGGATCAGGCGCTGGTTGACGAGCCGCTCCTTGACGACGACGTCGGCCTCCGCCAGCGCCTTGTCCGTCCCCTCGGCGTCGCCGACGGTCCAGTCCATGACGATGTTGCCGGGCGCGTTCTCGTGCAGCTGGGGCGCGCCCTCGGCTGCCGCCTCTTCGACGTCGACGACGACGTCGAGCGGCTCGTACTCGACCTCGATCAGCCCGAGCGCGTCCTCGGCCGCGTACTTGCTCTCCGCCACGACGGCGGCGACGCCTGCGCCGGTGAACGTGACCCGGTCGATCTCGAGCGCACGCGGGGTGTTGACGAAGTTCTCGACGCCCCCGGCCTGCCACGCGCACGGAAGGGCGGGGAGGTCCTCGAAGTCCTTGCCGGTGAAGACGGCGACGACGCCTGGAGCGGCGGCCGCCTTCGTCGTGTCGATAGACGTGATCCGGGCGTGCGCGAACGGCGACCGCAGGATCGACACGTGTGCCATCCCGGGCAGCTTGAGATCGTCGAGGTACTTCGCCGCGCCGGTGATCAGGCTCGGGTCCTCGACCCGCCTGACGGGCTCGCCGATGAGCTGTGTGGGGGCTTCCGCAGTCGTCGTCATCGCGCCACCCCCGCCGCCTCGCGCACGGCCAGAACGATGTTCTCGTAGCCGGTGCAGCGGCAGAGATTCCCCTCGAGCGCGTACCGGATGTCCTCGTCGGTCGGGTCCGGGCTTGCGGCGAGCAGATCGACGGTGGCCATGATCATCCCGGGCGTGCAGTAGCCGCACTGCAGTCCGTGCTTCTCGCGGAAGGCTTCCTGCACCGTGTGGAGCGTCCCGTTCGAGGCCAGTCCTTCGATCGTCGTGACGGCCTTCCCGTCGGCCTGCACGGCCAGCACCGTGCACGACTTCACGATCTTGCCGTCGAGGTCGACAGTGCACGAACCGCACTGCGACGTGTCGCAGGCCATCTTCGTGCCGGTCAGCCCGACGTGGTCACGGATGAAGTCGGCTAAGAGCGTTCTCGCCTCCAGGTCGGCTTCGCGCCGCACACCGTTGACGGTGATCGCTACGTCCATCGGGCCTCCCTCGGTCGTCGGCCGGCCTCGCGGCAAGAAGAAGCACACGCCTCTTCCGTCGCCGAGGCGACTCTACGCCTCGCCTCCACGGTTTTCCACAGCCATCCGCCCCGAGCGCCGGAGCCAAGCGAGGGTCAGGGTTTCTCCCACACGGAGACGTGCTTCGTGCTCTCGCTGGTGAACGGCTCGCGATTCCACCCGCTCCAGCGCTCCCGCAGCCTCATGCCGGCGAGTCGGGCCATCAGGTCGAGCTCCGCGGGCCACACGTAGCGGAACGGCGTCGAGCCGAGCTTCCACTCGCCGTCGATGAGCGAGAAGTGGTGCGAGACGAGGCCCTGTGTCGCGGGGTCGAGCTCGTCGACGCCGACGTGCGTCGGGCCGAAGTCGAACACCCGAAACGTCTCGCCGGAGGCACGCGCCGCAAGGACGGCACGCCGGTCTCGATCACGAAGCAGCCGCCAGGCTCGAGGTGGTCGGCCACGTTCTGGAAGCACGCCACCTGCTCGTCCTGCGTGGTCAGGTTTCCGACCGTGTTGAAGACGAGGTACGCGAGCGAGAAGGTGCCGTCCACCCTCGTGGTCGCGAAGTCGCCGATCGTGACCCCGATCGCCTCGGACCCCGGCTTCGCGTGAAGTTGGGCGACCATCGCCTCCGAGAGGTCGATGCCGTGGACGCGCACCCCGCGACCGGCGAGTGGCAGCGCGATGCGACCGGTGCCGATGCCGAGCTCGAGGGCAGCCCCGTCCCCGGCGAGCTCCGCGAGGAAGTCCACGGCCGGATCCACGACTGCGGGGTCGAACATGTCCGCGGACGACTCGTCGTACCGATCCGCGACCCCCTCGCCGAAGTGGTCCTCGGGCACGGGCGAAGCCTAGATCGTCGCCGCCCGGACCGGTCGGCGAAGGCCTCGACCCCGGCGATTAGCCGATGTGCGAGAACTGCGTCCGTCAGCTATCTCCGTGTCGCGACAGTGAGGAGGGACTAATGCCCGTGAAGGAAGCAAGCCTGGCTGAGACCCCGTACGGCCGCTATGTCACGTCGGACGGCTGGTTCGTCCTCAACCTCTCGGAAGCGCTTGCGGTGCGCAACGAGGAGAAGGGTGGGGCGGTGTACCCGATCGAGGCGCGCGAGCATCCGTTCGGCGATTTCGGCGTGCACGTCCGCGTGCTCTCGCCGGGCGAGCCGAACGCGCTCTACCACTCCGAGGACGCACAGGAAGGGTTCCTCGTCCTCTCGGGCGAGTGCACGCTGCTCGTGGAAGATGAGGAACGACCGCTGCGGCAGTGGGACTACTTCCACTGCCCGGCCGAGACCCGCCACATAATCGTCGGCGCCGGCGACGGGCCGAGCGCGATCCTGATGATCGGTTCGCGCCCCGAAGTCGAGACGCTGCTCTACCCGAGGAGCGACCTGGCGGCGAAGTACGGCGCGTCGGCCGCGAAGGACACCGACGAGCCGGACGAGGCCTACGCCGACTGGCCGGGCGAGTACGAGCCGGTGCGTCTTCCGTGGCCGCCCGAGACTGACGCGAAGGGCTAGGGCGTTCCCTCGAGCCTAGGATGCTTCGACGTCGATCAAGTCGAAGCAGCGGGCGACGGCCGCGGTGCGTGTGCTGACGCCGAGCTTGGGGTAGACGTTCTCGAGGTGCTTGCCGACGGTGCTCGGCTCGATCCACAAGAGGCGTGCGATCTCGGCGTTCGTCTTGCCGCGGGCGACCCAGGCGAGTACCTCGCGTTCGCGTGCGGTCAGCTCGACCCCTTCGTGTCTCTCCTCGAGCACCAGGGCGCCGTCGGCTTGCTGCACCGTTAGTCGCCGTTCGCCGCGACGTCGAATCAGCGGCTTCGTGTCTCCCGACTCGAGCCATTCAACGAGCGCAGCCGGAAGCTGTCCGCCGCTCCTGGCCGGGAAGAACTCGCGGAGCAGGCGCTCGGTCGGGGGTGAGGCGAATTCGATCTCTCCGGCGAGGCCGAGGAGGATCACTCCGCGAGGGTCGTGCTCGTCAACGCGGTCGAGCTCGGCGAGCGCCGAGCTCAGCAGCCGACGCGTCCTGGCCGCGAGCCAGATCCGCGCCAGATGCGGCTGCAGCAGATCGAGGAGGAGCCGGTCGCGCTCGGTGAAGTCACGGCCGCCGCTGCTGCGATTGAAGAGAAACGTCTTCGTGTGCCAGGGCGGCGAGGGAATCGACACCTCGAGCTCGTACTCGACGTCGTAAGGTGCGAACCAGGTGTCGTAGACCCAGGTCCGGTGCAGCTCGCGCTGGGTCAGAAAGTCGGAGACCTTGGCTGCGCCGAAATCTCCCTCCTGCTCGCGTAGCAACAGCGGATGCTCCTCCAAGAACACCCGCCAGATGGTCTCGTCGTCGAACTCGACACCGTCGTCTTCGTCAGCGGGCCAGTTGTCGACATTCAGGAGGATCCGCCGGCGCACGCGATCGAGCTCGCTGTACACCACACTGTCGGCGGGGATGAGGCGGCCGAGCTCGACGAGCAGGTCGGGCGTGAAGGGCTGATCGCCGCCGATGCTTTCCGCCTCGGCGACGAAGCGAAGCAATTGCTCCGCGTCGCGGCTCGCGAGTGCAGGCACGGCCTTCCAAGGATACGGCGAATCCCGAATGGACTCCACTCCTGGCCCCGTGAGCTCGCGTGCCGGTGAGGCAAGCACTCGTGCGGGAGTGAAGCGGCGCTGCTAGCCGCCGATCTCCACGTTTGCGCCGTCGTTCAAAGATACGGCGTTTACCGAATGGTCACGAACGCGCGGCAGGCGCAGCATTTATCTCGTCGTCAGCTTCACGAATCTCCTCCGAAAGGAGTCCGATGCTGCGTATCGCCTCCATCTGTGCTGTTGCAGGCTTGGCGTTGTTCGGTCTCGTTGGCAGCCTTGCTGGTGCTTCCACCGCGCCGAGCTCCGCGAGCGTGCTGGCCCCACTTGAAACTTCGGTGAACACCCACGCCAAGGTTCGATCCGATGCGGTCACGGCCTGGAACGCGAACGCCGGTCAGGCCGCGATCGCTGCCTGCATGCCTCCCAACGACGACCCGCTCCACGAATCGCGTCTCTACGCGATGGCGCATGTCGCCATCCACGATGCCCTCAACGCGATCGACCGCCGCTCGCGTCCCTACGCATTCAGCGCGAGAGCGCGTCGAGGGGCGTCTCCCGAGGCCGCCGTCGCCGCTGCCGCACGCGACGTGCTGGTCGCAGTGCTCAGCCAGCCTCCTGAAATCTTCCCGCCGGAATGCGGCGCCGCGGGCGTCGCAAGCGTCGAAGCGGACTACGCGGCGGCGCTCGGCGCTATTTCGGACGGTCGAGCCAAGACGCGCGGGATCGAGGTGGGAAAGGCCGCCGCCGCGGCCATCCTCGCACTGCGCTCCGCGGACGGCGCGGACACACCATTGATCGTCACCGACTACCCGGAGGGCACGAACCCCGGCGAGTACCGCTTCACACCCGACACCCCGTTCGTTTTCGCACCGGGCTGGGGAAACGTGACCCCCTTCGTGCTGCGAGACAGCTCCCAGTTCCGTCCAGGTCCGCCCTACGCGGTGACGTCGAGGAAGTACACGGCCGACTTCGTTGAGGTCAAACGTCTCGGTGGTGACGGCATCACCACGCCCAGCGCACGCACCCCCGAGCAGACCGAGATCGCCCTCTTCTGGCTCGAGAGCTCCCCGCTGCAGTGGAATCGGATCGCACGAGCCGTCTCCGCCAAGACACGGCTCGATCTCTGGGAGCAGGCGCGGCTGTACGGCCTGCTCAACATGGCGCTCGCCGACGGCTACATCGGCTCCTTCGACACCAAATACCACTACAACTACTGGCGCCCAGTGACCGCGATCCAGACCGCCGACACCGACGGCAACCCGAACACTAGGGGCGACCCGACCTGGACGCCACTGGTCACCACACCCCCCGTCCCGGACTACGACTCAGGGCACAGCGTCGAAGGGGGAGCAGGCGCCAAGGTCCTCAAACGGTTCTTCGGCACCGACCACATGAGCTTTGAGACCTGCAGCCTGACGCTGCCGCCCGGGAGCACCTGCACCGACCCGACGCCCGTCCTACGCCGCTACACCAGCTTCTCCCAGGCGGCCGCGGAGAACGGACTCTCGCGCATCCTCAACGGGTTCCACTTCCGCAAAGCGGTCGATGAAGGGATCGAGCACGGCCGCAAGATCGGCGACCGCGCCGTCGACCGCTTCCTGCGGCCCGCGAACTGAGAGCTCATCACGCTGCCCAGCGAGGCCCCGCTGTGCGGGGCCTCGCTCGTTCTCCACCCGCTAGATCGTCTTGAACTGCTCGAACGGCTGCCGGCAGCTGCGGCAGTACCGGAGCGAGCGGCACGGCGTCGGGCCGAAGAGGTTGTCCAGCTGCGTGTCCGTCGAGCCGCAGTACGGGCAGCGGAAGGCGCCCGTCTGGAGCTGGACGAGCTGCGGGCCGCCCGGCTCGCGCGGCGCCGGCGGCGCGAAGCCGGCGGCGCGCAGCTTCTCGCGTCCCTCGGGCGTGATGCGGTCGGTCGACCACGAGTCGTCCGAGATCACCGCCACCTCGGGCTCACCGCCGAGCTCGCGTACCTTCGCCGCCATCTGGTCGCGCATCACCTCGAGCGCCGGGCAGCCGAGGAACGTCGGCGTGAACTCGACCCGCACGCGGCCGTCCTCGACCTCTACTCCGCGCACCACGCCGAGGTCGACGAGCGAGATCACCGGGATCTCCGGATCCGGGATCTCGGCGAGCGCGTCCCAGACCTGCGCTTCGGTCACCATGTCGCACCCGCGACCGAGCGGCGCACCATCGTCATCTCCTCCCAGAGCGCGCCGAACTCCTCGCCGGGCTCGCCGCGCTCCGTCGACCAGCGCCTCGGAGCTCGTCGAGCGCCTCGGCGAAGCGCGGCTCGTCGGCCAGCCGCTCCTGCCACATCTGAGCGTGGAGCCGGTGGTACGCCTCCTCACGGTCGATCTTCGCCGCCAGGCCGGCGACGGCCGGGTCGTCGGACGCCTTCAGCGACTCGAGCCGCTCCGCGTCCGCCGCCTCGTAGAGCACGTGGCGGGCGAGGGTCCGCGCCCAGTCCGGGACGAGCCGCAGCTCGGCGAGTCGCGAGTGCCGGTAGTCCTCCGGCGACCGGTCGAATGCGAGCTCGTCGGCCGTGCCGCCCATCTCCTCGGCGACCAGCTCGTACAGCGCCCGCGCGTGGCCGATCTCGTTCTGCGCGATCGACGAGAACGCGACGTCCTCCTCGAGAAACGGCGCGATCCCCGTCCACTCGGAGTTCCGCCAGCCGAGGACGAGCTCGTCGTCAGCGATCGGCAGGAGCAGCCGTTCCCGCTCGCTCACGCGCCTCCTTCAGCTTCTCCTTCAGCGGGTAGCCGTCGACCCGGTGGTAGTTCTTCTGGAGCTCGTCGACGAACTCCTCGATGTGCATCACCGAGTCGCGAGGGACGACCCAGAGCGCGACCGACTCGCCGCGCCGGCCGTACTGCTCGCGGGCGTAGGCCTCGGCGAAGGACTCGTCCGGCGCCGCGACCGAGCCGGCGTGCGCGAACGGCTGGCCCTTCCGCTCCTGCCTGAACACCTCGTAGACGATCACGCCGCTTCGGCGAGCACCGTCCGGCGGACCCACTCGGTCTCGGCGCGGGTCCTCTCCCGCAGCCTGAGCCGCTCCTGGGTCATCGGGCCGTGGCCGGTCACGACGTGCTTGAGCTCGTCCCAGTCCGGCTCGGCGAACTCCCAGACGCCGTCGTCGTTCTTGCGCAGCTTCGGGTCCGGGCACGGTCAGCCCGAGCTCCCAGATCTGCGGGACGTAACCGTCGAGGAACTGCTGGCGCGCCTCGCCGTTGCCCTGGCTCTTGATCCGCCAGACGTACATCGGGTCGTCCTCGGCCGGGATCGGGTTCCCGTGGAACTGCATCAGCGGGCCCCACCACCGGTTCAGCGCCTCCTGCACGAGCTCGCGCTGCTCGTCGGTGCCGTTCATCATCGTGAGGATCACGTCGCGGCCGTGGAGGATGTGGAACGACTCCTCCCAGCAGATCTTCTTCATGATCCGCGCGTACGGCGCGTACGAGCACTTGAGGAGCGCCTTCTGGCTGATGATCGCCGCGGCGTCGACGAGCCACGCGATGACGCCGACGTCGCCCCAGGTCTTCGTCGGGTAGTGGAAGACGTTGTGGAACTTCGACTTGCCCGAGACGAGGTCCGCGAGACACTGCTCGCGCGGCTTCCCGAGGTCCTCGACGACCCGGTAGATCAGCTGCGCGTGCCCGACCTCGTCCTGCACCTTGGCGGTGAGCGCGAGCTTGCGCTGGAGGGTCGGCGCGCGGAGGATCCACTCCCGCTCGGGCAGGACGCCCATGAGCTCGGAGTTGCCGTGCATCTCGATGAACTTGATCAGCTTGGCCCGGTACTCGTCGGGCATCGGGTCGTCGGTCTCGACCTGGCCGCCGGACTGGACGTACTCGAGGAATTCCTGGTCGGTCATCTCGCCTCCGAAACGAACGATCGTTAGGGTCCGATCCTAGCGTGTCTACCCGGCGATCGGAGCTAACCCGCGAGGCCGCCCGCCTCTTCGCGGAGCGCGGCTACCACGGCACGTCGATCGACGCCCTCGCGAAGGCGCTCGGCGTCCAGAAGGGCTCGCTCTACGCCCACATCGACTCGAAGCAGGACCTGCTCTACGAGGCGATGAGCGAGGGCTCTCGCGCCTTCCACGAGGCGCTCGACGCGATCCCCGACGACCTGCCGGCCACCGACCGGATCAGGCTCGCCCTGCGCGCGCACCTCCGGGTCGTCTCCGAGCAGCTCGACGTCGCAACGGTCTTCGTGCGCGAGTGGCGCTACCTCGAGGGCGACCGGGCGGAGGAGTTCCTCGCCGAGCGCCGCCGCTACGAGGAGCGCTTCCGCGCGCTCTTCCGCGAGGGACGCGAGGCCGGCGCGCTCCGCACCGACCTCGACGACCAGGCCGCGGTGCTGCTCGTCCTCTCGGCAGCGAACTGGGCGTACACCTGGCTGCCCGCCGGCGCCGACACGGACGAGCTGGCCGACCGGTTCTTCGCGATCCTGCTGGACGGGATCCGCGGCTACTCGACGCCGTCGTAACGTTTCGGCTCGCGCAGGCTTTCCGAGCCGAAGTTCCTTGACTTTGAGCGATAGACGTTTGAAGATCGCACCGGCCCTGTACGCAAGGGCCACTTAACGTCTTCACAAGGGGAGGGAGATGCGACTCAAGTACCTAGCCGCGGCTGCGCTCGTAGCCGCGCTCGGTGTGATCCTGCTGCCCGGCTCCGCGATGCCCGTCGCCGAGATCCACGAACACGAGGGTCTCGCCGACTACGACATCCGGAGCGGGAAGCTCGCGCCGACAAGTGCCCAGCGGGCACACGCGAAGCGCCTCGTCGGGCGCTCGAAAGTACGGTGGAACCGATTCGGCACGCCGTCGTCCATCGTGCGGCACGGCAAGTTCCTGGCCCGCGGCATCCGGGCGAAGTCCGCCCCGGCGGCGGCCAAGTGGTACCTCAACCGACACAAGAGGCTCTTCGGGCTCGCTTCGCTCGACGGGCTCGTCCTCGACAACTCCCACAGGCTGACCGGGAGCAACGGCTATGCCGTCAGCTTCCGCCAGGTCTTCAAGGGCATACCGACCAGCGAGAGCGGTCTTGTCACGGTCGGCGTCGTCGGGAGCAAGGCGCGCGGCTGGCGCGTCGCGTACGTCTCGTCCTCGCTGACTCGGGCGACGACCCTCGCCGGGTCGGTCAGCCTCTCAGCAGCCGACGGCTGGGCTCGCGCGGCACGTGCCTCGAAGCTGAGCCGCTCGGTCGTCAACATCCTCACGAGGAAGCGGATGGGCGGATGGACACCGCCTGCGCGTCGCCGGTCTCGAGACGCCTCAGACGGTCCGGCTCGTCGCGTTCCCGACGATTCGCGAGGGCCTGCTGCCTGCGTACGAGGCCCAGGTCGTCGACAGCAAGGCCGGCAAGGCCTACAAGTCCTTCGTCGATGCACGGAACGGGCGGCTGCTTGCACGGCACAACCTCGTCCACAACGCCGCGTCGGGCCTGAAGCTCAATGCGGTGACGGTGACGCCGTTCAGTGGGACGCTGGGCCCGCAGGACGGGTTAGCGGGTGCCGTGGTTCATCCGCCGTTCACGGTCGGCGCCGGGGTCCGCGCGGTCAGCGGCTTCGTGACCTCGACGAACGCGGGGACGGACCTCGTCATGGACTTCTTCCGGGTTGGAACGCCGGACGTCCTGCTGATCCACGCCGACGGCGGCTTCCAGCCGGAGGGGTTCCGCTATGCCCCGGCCGGCGGCGTTCCGCCCGGCCAGTACTACGTCAGGATCTCGGACTTCCCGGGCGGCGGTGGCCCTCCGGAGCCGAGGACCTACAACGGGACGATCACGATCGACGACACTCCCGCCCCGCCCGCGTACTGGGCGAAGTGGGAGACGTTCCCGGCCCACCCGAACCCCGGCCCGTTCGGCAGCGGTAGCCAGATGGATCCGTGGGGCCGGCCGGCGACGGACATCCGCGAGACATGGTGCTGGCGCGACACGGCGAATCCGGCCGAGTGCGATCGGGTCGTCGGCAACCTCGCGTCACGCGCGCCGTGGGATCACGACCTCGTCACCGATCTCCCGACGAACACGACGATGGGCAACAACGCGGAGACGGCGTCGAACTGGGCGCACCAGAGCGCCCCGATCCCGCCGCGGTTCTCGCCGACCAGCCCAGTCCGTGACTACTCGTATCCGTGGACGGATACGTGGAACCAGGCGGACTGCACAGGCGCCGGCCCGACGGCGGTGCACGGCGTCTCGCTCGACGTCTCGGCTGCGGTCACGAATCTGTTCGTGGCCCACAACCGGATGCACGACTGGGCCTACGGGCTCGGCTTCACCGAAACCGCCTGGAACGCACAGAAGCGCAACTTCGGGCTGACCGAGGCCTGGCAGCAGGGTGACCCGGTGACGGGCAACGCCCAGGCGGGCGCAGGGCTGACGACGGCAGCAGCATTCCTCGCCCCAGCCCGCAACAACGCGAACATGGCGACGCTGGCCGACGGCCTGTCGTCGATCACGAACATGTACCTCTGGCAGCCGCAGGCGGGCTCGTTCTATCCGCCGTGTGCCGACGGTGACTACGACATGCCGATCATCGGCCACGAGTACGGCCACATGATCGAGAACCGCATGATCGGGAAGGGCGGCACCCGGCAGGGCAACCAGGCCGGAATGATGGGCGAGTCCCACGGCGACCTGTTCGGGATGGAGTACGTCAACTCGAACGGGTTCGTCCCCGTTGCGGGCGAGAACCGGTACGCCGTCGGCGCGTATGCCACGGGCAACCAGTCCCGCGCGATCCGCAACTACAGCATGGGCATGCCGACCTCGGGCGGAATCCCGCAGCCGAGCAGGCAGCTCCTCGTCAACACGCTGAACTACGGCGCGATGGGCTACGACGTCACGGGGCCGCAGGTCCACGCTGACGGCGAAATCTGGAGCCGGACGAACTTCAACGTCCGCGAGAACCTCATCGAGAAGTACGACGACGACTATCCCGCGGACGACCAGGACCTCCAGACCGAGTGCGCAGAGGGCATCACGCCCGCACATCGGTGCCCCGGAAACCGGCGCTGGATGCAGCTCGTGTTCGACGCGATGCTGCTGATGCCGGTCAACCCGTCCATGCTCCAGGCTCGCGACGCCGCTCTGGCCGCAGACATGATGCGGTTCGGCGGAGCGAACCAGAAGGAGATGTGGCTCGGGTACGCAGAGGGCGGGATGGGCGTGAACGCCTTCACCGCCAGCGAGCAGGACCTGGACCCGATTCCGGACTTCGAGCCCGTGGGGACGAGGCCGGCGACGGTCACGTTCAGCGCCAAGAGCACGGACAACGATCCGGTGAACGCCCGGATCTTCGTCGGTCACTACGAGGGTCGCGCCACGCAGATCGCGGATACGAACTCCGCGACTGTTCCCGGCACGATCAACCTCGACGACACGGCGAAGTTCGCACCCGGGCGGTACGAGTTCGTCGCGGTTGCACCCGGATACGGACACGTTCGCTTCAGCGAGCGGTTCCGCTCGGGTGAGCGTGAGAAGATCAAGATCAAGTTCGCGCGGAACTGGGCGTCCTCGGCGTCCGGTGCGACGGTGACCGGCGACGACCAGGCTCCGCCTGTCGGCCCGGCCAGCCTCGCGAACCTGATCGACGACACCGAGGCCACCGTGTGGACCGCGGTCGCCGCCAACTGGACGGGCACGGCCACGCCGGGCGTTCCGGGCGGCAACCTCTCGGTGGACGGCAAGCAGGCCACGATCGACCTGGGCGGAACCGACGACGTTCGCGTCCGCTATGTCCAGGTCAGCGCCCACATCGGACCCGGCCACAGCCGCTTCGCGGCTCTGCGCCAGTTCGAGCTGTGGGCGTGTAACAGCGACGAGGGCGGGAACTGCTCGACGCCCGCAGGGTTCACGAAGGTGTACACGAGCCCGCACGACGCCTTCCCAGGCGATCCTCCGCGGCCAGTGGCACCCCACCTGATCCTGCGGCGCTTCGACGTGCCCAACTTCGAGGCCACGCACGTCAAGCTCGTCGTCAAGACGAACCAGTGCACCGGCGGTCCCGGCTTCCAGGGAGACCAGGACGCCGATCCGGCCAACAACCCGGACTGCGACACGAACGTGCCGGGCAACTCCGCGCGGAACTTCGTCCGTGCGGCCGAGCTCCAGGTGTTCAGCAGGTCACCGGGCATCGACGACTAGGCGAAGACGCCTAGCGCCAACGAAGGGGGCCGGTTCGCCGGCCCCCTTCTGTTTCAGGCCCGTTGCGTCGTGGGTCGTCGCCCGAGTGGTAAGCGATTGCCTCGAGCGGGCGACCGTCCGGATCGTCGAAGAACACGCCGAGGGCGATCCCGTGGTCCCGCTCGCGCCAAGCGATCCCGGCCGAGTCGAGCTCGCGCTTCAGCTCCTCGAGCTCCTCCATGGAGAGCCGAACGGCCGTGTGTGGCCCCGGCCCGCCGCGCTCGTGGAGCGCGAACGCGGTCGTGCCGAGGTACGCCATCACCGGATGCCCCTCGGTTCTGACGATGCGGGCCCCGAATAGGCGCTCGTAGAACGACGCGGTCACCTCCGGGTCGTCCGTCTCGACGGCGACGTGATCGATGCGTGGCATGGTCCGGACGATGCCCGGCGTGCTCCTCGTCGTCAATCCGAACGCGAGCGGTGTCACCGACGCTCTGACGGAGACCGTGGCATCCGCGCTGGGCTCCGATGTCGTAGTTGCGCGCACGGAGCAGCAGGGCCATGCGGTCGAGCTCGTCCGGGATGCCGATGCGGGCGCCGTGGTCGTGTTCGGCGGCGACGGCGCCTTCAACGAGGCGCTGAACAGCCTTCGGGCCGGGCTGCCGCTCGGTCTCGTCCCTGGCGGCGGCTCCAGCGTTCTGCCGCGCGCGCTCGGCCTGCCGGCCGATGCCGAGGGCGCCGCCCGGTGTATCGCGGACGCAATCCGTACCGGTCGGACGGCCGAGATCTCCCTCGGGCAGCGTGAACGGCCGGCGTTTTGGGTTCGCGGCTGCATTCGGGTTCCCGGCGGAGGTCGTCCGCCGCGTGGACCAGCTCGGGCGCAAGGGCGGGCGACGGCCGCCGGACCGTGCGTTCCTGACGACCGCCGGCAGGCTCCTCGCCGAACGGCACGGCAGGCTGCCCTCCGAGGTCGAGGTGGACGGCCACGGATGGGCGTCCTTTGCGCTCGTCGCGAACGGCGATCCGTACACCTACCTGGGCCGCCTTCCCGTCCGGCCGACGCCGCTGGCCAGGTGGGAGGCCGGGCTGGACGTCGTCGCGCCCCGCACAGTCGGCCCGCTCGCGATACCGCGCCTCGTCGCCGCGGCGCTGACGGGCCGGACGCCGAGGGCGCGGGGCGTCCTCTACCTTCACGACGTGGACGCGATCGAGCTGCGGGCGGACCGACCACTGCCTCTCCAGGTCGACGGGGAGGACCTAGGCGACGTGGAGCGCGCGGAGTTCTCGTCCGAGCCGAAAGCGGCGAAAATCCTCCGGTAGGCGTCTAATTAGGACCGTGGCCTCGCCCCCCAGGGACTCCGGATTCGACCCGGTTCGCGCTCTCGGCGCCATCCTCGCCGTGCTGCTTCTGCTCGCCGTCGTTGCGCTCGCAGCTTCGGCCCGCGGGCCTGCGACGGGAGGTGCCGGCAGCGACCTCGCCGATCCGCTCGCGACGCTGCTCTTCGTGCTCGGCGGCGTCTGGGTGGCGGCGCTCCTCGTCGCCTCGCCCTTGATGACCGGTCTGACGCTGACCGGCGGGGAGCCGAAGCCGCGCAGGTGGCACGGCAACGTGCTCGCGGGGGTCTTCTTCCTCTCGTTCGTCCTCGCCGGGATCGCGGCTCTGCGGAAGCTGGGGCCGGGCGACGGCGACGACGACGGACCCGCAGCGAGCACCGGCCAGACGGGGACGACGCCGGACGACGTCGGCCGTGTTCCGACCATCGACCCCGCCTCGATCGACTGGCTGGTCGTCGGACTGGTCTTCGTCGCCGCGCTCGTGGGCTTCTCGATCCTCGCCGCCGTGCTCGTCCGGCCGCAGGGCCGGTCGCTGCCGGAGCTCGAGGCGCGCAAGGAGCTCGAGCGGATGCTCGACGAGACGCTCGACGACCTCCGCCGCGAGCGCGACCCGAGGCGCGCCGTCATCGCCGCCTACGCGCGGATGGAGCGCTCGCTCGGCTCCTACGGGCTTCCGCGTCGGGCGGCAGAGGCACCGCTCGAGTACCTCGGACGCGTGCTCGCGGCGCTGACCGGAAGCGGGGCGGCTGCCCGCCGGCTGACGCGCCTCTTCGAGCGCGCGAAGTTCAGCGAGCACTCGATCGACGCGAAGATGAAGGAGGACGCGATCGCAGCCGTCGGCGCCGTGCGCGACGAGCTGCGCGCCCTGACCGTCACATGAGCCGCAAGCTCCTTCCGATCCTCGGCTTCGGGCTGCTGGCGACGCTGTTCGCGGTGGTCGCCCTCATCGCCGCCCCCGAGCGGCGGGACCTGATCCTCGACCTCTACGTCCTCGGCGCTCGGCGGGATCGCCGTCATCCGGCTCGTCGGGCTGACCCGTCGGCGACGCCAGCCTGGGGAGCGCTCGGAGTTCGACGACGCACTCGAGGAGACGCACCGGCCGCCGGTGCGGATCGCCGAGCGGGACAAGCTGGCGCGCGAGGTGCAGCTCGGCATGCAGACCGCGTTCGACCTCCACTACCGGCTCCGTCCGACGCTCGTCGAGATCGCGCGCAACCGGCTGGCGGGCCGCGGCATCTCGCTCGAGAACGAGCGGCGGGCGAAGGGCGTGCTCGGCGACGAGGCGTGGGAGCTGCTGCGGCCCGACCGAGAGCCGCCGCATGATCGGAATGCGCCGGGCATCCGGGCCGACGACCTCGGCCGGCTCGTCGGCGCGCTTGAGAGGATTGAGTGATGCACGCGGAGGAGTTCGGCGAGCGCTGCGACCTGATCCTGAGTGAGGTCGAGCGCGCCGTGGTCGGGAAGCGCGACGCGTTGGAGCTCGTCCTGCTTGGCGTGCTCGCCGACGGCCATGTCCTGATCGAGGACTACCCGGGGCTCGCGAAGACGCTGATCGCGCGCTCCTTCGCGCAGGTGACGAGCATGGAGTTCGCGCGGATCCAGTTCACGCCGGACCTGATGCCGTCGGACGTCACCGGCGCGTCGATCTTCGACCAGCGCACAACCGAGTTCGAGTTCCGGCCGGGCCCGGTCTTCACCAACCTTCTCCTCGCCGACGAGATCAACCGCGCTCCGCCGAAGACGCAGGCAGCGCTGCTCGAGGCGATGCAGGAGCGGCAGGTGACGAGTGAGGGCGTGACGCGCCCGCTCGACCGCCCGTTCCTCGTCCTCGCGACGCAGAACCCGATCGAGTACGAGGGCACCTATCCGCTGCCCGAGGCGCAGCTCGACCGCTTCCTGCTCCGGATCGGTGTCGGCTACCCCGACAGGGACGAGGAGTGGCAGATCGTCGAGCGGCGCATGGAGCGGGAGACGGACGAGGTCGTGCTCGGTCCGGTCGTGAATCGCGAGGAGCTGCTCGAGCTCCAGGGCGCGCTGGAAAGCGTCCACATCGCCGAGTCGGTCGGCTACTACATCGTCGACGTCGTCGCTGCGACGCGGTCCGCGGCCGCGGTCGAGGTCGGAGCCAGCCCGCGCGGGACGCTGGCGATCCTCAAGCTGGCTCGCGGTCGCGCGCTCATGGACGGCCGCGACTTCGTGACGCCGGACGACGTGAAAGCGGTCGCCGTGCCCGCGCTGGCGCACCGGCTCACGCTGCGCCCGGAGCTCTGGGTGCAGCGGATCCCGGCCGAGCAGGTCGTGCGCGACATCCTCGAGCAGGTCCCCACTCCGGCCGCCGAGGACGTCACGCAAAGCGAAGCATCGGGACGCGCCGGCGGAGCCGGCACGTCCTCGGTCGGCGCCGCCGAGTCGGCGCCTTAGGGTGACGCGGACCACCTCGCCGAAGCTGCCGGCATACGCCGGGCTGGCCGCGTTCGGGCTCCTCGCGGCCGTCGCGCTCGGCCGGCCGGAGCTCGCGGTGCTCGCGGCGCCGTTCGCACTGATCCCCGCCCTCGGACTGCCACTCGCCAGGGAGCCGTCCCTGCGCGCCTGGTCGACGCTCGGCGCCGAGCGGACGGTCGAGGGCGCCACGGTCGGCCTCGAGCTGGCGCTCCGCTCCGAGACGGCGGTCCCGCAGGCGGAAGTCGCCCTCGTGCTTCCCGAGGGCGCGCGCGTCGTCGACGGCCCGAACCCGGCGCTTGTTCGCATCGGTCCCGGGCAGACCGTCGAGCTGGCGTGGCAGATCGAGTGCGGCCACTGGGGCGCGTTCACCCTCGGGCAGGCGGCGATCCGGAGTCGAGACGCCTTCGGTCTCTTCGTCTACGAGCAGGTGGTGGGAGCCCGGGCGCCGCTGAAGGTCTATCCGTCGGCGGAGCGCCTCCGGTCCGTGCTTCGGCCGCTCGAGACGCAGCCCTCAGCAGGGAATCAGGTCGCGCGTGAGCGCGGCGACGGCATCGAGTTCGCCGACCTCCGTCCGTTCGTTCACGGCGACAGGCTCCGGCGGGTCAACTGGCGCGCGACTGCGCGGTCCGGCGAGCTCTGGGTCAACGACACGCACCCCGAGCGCAACACCGACGTCGTCATCTTCCTCGACACCTTCGTCGAGGCGCGGCGCGAGGACCAGGGCACGCTCGACCTCGCGGTTCGCGCGGCGGCGACGCTGGCGGAGCGCTACCTCGCGCACCGGGACCGGGTCGGGCTCGTGGCCTTCGGCGGGATCCTGAACTGGCTGACCCCGGCAACCGGGATCGTCCAGCGCTACCGGATCGTCGACGCGCTGCTCGACGCGGAGATCATGCTCAGCTACGCGTGGAAGGACATCGACGTCGTTCCCCGCCGGACGCTGCCGGCGCAGGCGCTCGTCGTCGCCCTGTCGCCGCTTCTGGACGAGCGCGCGCTCGCGGCACTGGCCGACCTGCGGCGCCGCGGCTTCGACATCGCCGTGATCGAGATCTCGCCCGTGCCGTTTGCCCCGCATGTTGCGGACGAGTCGGATCCGCTGGTGGAGCGGCTCTGGCTGCTCCGGCGAGCGGCGAGGCGGACGGCGTTCCACGCACTGGGCGTACCTGTCGTGGAGTGGCGCGAGGGCGAGGCACTTCAGGCAGCGATCGGGGAGGTGACAGCATTCAGGCGGGCCGCGCATCTCGCACGCCGCTAGCCACGGGCGTCGCCGCCGTGCTGACGGCTGCGCTCGTCGGCGCCTGCCGCCGTTGCGGCGGCGGGCGAGCTCCGGCTGCTGGCCGCGGGCTTGTCCGCGAGCGCGACTGCCGTTCTTGCGGCGGGCCTCTGGCGCGGGCGGCCGATCGTCGTCCCGTGGGTGTTGCTGGCGCTCGGAGCCGCGGCGGCCGCGTCGTTCGCCGACGGCGGCGACCCCGCGCGCTCGCCGCTCTTCGCCGCCGGGCTGATCGCGGTCGGGGAGCTCTCGTACTGGTCGCTGGAGACCCGCCTGAGCCAACCGGCCTCGCCCGGGATCGCCGCCCGGCGCCTCGCGCTCCTCTCCGCGCTCGTGGCCGGCTCGATCGCGATCGGCGCCGTACTGGTCTCGGTCGCGCGGATCGACGTGGGCGGTGGGCTTGCGCTCGAGGGAGCAGGCGTGGCGGCCGCGGTGGCGCTCGCTGCAGCCGTGCTCGCGCTCAGCCGGCGGACGGCCTGAGCATCGCCTCGGGTAGATTCGCGGCTGCCATGGCGCAAGTCTTGCCCGACGAGCGCGAACTGCGCCGTGTCATCGGCGACGGCGAGGGCATCCCGGACGGCGAGGTCGAGGGGCTCGACGAGAGCGACCTGATCGAGCTCTACCGCTCGATGGTCACGCTCCGGACCTACGACGAGCGGTCGGTCGTCTACCACCGCCAGGGCCGGATCGGCACCTACGCGATCTTCTGGAACCACGAGGCGATGCAGGCCGGCTCGGTCTACGCGCTCGAGCGCGAGGACTGGATCTTCCCGAGCTACCGCGAGTCCGCGATCGGGCTCCTGCGCGGGATGCCCGTCTCGACCGTCCTCTCCTGGTGGCGCGGCCATCCGTCCGGCTGGTGGAATCCGCTCGACTACAACGTCGCCTCGATCTGCGTCCCGATCGCGACTCACGTCCCGCATGCGGTGGGCCTCGCGTGGGGGAAGAAGCTGCGCGGCGAGCGGAGCGTTGCGATCGCGTACTTCGGCGACGGCGCGACCTCCGAGGGCTCGTTCCACGAGGGCGCGAACTTCGCCGGCGTGATGAAGGCGCCCGCGATCCTCTTCTGCAACAACAACCAGTGGGCGATCTCGACCCCGCTCTCGGCGCAGACGGCGGCGGAGACGCTGGCTGACAAGGCGGCGGGCTACGGGATGCCGGGCGTGCGTGTGGACGGCGGCGACGTTCTGGCGGTCTACGAGGCGACCCGGACGGCCGTCGAGCGCGCGAGAGCCGGCGAGGGGCCGACGTTCATCGAGGCCGTCACCTACCGGACGGCGCCGCACGCGACCGCCGACGACCAGGCGGCGTACATCGACCTCGAGCGGGTGGAGGAGGAGAAGCGCAACGAGTGCGTCGGGCGCTACGAGCGCTATCTGCAGCGGCTGGGCGTCCTGACGGACGAGCGCGCGGAGGAGATCCGGGGCGAGGCGCTCGAGCGGATGCGCGAGGGGATCGCGGCCGCCGAGGCCGAGCCGCCTGCGGGGCCGGAGCTGCTGTTCGAGCACACGTTCGCGAACCCGCCCGCGTCCTTTGACGAGGAGCTCGCCGAGCTCCGGAGGCTGCTCGCCGTGAGCGAGAGGCTCCTCGTCGAGGCGATCAACGACTGCTTCCACGTCGAGCTCGAGCGGGACGAGAACGTGATGGTCATGGGCGAGGACGTGGGCCGCGCCGGAGGCGTCTTCCGCGCGACGGCCGGTCTGCGCGACCGGTTCGGGGCGGACCGCTGCGTCGACACGCCGCTCGCCGAGGCGGGGATCCTCGGCACCGCCGTCGGCCTCTGCATGGCCGGCTGGCGGCCGGTGTGCGAGATGCAGTACGACGCGTTCAGCTACCCGTGCCTCGACCAGCTGATCACGCACGTCGGGCGCTATCGCTGGCGTACGGGCGGCGCGATGGAGTTCCCGGTCACGATCCGGATGCCGTACGGCGGCGGGGTGAGAGCGCCGGAGCTCCACGACGACTCGCCAGAGGCGTACTACGCGCACACGCCGGGCGTGAAGGTCGCGATCCCGTCGACACCGGCGGACGCGAAGGGCCTGCTCGCGTCGGCGATCCGCGAGCCCGACCCGGTCGTGATCCTCGAGCCAAAGCTCCACTACCGGACGATGCGCGGCGAGGTGCCGGACGGCGAGTACACGGTGCCGCTCGGGCAGGCGCGGCTCGCGCGGGAAGGGACGGACGTCTCGCTCGTCGCCTACGGCTCGATGGTGCCGCTGTGCGAGCAGGCCGCCGAGGGGCTGGTCGACGAGGCGAGCGTCGAGGTCCTCGACCTCCGGACGCTGAAGCCGCTGGACGAGGAGGCGCTGCTCGCCTCGGCTGCCAAGACGGGCCGGGTCGTGATCGTCCAGGAGGCCCCGCGGACGGCCGGCTTCGGCGCCGAGCTCGCGGCGATCCTGGCCGAGAAGGCGATCCTCGACCTCCGCGGGCCGGTGATCCGCGTGACCGGCTACGACGTGCCCTATCCGTACTGGCAGATCGAGGACGCGTATATGCCGTCGGTCGAGCGGGTCACGGACGCGGTCCGCAAGCTGCTCGAGTTCTAGGTGCGCCGGACGCTCGTCTGGCGCGGGCTCGACGAGCCGCGCATGGAGATCGCTCGCGCCGAGGGGTCGACGGTGTCCTGCATGCCTCGGGTACCCAGATCGGCGTGGCGTACGAGCTCCGGTACGAGCTCGAGCCCGGCCGGCTGCGCGCGCAGGTCATCGACGGAGTGAGCCTCGATATCGGACTCGACGGCACGGACTTCTTCGACCTGGCGGCCTCGCCGCTCTTCAACTCGCTGCCGGTGCTTGCCGGGTTGGACGAGGCGGCGGATTTTGTCATGACGTTCGTCGACGTCCCGTCGTTGGAGGTGTCGCGCTCGGAGCAGCGCTACGAGCCGCTCGGCGACGGCCTGATCCGCTTCAGCTCGGGCGACTTCGTCGCCGAGATCGAGTTCGACGACGACGGGTTCGTCACGCGGTACCAGCACCTCGCCGAGCGGGTGAGCTGATGGCGCTCCACGAGCTGCCTGTGAGCCCTGGGCGCTGCACGGGCATTTCTCGCCCGACCTCGAGCCGGTGTTGACCGTCGACCCAGGCGACACGGTCAGGATCTCCACGCCGAACCACGCCTGGGACGTCGAGCCGGACGCTCACGTCGTTGCTCGGAACCCGGAGATCGACACCGGCCACGCGCTGGCCGGGCCGATCGAGGTGCGCGGCGCGAAGGCGGGCGAGACGCTCGTCGTTCGGATCGAGGAAGTCAGGCCCGCGCACTGGGGCGTCACGCACGGCGGCAAGGATCACGCTGTCTACTGGGACCTCCGCGCGGGGATCGGGCGCGCGCTCGACCGCGAGCTCGACCTGAAGCCGTTCCTCGGCGTCATGGGGATGCCGCCGCCCGAGCCCGGCGTCCACTCGACGATCCCGCCGCGCCGCTGGGGCGGGAACCTCGACTGCAAGGAGCTCGTGGCCGGCTCGACGCTCTACCTCCCGATCCCGGTCGACGGTGCGCTCTTCTCGGCGGGCGACGGGCATGCGGCGCAGGGCGACGGCGAGGTCTCCGGCACCGCGATCGAGACGCCCGCGCAGGCTCGGCTGACGCTGGACGTCGACGAGGAGCTACGGCTCGAGTGGCCAGTCGCCCGCGTCCGGGGCGCCTGGCTCACGTTCGGCCTGGACGAGCAGCTCGGGCGGGCGGCAAAGATCGCCGTCGACGGGATGGTGGCGCTGATGGGCCGGGAGCTCGGGGTGACGGGCGGCGACGCGCTGGTCCTGGCCAGCGTCGGTGTCGACCTCCATGTGACCCAGGTGGTGAACGGGACGCTGGGCGTCCACGCCGTCCTGCGGGACGACGCCTTCCGCGTGTGACCGAGCGGCTCCGGCTCTGGCTCGAGCGCGGCCCGTCCGGCTACTGGCTGCGGGACGCGGCGACGGGCGAGCCGGTGCGCTGGGAGGACGAGCGGATCCGCGTCGTGCCCGCCGCCGGCGTGTCCTTCCGCCCCGAGTCGCTTCCTGACCCGTCCTTCGAGCCGGGCCGCCGGCTGGCGCTCGTCCCGGAGCCGGACAACGAGCACGATCCGAACGCCGTCGGGATCTGGAACGAGGAGCGGACGCTCCAGGTCGGCTACGTGCCGCGCGAGGTGGCGCCCGAGCTTCGGGGAGACGAGCAGGCCGTCTCGCTCTGGCGCGTCGAAGGCGGTCTCCGCGTGCTGATCGCTCCGCCGGACGCCTGGATCGGGACGCCACGCTCGTGAAGCTCACGATCCGCCCGGCCACACCGGAGCTGTTCGCCGACCTCCGAACCTGGCGGTACGAGCCTCCGTACGACTTCTACGACGGCGATGCCGAGCCTGTGCGCAACCCGGAGCGGTGGTACGAGGCGCTCGACGAGGCCGGCGCGCTTGTCGGCAATTCTACTTCGAGGAGAAAGGCGACGCGGTCGAGAT
Source organism: uncultured Actinomycetes bacterium (assembly GCA_963733855.1). GTDB lineage: Bacteria > Actinomycetota > Thermoleophilia > Gaiellales > Gaiellaceae > JACDAN01. Next base: position 39,508 of record CAVTEL010000019.1, read on the forward strand.
CGGCCTCGGTCTCCGTCCGGAACTGACCGGCCGCGGGCTCGGGCTCGAGTTCCTGCGGGCCGGCATCGAGTACGTCAGGACGCGATTCGACGCCGAGCGGGTCATCCTCAACGTCGCAGCGTTCAACGAGCGGGCGATCAAGGTCTACGAGCGAGCGGGGTTCCGCGAGACCGGGCGCCACACCCGGCAGTTCGACCGGTGGGGAGACGTCGAGTTCGTCGAGATGGAGCAGGCCGCCGAGCGCGGGTAGGTTTCGCCGGCCATGGCCTACGAGTTCAAGCTGCCGGATCTCGGCGAGGGACTCACCGAGGGCGAGATCGCGCGCTGGCTCGTCGAGGAGGGCCAGGAGATCGCCGAGGACGACCCGCTCGTCGAGGTCCAGACCGACAAGACGACCGTGGAGATCCCGTCGCCGGCCGCGGGGAAGGTCGCGAGCATCCTGGTCGAGGAGGGCAAGGTCGTCCCCGTCGGGACCGTGCTTGTCGTGATCGGCGAGGACGGAGCGGCGCCTGCGGCCGAGGAACAGCCGCGGGCGGAACCTGCGCCTGTGCAGGAGGCAGCATCGAGGACGCCGACGGCCAGGACCCGTCACGGGTCCGCGCGACTCCGCTGATCCGGAAGATCGCGCAGGAGCTCGGCGTCGACCTCGCGGAGGTCGACAGCACGGGGCCGCAGGGACAGATCACCGAGGAGGACGTGCGGCGCGCCGCTTCGGGGCCGTCGGAGGGTCGCCGCGAGCCGCTGCGCGGCGTCCGCAGGCTGATCGCAGAGCACATGGCGCGCGCCCACCAAGAGGTGGCCCCGGTGACCTGGGTCGAGGAGTGCGACTTCGGCGCCGTCGACCTGAAGCTGCTCGTCCCGACCGTCCTGAAGGCGACGGCCGAGGCGCTGCAGGAGTTCCCCGAGCTGAACGCGCGGCTCGAGGGCGACGAGATCGTCTACCTCGACCGCTACGACCTCGGGCTGGCCGTGCAGACCGATCAGGGGCTCGTCGTGCCCGTCGTCCGCGGCGTGGATTCCAAGTCGGTCGAGGAGCTCGACGCCGAGGTACGGCGGCTCGCCGACGCCGCCCGTGCCGGCTCGCTCACCGCCGAGGAGCTGCGTGGCTCCACCTTCACCGTCACGAGCGCGGGAAAGCTCGCCGGCCTGTTCCAGACGCCGATCGTGAACCACCCGGAGGTCGCGATCCTGAGCCTCGGCCGGATCGCCGATCGCCCCGTGGTCCGCGACGGGGAGATCGTCGTCAGGCCGGTCGGCTACGTGGCGCTCACGTTCGACCACCGCGTCGTCGACGGCGCCCGGGCGGCGGAGTTCGGGCTTGCCGTCCTCCGCCGCCTCGAGCAGCCTGTCGCGACTTAGCGACTAGTCGTCGTCGTCCCCACGGATCTGACCGCGGATCTCACCGCCGGGTGCGCGCGGGGAGGTATGGACGTTGGCGTACGTCTCACCCCTCCGCATTGCGCGCAGCAGGTCGGCGAAGTTGCCCGGCTCGACACCCTGGCCCACGGGACCAGTGATGTCAGCCGCTTCGATGGTGCCGTTGACCGTGGCAGTGGGACCCGCCGGACACGCAGGTTGCGTCGTGCCGCCACAGAGCCAGGCGCTGATCAGGCCGCTCTCGTGACGGGAGCCGATGTGGATGTGGGCCTGGACGACGTTGGTGTCCTCCAGGTTCCTGTACTTCAGCCTGAAGCTGATCTGTGTCGCGCTCTCAACCTCGGCCTTGAACGAGCCCGTGCCGGTCGTGACCTGCGACGGATCCTCCTCCCACCCGTTGAGGCGGGCGGAGAAGTCCTTGTCGCCTTTGCCGTGGCCTCGGTCGGCGAAGGCAACCGCGGAAACGGCGAGCACGCCAACGACGACGGCGAGCCCGAGGAGTACAACCTTCCTCATCTCCCCTCCTTGGTCGGTTCGACAGAGTTACGGAAGACCACGTTAATCAGATCGGTCGAGAGCGTGGACGCCGAGGTGCGACGCCAGTGAACCCGGCGCCCGGGCGGCGGAGTTCGGGCTGCCGTCCTCCGCCGCCTCGAGGAGCCTGCCGCTACTTAGTCGTCGTCACCGTCGTCGGCGAACGGTGGCGGGCCCGTGTACTCCCTCTGATCCCGGTCGTTGATCTGGCCGCGGATCTCGCCGCCGGGGAAGCGGCTCGAGTGGACGTTCGCGTAGGTGTGGCCAACCTTGACGGCCGCCTTGAACTCCTCCCAGTCTCCGGCTTCGATCCCGCGATCGGCCGCGGGCGGGTCGCCCTGGATGTCACCGGCGATGATCGTGCCGCTCACAGTCCCGCTGCCCTGAGGACAGACGGGCAGAGGCGGTGTTCCACCCGGCTGCCGCGCCGGAGGACCGGGCGGCGTCGGCGCGGCGGCGGGGTCGCCGTCACAGAGCCACACTTCGATCGGCCCGTTCTGCGAGCGCTGAGCGAAGTGGATGTGCGCCTGCGTGACCGGCGCCTCGATGTCCCGGTAGCTCAGGACGTAGTCCGCCGTCATGTCCTTGTTGAACTTGATGAAGAAGCTGCCGATGCCGGTCGTCGAAACCGACGTGACTTCCTGGTACCCGTTCATGCGGGCACCGTTATGGCCGCTTCCGTCGTCGTCGTGCGCTGTCGCCGCGGCCCCGACCCCCAGAACGCCGAGCGCGACAAACACGAGGATGACAACCTTCCTCATCTCCCCTCCTTGGTCGGTTGGTGGGAGGTACGGAAGGCGCGGTCAATCGGTTCGCGCAAGGTCGCTAGACAGGCGCGGAACGGCTCCCTGCGGCTAGGAGCCGCCCCGCATAAGAGGTTTCCCCCCGTTCCCCGGCGGCCGAAACCTCCATGCGTAGACTGGCCGCCAGATGGCCGACGTCTACTGGATCGGGGTGTTCCTGGGGCTCGGGGTCGGCATCGGGATCCTACTCGCCGGTCTGCTCGGCGGCACGAGGGCCGGCCTGCTCGCTGCGATCGCGCTTGCCGCCGTCGCGGGGTTCGCACTGGGGATCTGGCTCGGCGACGAGCCCGAAGCGGCGGCCGGCGCGCTCGGCGGCATCTTCGGCGCCGCCTCAGCGGGGGAAATCGTGCGCGGCGCGCTCAGGCGCGGCGGTGCTCGCCTGGGGACCGCGCTGCTGGTCGCCGGTGTGGCCGTGGCGATCGGCGCGCTCGCGTTCGTACCGCTCGTCGGCTATCTGGAGTTCCTCGGGCTGCCCTTCCTCGCCGTTCGGCTGCGCCGGCGCCAGCCCGAGCGCTACGCCGGCCTGCGCACGCTCGCCGACTGATGCCCCGCAAGCTGATCCTCGTCGTCATCGACGGGCTCACGCCGGAGGTCTTCGAGCAGGCGGTCGAGCGGCGCTCCGCGCCGACGCTCGCCTCGCTCCACGACGCCGGGACGTACGGCCGGGCGGTGTCGACCTTCCCCTCGCTGACTCCGGTCTGCATGGCGACGCTTGCGACGGGCGCGCACCCCGATGTCCACGAGATCCCGCATCTCGTCTGGTACCACCGCGGAGAGGCGCGGCTGGTCGAGTACGGCTCGTCCTTCGGCGCGATGCGCGCGGCCGGGACGCGGCGCGCGATCCGCGACGCGATCGTCGAGATGAACGCCCACCATCTCTCGCGCGAGGCGGCGACCGTGTTCGAGTCGCTCGAGGATGGGGGCCTGACGACGGCGGCCGTGAACACCCCTTGCTACCGGGGCCGGACGCGCCACGTTCCGACGGTGCCCGGGCTCGTGCGCCCGGTGGACGGGCCGCGACGGTTCTTCTACTTCAGCCTCTTCGAGTCGGACGTCACCGGCGCGCCGCTTGCGATCCGCACGCGCACGGGTGGGTCGATCGACGCGTACGCCGCAGCAGTCGGCCGGTGGCTCGTGACGCGCGACGGCTTCGACTTCCTCTTCTACTACCTGCCCGATTACGACTACGCATCGCACGCGCTCGGCCCGGGAGGCGCCGAGGAAGCCCTGCGGCGCAGCGACCAGGCGGTCGGCGCCCTCGTCGAGGCGGCCGGCGGCCTGGACGAGTTCCTCGAGCGGTACGCCGTCGTCGTGTGCTCCGACCACGGCCAGACCCACGTCGACCGGGCCGTCCGTCTCCAGGAGTCGCTGGCGGACATCCCCGGCACGCTCGTCACGGCCTCGAACCGGGCCGGCATGGTGTACGTCTCGGGCGATGCCGAGGCGAGGACCGTCGCCGAGCGGCTGGCCCAGCACGGACGGCGTCGACATCGCAATCTTCGCGGAGGACGGCGAGGCAATTGCGCTCCGGGACGGCGGCGAGCTCCGGCTCGACGCGTCGACCGACGGCTGGCAGGGTCGCGCGCTTCGGGCGCTCAGGAACCCGAACGCCGGCGACGTGCTGGTGTCAGCGGTCGAGGGTGTCGAGTTCGCCGACCTCGGGGGTCGCCACCACGCCGGCGGTGGGTCGCACGGATCGCTGCTCGAGGGCGACTCACTGGTTCCGATGCTCGCCGTCGGCGCCGGGGAGCCGCCGCCGGGCGATATCGCAGGCGTCGCGCCGTTCGTCCTGCGCCACTTCGGGATACAAGCTCCCGCGTATGCCCGCGCCGCCTGAAGCCGAAGCCCGCCTTCGCCGGATGGTCGACGAGCAGCTGCGCGGCCGCGACATCGAGGACGCCCGGGTGCTCGAGGCGATGGAGCGCGTTCCGCGCGAGGCGTTCGTCCCGGACGACCTCCGCCGCCGCGCCTACGACGACGCGGCGCTCCCGATCGGCTCTGGCCAGACGATCTCGCAGCCGTACATGGTCGCCAGGATCCTGGAAGAGCTCGGCCTCGACGGCGACGAGCGCGCTCTCGACGTCGGCACCGGCTCCGGCTACCAGGCCGCCGTGCTCGCGCAGCTCGCGAAGGAGGTGCACTCCATCGAGCGGATTCCGGAGCTCGCCGAGCAGGCACGGCGCAACCTCGAGGCGGCCGGCGATCGACGACGTCAACGTCAACGTCGGCGACGGGTCACGCGGCCTGCCCGAGCACGCCCCGTACGACGCCATCGCGGTGGCCGCGGCCGCGCCCGGGTTCCCGAACGCGCTCTACGAGCAGCTCAAGGTCGGCGGCCGGCTCGTCGTCCCGGTCGGAGGGCGCCGAGGCCAGCGGCTCGAGGTGATCGTGCGGAGCCCCGAGGGACCGGCGGTCATCCGGTCGGTCCCGTGCCGCTTCGTCCCGCTCCTGGGCGAGGAGGGGTTCGAGGGATGAGCGACGCTCGCGCCCGGGTCGTGGTCCGCGGTCGGGTGCAGGGAGTCTTCTTCCGCGCCGAGACGAGGGACCGTGCCCGGTCGCTCGATCTCGCGGGTTGGATCCGCAACAACCCGGACGGGACGGTGGAGGCGGTGTTCGAGGGCGACCGTGACCGGATCGACTCGATGCTCGACTGGTGCCGCCGCGGGCCGTCGCTCGCCCACGTGGACGACGTCGAGGTCGAGTGGACGGAACCGCGCGACGAGCACGGGTTCGCGACGCGCTGAAGCGGGAACCACTGTCTCGATGGAAGAGCTGCTGCAACGGCCGGTGACCCTGCACGGGGTCCGGATCGGACACGTCGTCGACGTGATCCTCGAGGCGACCGAGGGGCAGCCGATGGGGCTCGAGGTCCGCTGCCTGGACGGCCGCCACCGCTTTCTGCCCATGGCCGCGGCAGCTCCCGCCGGCGGCGAGGTCGTCATCGACTCCCCGTTCGCGCTGCTCGACACCGAGGAGCTCGAGTTCTACCGCGCTCGGGGCGTCCCGCTTCGCCGGGGCCGCGAATCGGCCGCTTAGCTACTCTCGCGCCGGCCGTGTCACGTTCGTTCTCCTCGACGCTCGCAGTCGCCGGTGGCCGCGCCGGGGCCGCGCTGCGGCGGCCGCACAACTGGGTGCAGCTCGCGAAGTTCTGCACGGTCGGCGCGACGGGCTACGTGGTCAACCTCGCGGTCTTCTCGACGCTCGTGCTCTGGGCCGACTGGCATCACCTCCCCGCAGCGACCGCGTCGTTCCTCGTCGCCGTGACGAACAACTACACGTGGAACCGGCTCTGGACGTTCCGGGGCCAGCGCGGGCACGTCGCCTACCAGGGGATCCGGTTCCTGATCGTCGCTGTCTGCGCGCTCGGCGCGAACCTGCTGATCCTGGAGACGCTGATCGCGCTCGGGCTGGACAAGATCCCGGCGCAGGCGATCGCGATCATCCTCGTCACGCCGCTGAACTTCGTCGGCAACAAGCTCTGGAGTTTTCGGAGAAAGTCCTAGCGGACTTTCTCCGAGGAATGGGGCTGCGTGCGCGTACTGGCCGTAGTCCTCGTTGCATTGGCCGTCGCCTCTCCCGCGCAGGCGGCGGAGGCCAGACTCACCGAAGCGGAAGCAACCGCGCCATTCCTCCGGCACCCGAAGGTCGCGGACTGGCTCGACCGCTACCCCGAGAGGGGGCGCGTCACCGACGCGACATTCGACGCCGACACGGGCTCGTGGACGGTGCACGTCTGGTGGCAGGAGGCGGGCGAGATCTCGACCGGCAAGGTGAACGACTCCTCCGGCCGGGTGACCGAGGCGTGGACGGGCCCGCAGGTCGCCTGGAAGATGGCCCGCGGCTACGACGGCGCGTTCGGCGGGAAGTCGATCAACCGGCTGGACGTCTGGCTGGCGCTCTGCGCCGTCTTCCTCCTGGGCCTCGTCGACTGGCGGCGGCCGCTCAGCCTGCGCACCCTCGACCTCGTGGCGCTGCTCTCGTTCTCCGTCTCGCTCTGGTTCTTCAACGACGGAAACGTGTTCGCGAGCATGGCGCTCGCCTACCCGCCGATGGTCTACCTGGTCGGCGCGCATGGTCTGGGTCGGTCTCCGCGGGAGGAGCGGGTCGAGCGGCACGCGTGGTCTGGCCGATCTGGATCCTCGTCGCCGCCACCGTCTTCCTCGCCGGCTTCCGGATCGGGCTGAACATCGAGGACTCGAACGTGATCGACGTCGGCTACTCGGGCGTCATCGGCGCCCACCGGATCGCGAACGGCGAGATGCCCTACGGCCACTTCCCCGCGCAAGGGAAGCTGCGCAAGTGCGGGGAGGCGGATGCCGAGGGCGAGGTGCGGGAGCGGATCCAGACCAACGGCCGCTGCGAGTCCTCGAACGAGCGAGGCGACACCTACGGCCCGGTCGCCTACATCGCGTACCTGCCCGGTTACGCGCTGCTCGGCTGGGACGGCAAGTGGGACGAGCTGCCGGCCGTGCACTTCACCTCGATCGCGCTCGACCTGCTGGTGATGCTCGGCCTCGTGCTCGTCGGCCGACGGTTCGGCGGCCTGCGGCTCGCGGCGGTCCTGCCCTTCGCCTGGGCGGCCTATCCGTTCACGCAGTACGTGTCGAGCTCGAACACGAACGACGCGCTGCCGGCGCTCTTCCTCGTCTGGGGCTTCTGGCTCGCGTCGTCGAGCTTCGCGCGCGGCGTCTTCACTGCGCTCGCGGCGTGGACGAAGTTCGCGCCGCTGCTGGTCGTGCCGCTCTGGGCGTCGTACCCGGACGGGCTGCGGCGACCCCGCGCCGTCTCGGTCTTCGTCGCCGGCTTTGCGGCCGCGACGCTGGCGTCCTTCTCGATCCTCCTGCTGGAGCCGAGCCCGATCGACGCCGCGCGGGTCTTCTGGAACCGGACGTTCGGCTGGCAGCTCGGCCGCGAGTCGCCGTTCTCGATCTGGGGCTGGGGGCAGTACCACGCCGAGGGCATCCCCGACCTCCACCTCGTCCAGCTGCCGCTGATCGGGCTCCTGCTCGCGGGCTCGGTGGCGGTCGCCTTCTGGCCGCGGACGAAGTCGCCGCTGCAGCTCGCCGCGCTGACCGGTGCGCTGCTGCTCGGCTTCGAGCTGGTGCTGACGCACTGGTTCTTCCTCTACATCCCGTGGTTCTTCCCGTTCGTCGCCTTCGCGGTGCTCGCGCCGGCCGTCGCGGCGGGAGCCCGAGGAGGCGGTGGAGCCTGAGCGGCCGGTTCCCGAGCTGGTTCCGGCCGGCTAGTTCCGCCGCGGTCTTCGTCGTCTCGTGGGTGCTCCTCCACGAGGGCTTCTACGAGCGGGACCAGATCGTGGACACGCCGATCTACGAGCGGTACGGCGAGGCGATGGCGGACGGGCAGGTGCCGTACCGCGACTTCGCGGTCGAGTACCCGCCGGCGGCGCTGCCCGTGTTCAGGCTGCCGGTCGAGGGAGGCGACTACGGCGCGACGTTCGAGGGGCTGATGGCGGCGGCCGGCGTCGCCGTCGTCCTACTGGTCGCCGCCCTGACGACCTCTTGGTGGGCGCCGCTCTTCGTCGCCGTCTCGCCGCTGCTGCTCGGGTCAGTCGTGCTGAGCCGCTTCGATCTCTGGCCGGCGCTGCTGACGGTCGCGGCGCTCGCGGTCTTTCTCGCCGGACGGTTCCGGCTCGGGCTCGGCGTGCTCGGCGTCGCGGCCGCGGCGAAGGTCTACCCGGCCCTGCTGGCGCCGCTTTTCCTCGCGCACGTCTGGCGGACGCGCGGCCGGCGGGAGGCGCTCGTCTGCGGCGGCGCGTTTCTCGGGGTGATCGCGGCGATCGTCCTCCCGTTTGCCGTCTTGTCGCCCGGCGGAGTCTGGGACGCGTTCTGGGTACAGGCCGGCCGGCCGCTCCAGATCGAGAGCCTCGGGTCGGGGATCCTGCTGGTCGCGCACCACGTCTTCGGCGTCGACCTGGCGATGGAGTCGAGCCACGGCTCGCAGAACCTCGACGGCGGCGTGGCCGATGCGCTCGCCTTCACCTCGACGCTGCTGCAGATCGCCGCCGTGGTCGCCGTCTGGGTCTGGTACGCGCGAGGCCCGGCCGACCGGGACCGGCTCGTGCGCGCCTGCGCCGCAGCCGTCTGCGCCTTCGTCGCCTTCGGAAAGGTGCTCTCGCCGCAGTTCCTGCTCTGGCTGATCCCGCTCGTCCCGCTCGTCCGCGGCCGGCGCGGAATGCTCGCGACCGGCGTGCTCGCCGTGGCGCTGGTCCTGACCCAGCTGTGGTTCCCGTACCGCTACTGGGAGCTGGCGCTGGAGTTCGACTCGATCGCGTCGTGGCTGGTTCTGCTGCGGGACCTGACGCTCGTCGCCCTCCTCGCGGTGCTCATTCTTCGAGCGCCCGGCGCACGAGCTCGCAGCGCGTAGCCCGTCCGTCGTCCCCGCACTCGATCAGGCAGCCCTCGAGCCGGACGTCGCCCTGCGCGGTCTTGAACCGCACCGGCATCCCGGTCCGCATCTGCTTGACCGCGAGCTCCGTGACGACTCCGATGACCGAGTCGTGCGGGCCCGTCATCCCGGCGTCCGTCACCGCCGCCGTCCCGCCCGGCGTCACTCGCGCGTCGTTCGTCTGGACGTGCGTGTGGGTGCCGATCACGGCCGTGACCTTTCCGTCGAGGTCGGCCGCCATCGCGACCTTCTCGCTCGTCGCCTCGCCGTGGAAGTCGACCAGGATCACCGGCGTCCGGCGCCGCGCTTCCTCGACGAGGTCGTCCACCAGCTCCCAGGGGCCGTACGGCGGCGCCAGGAAGAGCTGGCCGAGGAGGTTCACGACGGCGACGGTCTGTCCGCCGCGGGTCTCGGCAAAGGTGAGGCCGGTCCCGGGCGCGTGCTTCGAGAGGTTCGCGGGGCGGATCACCCGGTCTGACTCGGCCAGATAGCCCGCGATCTCAGGTCGGCGGAAGGTGTGGTTCCCGAGCGTGATCACGTCGGCGCCGGAGGCGAGGATCACCTCGGCGAGCCGCGGGGTGATCCCGAGCCCGTCGGCGGCGTTCTCGCCGTTCACGACGCAGAGGTCGACGTCCAGCTCCTCGCGCAGGCCTGGGAGCAGACGCTCGACGGCCCGCCGGCCCGGCGCGCCGTTCACGTCCGCGACGAAGAGGATCCTTATTGGACGGAGAGCGTGGCCGCGGGATGGACTTCGAGCGAGACATGGTTCCCGGCGTCCTGCGTGTACCGCGCCAGGGTCTGGCGCTCGAAGCGCGAGAAGTTCATGACCGTGCCGAGCTTGGAGCTCGAAGACGTGACGGCGGCTCCTACGGTGAGCCTTGGATCGGTCCGCAGATGCGTCAGCGAGACGACGAGCGACGGCTCGCTCGACGGCTGGATGTCGACCCTGGAGCCGAGCCGCTTGCCGCTGATGACGTAGTCGCTGATCCCGACGACGACCCCGTCGACCGGTGCGTAGACGTCCGTGCCGGGTGCGGCGCCGACGTCGAGCACGGCGTTCGCCGGTCCCTCGCCGCCGAGCTGGTACCAGGCGAAGCCCGCCTTGTCGCTCCCGGTAAGCCGGCGGACCAGGCGGGCGAAGAGGCCCTTGTTCGCCTGCTCGCCGACCGGCTCGAGCGGCAGCGCGCCGTTGTCGACCGCGTGGTAGCCGACCGCGGTGATGCGCTGCTGGGCGACCGGAACCCGGAGCTGGAGCGAGTTGTGCACCGCGACGACCTGCGGCCGCGGCGGACCGGTCGGGAGCAGTCGCTGCGCGGGTGCGGGGGCCGTCGAGACCCTCTCCGCCGTCCCCCAGTCGAAGGCCGACAGCAAGAGGGTGACACCGACCGCCGCGGAGACGAGAACGAGTGCCGCGATCCGCCGCGCACGGTGCTGTCCGGCCGCGCGGCGCCGACGGGCGCGGCGCGCCTGTACCACTGCCCTGCGGGACGGCATCGCGCGGACACTAACGCGCTCGCGCTTCGGTTTCACTGCTGGTGTCACGGCGACGGGCGATTCTAAGGCCAATTCCGTCGGCTGCTCGTCCCGGGCCAGCGCAAGGTTCCCATCTTCCGCAAAGTTCCAGTCCCAGGCGGGAGGCCGGAGGGTCACAACCCGCGCAGTACGATCAGCCCGATGCCGCCCGCGGCGCACAGGATCCAGATTCCGCGCTGGATGCAGCTGGTCGGGCTGCCGCTCGTTCTGCTGTTCCTCTGGACGCTGGCGAGCACGGTCGCTCACGTCGTCTTCCTCTTCATCGTCGCCGCCCTGATCGCGCTCCTGCTCGACCCGCTGGTGCGGGCGCTTGGACAGCTGCGGATCCCGAGGGGCTTCTCGGTCGCCGTCGTCTTTCTCGCCTTCGCGGCTGCCCTGGTCGTCGGAATGATCGCCATCGGCGTCGTGGTCGTCGACCAATCTCGTGAGGCTGCGGACCGGATCGACGACTACCTTACGGTCGAGCGCGGACAGAGCAGCCAGACGGACGCCGAGCGGGACGTCGACCGGCTTCAGGGCTGGCTCGACGACAACGGGCTGGAGCGGATCGAGGTCCGTGAGCAAGGACAGGACGTCGTCGATTCCCTGCGCGACGCCGACCCCCAGGAGTACACGTCGCGAGTGATCGAGTTCCTCGAGGGCGCGGCGCTCTCGATCTTCGAGCTGCTCTTCTCGCTCGTCCTGATCATCGTCGTCTCGATCTACATGCTCCTGGACATGGGGCGGCTGTCGGCCGCGGTCGACCGGCGGTTCCCGCCCCGGCCCGATTCCGGCTCGCTGATCCCGCGGATCGAGAGCGCGCTCGCCGGCTATGTGCGCGGCCAGGTGCTGCTCTCGCTGATCATCGGCGTCAGCGCCGGCGTCGGCCTCTGGGTCCTCGGGACGGTCGGCTGGGCGGAGAACATGGACCAATACGCCCTCCTGTTCGGGGCCTGGGTCGCGTTCATGGAGCTGATCCCCTACCTGGGGCCGTGGCTCGGCGCGATCCCCCCCGTGACCTACGCGCTGATCGTCGACCCGATCTCGGCGATCTGGGTCACGCTGCTCTTCCTCGGGATCCACCAGATCGAGGGGCACATCGTCGTCCCGAACGTGATGGGAAGCGCGCTCCGGCTCCACCCGCTGCTCGTGATCTTCGGGCTGCTGGCCGGCGGCGAGATCTACGGGTTGGCCGGGATCTTCGTCGCCCTGCCGCTGCTCGCCGTTCTGCGCGCCATCTGGGAGTTCATCGGCGAGCGCTTCGAGCTGCAGGACTGGCGCGAGCAGGGGCCGGTGCCCGTGGAGGTGGAGGTCGAGCCGCCCGTGCAGGAGGCGCCCGTCCCGCCACGGGCTAACGTGGGGCCGTGAGCACGTTCCCGCTCACCCGCCTCCGCCGCCTGCGCTCGACGGGCGCGCTCCGCTCGCTCGTACGCGAGACGCGCCTCGACCTCGACTCGCTCGTCTACCCGCTCTTCGTGGGGCCTTCGACCGAGCGCAACGAGGCGCTGCCCGCGCTCGGGCGGTTCTCGGTCGAGGATCTCGTCGCGGAGGCGGAGGAGGTGCGCAGCCTGGGCGTGCCGGCGGTGATCCTGTTCGGGATTCCTGACGAGAAGGACGAGCAGGGCTCGGGAGCCTGGGACGAGAACGGTGTCGTCCAGCGGGCGCTGCGTGCCTTGCGCGCCTCGGTCCCTGGGCTCGTCCTGATCACGGACGTCTGCCTCTGCGAATACACGTCGCACGGCCACTGCGGCGTGCTCGACGGCGAGGAGGTCGCGAACGACGCGACGCTCGAGCTGCTCGCGAGAACGGCGGTGAGCCACGTCGAGGCTGGGGCCGACGCCGTCGCGCCGAGCGACATGATGGACGGGCGGGTCGGCGCGATTCGCGTCCGCCCTCGACGACGCCGGTTCGACGCGACGCCGATCCTGTCCTATGCGGCCAAGTACGCCTCGGCGTTCTACGGGCCGTTCCGCGAGGCGGCCGACTCCGCGCCTGCGTTCGGCGACCGCCGCGGCTATCAGATGGATCCGGCCAACGTCCGCGAGGCGCTCCGCGAGTGCGAGCTGGACGTGGCCGAGGGAGCCGATGTGCTGATGGTCAAACCGGCCATGCCCAACCTGGACATCATCCGCGCAGTTCGCGAGCGGTTCGACCTCCCGGTCGCCGCGTACAACGTCTCCGGCGAGTACGCGATGGTGAAGGCGGCCGCGGCGTCGGGCTGGATGGACGAGCGGCAGGCCGCGCTCGAGTCGCTGACCGCGATCAAGCGCGCGGGCGCCGACGTGATCGTCACGTACTGGGCAAAGGACGTCGCCCGATGGTTGTAGGAACGAGGTCCGAGCTCTGGGCGAGGGCGCAGCGCCTGATCCCCGGCGGCGTCAACTCACCCGTGCGGGCGATGCGCGCGGTCGGGCTGGACGAGCCGCTGTTCGTCCGCCGGGGTGAGGGTGCCTACCTCGAGGACGCGGAGGGACGCCGCTTCGTCGACTGGGTGCAGTCCTGGGGCGCTTTGCTCTTCGGGCACGCTGATCCCGAGACGGTCGAAGCGGTCCGCGTGGCCGCGCAGGACGGGACCAGCTTCGGCGCCGCGACGGAGCGGGAGGTCGAGCTGGCCGCCGAGATCGTCGACGCCGTCCCGTCCGTCGAGATGGTCCGGCTCGTCTCGTCCGGGACGGAGGCGGCCATGTCCGCGATCCGGCTCGCCCGCGGCGCGACGCGCCGAGACAGGATCCTCAAGTTCGCCGGCTGCTACCACGGCCATGCGGACGCGCTGCTCGCGGAGGCGGGCTCGGGAGTCGCCACGCTCGGGATCCCCTCGTCGGCCGGCGTGCCGGGCAAGGTGACCGCTGACACGATCGTCACGCCGTACAACGATCTCGACGCGGCGGCGGCGGCAGTTGCGCAGTACGGCGAGGGCCTCGCGTGCGTGATCGTCGAGCCGGTCGCCGGGAATATGGGCGTCGTCCCGCCCGCGCCCGGCTTCCTCGAAGGGCTCCGCGCGCTCTGCGACGCGAGCGGCGCACTGCTGATCTTCGACGAGGTGATCACAGGGTTCCGCGTGGCCCGCGGGGGAGCGCAGGAGCGCTTCGGCGTCCTCCCGGACCTGACGATCCTGGGGAAGATCGTCGGCGGCGGGCTGCCGCTGGCGGCGTTCGGCGGCCGGGCCGACGTGATGCAGGAGCTTGCCCCTCGGGACCCGTGTACCAAGCAGGCACCCTGTCGGGCAACCCCCTGGCCACCGCGGCCGGCCTGTCCGTTCTGCGGCGCCTGCGCGAGAGCGCCGTCTACGACGAGCTCGAGCGGCGCGGTGCGCGCCTGGAGGCCGGCCTCTCCGGGCATGGCCAGGCCCAGCGCGTAGGCGCGATGCTGACACTCTTCGGTGCGCACCACGAGGCGGGGTCTGACCCCATCACGGACTACGCACAAGCTCGTGACAGAACCGACACCGAGCGCTACGCGGCGCTCTTCCGTCACGTGCTCGAGCAGGGCGTCTACCTTGCGCCGTCGCAGTTCGAGGCGATGTTCGTCTCGCTCGCGCACGGCGACGAGGAGATCGACCGGACGGTGGATGCGGTTGCCGGTTTCGGCGGCTGACCTCGCGACCGCCCTGCGCGAGCCGGCGGAGGGCGAGCTGGAGCCCGTCTTCTCGCAGCTCGCCGCGCCTCAGTACGCGCTGGGGCTGGAGACGATCTACGAGGGCTACCTCGTCCACTACGGGCGGCCGCGGCTCCTCGAGCCCGAGGACGACGACACGGCGCTCGTCCTCGGCGACTACCTCTACGCGCAGGGTCTTGCGCGGATCGCGTCGCTCGGAGGCGTCGACGCCGTCAGCGACCTGGCAGAGCTGATCTCGCTCTGCGCCCAGACGCGGGCCGAGAGGCGAGACGGTGACGGCGCCGCCTGGGCCGCGACCGCGGCGCTGATCGGTCAGGCGAGGCTCGCCGCCGCGCGGGCCGACCTCCGCGACCGTCAAGACGCTGGGCGCGCTCGAGCGGCTCGCGCGGGAGGCAGCGGGCGACGAAGCGGTCGATCGGGCGCTCGGGACCCATGCCCGCATGGTTGGTTAGAGTCGCGCCGTGGCTTCGCTGGCCCTCACGCTGATGACGATCTTCGCGGCGGTCCCCGAGGAGGAGCGCCCGTCCGCCGCCGAGGAGGGCAAGAAGGTGATCACCGCGATGCTGATCGTCGGGCTCGTCTTCGTGGGCGTGATCCTGGTCGGCCAGACCGCGAAGTGGCTCGGTCACCGCCGGGAAGCGCGCCGGCCACGCGTCTACTAGCGAACTGCGCGGCTAACCTCCCGCCGATGGCCAGGGTGAGCGGCTCGCTCGCTGCGGTTCTGGTGGGCGTTGCCCTCTTCGCCGGCCTCGGCCAGGACGGCTCGGCGGCTCAGGGGGACCTCCAGCTGGCGCTGGTCGGAACCTTCGCCGCCCCGACCTATGTCACTGCCCCACCCGGCGACGCCACGCGGCTCTTCGTGGTCGAGCAGGCCGGCCGGATCCGGGTGATGGGGAACGGCGGCGTGCCGACGCTGTTTCTGGACATCGCGAGCCTGGTCAGCGCGGGGGGCGAGCGCGGTCTGCTGTCCATGGCCTTCGCGCCGGAATACGAGGCGAGTGGACGCTTCTACGTCTACTACACCTCGAATGCGGTCGGCGGCCGCGCCGAGGGGGATCTCGTCGTCGCCGAGTACACCGTCTCCTCGGATCCCGACGTCGCGAACCCGTCTGGGCGGATCGTGCTCTCGATCCCGCACCCACGAGGCAACCACAACGGCGGCCAGCTGCAGTTCGGGCCGGACGGCTATCTCTACATCGGGACCGGCGACGGCGGCGGCGGGGACGACCCCGACGACAACGGACAGGATCAGAACGAGCTTCTTGGGAAGCTCCTCCGGATCGACCCGCACGCCTCAGGTGCCTCCGCCTACACGATTCCCGCCGACAACCCATTCGTTGGTGTGGCGGGGAAACGTGCGGAGATCTGGGCGTACGGGCTCCGGAATCCCTGGCGCTTCTCGTTCGATCGCCAGACCGGCGATCTCACCGTCGCAGACGTGGGGCAGGGCGAGTGGGAGGAGATCGACTTCGCCACGGCGGCCTCGGGAAGAGGGCGGGGCCTGAACTTCGGCTGGCCGTGCTGGGAAGGCAGGGAGGAGCACAATGCCAACCCGGTGTCAGCCTGGTGTGATCCCCGGCCCGCGAACCATACGCCGCCCGTTCACCAGTACTCGCACGATCGCGGCTGCTCGATCACGGGCGGCTACGTCGTCCGCGATCCGACGGTGCCGCAGCTGCTCGGGCGATACGTCTACGCCGACGTCTGCCGCAGTCCGGTGTGGTCGATCGCGCTCCAGACACCGGACGCCGTCGGCGACACGGACACCGGTCTCGACCTCGGGAGCATCTACTCGTTCGGAGAGGACGCCTTGTGCCGCGTCTACGTTGCCTCCGGTGGGGGAGAAGTTCGCCGGCTGCAGGTCGAAGGCGCGATGCCACCCGCACCCTGCGCGGGGCCGCCGTCAGTACCGCCCCCGCCCTCACCCCCTCCTCCGCCCCCGCCAGCTGAGCCGCCTCCTCCCCCCGCGCCGCAGGCCAAGCCCGCCGTCGCGATCTGTCGTGTGCCTCGGATCATCGGCGTGCGCCTCCGGCCTGCGCAGGCGCGGATTCGCCGGGCGAGCTGCCGAGTCGGACGGATCAGGCGAATCCACTCTGCCCGACGGCGCGACCGCGTGCTCTCGCAGGCCCCGCGCCCCGGCGCCCGGCGCGTCCGCGGCACGCGCGTCCATTTCACTGTGAGTCGCGGCCGGCGCTAGAACTCGGTCGGCGTGCAGGACCTTCCGACCGGAACAGTCACCTTTCTCTTCACGGACATCGAACGGTCGACGCGGCTGCTCTCGGAACTGGGCGACGCGTACTCCGACGTCCTCGCCGATCATCACCGCCGCATCCGGGACGCCGTCGGCCGTCACGGCGGCATCGAGATGGGCAACCAGGGAGACGGGTTCGCAGTCGTCTTCCCCCGTGCCGGGAGCGCCGTCGCCGCCGCGGCCGGCGCACAACGCTCGCTGGCCGACGGGTCCCGTGCGCGTGCGGATGGGCGTCCACACGGGCGAGCCGTCGCTGACGGACGAGGGCTACATCGGGCTCGCGGTGCACCAGGCCGCTCGGATCGCCGCGGCCGGCCACGGCGGCCAGGTCGTCGTCTCCGAGACGACCTGCGCGCTCCTCGACGGCGAGTTCGAGCTCCGCGACCTCGGCGAGCACCGGCTGAAGGACATCGCCGGCCCCGTCCGGCTCTTCCAGCTGGGCCGCGACCAGTTCCCGCCTCTCCGAAGCCTCAGCCAGGGTCGCCTGCCGCTCGATGCGCCGCCGCTGCTCGGGCGCAAGCGCGAGCTCGGCGACCTGCTGCGCCTGCTCGGTCACGAGCGTGCGCGGCTCGTCACGCTCACGGGCCCGGGCGGAATCGGCAAGACGAGCCTCGCGATCGCTGCCGCAGCGGAGCTCGTCGAGTCGTTCGACGACGGCGTCGGGCTGGTGGAGCTGGCGGCGATCCGGGAGCCCTCGCTCGTCCTGGCCCAGATCGCGGAGACACTCGGCGGCGAGGGCGACGCTGCTGGGCAGCTCGGCAACCGAGAGCTGCTGCTGATCCTCGACAACCTCGAGCAGGTGATCGACGCGGCACCGGACATCGCCGGGCTACTGGTCGCCGCGCCGAACCTCAGCCTGGTGGTCACGAGCCGCGAGCCGCTGCGGATCGCCGACGAGAAGGGAGTTCCCGCTCCGGCCGCTCGCGGAGGCGCCAGCGGTCGAGCTCTTCCGCCAGCGCGCGGAGGGCGTCCTTCCCGGGTTCACCGCCGAGTACGGCCGTCTGGCCGAGATCTGCCGGCGGCTGGACAACCTCCCGCTGGCGATCGAGCTGGCGGCGGCCCGGGTCAAGGTCCTCCCTCCCGGTGAGCTGCTCGGCCGGCTGGAGCAGCGCCTGCCGATGCTGACCGGCACCCGGCGGGACCTGCCCGAGCGCCAGCGGACGCTGCGCGCGACGATCGAGTGGAGCTACGAGCTCCTGACGCCCGAGGAGCAGCGTCTCTTCGAGCGCCTCGGCGCCTTCAGCGGCGGCTGGACGCTCGAGGCCGCGGAGAGGATCTGCGACGCCGATCTCGACACGCTCGCCTCGCTCCTCGACAAGAGCCTGATCCGCCGGGAGGCGGACCGGTTCTCGATGCTCGGGACGATCCAGGAGTACGCGGCCGAGCGGCTCGGCCCGGCGGAGGAAACCCGCAAGCGCCATGCCGAGTTCTTCACCGAGCTCGCCGAGTCGACCCAGCGCGACCACCTCGGCCCGGCGCAGACTCCACTGCGGCGGCGGTTTCGCATCGAGTGGGACAACATCCGTGCGGCGCTGCAGTGGACGATCGACTCGGGCGAGACCGAGCTCGGCCTCCGTCTCGCCGGGGCGCTCGCGACGATCTGGCTCGACCGCAACTTCGCGCTCGAGGGCCAGCAGTGGTTCGAGACGCTGCTCAAGCGGCCGGAGCCGGTCGCCGACGAAGTCAGGGCGAAGGCGCTGGGGACGGCGGCGATGGTCGCCGGCGTGCGGAGCGACTTCGAGCAGGCGATGAGTTGGGGGCAAGAGGCGCTGGACCTGTACCGAGCCCTCGGCTCCGAGGAGGGGATTGCGTGGTCGCTGACTACGGTCGCCCTCGGCCCGATGGAGCAGGGGCGGCCGGAGGAGGCCGGCCCATGCTGGACGAGGCGGAGGAGCTTCACAGGAAGCTTGGGTTACCCGGCGGTCTCCGGCGGGTCCTGCACCTGCAAGGCCAGCAAGCGGCCGCGGTCGGTGACCTCGAGCGCGGCCGGCTCCTACTGCGCGAGTCAGCCGGTCTTTCCGCGGCAGCCGACGACCATTTCAGCGCGGCGAGCTCGCTCCACGCCCTCGGTGATCTCGAGCTCGACGCGCGCCGGATCGAGGCGGCTGAGAGGGACTACCGCGACGCCCTCCGCGTCGCGTGGGACTCTGGTTCGGATCGGCTGGTCTGCTACTCCCTTGCCGGGCTCGCCTCGACGGCGGCCGAGAGTGGCCATCTCGAGCGTGCGGCGCTTCTCTGGGGCTTCGTCGAGGCCTACGAGGAGCGGCTCCGCTTCACGTTGCGCCGGCGGGGCCTCTACGAGGAGCAGTGTGCACCGGCGGCCGCGGCCCATTCCGAGCAGTACGGTGAAGGTCGGCGACTCGGCGTCGACGAGGCGGTGGCCCGTGCGCTCCGCTGACCGAGCGCGCGGAGTTGCCCTTGCAGCGATTGTTGCGTCGTTGACACCGTGAGGCACCCGCCGCTGTAATCCGTCTCGTAGACTCGCCGCGGACGAGCACGAGGAGGGCTCCGAACTGGATCCGCACGGCGGAGACAACAAGCCGCATCTGCCAGCACCGAGCATCTGGCCGGTCGGGTTCGCCGTCGGCATCGCCTGCGTCCTCGTAGGGCTCGTCGTCAGCAGGCCCGTCGTCGTCGCCGGCGTCATCATCACGCTGATCTTCGGCTTCCTCTGGGCGCGCGACGTGATGGCGCCCGATCGCGAGCCGGCCCCGAACCGGAGCCTGCAGCTGAGCCGTCCGTCGACGGGCCGGAGCCCGAGAAGTACCCGCGAAACGTCTTCCTCGAGGTGACGACGCTCGGGCTCGGCGCCCTGATCGGAGGCATCGTCACGCTCCCGATTCTCGGTTTCGCCGTCCTGCCGGCCTTCACCGGCGAGGACCTGGAGCCCGCCGACCTCGGGCCGATGGACAACTTCCCCGAGGGCGAGTGGCGCGAGGCGACGTTCCTGTTCGACCCGAGCCACGGGCGAGGTGTCGAGGCGAACGGCGTTCGTGCGTTTCAACGGGGAAGTCGACGGCGTGCCGAGCATGACGATCATCTCCAACCGCTGCGTCCATCTCGGCTGCCCGGCTCAGTCCGGCGGCCCCGGCAGGACGAGAACCGTGAGACGGTCACGACCGAGCAGGCCGAGCTGACGCTGACTCCGGTCCAGCCGGCGAACTTCAGCTGCCCCTGCCACGGCGGCGCCTACGACACGGAGGGGAACCGGATCGCCGGGTCCGCCTGTCCGCGCGCTCGACCGATTCAAGTACTCGATCATCGGCGGGAACCTCCACCTGCTCGAGCCGTACAGCGTCGGCAAGGTGGAAGGTGAGGGCGCAGACGCCCAGATCGAGGCGTACCAGCTCCAGGGGCCGGGCGAGCACGTCGATGGGCTCTCCGCGTTCCTGTACCCGATCCAGCCCGAGGACGTCGAGCCTTGAGTGGCCGTCGTCCCGCCTCCCTCACGGCGCCGCAAGCAGGGGATCACGCACAAGATCCTCCATGTCGTCTGGATCCCGCTCAACTGGCTGGAGGAGCGTTCGGCCATCGTCAGCGGCGTCAGGTACTTCCTCTTCCGCAAGGTTCCGTCGGACATCAACTGGTTCCAGACGCTCGGCTCGGCGACACTGACCGCCTTCCTCGTCCAGGCGGGGACGGGCGTGGTCCTGGCCATGTACTACAAGCCGCACCCGGACGAGGCCTACGAGTCGATCCGGTACATCACGCACGACCTCACGCTGGGGTGGCTCGTACGCGGCATGCACCGGTGGGGTGCGAGCGTCTTCATCATCCTGCTCTTCCTCCACATGGGCCGGGTGTTCCTCTTCGGCGCGTACAAGTATCCGAGGGAGCTGAACTGGATCGTCGGCGTGCTGATCCTGCCGCTGGCGCTGCTCATGGGTTTCACGGGGTACCTGCTCCCGTGGGACCAGACGGCCTACTGGGCGACCGTCGTCGGCATCAACCTCAACGGAACCGGCCCGATCGTCGGCCCGTTCCTCGCGCAGTTCTTACGCGGGGGTGACGAGATCGGTCTGAACACGCTGACGATCTTCTACGCCATGCACATGCTCCTCCTCCCCGGAGCGATCATCGGCCTGATCCTCCTGCACCTCTACCTCGTCGTCCGGCTCGGCGTGGTCTCCCCGCCGTGGTCCGACGAGGAGGCCGGAAAGGAGCGCCCGGAGCCGCTGCCGACCGGCGACGGGGGCCTGGTCAGGCCTCGCGCGCGTGTTGGGAGGCCGCCGAGTGAGTAGCGCGACCGACGAGCGCCGGGCGCAGCAGAAGCGCTACAAGGAGGACGTCGAGACCCGCGGGAAGGCGTTCCACCCGTACGCGATGTTCCACGACACGGTGATGAGCCTCGTCGTGGTCACCGTCATCGTCGGGCCTCGCCTGCATCTGGTACTTCACCGCCGACGAGGCGAGCGAGCCGGAAGGCGCGTCGACCTCGGGCGCGCTCGGCGTGCTCTACGAGGAGAAGGCCGACCCGGGGACGACGAGCTTCATCCCGCGGCCGGACTGGTACTTCTACTTCCTCTTCTACCTCCTCCGGATCTTCAAGTGGCCGGACACGGTCGTCCTCGGGACCGTCGGGATCCCGACCATCGCCCTGATCCTGCTGCTGGCGCTGCCGTTCATCGACCGGCGGCAGGAGCGTCGGCTGTCGCGCCGGCCCGTCGCCATGATCGCGGCGCTCGCTGACCGTGGTCTCCATGGGCGTCCTGACCTACAAGGGCGCGGTCGCCGAGGAGGGCACCGGGGCGACGGGCGACGTGGCGCGCTGGATCGAGGAGAACAACATTCCAGAGGGTGACGCGCAGGAGGGCGCGCAGCTCTTCGCGGAGTCCGGCTGCACGAACTGCCACCTCTATCTCGGCTCCGGCGTCTCGAACGCTCGGCGCGCCCGATCTCTCCGACGTCGGGGGCGGACCAGGACGCGGCCCGGTTGAAGGCGTACGTCGCGAACCCGCGCCAGTTCGGCAACCAGGTGATGCCGGTGTACGGCGAGGATCTGACAGACGAGCAGCTCGATCAGATCGCGGCCTTCCTCGAGGCCTCCAAGGGTCCCTCCGGCGGGTAGATCCCGGTGACGGCGCGGACCGGCCACCTCCCGGCCGACGGCGTCCGGACGATGTTCGACCGGATCGCGCCGGTCTACGACGCCATGAATCACGCGATGACGGCCGGGCTCGACCGCCGGTGGAGGCGTCTGACCGCCGACGCTGTGGTCGCCCCCGGCGACAGGGTGCTCGACGCCTGCTGCGGGACCGGCGACCTCGCGCTGGCGGCGCGCGACGGCCGGCGGCGTCGTGACCGGGCTGGACTTCTCGGAGGCGATGCTGGAGCGCGCCCGGCGTAAATCGGCCGAGATCGAGTGGCTCGAAGGAGACCTCCTGCACCTGCCGTTCAGCGACCGCTCCTTCGACTCGGCGACCGTCGGCTTCGGCGTGCGGAACGTCGAGGACCTCGATCGCGCGCTGCGGGAGCTGCGTCGGGTCCTGAGGCCGGGGGGCAGGCTGGCGATCCTGGAGATCGTGCGGCCGAAGGGCCCACTCGCTCTCTTCTACAAGGCCTGGTTCGGCGGGCTCGTCCCGCTCGCGGGCAGCGTCTTACCCGGCGGGGCGGCCTACTCCTACCTCCCGGCGAGCGTGCGTCGCTTTCCGGGCCCGACGGAGCTCGCCGAGCGCGTGCGAACGGCGGGCTTTCACCCGGTGGCGCATCGCCTGCTCGGAGGCGGCATCGTCGTCCTGCTCGTCGGTGAGGCGCGATGACCGCGCACGCCGCCGTCAAGGCGACTCCGGGGCTCGACGCCTACATGGAAGCGCTGGAGAACCGCCTCCGCGAGACGGTCGGGAGCCACCCCGGCACGGTTGCGGACGCCGGGGCCCAGGCGCTCGCCGCCGGGGGGAAGCGGCTCCGGCCGCTCCTCGTCTTCCTCACAGCCACGGCGGGCCACGATCCGCTCCCAGCAGGAGCCGCGGTCGAGCTCGTCCACATGGCGAGCCTCGTCCACGACGACCTGATCGACCGGGCGGCGCTTCGCCGCGGGCAGAAGACCGCCTGGCGAACGCACGGGTCCGTCGGCGCCCGCGCGACCGGCGACTACCTGTTCGCCCGTGCGTTCTCCGAGCTGTCGGCGACCGGCGACGCCGAGGGCGTGCAGCTGCTCGCCGAGCGCCGCGCTCGCCCTCGTCCGCGGCGAGGCCCTCCAGCACGCGCAGGCGCACAAGCCGGACACGACCGAGGACGAGTGCCTCCGAACGGTGCACGCTCAAGACTGCGGAACTCTTCCGGGCCGCGTGTCTGCTCGGAAGCCGCGACGAGGCGATCGGCCGATTCGGGGTCGCGCTCGGCATCGCCTTCCAGATCACGGACGACATCCTCGACTGCGCCGGTACGACCATCGAGACCGGGAAGCTCGCGGGGAACGACCTGCGCGAGGGAACGCCGACGCTGCCGCTGATCTACGCAGGCCGCGAGGATCCCGTCGTTCGGGAGGCGCTCGCAGGCGGCTCGCTCGACGGCGCACTCGTCCGCGTCGCCCAGACGGGCGCGCTGGAGCAGGCCCGCGAGGTCGCTCTCCGCTACGCCGCGGAGGCGCGCTCACACCTCGAGAGGGGCGCACACCGACCGGAGCTGGAAGCGCTGACGCACATCGTCGTCGAGCGGCGCAGCTAGGGGATATCTTCCCGCAGCTATGGGAGTCCTCCCCGAACCAGTCGAAGCGCTGCTCGAGACGGCGCTCGTAAGCGAGCTCACTGTCGTCAGCCCTTCGGGCCGGCCCGTGACGCACCCGCTGATCCCCCTCTACGACGGCGAGCTGATCTACCTCACCTCGAGCATCCTCTTCTCGAAGAAGCTGGAGCACATCAAGGCGAACCCCAAGGTGTCGCTCGCAATCACCGATCCCACCGCGGTCGGGCCGGGCCAGATCGCCCGGGCAACGATCCAGGGGGACGCCGAGGTCGACGACTCGGACCTCCACGCCGGCTGGGAGCGCGTGCTGCCGCTCTGGCGGAAGAAGGAGCCCGCGATCGACTTCTTCCTCGGGAAGCGCGTCGCGCTTACCGCTCTTCTTCGAGCGCGGGGTGATCGAGATCCGGCCGCGGAAGGCGTTCCTGTGGGAGGACGGGCGGACCGACCGGCCGCCCCAGGTCTTCAACGTGTCACCGGTACTCGCGTGAAGCCGACGCCCGAGCTGATCCGCGGGCTGAAGGAGCGCTTCGCCCATGCCGTGGTCGCCTACGTCGACTCCGACGGCTATCCCATGTCGGTCGCGACCGAGTTCGAGGTCGACGAGCAGAGCGGCACCGTCGTGCTTCGAGCGGTGGCCGGCGAGGAGCAGCCGCCGCAGGGCGAGCAGGTCAACGTCGTCTTCAGCCACATCCGCCCGCAGCCGGGAATCGGCTACGACGAGCGGCGCTACGTCTCGCTCTGGGGGCAGCTGAGGCAGACGGAGACCGGGCTCGAGCTCTCGCCCGAGCGGGTTCAGGGCTGGGACGAGCAGGAAATGTCGTTCTTCGAGTACTCGGAGCGCGGCGTCGGGCAGGCGCATCGCTACCTCGAGCAGGTCTCGGAGGAGACCGGGCGCGAGGTTCGGCCGAAGCTCTCGTTCGGCTGGCTCTTCCTCCGCGCGACCCGGCTTCCGTTCCTCACCGCGACCTTCGTGCCGGTGCTGCTCGGCATCGCCGTCGCCGCCTGGACGAACGGGTTCAATTGGTGGCTCGCGCTCCTCACCGTGATCGGCGGCGCTTGCATCCACCTGGGCCTGAACGTCGCCAACGACGTCTTCGACACGACGAGCGGGGCCGACGCAGCGAACGTCAACCCCACGCAGTTCAGCGGTGGATCGCGCGTCGTCCACTACGGGCTGCTCACGCTGCGCGACATCACACTGCTCTCGGCCGGGTTCTATGCGGTCGGGATCGGGATCGGGGTCTACCTGGCGGCGACACGCGGCTGGGATCTCCTCTGGCTCGGCATCGCCGGCGCGCTGCTCAGCGTCTTCTACACGGCGCCGCCGCTCAAGCTCGTCCACCGTGGGCTCGGCGAGATCGACGTCTTCCTCGGCTTCGGCCCGATCATGGTCCTGGGCGCATACTTCGTCCAGGCGCAGGAGTACGACCTCGAGCCGCTGCTCGTCTCGATCCCCGTCGGGATCCTGATCGCCCTCGTCCTCTACGTGAACGAGGTGCCCGACCGGCCGGCCGACGCCTCGGCGGACAAGCGCACGCTGCCCGTGCGGTTCTCGAAGGACACGATCGTGAACGGCTATGCCGCCGCCGTTGCGGTCACGTTCGCGCTGATCGTGGTGTTCGCCGTCGCAGGCTGGATCGTCCGTCCCGCGATCATCGCCGTCGCCGCCGCGCCGCTGGCGCTTCCCGTCTACCGGGCGCTCAAATCGTTCTACGACCAGCCGTACGCGTTGATGCCGGCGATGGGCAAGAACATCCAGCTCCACCTGGCGACCGGCGTGCTCCTGATCCTCGGCTACGTGATCGCGCTTATTGCCGACGGGGTCCTGGACGACCCGCCGTTGTTCCTGACTTGAGCACCGAGTTCATCTCGGCCGTTCCGATCATCCCGGCGCGCGACGTCGAGGAGAGCGCGGGCTGGTACCGCGACCGGCTCGGGTTCACGATCTTCCACACCGAGGACGAGTACGGGATCGTCGGGCGCGGCGAGACCTGGATCCACTTCTGGGGGCCGAGCGGGATCCCGCCGGAGAAGTCGGACACGATGATCCGCGTCGGCGTGCGTGGCATCGACGCTCTGTACGAGCACTGTCAGGCGGAGGAGATCGTCCACCCGAACGCGCCGCTCGAGGAGAAGCCGTGGGGCTTCCGCGAGTTCGCCGTCATCGACCACGACGGCAACCTCGTGACGTTCTTCGAGCCGCCCGCGGGCTACGAGCCGCAGGCGGGGTGAGGCTCGCCACGACTCCGTGGGCCTGGTACCGGGATCCCGCGGTGCTCGAGCGCGAGGAGGAAGCGATCTTCGCTCGGACGTGGCAGTACGTCGGTGTCCTCGGAGAGCAGAACGTCGTCCCCGGCTGGGCCGGCCGGGTTCCGGTCGTCGTCGTGCGGGACGAGGGCGGCGCCGAGCGCGCGTTCGTCAACGTCTGCCGGCACCGCGGCTCCGTCGTCGTCGAGGAGGCCGGGAAGCCGGAAGTCGCTCCAGTGCTCGTACCACGCCTGGACGTACGGGCTCGACGGCTCGCTGCGCTCGGCGCCTCGGTCCGAGGAGCTCGGCGGCACCGGAGACCTCGGGCTCGTCGAGATCCGCCTCGGCGCCTGGGGGCCGTTCCGCTTCGTGAACCTCGACGGCGAGGCGCCTCCGCTCGACGAGGTGCTCGGTGAGGTTCCGGCGATGCTCGCCGAGGGAGGGATCGACGTCGAGGACCTCGCGTTCCACCACCGCGTCGACTGGGAGGTCGCGGCGAACTGGAAGATCGCGACCGAGAACTTCCTCGAGTGCTACCACTGCGCCGTCGCGCACCCGGGCTTCTCGGCCATGGTCGAGACCTCGCCCGGCGAGTACCGGCTCGAGCGCAGGCCCTGGCACCTGAGCCAGTTCGGCCGGCTGAAGGACCCGACCGGCGCGCCGCTTCCCGAGGGACAGTTCCACCTCATCTGGCCGAACACCGGGATCAACGTCTTCCCGGGCCGGCCGAACCTCTCGATCGGCCCGATCCTGCCGCTCGAGCCCGACCGGACCCGCCGGATCCTCGACTACTTCTTCGCACCGGACGAGGCCGACGCCTGGATCGCGGAGTTCCTCGAGTTCGACGACCAGGTCGGCCGGGAGGACGCGAAGCTCGTCGAGTCCGTCCAGCGCGGCGCCGGGTCGGGCGCGATCCCCGAGGGCCGGCTGCTCCCGGACAGCGAGCAGCTCGTCGCGGCGTTTCAGGCGCGCGTATCCGAGGCGGTCGACGGCGGCGCGGCGAGTCGCCGCGCGTAGACGACGCCGAGAACCGCGAGCGTGACCGCGACGACGAGCACGATCACCGTCCAGAAGATCACGAGAGCGCCGGCGACTGCGCCTAGTCCAATCGAGGATCGCGCCGGCCAGCGCGGAGAGCGGTCGATGATCCGGAGCCCGGCGAGCACCGCCACGCCGCCTCCGACGAGGAGGACGCCCCACATGATCTGGTCGCCGGCGGCCGCGTCGTCCCAGTGTCCGGGCCACCACGCTCCGAGCACGCCGATCACCAGGTAGGCGATGCCGGTGACCGTTCCGAGCCCGAACAGCACGGTGCGAACGTTCATGCAGCCACTGTAGGCCTAGCCGCTGCCGGCCGCCTCGGCCCGACGCAGTCCCCGCACCGCCCAGATCGAGAACAGCCCGATCAGCGCCAGGGCCGCGCCGAACCCGGCGGCGATGCGCGTCGGCTCGCCGGCGATCAGGCTGCGGCCGGCCTCGAGCATCAGCGTCACCGGGTTCAGGTGCGCGATCGTCTCCAGCCAGTCCGCGAGCAGCTCGACCGGCACGAAGACCGGCGCGAAGAAGAGCGAGAGGAAGACCGGCAGCTGCATCAGCGGCGCGGCCTGCAGCGTCCGGAACCGCATCGCCACGCCCGCCGACCACAGCAGGCCGACCATGTTCACGAGGGCGGCGAGCGCGTAGAGCGCGAAGACGTCGACGCCGTTCCCGCCGACCTCCATCCCGGCGAGCATCGCCACCGAGGTGAGGATCGTCGCCGTCAGGGCCCAGCGGCCGAGCGCGCCGAGCCCGTACCCGAGGAGAATCCCGCGCCGATCGGGTGCGGCGACCATCAGGCGGCGCGCGAAGCCGGTCTCGAAGTCGCGGACGATCCCAAAGCCCGTGAAAACTCCTGCAAAAGCCGCTGATTGGAGCAGCACGAAGACGAACTGGAAGGCCGTGTAGCCGACCGGGAACTGGAAGCCCGGCACGTCGTTCACCCGCGAGAGCCCGCCGGCGAACGCCACGAAGAAGAACATCGGGAACGCGATCCCGGGGATCAGCAGCGACGGCGTCGTGAAGTTGTTGTGCAGCGTCCGCCAGCCGACGGCGAGCGCCACGTTGAGCGTGCTCCTCACGTCCGCTCCATCCGGGTCCGCAGCGAGAGCGACGAGAGGGTGAGCCCGACGATCGCCAGGCCGATCGAGATCGAGAACCCGAGCGCGAGCGCCTCCCCGTTCCACCCCTCGATGACCAGGCTCCGGATCGCCTCGATGAGGTACGAGACCGGGTTCAGCGACGCCGCGGTCCGGAACCAGTCCGTCTCGATCAGGTTCCGGGGCAGGTTCATCGACGAGATGAACAGGAACACGAAGAAGACCGGAAACAGGCTGTGCACCGCCTCTGTCGAGCCGGTGCGGAGCGCGGCAAGCGCCCCGAACGAGCCGAAGGCAGTCACGATCAGCACGGCGAGGACGAAGATCACCACCGTGCCGAGGACGCCGGTCTCGATGCGCACGCCGATCGCGAGACCGACGGCCAGGTACCAGATCGCCTGCACGACGCCCATCACGATCACCCCTCCGAGGTGACCGACGAGCAGCGCCGCGCTCTGCATCGGCGTGAGTGCCAGGCGATTCAGGAAGCCGGTCTGGATGTCCCGCGCGAGGTCGACGCCCGCGTTCACGGTCGAGAAGAGCGCGCCCTGGATGAACGGGAAGGCGAGGAAGAACGCGAGGAACGAGTCCGTCGGGAAGCCGGGGAGGCTGGTGGCCGCGTCGAGGCCGCCGGTGTTCACAGCCATCAGCGCCAGCGGGAAGATGAGCGGCGTGATCCAGTTCGCGGGCTGGCGAATGGTGCGGATCACCGAGCGCCTGGCCAGGTTGAGGACCTGCGACGCGAGAGTCATTCCGGCTCGGGGGGCTCTTCCTCGCCCTCGAGCGAGCGACCGGTCTTCGCCAGGAACACGTCGTCCAGCGTCGGCGCGTGCAGATGGAGCGCAGCGACGGTGACCTGCGCCGAGTCGAGCGCGCGCACGACGTCGGCAAGGCCGCCCTTGCCGTCCAGGCGTACCGCGACGCCGGTCGTGGACGGCTGGAGCTCGCCGAAGCCGACGAAGATCTCCTCGAGACGGGCGGGCTCGGTGTCCTCGGTCGGAACCGCCTCCACGGTCGGCCGGCCGATCTCCGCCTTCAGGGCCGCCGGCGTTCCCTCGGCGACGATCCGGCCGTGGTCGATGATCCCGACCCGGTCGGCGAGGACGTCGGCCTCCTCGAGGTACTGGGTCGTCAGGAAGACGGTCACGCCGTCGTCCCGCTTGAGCCGCACGACCTCGTCCCAGAGCGCGCTGCGGCTCTGCGGGTCGAGCCCGGTGGTCGGCTCGTCGAGGAAGAGGATCCGCGGATGGTGCGCCAGGGCGAGCGCCAGGTCGAGGCGCCGCTTCATTCCGCCCGAGTAGCCGCTGATCTTCCGGTCCGCGGCCAGCCGGAGACCCACGCGCTCGAGGAGCTCGTCGGTCCGGCCGTCCCGCTCGGCGCGCGGGATCCCATGGAGCGCGAGCTGGAGCTTCAGGTGCTCGCGGCCGGTCAGAAGCGGGTCGAGAGCCGCCTCCTGGAGCGCCGCGCCGATCGTCCTGCGCACCGCCGGTCCGTCCGTGACGATGTCGTACCCGCCGACCTTCGCGCTGCCCGCCGTGGGCGGAAGGAGGGTCGTGAGCATGTGGACGGTCGTCGACTTGCCGGCGCCGTTCGGGCCGAGGAAGCCGTAGATCTCGCCGGGGGCGACATCGAGGTCGATGCCGGCGACCGCATGAATCCCGCCCTTGAACTCGCGGACGAGGCCACGGACTTCGATCGCACGCTCCACCCCAGCACCCTACCCGTGTACGAATGCTGTAAAGGCAGCCTTGACGGTTCCTCTTATCGGGTAGCCTCAGCCGCGGTCGATGCTGAGGAAGGCGATCATTTTCTGCCTGCTCGCAGGCATTTTTGCGTCTCCCGCGGCGGGGGCGCAGCAGCTGCTGATGCCCGGCGTCACCTACGAGAAGCGGCTGCAGTTCACCCGCTTCGGGCCGCAGGCGATGCACATCCTCACGGCGCCGAAGCCTGCCGGTGGTCTCTACGGCCTCAAGCCGGTGCTCTCCAACGGCGCGGCGGTCGGCCGCGAGCGCGTGACGTCGATGCAGCGGCGCGCCGAGGCGAGCGCAACCGTCGCCGGCGTGAACGGCGATCTCTTCACGTGGGCCGACGGCATCCCCTCGAGCGGGCTGATCCAGGACGGTGTCCTCCGCACGACGCCGCACCCGAAGCGGTCGATGCTCGGAGTCGACACGGTCGGGAACCTTCGCGTCGACCGGATCTCGATGCTCGGCACCTGGCAGGGATCCGGCCCCCGTCGGCCGATCCAGCTCGTCAACCGTCCCCCGGGCCCGAACGGGACGACGCTGTACACGCCGTCCTACGGCGCGACGACGCCCGCGGTCCCGGGCGTCTTCGAGGCGGTACTGTCGCCCTTCCCCTCCGCGACGCCGAACGCCGACCTGGTCGGGTTCGTCTCGGAGAACCGGCGCGGCGGCACACCGATCCCGCCTGGAGGCGCCGTGCTGGCGGCGCGTGGGACGCAGGCGCAGCGGATGGCCGTCGAGGCGGTGGCTGCCGACACGGTCAGCGTCCGGCTCGTCCTTCGCCCCGAATGGCGGGACGTGCCGGAGGCGCTCGGCGGCGGCCCGGAGCTGATCCGGCAGGGCCGTCCGATCTTCCGTCCCGCGGAGGACTTCGGCACCTACCACCTGAACCGCAGGCATCCGCGGACGGCCGTGGGCCAGCGCGCCGGACGGGCGCATCGTGATGCTCGTGGTCGACGGGCGGCGGCCGGGCTACTCCTCGGGGATGACGAACTTCGAGCTGGCGCAGACGATGGCGAGGCTCGGCGTCGTGACGGCCTCGGCCCTCGACGCGGGCGGCTCCTCGACGATGGCGTTCGGCGGGCAGCTCCTGAGCCGTCCTTCGGACAGCGGCGGCGAGCGGCTCGTGTCCGAGGCGCTCCTCGTCATGTACTACGGCGTGCACGCGCCCGAGACGGAGCCCTCGTTCTCGCCGAACGGCGACGGCGCCGGCGACCGGCAGCGGCTGGAGTACAAGATCGTCAAGCCGTCGACGGTCACGGCGACCCTGACCGGGCCCGGCGGCGTCGCCCGCACGATCGACTCGGGTGAGCGCAAGCCGGGCCTCTACAAGTTCGCGTTCGCCGGCGGAACCCGGTCGAGCCGGAGCCAAGCCGCCGAGCCCGAGGGCCGCTACCGCTGGTCGATCACGGCCGTGGACTCCGAGGGCCGCCGGTCGACCGCCGATCGCTCGTTCAGCCTCAACAACACCGTCGGCTTCATCTCCGTCCAGCCCTCCCGCATGACCGTCGGACGGAAGCGCGGCGGGCGCCTGCTGATCGGCTTCACGCTCACGCGCCCTGCCCACGTCAGCGTCACGATCACGTCGAAGACGGGCCAGCTCCTTCGCGTCGTGCGGAACTTCAACGCCCGCGCCGGCAAGACCTCGCTGCTCTGGAACGGCAAGTACCCGAACGGCAAGCCGGTCTTCAGCGGCAACTACGTGGCTCGCGTGGTCGCGACGAACTCGGTCGGCCGCGCCGAGCTCGCCCGCGCGTTCCGAGTGAGACGCCGATAACGCCTCCTACACTTCGGGGCGGTGCCCGCGGCCTCGATCCTGAGCTCGATCACGGACGCGCTCACCGAGATCATCGGCGACCACGGGATCTACGCCGTGTTCATCCTGATGTTCGTCGACGCCGTGCTGCCTGCCGCGAGCGAGCTCGTGATGGTCTACGCCGGCGCCGTCGCGGCCGGCGCGTTCGCGGGTCAGAGCGTCGTGCTCTTCGGCGAGCCGATCGAGTCGGAGCCCTGGGCGTACGTCGCGATGGCGACGGCCGGCGCGCTCGGGTACATCCTCGGCTCGATCGCCGGCTGGGCGATCGGGTACTACGGCGGGCGGCCCTACATCGAGCGCCACGGACGCTGGTTGCACGTGACGCCGCACACGCTCAACAGGGCCGAGGCGTGGTTCGACCGCTTCGGCGACTGGGCGGTCGCCATCGGCCGCGTGACGCCGGTCGTGCGCTCGTTCATCGCGATTCCGGCCGGCGTCTTCCGCATGCCGCTCGGCCGCTACACGCTGCTGACGATCCCCGGCTCGGTGCTCTGGGCATTCGCATTCGCGGGCGCCGGCTGGGCCGCCGGCTCGCAGTGGGAGGACTTCCACCACAGCTTCCGGTACGCGGAATACGTCGTCGCCGCGGCGATTCTCCTGCTCATCGTGGCCGGAATCTGGCGTCACAGGCGAGGGGCTAGGATTGACCGCCGTGCCGAAGATCCCGCTGGTTGACGTCCAGGCGCAGTACGCGCCGCTGACGGAGGAGCTGCGGAGCCGGTTCGAGGGGGTCCTCGAGTCCGCCCAGTTCATCCGTGGCCCGAACGTGAAGGCGTTCGAGGAGGAGGCCGCGGCGTACCTCGGGGTCCGGCGCGCGGTCGGGGTCGCGAACGGGACCGACGCGCTCGTGCTCGTGCTCGACGCGATGGGCGATCGGGCCCGGCGACGAGGTGATCTGCCCGGCGTTCACGTTCTACGCGACGGCCGAGTCGATCGCCCGGCGCGGCGCGACGCCGGTTTTCGCGGACATCGACGCCGCCACGCTCAACCTCGACCCCGAGGACGTCTCCGGCCGGATCACCGACCGGACGAAGGCGATCATGCCCGTCCACCTGTTCGGCCGCCCGGCGCCGCTGGCCGAGCTCGCGGCGCTCGGCGTCCCGCTGATCGAGGACGCGGCGCAGGCGTTCGGCGCCCCCGGCATCGCGCAGACAGGCGTCGCCTCGACGTTCAGCTTCTATCCGACCAAGAACCTCTTCTGCCTCGGCGATGGAGGGTTGGTGACCGCCAACGACGAAGACCTCGCCGAGAGGATCCGGATGCTCGCGTTCCACGGCTCACGCGACAAGACCACGTTCGACTTCGTCGGCTACAACTCGCGACTCGACGAGCTGCAGGCTGCCTTCCTGCGCGTCTTCCTGGAGCACCTCGACGAGCTGGACGCGCGGCCGGCGCGAGGCGGCCGCTCGCTACGCCGAGCTCGGGCTCGGCGACCTCGTCGAGCTGCCGGAGGACGAGCCGGGCCACGTCTACCACCTCATCGTGTCGCGCTCGCCCGAGCGGGACCGGATCCGCGAGGCGCTGAGCGACGCCGACATCGCCTCCGCGACCTACTACACGACCCCGCTCCACCTCCAGCCCGCCCTGCGCTTCCTCGGCTACGAGCCGGGCTCGCTGCCCGAGACCGAGCGCGCAGCCGCGGAGAACTTCTCGGTGCCGCTCTGGCCGGGCATCGCGCCGGAGATCCAGGAGCGCGTGGTCGAGACGGTCCGCTCGGCCGTCGGCGCTCCCGTTAGCTGATGCTGCCGGTCAACCGCCACCGGCTGTGGCAGATCGCGGCCGACGCCGGGCTGATCGCGCTCGCCTGGTGGCTTGCGTTCCAGCTCCGGTTCGACTTCGACGTCCCGGCGAACTTCCGCGACGGCCTCTGGACGACGGTCGCGATCGTCGTCGCGATCAAGCTCGCGGTCTTCGTCGCCTTCGGCTTCTACAACCGCTGGTGGCGCTACGTGTCCACGAAGGACATGTGGCGGGCCGCGCTCGGCGTCGTGGTCGCCTCGGTGATCGCCGCCTACGCGATCTACTTCATCGATCCGTTCGAGCGGCGCCTGCCGCGAGGCGTGGCGCTGATGGACGGCGTGCTGCTCCTCGGCCTCGTCGCCGGGTCGCGGCTGCTGGCGCGGAGCATCTTCGAGCGGCCGTCCGCCTCGCGGCTCGTCGCCCGCGGCAAGGAGGTGATCGTCGTCGGCGCCGGCGATGCCGGTCAGCTCGTGATCAAGGAGATGCAACGCTCGCGCCAGCTCGGCTACACGCCGATCGGGATCGTCGACGACGATCCCGCGCAAGAAGAACCTCCGCGTCCACGGCGTCCGCGTCCTCGGGACCACGGACGAGCTCCCCCACGTCCTCCGCGACAACCGCCCGGACGAGCTCCTGATCGCGATCCCCTCCGCGTCGGGCGAGCAGCGCCAGCGCGTCGTCGAGGTCGCGCGCCGCGAGAGCGTGCCCGTGAAGACGCTGCCGGGTCTCTACGAGCTGATCGCCGACGAGGACAACCTCGCCGCGCAGATCCGGCCGGTGCAGGTGGAGGACGTCCTCGGCCGCGAGCCCGTCGAGGTCGACCTGGAGGCGATCTCGTCGTACCTCGAAGGCGAGACGGTGCTCGTCACCGGCGCCGGCGGCTCGATCGGGTCGGAGCTCTGCCGCCAGATCGCGCGCGCGAGACCGTCTCGGCTGATCCTCCTCGACCAGGGCGAGACGCCGCTCTTCGAGATCGAGCGCGAGCTCGTGGACGAGCGCCAGTTCACCGCCAGCATCCCGGTGCTCGCCGACGTCTCGAACCGGCGGAAGCTGGCGCAGGTCTTCGAGCGCTACCGGCCGGGGGTCGTCTTCCACGCCGCGGCCTACAAGCACGTCCCGCTGATGGAGGCGAACCCGCTCGAGTCCATCCGCAACAACGTGCTCGGGACGAAGGTCGTCGCGGACACGGCGGTCGAAGTTCGGCGCCAAGCGCTTCGTCCTCGTCTCGACCGACAAGGCGCTCAACCCGAAGGCCGTCTACGGCCAGTGCAAGGCGCTCGCCGAGTGGATCGTCGAGGCGTACGGCTGCCGGGAGGACGTCGAGACCCGGTTCATGGCCGTGCGCTTCGGCAACGTGCTCGGCTCGGCGGGCAGCGTGATCACGATCTTCCGGCGCCAGATCGCGCAGCGGCGGCCCGGTCACGGTCACGCACCCCGAGATGACGCGCTACTTCATGACGATCCCGGAGGCCTCGTCGCTCGTCGTGCAGGCCGGCTCGATCGGCGGCCGCGGCGAGATCTTCGTCCTCGACATGGGCGACCCGGTCAGGATCCTCGACCTGGCGCGCGACATGATCCGGCTCTCGGGCCGGGAGCCCGAGCGCGACATCGCGATCGAGTTCATCGGCGTGCGGGCGGGCGAGAAGCTGCACGAGGAGCTCTGGGGGCCGGACGAGGAGATCGCGCCGACGGCGCACGCGAAGATCTCGCGCGCGCGCCGGGCGCCGATCGACGCCGAGTGGCTCGACGCGCGAGCTCGACGGAGCTCGAGCGCCTCGTCGAGGAGGGCGAGACGCTCGAGGCCGTCTCGCGGCTCTCGACGATGGTGCGGGCGCCGAAGCGGGCTGCCGCGCCGACTCGGACCTCCGCGCGCGTCTAGCGGGACACGCGTCGCCCGAGCGACGGGTCGTAGTAGGAACCGTCCTCGTGCATGTCCACGAACGTCTCGGACGTGCCGGCCAAGCGCCTGTCTCGTGCGGCCAGAACGGCGTCCGTGAAACGCGCCGCCCGAGCGACGGGTCGTAGTAGGAACCGTCCTCGTGCATGTCCACGAACGTCTCGGACGTGCCGGCCGATGCGCCCGTCTCGTGCGGCCAAGATCCAGCCGGCACGTCGCTCTTCGCCGGCTCGTTCGGGCTGAGCGCGGAGCCGTCGCCCGTGATGGCGAGTACAGCGGCGATGAGGCCGAGCGCAGCGACTGCGGCGATGGCCGCTGATCGACTCTTGGTCTTCTTGGTCTTCATGGTTCCTCCCTCCTCGTGCATTAACTCGACGGTAGGAGGGGATGGAGCTCCCGTCGTTCACGGCGATGACACCAGGAGTGTCAACTTCGTCACACGCGCTGGAGCGGCTGGTCGACGACGTCAGCCCGGTAGGAGCAGATCGAGCATCTCCGTGGGGTCGCGCCTCACGCGACGAGCGTCACCTGGGTCACGCTTGCCGACGACGAGCGCGCGCGGGTCGGTGATCGGGACCAGGCGTCGCTGGCGGATCAGCTCCTCGTCGACGCCGCCCAGCCGGCCGCCGAACGTCGTGTAGACGGGCACGCCGAGCGCCGCCGCCTCGCGGTTCATCGTCCCGCCCGCCGAGACGACGAGGTCGGAGAGCGCGATCAGGCTCTGCGCGTCGACCGCGCGCTCGGGGACGATCACCGACGGCAGCGCGAGGCTGCGGACGTACGCGCCCTGCTCGGCCGTCCGCGGGAGGACGACGACGTGCACGTCCTTGCTGGTGGCCGAGGTGGTCGAGCACCTGCGGGAAGAGCGGGTTCGAGGTGCGGTGGTACAGCGAGACGTCGGGCGGCGTGCGAACCACGACGAGTGTGCGCTCCGCGTCGAGGCCGAGCGCGTCGAGCACGGAGCGGTCGGGCTCGAAGTCCGAGAGGTAGTACTCCTCCTTCAGCCCGGGGTACCGGCGCAGCTTCGGGGCCTTGACGCCGTAGCGCTCGCAGCCGCTCGGGGGGGATCGCCTCTGGGACGACGACGTAGGTCGCCGCCCTGAGCCCGAGCTGATGCTGGAGCCACGCGAACTCGTAGTCGAACGTGGTCGAGCTCGGGATGCCGAGCCGGCGCGCCGTGATCGTCAGCTCGTGGGAGCCGTGGGCGAGCGCGGCGTCGAACTCGCGGCCCTTCGCCCAGCTCCGCAGGCGGCCGAGCCGGGAGGTGAGCGCGCGGGCCTTGCCGAGCCGCGACCGGCCGCCGTGGCTGCCGAACACCTCGGCCTCGATCCCGTGGAGCTCGAGCAGCTGGAGCGTCTGCGCGTAGTCGCGCGCGGTGATCTCGACCTCGTCGCCCCGCTCGCGCAGGATCCCGATCAGCGGCCGGAACACGAGCACGTGGGCCGGCGCGGTCATGTCGATCCAGACCCGCATCAGCCTTCTTCCACCAGACGGAAGCGGACGGCCTCGATGAGGGTGCCGGGCTCGATCGGCTGCTCGAAGAAGCGCTCGTGGGCGGCTCGCCAGTCCTCAACCGACTCGAACCCTTCGCCCTCGTCGCGGGCGAACTGCTCGTCGATCTCGGAGGCGGGAATCACGCGCGCCTCCGTGACCTCGACGACGCCGACCGGCTCGTCGTCGTAGCCGAGCAGCGCATAGCGCTCGCCCGGCCGGTCCTCCGGCTCACTCGACTCGGCCAGTCCCGTGGTCGCCGTCTTCCGCCCGGCGAGCACTGCCTCGACGAGCTTGCGGCGCAGCTCGGTGCGGGCGTACCCGAGCTCGAACGGCGGCAGGTCGCTCAAGCGACGGCTTCGGCGAGTCGCGGCTCGCGCAGCGGGCCGGGCGTGCGCTCGACGTGATGCTCGTGCCAGAGCGTGAAGGCGAGCAGCCCCCAGAGCTGGCGGCGAGAGATCCTCCTCCGCCGCGACGTGGCGGTCGATCAGGCGCGTCACGGTCTCGGGGCGGAAGAAGCCCTGGCGGCGCAGCGTGTCCGGCGCGAGCACGTCGCGGGCGAACGGCTCGAGCTCCCCGCGGAGCCACGCCGCGGCCGGAATCGAGAACCCGCGCTTGCGCCCGTAGACGATCCGCCGCGGCAGGAGCGGCGCCGCCGCCTTTCGCAGCAGCACCTTCTTGCGGAGCCCTCGCACCTTGAGCCGTGTTGGCAGGGCGAGCGCCGAGGCCGGCGACGACGGGGTCGAGGTACGGGCACCCGCGCCTCGAGCGAGTGCGCCATGGACGCCCGGTCGGTCTTCACGAGCAGGTCGTCGACGAGGTAGGTGCCGAGGTCGACGTCCTGGAGCCGCGTGAGCAGCTCGGCGCCCTCGGTCTCGGCGAACCGGTCGCGAAGGAGGTCGACGGGATCGAAGCGCGGACCGGCGGCCCGTCAGCTCGGCGCGGAGCGTCCGGCGAGAAGATCTCCTTCCAGCGCGTGGTGGCGCTCGAGCGGCGGCAGGTGTGCCGCCGCGCACGAACCGCTTCGCCTTGTAGTCGAAGCTCGCCCGTTCGGCTCGAGCTCGGCAGCCGCTCGACGAGCGGCCTGGCACCGGCGCGAGGCGGCCGACGCGGAGCGCGAGCAGGTCGGCGGCGTACGTGTAGTAGCCGCCGAAGAGCTCGTCGCCGCCCTCGCCCGAGAGCGCGACCTTCACGTGCCGCGCCGCCAGCTCCGAGACGAGGTAGGTCGGCAGCGCCGACGAGTCGGCGAACGGCTCGTCGAAGGTCTCCGCCAGGCGAGGAAGGAGCAGCGCGGCGTCGGGCCGCAGCATGAGCTCCTCGTGGCGCGTCCCGTACATGGACGCCACCGAGCGGGCGTCGTCGAGCTCGTCGAACGAGCGCTCCTCGAAGCCGATCGAGAACGTGTGCACGGCCTCGCCGCTCTCCTGCGCCGCCAGCGCCGCGAGGAGTGACGAGTCCACCCCGCCCGAGAGCAGCACGCCGACCGGGACGTCCGCGATCAGGTGCGCCCTGACGGAGTCCCGCAGCCGTGCGCGCAGCTCCTCGGCGAGCTCGGCGGGATCCTCGTCGCGCACCTCGGCCGGCGCCGGCCGCGCGTACCGCTCGACGCGCGTCTCGCCGTTCTCCCACACGAGCAGGTGGCCGGCAGGCAGCTTCCTCGTTCCGCGGAAGATCGAGTACGGCGCAGGGACGGAGTTGAACGCGAGAAACGCCTCGAGCGCGTCCGGATCGACCTCGCCGCGGGGCAGAGCTCGGAGCTCGGACGCGAACGCGAGCTCGCCGCCGTTCTCGCGGTAGTAGAGCGGCTTGATCCCGAACCGGTCCCGAGCGAGCACGAGCCGGCGGCGCCGCGAGTCCCAGATCGCCACCGCGAACATCCCCCGCAGCCGCTCGGCGAAGCCGTCGCCGTGCTCCTCGTAGAGGTGCACGAGCACCTCCGTGTCGGAGCGGGTCGAGAACCGGTGGCCCGCCGGCTCCAGTTCGGCCCGCAGCTCCCGGAAGTTGTAGATCTCGCCGTTCTGGACGACATGGACGGTGCCGTCCTCGTTCGCGATCGGCTGGTCTCCGCCTCGAGGTCGATGATCGAGAGGCGCCGCGCCGCCAGGCCGACCGGCCCGTCCAGCAGCTCGCCGTCGGAATCGGGGCCTCGGTGGACGAGCGTCGCGCTCATCGCGCGCAGGCGCTCGCGGGTCGATTGCGCCCGCGGCTAGACGCGAGCCCGCAGATCCCACACATCGGAATTCACTCTACGCGGGTCGGTCGGACCGCCCCGCGCAGCGACTGGCGGAGCACGCGCCACCCGGTGGTGGCGAGCGTGCGGAGGTAGAGGCCGACGGAGCGGTCGGCGATCCACTCCATGTCGTGGGCGAGCTTCTCCGCCATCGACGTCTCGTAGCCGCGCCGCACCTGCGCGAACCCGGTGAGCCCGGGTCGGACGACGAGGCGCTGCCAGTAGGACGGGAGATCGGAGGCGAGCTGCTCGAAGAAGATCGGTCGGATCGGCCGCGGCCCGACGAGGCTCATCTCGCCCCTAAGGACGTTGAGGAGCTGCGGCAGCTCGTCGAGCTGCGTCGCCCTGAGCCAGCGCCCGACCTTCGTCCGCTCGTCCTTCGTTCGGACGACGAGCTCCTCGCCGAGATGCGCGCCGAGCCGGACTCGGCGCCCGCGCCGCAGCGTTCGGAACTTGAGCATCGTGTAGAACTCGCCGCCGCGCCCGACCCGCGTGCCGCGATAGAGGACCGGCCTGCCGCTCGACAGCAGGATCGCGAGCGAGATCATGGCCACGGGGATCAACGCCAGGGCGGCGAAGACAAGCGAGAAGCCGATGTCGAGGAGGCGGAGGACGGCGTCGACCCGGTCTCGGCGCGGGCTCTCGCGGGCGCGCCGGATGAAGCTCTCGGAGAGGGAGCTCTGGGACTGTGTCCGCACCGGCCGATGGTAGTTCCCCGGGAAGACCGAGGGCCGGCGTGCGCCGGCCCTCGGGTCCGATTCAGGACGAGACGAAGCTAGCCGTCATCATCTATCGTCATCGTCATCGTCGTCGTGCCCTCCGGAGCCCGGAGCGCGGAGCAGAAGCAGCTGTCCACCTTCGCGCTGGTAGGTGAGCGTTCCGCGTTGCTCCTCCTCGACGATGAGCGTGCCGGCCTGGATGTCGATGAGGTACGCACCTTTGCCGAAGAACTTGGATGCGTCGACGATGCCGCTCGACTCCCACGCGCCGAGGTTCCTTCGGGGGGTCATCGCGTCCTTGTCGGTCGGCCCTTCGTCCGCCGACTGGTTGACCTTGGCGATGACGGACGTCGCGCCGCCGTTGAGGTCGACGTGCCAGAGCCGCGCGGTCGTCGTGTTCGGGTCGGTCGATCCGAACGGGAACTGCTGGCTCGAGCCCGGATCCTCCTGACAAAGAGGCCGTCCTTCGTCGACTCGAGGTTGTCGGGCTGGTGGATCTCGCCCAGCGTCTTGACGGGGTCGTCGTGGCGCCCTCGACGAGGATCGAGAGCTTGGCCTGCTTCGGATCCTTCTTGTCGAGCACGAACTTCCAGATGCGTCCGTTCGTCGACGTGAAGGCATTGCCGCCGGCGCTCGTCGCGCCTCGGCCCGTGTCGGCTATGTAGACCACGTTGCTGTGATGCCGGTCGTACGCGACGTCCTCGAGCCGGACGAACTGGAAGACCGAGTTCATGTCGCTCCAGTGCTCGAGGACCCACTGCGGGCCGTCGAGCCCGGTAACGCCGTCCGGCCCGCGCTGCCAGGTGCCGTCGTTCGGCGGAGCCGGGAAGCCCTTGTCCGCCGCCATCAGGTCAGTCCCGTCAGGGTTGCGGCCCGTGGCGATGTCCTGCGGGACCTGCACGAAGTGACCGCTGACCTCCATGGTCGATCCGATCGGGAAGTCGTAGTAGTCGTTCACGAGCGGGTTGTCTGAGACGAACGCCCAGAGGTCGCCGCGGTCCCTCAGCACATCGCGCCGGTCGTCGGCGATGTACTGTACAGCTGCGACTGCACAGGATTGGAGATGAACGTGTCGTCGGTCGAGAGGATGACCGGATTCCTGTACCCGGGGATGGCGACGCTGTTTTCGTGGTTGTAGCGGCCCAGTCCCAGATCGTGTGGAACTCGCGCCGTTCGACGTCGTACGCGACCACGACGCCGGCCTGGCGAGCCTCGTCCGCTCCGACCGTCGCCGGCCACGCGACGCCGGTCCGGTTGACCAGTCGATTGCCTCCTCGCCTCGTGAAGAGCGACCGGGCGGTCGAACCCGTGTTCCCGCCCACGATGGAGTTGGAGCAGAACCGCTGGTAGTTCGCCTCGTCCGGAATTGCGTACCTGCCGTCGAGCACGCCGCCGGTCTTCCGGTTCAGCGTCAGCTTGCTCAGTAGCGAGTCCGTGAAGTCGTTGAACCCGGCACCGGTTGCCGGCGTGAACGGGAACGGGCACGGTCGAGGTCTCGTGGTTGACGTACGCCTCGACCTTGCCGTCACGTCCCTTTTCAGCGCGATCCCGTCCGGGATCGACTCGAATCTGTAGCCGAGCCGGCAGGGTCTCGCCGACCGTGATGATCGGCTCGGCCGTCCAGCCAGGCGCGACCGGATCGAGCATCGCCGCCTGAGTCGTCTTGAAGCCGGGGTTGTGATGCGCCCCGGCCATGTGGCGGTGACGCCGAGTGCCCCGATTGCAACCGCAGCGAGCAAACCGACGCGACTGCGCGCGTTTCGCAAATCTCATAGAGATGCTGCCTCCTCTCCCGTTTCCCCTGAACGAGGGGTGGATCGTTGGCAGACTTTCGCCTTATCCGTTCTCCTCGTTCTATGATGGTTGCTTATGGACACCCGCCAGCTCGCAGCGTTCTGCGCCGTCGTCGACCGGAAGAGCTTCTCGCTCGCCGCGGAGCAGCTCGGCGTCACCCAGCCGGCGGTCAGCCTCCAGATCCGCTCGCTCGAGAAGCGCCTCGGCGAGAAGCTCCTCGACCGGTCCGGGCGGCGCGTCGAGCCGACCGAGGCCGGCCAGCGGCTCTACCGCAGCGCGCAGCGGATGCTGGCCCTCGAGCAACAGCTGCTCGACGAGGTGGCCGGCGAGGGCGACGAGCTCCGCGGGCGGCTCGAGATCGGCTGCTCGACCGGCCCAGGCGCCACCGTCCTCCCGCTCCTCCTGTGTCAGTTCCAGGCGGAGAATCCCGGCGTCGCGATCTCGCTCTCCGTCAACGACACGCTGCACGTGATCGATCTCGTGGCCGAGCGGCGGCTCGAGCTGGGTGTCGTCGGCGCCGCCCCGCGCCACCGGGCCGTGACCTTCGAGCCGTTCTTCCAGGACCAGATCGTCCTGGCGGTGCCGCCGGGCCACAAGCTCGCCGATGCGACGGTGAAGCTCGACGCGCTCCGCGAGGAGGCGGTGATCCTCATGCAGGAAGGCGCCGGAGTCCGGCAGATGGTCGAGGACGAGCTGCGGGCTGCCGGCCTCCGGCTCCGGGACCTCGACGTCAAGCTCGAGCTCGGGCTCCAGGAGTCGGTGAAGGCGGCGGTCGCCGCAGGCCACGGCGTCACGTTCATCTCGCGCTCCTCGATCGAGCCCGAGCTGGCAGCGGGCACCCTTGCGGCTGCGACTGTCGAGGGGCTGGCGCCGTCCCGTGAGATCTCGCTCGTCCGCTCGACCGGCCGGACGCCGAGCCGGGTCGCGGAGGCGTTCGTGGCTTTCGCGCGGGAGCGGGTTCCCGTGATCGTCCGCTGGGGGCTGGAGGAGCTGCCGGGCGTCCTGCGCGAGCTCGGGATCGAGCGGCCGTTCCTCGTCGCGAGCCCGCGCTGGAGCTCGCTCGACCTTCCCGCCGCGGCCCGCTGGGACGAGATTCCGTCGCACCGGATCGAGGTGCCCGACGGCGTCGACGGCATCCTCGCCGTGG
Source organism: uncultured Actinomycetes bacterium (assembly GCA_963733855.1). Lineage (GTDB taxonomy): Bacteria > Actinomycetota > Thermoleophilia > Gaiellales > Gaiellaceae > JACDAN01. The sequence continues at coordinate 81,650 of CAVTEL010000019.1, forward strand.
GCGGCGGCAGCGCGATCGACACGGCCAAGGCGGCATCGGCCGTCGGCGGCCTGCCGCTCGTGTCCGTGCCGACGACGTACTCCGGCTCGGAATGGACGCAGTTCTACGGCGTCCGCGATCCCGACAAGCGGATGGTCGGCGGCGGAGGGGGCGCCAGCCTGGCGGCGATCGTCTACGACCCGGAGCTCACGCTCGACCTCCCGCGGGAGGAGACGGCAGGGACGGCGCTCAACGCGCTCGCCCACGCCGCCGAGGCGCTCTACCACCCGGCGAGGAGCCCGGAGTCCGACCGGGCCGCCCACGAGGGCGCGGAGCTGATCAACGGCGTCGCTTCCGGCCGTGCTCGACGACCTCGGCGCGATCGGCCCGCGGACGACGCTGCTGAAGGGCGCCGCCCGGGCAGGCGAGGCGCTCGGGCTCTCCGGGCTGTGCCTCGGCCACGCGATGGCCCAGGCGCTCGGCGGCCGCTACGGGCTCCCGCACGGCGCGATGAACGCGCTCTGCCTGCCGCCGGCGCTTCGGTTCAACGAGCCGGTCGTGCCGGAGGCGATCGACGACTTCGGCAAGTCGCTCGGCGCCGACCGATCGCCGCGGAGCGGGTCGAGGAGCTGGCGCGCCTCGGCGGCTTCGACCGGCTGCGCGACTTCGGCGTCCCGGAGGACGAGCTCGACGAAGTCGCCGCAGCGACGGCTGCAGACGTGGCCGGAGCGAAGGCGAACCCGCGGCCGGCGTCACCGGCCGAGATCGCCGAGCTCCTGCGCTCGATCTACTGAGCAGGTCGCGCTAGCGCGGACAGGCGCCGGCAGTCGGCGTTCCGCCCGGTCCGTCGACGTGGTGGCCGCCGTACTCGATGCAGTAGCGGAGCTGGTCTGCCGAGACGACCATGACGGACCCCGCCTTCGCGCCGGCGTAGGTGCCGGTCGAGCGGTGGCTGGCCTCGAGCGCGACGGCCGCAGCCTGGAGGATGGCTGTGGGTGCCTTCTCGGTGGCCTGGAAGCTCTGGCGGGCCCAGGTCATTCCAAAGATCGCCGCAGCACAGAGGATCCCGACAAGGCCGATCGTCTTGATCATGCGATCGGTATCGGCCGTGACGAGCAGAATAATGAGCGCTAATGCGTGCGATTAGCGAGGCGGTGGTAGGATCGACGCCATGGGCGGCAAGCTCTCCTTCGACGTGCTCGTGGTCGGATCGGGCGCCTCCGGGCTCGCCGCAGCCGTCTCTGCCGAGAAGGCCGGAGCGCGCGTGGCGCTGGCCACGAAAGGTGCGATCCAGTCCTGCAACTCGGCCAAGGCGCAGGGCGGGATCCAGGCCGCGTTCGGCGAGGACGACTCGCCCGAGATCCATGCCGAGGACGTCTGGCGCAGCTCGCACGAGACGGCGAACCGGGAGCTCGTCGAGATCCTGACGAGCGAGGCGCCGTCCGCGATCCACTGGCTCGAGGAGCTGGGCGTCGAGTTCACGCGCGAGAACGGCGGCTACCGACTGGCGCGCTGCGGCGGCGCCTCGCGCAAGCGCCTGCTCCAGGTCGGCGACCGCACGGGCCTCGCGATCACGATGGCGCTGAAGGAGGCGTTCGAGGCCGGTTCCGGCACCGCCTTTCCAAAGTCGCCGCTCAGTTCGCTCGAGCCCGTCGAGAACGGCTGGCTCGCGCGCTGTGGCGCGCACAAGATCGAGGCGGGGACGGTCGTCCTCGCCGCCGGCGGCCGCTGCTTCCGCGAGGCCAAGGAGCGCGGCGAGCTCTCCACGAACCATCCCGGTGCGACGGGCGAAGTGACGCAGATCGCGCTCGACCTCGGGGCCGAGTCGCGCGACCTCGACGCGCTCCAGTACCACCCGAACGGCGGCGCCTGGCCCGAGACGATGCAGGGCTACTCGATCCCCGAGACCACGCGCGCCTACGGCGCCGTCCTCCTCAACGCCGACCGCGAGGAGTTCACGGACTCGCTGGGGCCGCGCGACGAGGTCTCGCAGGCGATCTTCGACGAGGTGGAGAAGGGCAAGGGCGTCGAGACCGAGGACGGCCGCCCGGCGGTCTACCTTGACACGACGCGCATCCCCGAAGCGGACGCGGACGTGTCCCTGCCGTACATGCTCCGGCGGTACCGGGCGGGCGGCATCGATCCGCTGGCCGAGCCGATCTTGACCTACCCGGTGCTCCACTACCAGAACGGCGGGCTCGTGATCGACGAGCACGGAGAGACGACGCTCGAAGGGGTCTACGCGGCCGGCGAGATCGCCGGCGGCACGCATGGAAGGAATCGGATGATGGGCAACTCGCTGCTCGAGTGCACGGTGTTCGGCCGGCGCGCCGGCAAGGCCGCGGCCGAGAAGGCGGCGGCATGAGCACGGTCGAACTGGACTTGCAGCAGGCCGTCGAGGACGCCGCGGCGCACCTCTACGTCTGGGCGCTGAAGGACATCCCGCAGGACCTGCGCGACGCACTGGCCGACGCGTCGACGAAGGAGACGTCCATTCCCGGGCCAGCGCGTCCTCCAGACGATCCTCAAGAACGTCCAGGTCGCCGAGCGCGAGAACAACCTCGTCTGCCAGGACACGGGGATCGCCGTCTACTACTGCCGCGTCGGCGAGCACTTCCCGCTCCACCCGGCCCGGATCTACCAGGCGCTCTACGACGGGACGATGCGCGCGACGCTCGATCACCCCTTGCGCTCAAACATCGTCCACACGCTCACGCGCGAGAACACGGGGCCGAACGTCGGCTACCGGGTCCCGATCGTCCATTGGGACTTCGTCTCGGACTGGGACGGCCTCGACGTCAAGTCGGTCCCGAAGGGCTCGGGCTCGGAGAACATGAGCTTCCTCAAGATGTGCGTCCCCGCCGACGGCGTGAAGGGGATCAAGCAGTTCGTGCTCGAGTCGATCGTCGGCGCCGGCGGAAAGCCCTGCCCGCCCGGGATCGTCGGAGTGGGGATCGGCGGCTCGGCCGATTACGCGATGCACCTCGCGAAAGAGGCGATCGCCAGGCCGGTCGGCACCCGGAATCCCGACCCGCTGGTCGCGGAGCTCGAGGACGACCTGTTCCGGCTGCTGAACGAGACCGGGATCGGCCCGATGGGGCTCGGCGGCGACGTCACCGTCCTCCAGTGCCACATCGAGCATGCGGACACGCACATGACGCTGAACCCGGTGGCCGTGAACTACCAGTGCTGGGCTGCGCGGCGCGCCTCCGCGCACATCGGCGCCGATGGGTCCGTCGAGTTCGACCGGGAGGCCTAGGAATGGCCGAGCACAGACTCAAATTCCCGGCCTCGGAAGAGGACATCCGCAAGCTCCGCGCGGGCGACCTCGTCACCGTAGACGGGCACATCATCGGGATCCGCGACCGGACGCAGATCCGGATCTTCGACCAGGGCATCGCGCCGCCGATGGACTTGAACGGCGCATTCCTGCTGCACACCGCGCCGGGAGTCCGCAAGCGGGACGACGGCGGCTACGACCCCGTCTGCATCGGCACGACGACCAGCGCCCGCATGGTGCGTTTCACGGAGCCGCTCGGCCGCGACTATGGCGTCCGCGCGATCTGCGGTAAGGGTGGCCTGCCCGACGAGGCGATCGAGCCGATGCGCCAGCACGGGATGGTCTACTTCGCGATCGTCGGCGGGGCCGCGGCGCTCGAGACGACCCAGATCGAGGAGATCGAGGAGGTCGACTGGGAGGAGCTCATGCCCGAGTGCCTCTGGAAGTTCCGCGTCAAGGACTTCGGGCCGCTCTGGGTCGGGATCGACTCGCACGGCAACTCGATGTTCCACGACGTCAACGAGGCGGCGAACAAGCGCCTGGAGAAGATCCTTGCCGGACTTTGACCTTCCCGGCCGCGACGGCGGCCTGACGCACGTCATCGACAAGGGTCTCGGGCCGCGCGCCTGGGAGGACGTCCTCGAGACGAGCGGCGAGTACATCGACGTCGTCAAGCTCGGCTGGGGCACCGCGTACGTGACGCCGAACCTGAAGCGCAAGCTCGAGGTGCTGCGCGACAAGCGCGTCGTCATCGGCGGGACGTTCTTCGAGGTCGTCTGGGCGAAGGGGAAGGTGGACGAGTACAAGCGCTGGCTCGGCGAGCTCGGCCTGAACCACGTCGAGATCTCCGACGGCGCCGTCGAGATCCCGCGGGACGAGAAGCTCGAGCTGATCGCCGATCTCGCCCGCGACTTCACCGTCCTCTCCGAGGTCGGCTCGAAGGACTCGTCCGTCGAGTTCTCGGGGGACGAGTGGACGACCTGGATGCGCGAGGAGCTCGAGGCAGGCGCGTGGAAGGTGATCGCCGAGGCTCGCGAGGGCGGGACGGCCGGGATCTTCACGAGCGGCGGCGACATGCGCGCCGAGCTCGTGGAGGAGATCGGCTCCGGCGTCGGCGCCGACGACGTGATCTGGGAGGCGCCGACCAAGGCGGCGCAGGCCTGGTTCGTCAAGGCGTTCGGCCCGACCGTGAACCTCGGGAACATCCCGCCCGACGAGGTGATCCCGCTCGAGACGCTTCGCCGCGGGCTCCGGGCCGACACCCTGAAGGAGGTGCTCCTTGGCGACCGCGCCCCCGCTTCCTGAGCAGGACGTCGAGGCGATGTCGGCGGAGGACCTGCTTCGCTGGGCGCACGAGGAGTACGGCGACAAGCTCTGCCTGACCTGCTCGTGGCAGAAGCAGTCGTCCGTGCTCGTCCACATGGTCTCCGAGCTCGGGCTCGACGTCCCGATCGTCGAGCTGGACACGCACCTCTTCTTCCGCGAGACCTACGACACGCGCGACCGGCTGGTCGAGCGCTACGGCCTGAAGCTGCTCCCGCCGCCGCCCGTCATCACCGTCGCCGAGCAGCACAAGCAGGAGGGGCCGAACCTCTGGGAGCGCGATCCGGACCGGTGCTGCCACATCCGCAAGGTCGAGCCGCTGCTCGACGCGCTCAAGCCCTACGACGCCTGGATCTCCGGGAATCCGGCGCGACCAGTCCCCGAGCCGCGCCACCACGCCCAAGCTGCAGTGGTCGGAGCGCTACGGCGTCTGGAAGGTTCACCCGCTCGCCGACTGGGACGAGCGGCGGGTCTGGCTCTACATCCACGTCAACGAGATTCCGTTCAACCCGCTCCACGACGCGGGCTACCGGTCGATCGGCTGCATGCCGTGCACCCGGCCGACCGCGCCCGACGAGGAGGAGCGGGCCGGGCGGTGGGCCGGCTCGGACAAGCTCGAGTGCGGCATCCACCTGGACACACCCATCGATGCGAAGGAGACGAATGCCTGACGGATTCACTCTCTGGTTCACCGGGCTGTCGGGAGCCGGGAAGACGACGATCGCGGAGATCGTCGGGCCCGAGCTCGAGCGCCGCGGCCACGTCGTCGAGTACCTCGACGGCGACGTCGTCCGCACCCACCTCTCGAAGGGCCTCGGGTTCTCGAAGGAGGACCGCGACACGAACATCGAGCGGATCGGCTGGGTCGCCTCGCGGCTGACACGCCACGGCGCCGCGGTGCTCGTCTCGGCGATCTCGCCCTACGAGGAGACGCGCCGGCACGCCCGAGGGATGGTCGAGGAGCACGGCCGGTTCGTCGAGGTCTTCATCGCGACCTCCGTCGAGGAGTGCGCTCGCCGCGACGTCAAGGGCCTCTACGAGAAGGCGTTCAGCGGCGAGATCAAGGAGTTCACGGGCGTCTCGGATCCGTACGAGGAGCCGATCGACCCGGAGCTGCGGATCGACACCGAGGAGCACCCGCCGGAGGAGTCCGCCCGCATCGTTCTCGACAAGCTCGCGGATCTGGGTCTGGTCCGCGACGAGGTCGCGGCATGAGCCAGGTCTCGGTGCCAGGCACGAGGACAGGTCTGATCGAGCCACACGGCGGCGAGCTCGTCGACCGCACGGGCGAGCGGCCGAACGACGTCGAGCGGCTCGAGGTCGTCACGCTGACGTCACGCGAGCTGTCCGACCTGGACATGCTCGCCTCGGGCGCCCTCAGCCCGCTCGAGGGCTTCATGGGCCGGGAGGACTACGAGCGGGTCGTCGAGGAGATGCGGCTCGCCAACGGGCTCGCCTGGGCGCTGCCGGTGTGCCTCGCCGTCGACAAGGCGCCGGAGGGCGACCGCGTCGCGCTCGCCGACGAGTCAGGCCGCCTGGTCGCCGTCCTCGAGGTCGAGGAGACGTTCGAGTACGACAAGGAGCGGGAGGCCGAGCAGTGCTTCCGCACGACGGACGACGCGCATCCCGGCGTGGCGCGGCTCTACGCCCAGAAGCCGCTCTACCTCGCCGGCCGCGTCACCGTCTTCGAGCGGGCCGAGCCGCCGTTCCCCGAGCTCGCCAAGGATCCGGCCGAGACCCGTGCCGAGTTCGCCGAGCGCGGCTGGAAGCGCATCGTCGGCTTCCAGACCCGGAACCCGATCCACCGGGCGCACGAGTACCTGACGAAGACGGCGCTCGAGACCGTCGACGGCCTCCTGATCCACCCGCTCGTGGGCGACACGAAGCAGGACGACGTGCCGGCCAAGACCCGGGTCGACTGTTACCGCGTGCTCGTCGACAACTACTACCCGGCCGACCGCGTCGTCGTCTCCGCCTTTCCGGCCGCGATGCGCTACGCGGGCCCACGAGAGGCGATCTGGCACGCGATCTGCCGCAAGAACTACGGCTGCTCGCACTTCATCGTCGGCCGCGACCACGCGGGGGTCGGCGACTACTACGGCTCGTACGACGCCCAGCAGATCTTCGACGAGTTCGAGCCGCACGAGCTCGACATCGAGCCGATGTTCTTCGAGCACGCCGTCTACTGCAAGCGCTGCGAGGCGATGGTCTCGCCGAAGACCTGCCCGCACGGCGGCGACGACCACGTCTTCCTGTCGGGGACGAAGGTGCGGGAGATGCTGACGAACGGCGAGGTCCCGCCCGTGGAGTTCTCCCGGCCCGAGGTCGCCGAGGTGCTGATCGAGGCCTACCGGAGCTGATGGGACTTGACACCGCAGGAGCCCCCCGGATAGAAACGCCTAATCGGTGAGATTAGTGTTTCCTATCCAAGGAGGCTCCATGCGTTCCCTCATTCTGGCACTCGTCGCCGGTGCTGTCGTGGTCCTGGTCGCAGCATGCGGCGGAACCTCGGAGGACTCGGCGGAGGCCGGGTCCGACGGCGCGAAGCTGACCCTCGTCGCCTACTCCACGCCTCGTGAGGTCTACGCCGACCTAACGAAGAGCTTCGCGCAGTCGGACGGCGGCGAGGGCGTCAGTTTCGACGAGTCCTATGGCAGCTCGGGCGAGCAGAGTCGCGCCGTCGAGCAGGGGCTCCCCGCCGACGTCGTCGCCTTCTCGCTGGCGCCGGACGTCGACCGCCTCGTCGAGTCCGGCCAGGTCGTCAAGACCTGGGCTGATGACGAGTACAACGGCATGGTCACGAATTCGGTCGTCGTTTTCGCCGTCCGCAAGGGGAACCCGCTGGGGATCAAGACTTGGGACGACCTGGTGAAGGACGGCGTCGAGGTGATCGAGCCGAACCCGTTCACCTCCGGCGGCGCCCGCTGGAACGTCATGGCCGCCTACGGCGCGCAGCTCAAGCAGGGCAAGAGCCATGAGCAGGCGGTCGAGTACCTCCGCGAGCTCTTCAAGCACGTGTCGGTACAGGACAAGAGCGCGCGCGAGTCGCTGCAGACGTTCACCGGCGGCAAAGGCGATGTCCTCCTCGCCTATGAGAACGAGGCGATCCTGGCCCAGGAGAAGGGCGAGGACCTCGACTACGTCGTCCCCGAGCAGACGATCCTGATCGAGAACCCGGTCGCGGTTACAAAGGACGCGCCCGAACAGGCGGCGGCGTTCCTGGACTACATCCGCGGCGAAGAGGCGCAGCGCGTCTTCGGCAAGGCGGGCTACCGGCCCGTGAACGAGGCGCTCGCGGACGAGTTCAACTTCCCGACGCCCCCGGGCCTCTTCACGATCGAGGACGTCGGCGGCTGGGACGAGGTGCAGAAGACGTTCTTCGACCGCGAGGACGGGATCATGGCGGGGATCCAGCAGGAGGTCGGCGCCGCCCTTGAGTAGCCTCGCACAGCCCGTAGCCGCACCCAGGCGGCGCCGCTCCGCGCCACTCGCCCTCGGGATCTCGACCGGCTACCTCAGCATCGTGGTCCTGATCCCGCTCGCGGCGCTCACGCTCCGCTCGCTCGAGGGCGGACTGGGCGCCTTCTGGGAGGCGGTCACCGAGCCGCAGGCGGTCGCTGCGCTGAAGCTGACCTTCGTGGTCTCGCTCGTCGTCGTGCTGATCAACGCGGTCGCCGGGACGGTGATCGCCTGGGTGCTCGTGCGGGACTCCTTTCGCGGCAAGAGCGTCGTCAACGCGCTGATCGACCTGCCCTTCGCGCTCCCGACGATCGTCGCCGGTCTGACGCTCCTCGCGCTCTATGGCCCGAGGAGCCCGATCGGCGTCAACGTCGCATACACGACAGCCGCGCTCGTGCTCGGCGCTGCTGTTCGTGACCCTGCCGTTCGTCGTTCGGACCGTGCAGCCGGTGCTGCTCGAGCTCGACCGGGACATGGAGGAGGCGGCGCAGTCCCTGGGAGCCACGTCGCTCCAGACGTTCAGGCGCGTGATCTTCCCGAACCTCTTCCCCGCGATCCTGTCGGGCACGGCTCTGGGCTTCGCGCGGGCGCTCGGCGAGTTCGGCGCCGTCGTGCTCATCTCCGGCAACCAGCCGTTCAAGACAGAGGTCGCGTCCGTCTACATCTTCGGCCAGATCGAGAGCGACAACGTGACCGGCGCGGCCGCTGTCTCGGTCGTCCTCCTGGTCGCCTCGCTCGGCGTCCTGCTCGCGATCGGCGGCGTCCGCCGCTGGGCCACGAGGCACGATGGCTAGGTACGCGCTACGGTTCGCCGCGCTCGGCTACCTCGCGGCGCTGCTCGCCGTTCCCGGTCGGACTGGTCGTCTACCGGGCGTTCGAGGACGGCGTCGCCGACTTCGTCGCCGCAATCACGACCCCGGAGGCGCTCCATGCGCTCTGGCTGACGGTGATCATCACGCTGATCGCAGTCCCGCTGAACACGGTCTTCGGCGTCATGTGCGCCCTGGCGATCGTGCGGCGGCGGTTCCGAGGCCACGGGCTCGTGAACTCGGTGGTCGACCTGCCGCTGGCGCTTTCGCCGGTCGTGGTCGGGCCTTGCGCTGATCCTCGTCTACGGCCGCCAGGGCTGGTGGGGCGGGTGGCTGATCGACAGCGGCTTCCAGGTGATCTTCGCGCTGCCGGGCATGGTGCTCGCGACGGTGTTCGTCTCGCTTCCGTTCGTCGTCCGCGAGGTCGTGCCGGTGCTGCGCGAGATCGGTGACGAGCAGGAGCAGGCCGCCTCTACGCTCGGCGCCTCCCCGTGGCAGACCTTCTGGAAGATCACGCTGCCGGCGATCCGCTGGGGCGTGGCCTACGGCGTCGTGCTGACGACGGCCCGTGCGCTCGGCGAGTTCGGCGCAGTCAGCGTCGTGTCCGGGCGGATCGCCGGCCGGACGGAGACGATGACGCTCCACGTCGAGGAGCGCTTCCAGGCATTCGAGGTGCAGGACGCCTACGCGGCGTCGGTCGTCCTCGCCCTGCTGGCCGTGGTCACCTTGCTTGCGATGACGCTTCTACGAAGGGAAGAGCACTGATGGCCATCGAGGTCCGCAACGTCTCGAAGTGCTTCGGCGACTTCACGGCGATCGACAATGTCTCAGTCGAGGTCGAGAGCGGCTCGCTCACGGCGCTCCTCGGCCCGAGCGGCAGCGGGAAGTCGACGCTGCTCCGCGTAATCGCCGGCCTCGAGGACCCTGACGCCGGCGAGGTCTTCATCTCCGGCGAGGAGGCGACGACCGTCTCGCCGCAGAAGCGCGGAGTCGGGTTCGTCTTCCAGCACTACGCGGCCTTCAAGCACATGACGGTCTGGAACAACGTCGCCTTCGGGCTGAAGATCCGGAAGCGACCGAAGGCGGAGATCGACGCGCGCGTGTCGGAGCTCCTCGACCTCGTCCAACTCGGCGGGCTCGCGAAGCGCTACCCGGCGCAGCTCTCGGGCGGCCAGCGCCAGCGCATGGCGCTCGCCCGGGCCCTGGCGGTCGAGCCGAAGGTGCTCCTCCTCGACGAGCCGTTCGGCGCCCTCGACGCGCGCGTCCGCAAGGAGCTCCGCGCCTGGCTCCGCCGGCTGCACGACGAGGTCCACGTCACGACGATCTTCGTCACGCACGACCAGGAGGAGGCGATGGAGATCGCGGACCAGATCGTCCTCATGAACGAGGGGCGCGTGGAGCAGATCGGCGGCGCCCGCGATCTCTACGAGCGGCCGGCGAACGAGTTCGTGATGACGTTCATCGGGCCGGTCTCGACCTTCGGCGAGGAGCTCGTCCGACCGCACGACATCGAGATCCGGCGCGAGCCGAACGGCTCGGCAGAACGCGCGACCGTGGAGCGCATCGTCCACCTTGGCTTCGAGGTCCGCGCCGACCTCTGCCTGGAGGACGGCCGAGAGCTCTGGGTGCAGCTGACCAAGTCGGAGGCCGAGCAGCTCGAGCTCGCGCAGGGCTCCAAGGTCTTCGTCGGCACCCGGGACGCCTCCTAGTAACACACTGTTACTAAGCCCCGAACGCCCGGAGCCAACGGCCTCCCAGGCCTTGTAACACAGTGTTACTTGGCGCCTAGAGCGTGAGGAAGGGGAGGAAGGTCGTCATGTCGACGACTGCGATCGCCGGCAGCTGGTCGTCGGCGCAGCGCAGGTTCTTCAGCTGGTCGTTGAGCGGCCGGCTGAACCAGCGCTCGAAGAGCTGGCGGCGGGAGGTCTCCCGCAGGGCGGCGACCACGGAGTTCCGTGCGACGCCGACGGGGAAGGCGCCGAGCGGCATCGTGTCGTCCACCGCCCTCATCTCGTAGACGCCGTCCGCGGTGCGGATCTTCACCTTCTTGCCGGCGGGGAGGCTGAAGACCTGCGGCGGCGCGATCGACCCGATCGCGAGACCGGTGCGGCGCTCGCCGAGCCACCAGGCGCGCGGCTTCACCTCGACCATCCGGGCCGGCTGCTGGGAGAAGTTCTCGTGGTACTCGGCGATCTGCTGCCCGGTCGGGTTCGGCGCGCGGAACCGCCGGCCCATCCGCTGCTGCCGGAGCTCGTCGGCGATGATGCCCCGCGCGAGGCCCTCCGTGGCGCCCATCCGGGCCAGCGCTCTGCGGTAGGCCGCTCGGCTCCCTCCGAATCGCGACCGAACGATCGCGCGGACGGCGGCCAGGACGTCCTGGCGTGGGACGTGGACGAGGCCGGCGAGGACCGCCTGCGAGTAGGCCGCGGAGAACGCCACGTCGCCGTCGCGGATCACCTGCGAGAGCCGGCGGACGCTGCCGTATGTGATCGGGTTCCCGGCCACCTCGCAGCGCACGCCGCTCGGCAGCGTGATCTGTCCCTGGGTGAGCGTCCTGTCGAAGTCGGGGCCGGCGGCCTCAGGTCCGGCACACAGCCGCGGATCCCGCGTCCAGAGCCAGATGCAGGCGCCGACCTCCTTGTCCGGGTCCGCCTGAGCGGTGTTCCGCGCCTGCCAGCCCCACGACCAGACGCTCCCGATCCGCGTCTCCCGCGCGACCTGCTTCGCCGCCAGCGCCTGGAGCTTGACGTGCTGGAACCAGGCGATCGGGGGCAGCGTCCCGCGGTTCGATGCCTGGAAGCCCAGCATGAGTCCGACCCGCCGCGACGGGATGCCGATGTCCGTGAAGGTCTTGACCGCCTCGCGGAACCGGTTCCGCAGTGTCCGGCTCCCGGCGACCGTCCCCTGGCGGTGGATCGTGCGGCCGCTGAAGTAGACCTCTTGGACGAGGTCCGCGTAGTGGGAGGCCTCGCGCCACCAGTTCCCGGCGTCTCCCTGGGTATACGGCTGGCTGGAGATCAGGATGAACGGCCTGGCGCCGAGGTCGCGGAGCGTCTTCGCGAACACGATGACGTTGTGCCGGTACTGCGCGTTGTTCGCCGTCCAAGGGGTGGTCGTGCCCGCGCCGAAAAGCTCGTTGAGCGCCATCCACGGACGAGGGCAGTCGGCGGACGCGACGGCTCGGTAGAAGATCCGGTGCGCCCAGTCGACCGTCTCGCTCTCGGTCGTCGGCTTCGCCGGCGTCCCGACCCGGCTGTTCATGTAGAGGTCGAAGTAGACGGTCTTCGCACCGGTCGACCGGAGCTTCGGCGGGTAGATGAAGTTCGAGGCGGCTGCGATGATCCCGGGCCGCGCGAACCGGTACCAGAAGGGCACGGAGCCGTCGGCGAAATCGACCCAGGCCATCCCCTGTCCACGCTCGGGCAGGCCGCACGGGTCGGCGGCTCGCGCCTCCTGCGCGGTTCCGGCAAAGAGCGCGAGCGCCACGACTCCGGCGAGGAACAGCCTTCCCACGGCGGCCATGGTAGCCAGGGACTCCGGTCCTTCACGAGGCCCGAACACCCCGTCTCTACACTCGGCGGGCGTGGCCCGGCACCTCCGAACGATCCTCGTTCTGCTCCTCCTTGCCGGGACGGCGGCTGCGTTCGTCGTCACCGAAGAGCTGAAACTCGAGCCCGACCCGATCGCGCGTCCGCGGATCACGCCGACGTTCTCGCCGACCTGTAGGTGCGAGACGCAGACGGCGCAGATCGCGTTCCGGCTCAGCCAGCCGGACCGGCTCACACTTACCGTCCTGGACGACGAGGGCGAGGTCGTCCGTACGCTGCTCCAGGACGCGAGCTTCGGCCGCGGAAACCACACGTTCGGCTGGGACGGAAGGGACGAGGCGGGCGAGGTGGTGCCCGAAGGGACGCTACCGGCCCCGGGTCGAGCTCGAGAAGCTCGACCGTGCGATCGAGTTCCCACGGCGGATGCGGGTCGATACGACGCCCGCCGAGCTGGAGGTCACGCGGCTCGGCCGAGCGTGATCTCGCCCGACGGTGACGGGCGCGCCGACGAGCTCACGATCCGCTACCGCGCCTCGGAACCCGTGAACGCGCTGCTGCTCGTCGGTGGCCGCCAGGAGGTCAAGACGGCGCTGCGCGGGACGGGATCGATCGTCTGGTCGCCGAAGGGCCGGCGCCGCGGCCAGTACCAGCTATCGGTTGCGGCGCTCGACCAGGCCGGGAACCGGACGCGGCCGACGGGGCCGTTCCCCGTCCGCATCCGCTACGTCGACATCGCCGCCAAGGTGATCCGCGCCCGACCGCGGGCCGGATTCTCCGTCCGGGTATTGACCGACGCGCGGCGCTACTCGTGGAGGCTCGGCCGCCGAGCTGGCTCGGCTCGCGTCCGCATCCTGCGGCTCCGGGCGCCCGCAACGCCGGGCCGCTACGCGCTCGAGGTCGAGGTCTCCGGCAGGCGAGACGCCGCCCTGGTCGTAGTTCGTAGACCGTGAACGGCAACCGGATCTTCGCGATCACCGGCATCGCGCTCGCTACCGCCGTGCCCGGCTTCCTCGCCGGCGTGTGGCTTCACGAGGAATCGACGATCGAGTACAAGCGGGGCTCCTCCACCGTGGAGTTCGTGACGACGCAGCAGGCGAAAAGCTCCCGAGGCGCCACGGCCGCGCCGCGTCGTCCTCCGCCTCCCCTGGCCGACGTACGGCCTCCGCGTCCAGCGGACGCATACCTCGTAGGATTTCCGTCTCAGGCCGCCCTTCCGGCTGCGCTGGACGTTCAGGGCGGGCCACGTGCTCGAGTTCCCGCCCTCGATCGCGTACGGCCGCCTGTACGTCGCCCAGCAGCGCGGGCAAGTTTCTACGCCTTCCACCACCGGACGGGCAAGATCGTCTGGCAGCGGAAGTTCAACCACTGCTCCGCCGCCTCGCCGACTGTCGCCTACCGCGTCGTCTACCACTCGTGGATGCAGCCGCTGCCCTGCAACCGGTTCCCGCGAAACCAGCCCGGGCAGGTCGTCGCAATGGCGGCCCGCACCGGGAAGATCATCTGGCGCTACCGGGCCGGCGTGTTCGAGTCATCCCCGCTCGTCGTCGGCAAGACCCTCTACGTCGGCTCGTGGGATCACAAGCTGCACGCGATCAACATCTACACGGGCAAGGCCCGCTGGACGTTCACAGCCGACGCACGAGATCAACAGCTCGCCGGCGTTCGCCAACGGAAAGATCTACTTCGGTACCGACGGCGGCAGCGTCTTCGCGCTGGACGCTCGTACTGGACGCCTGCGCTGGCGCTCGCAGGCGCTCGCGCGCTTCGGGCGCCGCGAGTTCTTCTACGCCACGCCGACGATCGCCTACGGCCGTGTGTTCGTCGGGAACACGGACGGCACGCTCTACGCCTTCGGCGCCTCGAGCGGACGGCTGCTGTGGGCCCAGCGCGCCGGCAACTACATCTACACGGCGGCCGCGGTCTGGCGGCGCCGCGTCTACATCGGCACCTACGACGGCGTGTTCATGGCGTTCGACGCGGCTACCGGCGACCGGATCTGGAGCTTCCAGGCATCGTCGGCGATCCATGGCGCGCCGAGCGTCATCGACGGTCTCGTCTACTTCGCCGCCTGCCCGCGCTGCGGCCGGAACGCTTCACGATCGTCCAGGAGCGGCGACCGCGGAACCTACGCGCTCGACGCGCGGACGGGACGGCTCGTCTGGCGCTGGCCCGACGGAGTCTTCAGCCCGGCCATCGCCGACAGCCAGCACCTCTACATCGTCGGGCGCTCGCGCGTCTTCAGCTTTACGCCGAAGCGTCGTCTCGCTCGAGCCAAGAAAGCAAGAACGCAACGAGCACAGCGGTCAAAGGCCAGATCAAGTACGAGTTCTGGAAGACGCGGCCAAGATAGAGCAGCCCGAAGATCGACGCCGCAAAGGCCGCCGCGCCGATCCACAACTGCCGAGAGCGCCACTGCGTCCACAGCAGCCACGCCGTAACCGGTAGCCAGAGCAGCAAGGCGAGCGGGAGGAACGGGTACGGCCCGAACCGATCGTCGAGCACGCCGAGCTCGAGCAGGACGCCGGCGAGCCCGTAGCCGATGATCCGGTAGGTCTGGGCGCCGTAGGCGATCGTGTCGTCCCAGAGCGCCCCGGCATCCCAGATCGCGAACGGAAGGATCCCGACGACGACGATGCCGGCGAAGAGGGCGGCTGCCCGCCAGAGCACCGGCCTGGCGACGTTGCGGGTCAGCATCATCACGGCGAGGAACGGCAGCGCGATCAGCGCGAACTGCTTCAGGAGGACGGCGCCTGCGATGCAGGCCGCGGCGGCGAGGTAGCGCGTCCGCGCTACGAAGACGAACGCCAGCACGGTCAGGAGCAGGGAGGGAGCGTCGGCCGTGCCGAACCACGCCGCGGTGACGGCCAGCGGGTTGGCGGCGAGCGCGGCCCCGGCGGCGAGCCGCCAGTGAAACGGCGCGTCGAAGAGCAACGCGGCTCCGAAGAGGCCCAGGGTGCAGAGCAGGACGAGCAGCCGGTAGTCGTCGAACGGCCCGGGGAGCAGCCGCCACGCCGCCGCCGTCAGCGCCGTGCCAGGGAAGTACGCGAAGTGGTCGAGCGCGACCTGCGGGATCCGCGCGTCCGGCTGTGCGGCGGGGTACCAGCGCTCGAGCCCGGAGTCGCGATAGTCGTGTCCGTACGGGTTCTCGCCGTCCAGGATCAGCTCGCCGGCGATCTCGATCTGGTACGTCGAGTCGTTGACGTGGTACCAGGGCTCCGAGGAGTCGCGGAGGCCGACCTGGAGGAAGGCCGCCGGGAGGATCAGGAGGCCGATCACCGCCCCGCAGATCGCGACGACGAGAGCCTTGGGGACCGCGCGGCGGGCGAGGACGACCGCTGCGCCCAGGGCGACCACGAGGCCCGCGACCAGTGCGGCGGCTCGCATCAGCGCGATGTCGAAGTCGCGGTCGGCCGCCTTGACGAGCCAGCCGAACGGCCCCTGGGGATCGGTGCCGCCCGAGGGGACCCTGAACGGCCAAGCCTCGGACCCGAGCTCCGGCACCGTGATTGCGACGAGGATCCCGAGGACGCCGAGGACGACGCCGGCCTCGCGTCGCGTCACTTGGTCGGCACTGGTTGAGGTCCGGCGATCGAGCCGCTCTGCGCCGGCGCCGGCTTGGGCTCCCGGGCCGCGGCCGGCACGGCGAGATACGCGGCGCCGACACCGAGCGTGAGCCAGGTGATGGGATCTTCGAAGAAGCCGCTGTAGGCGAGCGAGTGCGTGAAGAGGGCGAGCAGCACGGCGCCGAGCGCGAGCGCAAGGGTCGGCAGGGTCTCGCGGAGGAGGGCGAGCATCCTGAGCGCCGCGAGCAGCAGCAGGACGTACAGCGCGAAGCCGACGAGGCCGAGCTCGGCGGCGACCGTGAGCGGCGTCGTATGCGAGACGAACCTCGCCTCGCGGGCGCTCCGTCCGGCCCCGAGCTCGCGGCTGACCTTCGGCTGGGCGCCGAGCCCGACCCCGAGCAGCGGCTGCTCCCGAACGACGTCGATCGTCCGCTCGGCCCGCTGCCAGCGTCCGCTCGTGAGGTCCCGGATCGACTCGCCGCGCGCCTGGACCGCGACGAATCCCGCGGCGACGACCACGGCGACTGCGGTCGCGACGAGCACGGCGCGCCGCGCGGTGCGGTCGCCCGCGACCAGCGTGACCGCCGCCGCGACGACGAAGAGCGCCGCCATGCTCGACTGCGAGTACGAGAAGTAGAGGCCGGCGAAGAGCAGGACCATCAGCGGCGCCGCGAGCGCAACGCTGATCTTGCCCGCCCAGAGCAGCACCAGGAGCACTGCGAACCCGAGCACCACGTGGCGGCCGTACAGGCTGGGGTCGGTGAAGAGCGACGTCACGCGGAAGAACGGGGAGTACGCGTTGGCGACCTCGAGCTTCGGCTCGTAGAACAGGAGCTCCTTCGTCGCCTGCTGGTAGAGCCCGACCGCCGCAAAGAGGGACGCCAGGCCGATCGCGATCACCGCCAGGGCACGCGGCAGCCAGGGCGCGAGGTCGGCTCGGGCGACGATTGCGACGAGCGCGGCAAAGGGGAGGAGGAAGAACGCGAGCAGGTTTGCGCCCGCCTCGACGTCGTGCGACCACAGCAGCGACAGCGACGCGAACGCCAGGAATGCGGCCGTCGGGACAGCGATCAGCCGCGGTGGGGCGAGGATCTCGTTGCGTCTCAGTGCGCGGTACAGGAATGCGACTGCGGCGGCCGTGAGCACCGCGTAGAGCGGGATCAGCCGGCCGAGCCGGCCGCTTTCGGCGAGCACGAAGAAGAACCGGTAGTCCCGGTCGAAGTCGAGCGGCGGCCGGAACGGCGCGGCGAGAACGAGCGCCGGGATCGTCAGCAGCGGAAAGCGCACGAACACCGCGGCGGCCGCGGCGACGACGACCAGTCCACCGAGCCCGGCGGCTGCAGCCGCGGGCGATCCAGCCTTGTCCAGCGCGTCGGTTCCCGCGATCGAGACGGCGAGCAGCGCCTCGGCCAGCGCCAGGAGCCCGAATCCCGCCAGCAGCGTGGCTCTCCGCCCGGCGATGACCGCCAGCGCGGCGCCGCCGGCCCCGACGATCCCTGCGAGCTCCGCCAGTCCGGCTTCGTCCATCCCCGGGGCCGGATACTACGTCCCTCCGTCGAAATGGTTGACTCGTGATCACAGCCTGGAAGCGCGTGCTCGTCCTCGCGCCGCACACGGACGACGGCGAGTTCGGATGCGGCGCCACGCTCGCCCGTCTCGTCGACGGCGGGACCGAGGTCCGCTACGTCGCGTTCTCGATCGCCACCCGGTCGCTGCCCGAGGGCTTCCCGCCCGACACGCTCGCCCGGGAGGTGCGCGAGGCGACCGCCGAGCTCGGAATCCCCGAGGCGCAGCTCGACGTCCACGACTTCGAAGTGCGCACCTTCCCGAGCACCGCCAGGAGATCCTCGAGCTGCTGATCGGCCTCTGGGAGGAGTGGAAGCCGGACGCAGTCCTCCAGCCGAGCCTGCGCGACATCCACCAGGACCACCAGGTGATCGCCGCCGAGGGCGTGCGGGCCTTCAAGCGCACGACGATCCTCGGCTACGAGATTCCCTGGAACAACTTCAACTTCGACTACCAGGCGTACGTCGCGCTCGAGAAGCAGCACGTGGAGCGGAAGGTGCGTGCGCTCGCGAAGTACGAGTCGCAGCAGCACCGTCGCTACTCCGACCCGGAGTACATCTGGAACGTCGCCCGCACGCACGGGATCAACGTGAATCGCGAGTACGCGGAGGTGTTCGAGGTCTACCGGGTCGTCGAGTGAGCCGCCAACAGAGCGGCTGGGACTCGTCCAGCGAGACAGTTGCGGAAAGACAAACAAGAGAATACGATTCGGAGACAATGCCGCGTTTCACTGTTTCGGGTCAGCAGTTCGAGCTTGAGGCCGCTGCCGTTGAAGGCTCGCTTCTGGGCGTTCTCCCCGAGCCGGTGTACGGGCACTACGTGGTCGTGCGCGGCGGCCGGTGTCCGCCCAAGCAGGTGCTCTCGTGCGCCCCGAGGCGCTCGATCGCGCGGATTTCACCACGCATCAGGCGAGAAGGATCCTCACGCGGCTCGTGGTTCGTCGCGGCGCGCGCCCATCGGCGCGGCGGGCGTGACGGGTGCGGGAGAGCGTCAGGAGCCCGGCGGCGGCGGGCAGGCGGATGCCCTCCGGCCATACGTCGGCCAGGGGTCGCGCTCCGCCGGGCCGACCGAGGTCCTCGTCGCAGCAGACAGCCCGCAGGCGTTCCTCGCGTCTGGCTGGCGCGCCACGGACGCCGGGCGCCCTACGGGATGTTCCGGGTTCCGACCTCGGCCTCCGAGGCCGAAGGCGCTGCTCCCGCGTGAGGCTCGAGTTCCTCGAGCTGCCCGGCGACGGCGCGGACACTCGTGCGCCCGGTCGTGCCGGTCCAGGTCGAGGATCTCGAGGATGCGCCGCAGCTCGGCCTCGTCGACACGGGTTCGACCGCAACCGCTTCGGCGTCTGGCTCGCCGAGGCAACGGGCGTCAACCTGCGCCGGTGCATCCGGAGACGACGGCTCGCACGTGGCCGGCGCTGACGACGATCGCCGGTCAGGCCCGAGCCGACCTGACGATCGCCCGGCGTGCGCTCATTCGACGCGCCCGATCGGCTTCTGCGATCCCTGGCGCATCGCGTTCAACGCTGCTCGGCCAGGAGGGACTCCTGCGCGTTCTTCAGGCTGACGCACTGGTGCAGGGTGCGGATCGTTGGCTGGCTCGGACGTCTGAACCGCGGGCGACGGTCGGCTCAACCGCTGACGGCCGACCTGCCTGGCGCCGTCGGGGCAGGTGCCGAGCTCCTGGAACCGCGCCGGCCCTCCACTCGAGTCGGGCAGACACCGGTAACGAAAACTTGATCCGATCGGAACGATTCGCCGCATACTCACGGCGTGGGGTTTCGACGGGGTCTCGTCGCAGCCGGAATCGCGACTGCCGTCCTGGCGGGGACGGCGGGCGGTGCGACGCCAGAGCCCGCTGTGTTCCAGGGGCGAGGCACGATCGTCTTCTCCTGCAGCGGCTGTCCGCTCAAGAACACCGGCCCCGCGCTCTACACGGTCAGCGTCTCCGGACAGGGACTACGGAAGCTCCCCACGACCTCGGGCCACTACATGCCCCGCTGGTCGCCCAAGGGCCTGTCTCGTCGCGTTCACGCATCCTTCTCGCGCATCGCGACAGCTGGCGTGCCGAACGGCCGCGCGCGCCTGCTGACCAGTCCCTGCGTCGAGTGCGCTGAAGACCCTGCCTGGTCGCCCGACGGCCGGCGCATCGCCTTCATGCGCGATGGGGGGCTCTTCACCATGCGTTCGGACGGTTCGAACGAGCGCAGACTGCTGCGGCGGCGCGAGCGCGGCTTCGCCGCGACCGACTGGTCTCCCGACGGCCGGCGGATCGCGTTCCACCTCAACGGTTCGAAGATTGCGGTCGTCAACGCTGACGGGACACGGTCAGATTCCCACAGCTACGCGCGTTACCCGCGCTGGTCGCCGAGCGGGAAGCTGATCGCGTTCATCGGCTGGCCGAACGGTGACAACCCCGCCCTCATGGTCATGCGCCCGGACGGGAGCAGTCGAAGAGTCGATTGTGCAGCGTGCGCGACTTGGACTTCAACGTCACTCCGGCGTGGTCGCCGGACGGGCGGTATCTCCTGTTCACCGTGTTGTTCGAATACGACGACGCAGGAGGACTACAGACGGCCACGAGTTCCTCGTCGCGCCGCTCGACGGTTCGCCGCTGCGCCGAATCGAGATCGCGGGCCTCCCGAAGGACACCTACTCGGAGATCTACGGCATCGACTGGACGCGCAGAGCCCTCTTCCTCGTAGGCCGGCCCGAGCTCCTGGAACCGGGCCGTCCAGTCGGCCTCGCCGCCCGTGAGGTGCGCGTCGAGCGAGTCGAGATGCGAGTGCCAGCCCGCTCCGTAGCCCGCAATCGAACCGGGTGGAAGCCCGCGATGATCGAGGACGAGGATCGTGCCGTCGCCGTCCGGCCGTAGCTCGAATCGGGCGACGCTGTCCGGCTCGCCCGGGTAGGTCCAGTCGAGCTCGAGCACGCGGCCGGGCTCGAGCGCTCGGATTCGTCCCGTCCGTGCGCTGGTCGCCGTCGTCCTCCTTCCAGACGAGCAGGAAGCGGCCGCCGACGCGCAGGTCCAGCTCGACGACGTTCGCGAGCCAGCGACCGAGCCGCTCTGGTTCGGTCAGCGCGGACCAGACCTCCTCCGGCGCCGCGTCATACCGGCGCTCGAACCGCACACCGGCCCGGTCGCCCTCAGCTCTCAGCTTTCCCTCGACCACGCTGTCCTCTCCTCAGTTCGGTTTCCAGGGCGTCCAGGCGGTTCGTCCAGAACCGCTGGATCCAGTCGTCCAGCTCCGCGAGGCCCGCGCCTTCCAGCGAGTAGAGGCGGCGAGTCCCGTCGGACCGCGAGCGGATCACACCGTGCTCCCGCAGGACACGGAGGTGCTTCGATACGCCCGGCCGGGAGATCGAGAACGCGGACGCGATCTCGCCGGCCGAGCGTTCGCCTTCCGAGACGAGCTCGACGATGCGCCGTCTCGTCGGATCCGCAAGAGCCTCGAATGCGCTCACGCCCAGAGAGTAACTAGAGGGTTACGTAACTGTCAAGTTACTTTCTCTACGCTTGTGTGGATGCCGCGCGTCAACGAGCTTGGAGACATCGAGGTCACGGACCCGCGGGCAATGCGGGCTCTCGCGCACCCGGTGCGGATGACGATCCTGGAACGCCTTCAGCGGGACGGCCCGGCCACGGCCGGCGAGCTTGCGACCGCCGTGGAAACGACTCCCTCCGCAGCCGGCCGGCATTTGCGCCGGCTCGCCGAGTTCGGCCTCGTCACCAAGGCGGGCGGCGCCTGGACGGCGCTCGGGACGGGCATCCGCTTCGAGCCGGCCGCCGACGACGAGAGTCAGGCGGCCTACCGGGTCCTGGCCAACCGGCAGTTCCTCCGCACCGATGAGCTGCCCAGGCGCTGGTTGGCCGAGGACGAGCCTCGCCTCGACGGGGACTGGAGGCGGGTCTCCGGGCTCTCGAACGCCGGGATGGCGATGACGGTCGAGGAAGCTGCGGCACTCGATTGGGAGATGGAGAAGCTGCTCGAGCCGTACGTCACACGAAACGGGTCCGACGGCCGGCCGGCGCGCGACGCTGCGTTGGCTGCGGTACGTGATGCTCGAGGCGGCTCGAGCTCTCCTAGCTGACGGCGATCCGGGCGGCGAGCTCACGCGAGATCGCGTGGTCCGCGCCGCCGACGCGCACCGTCAGCGGGCCCTCGAACGGCGCCGCCTCTCGCACCTCGATGCGGCTCCCGGGCGTCAGCTTCAGCTCCGACAGGTAGCGGAGGAGCTCGCCGTCGCCGTCCGGGACCCGAGAGACGGTGGCCTTCACGCCCGGCTCCAGCGCGGAGAGCGGCATCGCCTGGCTGACGACGAGCTTGAGGTCGGGGCCGGGGATCGGATCGCCGTGCGGATCGTGCGTGGGGTAGCCGAGGCTGCGGTCGATGTGCGCCTCGAGCTCCTCCGACAGCGCGTGCTCGAGGCGGTCGGCCTCGTCGTGCAATGCGTCGATCGGGAGGCCGAGCGTCTGGGAGAGGTACTGCTCGAGCAGCCGATGGTGGCGAATCACCTCCAGGGCGACCTTCTCGCCCTTCCGCGTCAGCCGTGCGCCGCGATACCGCTCGTGCTCGACGAGGCCGAGCGACGCGAGCTTCTTCAGCATCGCCGTCACGGACGGGGGCGAGACGCCGAGGCGTGCGGCGAGCGCGGAGGTCGTCGCGCGCGAGCCGGCGGTCTCGAGCTTGTAGATCTCCTTGACGTAATCCTGGATTGCGTCCGTGAGTTCCATACGTTGCCCTGTCTCAGTTAGAGTTTAGACATGGCTAAGTTTACGCGGAAGGGTCTGATCGGTGGGGCTGCAGCGGCAGCCGCGACCGCGCCCTTCGTCAAGGTCGCCTGGCCGACCGAAGCACAGGCCGACCCGAGCGCGACCCACCTCGGCCACGACCACTCCCATGCGGCCACGGGACATGCGGCGATGATCGGTCCTGACGTCCCGGCGCCGGGCGGCCCGCGCGACCTCGACAAGCTCCTGCTGCCGACGCCGGCGCTGCCGCACAAGCCGGGCCGCGTCCGCGAGTACGACCTGGTCGCCCTCGACAGGACGATCGAAGTCGCCCAGGGAGTCGAGTTCAACGCCTGGACGTACAACGGGACGGTTCCGGGGCCGATCATCCGGGCGACCGAGGGCGACCTCCTCCGCGTGAAGTTCACGAACGGCGGCTCGCACCCCCACACGATCCACTTCCACGGGATCCACCCGGCGAACATGGACGGCGTCTTCGAGATCGTGGAGCCGGGAGACGACTTCACCTACGAGTTCCCGGCTCGGCCCGCGGGCTTCCACCTCTACCACTGCCACGCGACGCCGCTGAAGAAGCACATCCACAAGGGCCTTTACGGCGCCTTCATCATCGACCCTGTCAAGCCGCGCAAGCCGGCGCAGGAGCTCGTCATGGTCATGAACGGCTTCGACACCGACGGCGACGGCGAGAACAACTTCTACACCGTCAACGGCAAGGCGTTCTACTACGCCAAGTATCCGATCAAGGTCAGCCGGTCGAAGACGGTGCGCATCTATCTCGCGAACCTGACCGAGTTCGACCTGATCAACTCGTTCCACCTGCACGGCGACTTCTTCCGCTATTACCCGACCGGGACGGGCGACCAGTTCGAGTACACGGACACCGTCGTCCAGACGCAGGGCCAGCGCGGGATCATCGAGATCGACTTCGCCAACAAGGGCCTGTTCATGTTCCACGCGCATCAGTCCGAGTTCGCCGAGCTCGGCTGGATGGGGTTCTTCCAGGTCACGGATTGAGCGAGTCCGTCGCAGCGGTTCGCGCGGGTCGCAGCTGGCGGCTGTGGGCGTTCGTGCCGCTGATCCTGCTGACCGGGGTCGTGGCGCTGTTCACGGCGGGCGGGTCGTCGATTACCGGGCTGCTGGGCGAGAACCCGCCGCCACCGGACGAGTTCGACATCCGCCGGGTCGAGTTCCACCCGGGCGAGATCCGGATCCGGGTCACCAACCCGCAGCGCGACGACCTGACGATCGCGGCGGTCACGGTGGACGACGCGATCCTGCCGTTCGAGCTCGACGGGCCGCAGACCCTCGGGCGGCTCCGCTCGAGCGAGATCGTCGTCCAGTACGACTGGGTCGAGGACGAGCCGATCTCGGTGGGCGTGACGAGCTCGACGGGGATCCAGACCGTGGAAGAGATCCCCGCCGCCGTCAAGACGCCGACAGCCTCGGCGGGGAGCTTCTTCGGGTACGCGGTGATCGGATTCCTCGTCGGGATCGTGCCCATCGCGCTGGGCCTGCTCTGGCTGCCGTCCCTCCGGCGCGCCTCGCCCGAGTGGCTGGCGGCGTTCATGGCGCTCACAGCCGGGCTCCTGACCTTCCTCGCCGTCGAGGCGCTGTCGGAGGCGTTCGAGCTCCAGGCGCGGCTGCCGAGCGCGCTGGGCGGGGCCGGGCTCGTCCTGCTCGGCGTCGCCTCGAGCTACCTGATCCTGACGGCGATCTCGTCGCGGCTCGGACGCGGCGGCGGCGGCAGTGGGGCGGGAGCGGCCGGCCTCGCGCTCGCGACGCTGGTCGCCATCGGCATCGGGCTCCACAACCTCGGCGAGGGGCTCGCGATCGGCTCGTCGTTCGCGCTCGGCGAGCTCGCGCTGGGGACGTTCTTCGTCGTCGGGTTCATGGTCCACAACGTCACGGAAGGGCTGGGCATCGCCGCGCCGCTCTCAGAGGGCAAGTCCGTCTCGAGGGGCAGGCTCGTGCTCCTGACCCTCGTCGCGGGCGCTCCGGCGATTCTCGGCGCGTGGATCGGCGGATTCCTGACCAGCGACCTGCTCGGAGTCGTGTTCTTCGCGGCCGCGGCCGGAGCGGCGTTCGAGGTCGTCGTCGAGGTCGGGCGCTACGTGGCGCGGAAAGCGCCGGGCGGGTTGACCTCGCCCCACGTCCTGCTCGGCTTTCTCGCCGGCGTGGCCGTGATGTACGTCACGGGCCTGCTCGTCGCCTGATTCAATCGGGCGCATGAAGAAGACCAATCTCAACGCGCTCGAGTTCGAGACCGACGACACGGATCCCGAGGGCTACAAGGCGGCGATGGCCCGGTTCGGGCCGTCGATCGGCGCCGTCATGCTCGGTGCCACCGTTTACGAGCTGCCCCCGGGCCAGAGCGTTTGTCCCTACCACTACGAGTACGGAAACGAGGAGTGGGCCCTGATCCTGGAGGGGCGGCCGACGTTGCGCCATCCCGGCGGCGAGGAAGCCGTTGAGCCGATGGACGTGATCTGCTTCCCCAACGGGCCGGCGGGCGCGCACAAGTTCACGAACGAGACCGACGAAACGGTGCGCGTGATGCTCTTCTCGACGAAGGTCGACCCCTCTCTCGCCGTGTATCCGGACAGCGACAAGATCGGCGCCTGGCCCGGGCCGGAGTTCCGCGACGATCACATCCTCGTCCGGCGCGAGAGCCAGGTGGACTACTGGGATCGCGAGCCGTAGGGCGCATGAGGAAGATCAACCTCGGCGACCTCGAGTTCGAGCGGTACGAGGCCCGTCCGGAGGGCTACAAGGCCGGTATTGCCTCCTTCGGCAAGTCCATCGGCGCCGCGATGCTCGGCGCGACGGTCTACGAGCTTCCGCCGGGGCAGTGCGTCGGTCCGTACCACTACGAGTACGGCAACGAGGAGTGGGCGCTGATCCTGCAGGGGAGGCCGACGCTTCGCCATCCAGACGGCAAGGAGCCGGTCGAGCCGATGGACGTGATCTGCTTCCCCGTCGGGCCGGAGGGCGCCCACAACTTGATCAACGAAACCGACGAGACCGTTCGCGTAATGCTGCTCTCGACCATGGTCGACCCCGCGCTGGCTGTGTATCCGGACAGCGACAAGATCGGAGTCTTCCCGGGAGAAGAGCACCAAGGGGATCACGTAATGGTGTGGCGGGAGAGCCACGTCGACTACTACGCCGGCGAGACGTGAACGACTTCGCTCCCGTCAAGGAGCTGATCAAGGACGTCCCCGGCTGGCTCTCCGACGAGGAGGGCGAGGCGCTCTACGAGCTCGCCAAGGACTGCACCGGGCAGGGGCGTGATCGTCGAGATCGGCTCCTGGAAGGGCAAGTCGACGATCTGCCTCGGGCTCGGGTCGCGGGCAGGCGAGGGCGTTCGCATCTTCGCCGTCGACCCGCATGCCGACTACCGGCACGGCGAGTTCAAGGAGAACGTCGAGCGGGCCGGGATCGCCGACCTCGTCACGCCGGTGAAGGGGCTCTCACAGGACGTCGTCGACGACTTCGACGAGCCGATCGAGCTGCTCTTCGTCGACGGGTCTCACGAGGAGGACGACGTCCGGCACGACTTCGACACCTGGGTCCCGAAGGTCGTCGACGGCGGGACAGTCGCCTTCCACGACACGACGTGGCATCCGGGCGTCCGGAAGGTCGTCGCGGAGAAGATCTACGGCTCGCGGAACTTCCGCGACGTCCGCTTCGTGATCGGTTCGACGACGATCGCGTCCAAGGTCGCGCACAACACGCCCTACGACCGGCTCCACGCGCGCCGCGTTCAGGCGACGAAGGCGATCTTCGGCTCGGTGTCGCGGGTGCTGAAGAAGCGGCGCGGCTGGCTCCCGGGCCCGGTCGAGCGGGCCGGGCGGCGCGTCTTCAAGCTCGTCGGCCGCCTAGCGGTAGCGGCCGTTCAGGAACAGCTCGCGCTCGCGGCGGCGCCTAGGGATCAGGATCGCGGGCTTGCCCCACATGAGCATCGCGTCGGCGGCGCCGCGGAAGTCGCCGGCGTTGAGCCGCTTGACCACGGTCGAGCGCTTGAACCCGCCAGTGCCGATATTGAACGCAAGCGAGAGGAGCGCATCGAACTGGTGCGGCTTGAGCGGCTTCTTGACGGCGTCTCGAACCGCCGGCTCGAACCGTTTCGCGAGATCCTCGCGCAGGACTCGCTCCACGAGCGCGCGGGGCTTGGGCTTCGACTTGGAGCCCCAGGTCGCGCGATCCGCCGCCGTCACAGGACCGAGGTGGAGGAGATGTCCGACTCCAAACGTGGCGTGTTTCGCCGGATCGTTGTACGCGTGGGGGATGAAGCCCTCCTCGGCGGTCAGGAAGGCGAGGCCCTTCGGCGAGGCCTGCTTGGCCGACTGAAGCCGCGCGATCTGCCGGTCGATGAGCTGCCGGAGGGCCTTCGCCTGCTTGTAGGCGGCGAGTGCTTCGCGGATCCGCGGGTCGCCCTTCGGGTGCCGCTCCGACGCGATGCGCCAGGCCAGACGGGCAGCGTGCTGGTCGCGCTTCGCGTTCTCGAGGGCGGTGTTCAGCTCGACCAGCGTGGCCATGCTTTGCATCCCAGCGTAACGCTCCTCTTCGTGCCGACATAGCGCCGCTTTGCGCGCGCACCCTGGCGCTCCGAGGACACGGCGACTTACCTCCGTGACCCGCAAACAACCAAGGGAGGAGCATGAAGACGATCCTGTTGGCCGTTTTGGCCGCCGTGGCCTCCGGCGCCGCGCTCGCGGCGGACTCGGGCGAGCCGCCGGCCGTGATCCACGCCTGCAAGCACCCGTCGGGCGGCTGGTTGCGGCAGGTCGCGGAGGAGACGCAATGCCGCCGGCGCGAGACCCGCGTGAGCTGGAACGTTCAGGGTTCCAAGGGAGATCCTGGCGAGCCCGGAGCCCCAGGTCCGAAAGGCGACAAGGGAGACAAGGGTGATCCGGGAACGGCGATCACGGGGCTGAAGACGCTCGAAGGCGTCCCGTGCGTTGCGGAGGACTCAGCAGCCGGCGAGATCAAGGTCACGGTCGGTACGGGCGGCGACGTCACTCTCACATGCGAGGCCGCGCCCGACCAGCCGCCGCCGCCGCCTCCGCCGCCTCCGCCGCCTCCGCCCGAGAACGCGAAGCTCGTCATCAACGAGGTCGACTACGACCAGGTCGGCGCGGACGGAAACGGCTTCGTCGAGATCCACAACACCGGCGGCGCGACGGCGGATCTCGCCAACGTCGACCTCGTCGCCGTCAACGGCGGAGACGGCTCGGAGTACGACCGGGTCGCGCTCACCGGCTCGCTCGCTGCAGGCGGGTACCTCGCCGTGGCGATCGAGCTCCAGAACGGCGCGCCTGACGGGATCGCGCTGCTGGAAGGGGCGACGCTGCTCGACGCTCTGTCGTACGAGGGCGCGATCACGACGGCCACGATCGGCGGCCAGACGTACAACCTCGTCGAGGGCACTGCCCTGGCGGCGACCGTCGAGGACTCCAACGCCGTCGCCGGCGCGCTCATCCGCAACCCGAATGGCAAGGATACGAACGACGCAGCCGCGGACTGGGCCTTCACCACGACGGTCACGCGAGAGGCGGCGAACGTGATGACGCCCTAGGACAGCCGGGAAGGGGCGGGCTTCGGAGCTCGCCCCTTCCTCGGTCGAGCAGAATCCTTCCGTTTTCCTAGCACGTTGCTAACAGCACTTGGTTAAGACGCACTCGGGCAATGAGGACGCGAAGCACGAGCTGGCGTCTCGGCACGACCCTCCTGCTGGCAGGTGTCGTACTCCTGTCGAGCGGTGTCGGGAGTAGCCGCCATCCTTGCCGCGCCGGCGGCGATCACCGGACCGGTCAGCGCTGTGGGCCCCACCTCGGCGACGGCGAGCGGCACCGTCAACCCCAACGGCCGGTCGACGAGCTGGTACTTCGAGTACGGGACGACCACCAGCTACGGCAAGAGGACCTCGTCCAGGAGCGCAGGCTCCGGCAGCGCAAACATTCAGGTTTCCGGCTCGCTCACGGGCCTCTCGCCTGGGACGACCTACCACTACAGGCTGGTCGCGACAAACGGCGACGGCACGGTCGCGAGGCGCCGACGGGATCTTCACCACCCCGTTCGCGCCGGGCGCGGTCACCGGTTCTGCAACGAGCATCACGGTCAGCTCCGCGACGCTCAATGGGACCGTCGACCCGAACGGCCGGGCGACGTCCTGGTACTTCGAGTACGGCACGAGCACGAGCTACGGCTCGAGAACGCCCACGACGAGCGCTGGCTCCGGGGCACGCGGGCAGGAGCGTGGCGGCGGCGGTGTCGAGCCTGGCGCGCGGACGGCTCTACCACTACCGGCTCGTCGCGACGAGCGACGCAGGAACGAGCCGAGGCGCGGATCGCACGTTCTCGACCTTCGGTCCACCGACCGCGGTCACCGGGCCTGCGTCATCGCTCATGCCCAGCTCGGCGAGCCTAAACGGAAAGGTCACCGCCAACGGGCTGGCGACGACTTGGCACTTCGAGTACGGGACGAGTACGCGCTACGGCGCCAGGACCCGTACTCGGAGCGCCGGCAAGGGCACGAGGCCCGTGAACGTCGCAGTCGCACTCACGCGGCTCCGAGCTGCGACGACCTACCACTACCGGCTGGTCGCGATGAACTCTGCGGGGACGAGGCGAGGGGCTGACGCAACGTTCACGACGACCGGGGTGATGCTTGCGGCTCAGGCACAGAAGGTTGTGTACGGCCGCGCCGTGATGCTCTGGGGCCTCGTCCCGAGCGGGAGGGCAGGCGAGGCGGTGACCTTGTTCGCCCAGGTCTTCGGCAGGGGCTCGCCAACGTCGGTTGCGACGCTTGTGACCGGCGGTGGCGGAATGTGGCAGTACCTCGCGAGGCCGCCGATCCTCACGTCCTACATCGCCAACTGGAACGGCTCGGCGAGTCGCGCGGTCACGATCGGCGTCCGGCCTCGGGTGAGGTTTCGGCGAATCGGCAGGGCTCGCTTCTCCACGCGGGTGGTCGCAGCGCGGTCGTTCAGAGGCCGTCGGGTGAAGCTCCAGCGCCTGACGGCGGCCGGCCGCTGGGTGACGGTGAAGCGCGTCCGGCTGAAGCGCCGCTCGGCCGCGACCTTCCGCGTGCGACTCCGGCCAGGCACGTCCAGGCTCCGAATCGTGATGAGCGTGAACCAGGCCGGCCCGGGGTACCTGGCGGGGATCAGCCGCACGATCGTCTACCGCCGCTAAAGCGAGCGATAAAGCTCGATCAAGCGGTCGGCGCCTTTGTCGGCGTTGTGGACACGCTCGACGTAGGAGCGCGAAAGCGCGCCGATTCGCTGCCGCTCCTCGACGGACGCCGCCAGCTCGCCGATCCGTCCGCGCAGCGTCTCCTTCGTGACGGAGACGATCGGAACCTCCACGCCGAACGCGCGCTCGGTCTCCTGGACGGCCTCGGGGCGGAGGTAGCTGAGGACCGGCTTGCCGAGCGCCATCGCCTCGAGCGCGAAGATCCCGTACCAGCCCGCGTTCAGCTGGTCGACCACGATGTCTGCGCGCTCGTAGTGGCGGCGCGCCTCGTCGTGACGGAGCCCCTCAACG
Organism: uncultured Actinomycetes bacterium; assembly: GCA_963733855.1. Classification (GTDB taxonomy): domain Bacteria; phylum Actinomycetota; class Thermoleophilia; order Gaiellales; family Gaiellaceae; genus JACDAN01. The sequence continues at coordinate 111,471 of CAVTEL010000019.1, forward strand.
ATGTCGAGCTCGACGTCGAGGCCTTCGCAGGCGGCGACCACGTGCTCGGTGCCCTTGCGGCGGCGGCTCGACGGTGCGTGGAGCACGACGGGGCGGGCGCGTTCCTCCGGCGCCGGCGCTTCGTACTCCCGTAGGTCGAGGCCAGGAGGGATTACCTGGGCGTCGGGCATCCAACGCAGTGCGTCATAGGAACCGACGATGCGGGCATCCGCGCCACGGGTGTAGCGGAGCTCGTCCGGCGCCTTGCCGCGGATGTCCGAGCCGAGGAAGTGGAGGACCGATTTGCGCCGTGTGGCCTTGAGGATCGGCCAGGTCGCCTTCCGCGGGACGAGAGTCCAGCCGAAGTAGAAATGGAAGACGTCCGTCTTCGGCAGCAGGCGGAGGAACGCCGGCCACTGCACCGCCTGGCGACCCAGAAACCCGGCCGGCCGGTCGAGCGACTCGTCGGCCTCCGGATGCATCTTCTGGCGCTCGACGACGACCAGCTTCGCGTCCACGCCCTTCCGGCGCAGCGCCTGCACGTTCGTCCACGGGATCCCCGCCACGTTCAGCGGGGTGTGGACTACTCGGGGTCGTCCCACTCGACCTGGTCGAAGTACCGCAGTGCGCGACGAGTCGGTCGCACGCGCGCCTGGTACTCGGCCAGCTCCTCGGCTGAGACCTCCCCGAGCGCATGCTTCACGCCGAGCCAGGGAGGTTCAGATCCTCCTGGTAGACGATCGTCGAGATCCGCGGATTGACCTCGATCACCTTGTCGCCGACGAGCTGGATGTTGAAGAAGTGGTCGATCGAGAGCGCCTCGACGATCTTGGCCGAGATCTCCATCAGCCAGGGTTCGTCGAGGGTCGCGAAGTACATCGCCAGGCCGGCCCGCATCGACTCGCGCGTCTTCGGGTGGCCGAGCAGGATGCGGCCGCCTTCCGCGATCCCGTCGATCGTCCGTTCGAGCCCGGAGGCGAGCTCCATGACGAGGAGCGGTGTCTCGTCGTCGCCGAGCAGCTCGACCAGCTCCTCGAGCCTGAGCGCCTCCGCGACACCCGGCCGGTTCTTCAGCAGTTGCTCCCGCCGGTCGGCGCCGGCGGACAGGATCCGGAACCCGCGCGATCCGGACGAGAAGGCCGGCTTGATCGCGACGTCCTCGCCGGGATAGCCGAGCTCGCGGGCAGCCTCAGCAACCGCATCGCCGCCGACGACGCGCTGCCAGCGAGGGCCCGGGACGCCGATCTCGTCCAGGAGCGCGTAGCTCTCCGCCTTGTCGTTCGAGCGACGGATCGCCTCCGGCGAGGAGACCATCACCGCGACACCCTCGAACCGGTCCTTCGCCTCTGCGAGGCCGAGGAGGTCGAACGAGGATTGCGGCAGGATCGCGTCGACGCCCTCCCGCTGGACGACGTCGAGCATGGCGTCGGCAAAATCCGGATCCGATCCCGAGGGGACGAGATGGAAGCGCGTCGGTCCCACCGAGCGGTCGGCCATGTCCGTGCCGACCACGCGACCTCGCGCTCGCCGTTCTCCCGCAGGCATGGACGAGCGCGGCGGTCCGGTGCCCCCGCCGCGGAGACAGAACGGTCGTCACCTCGCGTTCCTGGACGTCGTGGTGTGGGCGGCCGGAGGGGACAGTGTTGGGCACGGCCCCGGAGAGCCGCGCGCGCGTCAGGCCGCGGCGGAGCCGGCTTCGCCCGGCGGGAGCCGCAGCCGGCAGGAGCGCGACGTCACTTGACGATCAGCGACAGCTTGGAGCCCAGTGGCTGCGACCGGCGGCCGACGCGCTCGGTGAACTCGTCCCAGGCCGGGTTGACGTTCACGTCGTCCGCGACGAGCGCGCCGCCGTCGTTCATCGCCTCCCAGGCCTGGTCGAACTCGAACGACATGCACTCGTAGGAGTGCTCGCTGTCGTGCATGAAGAAGTCGATCGAGCCAACCCGGTCGAGAAGCGGCGGCAGCGCGTCCTGGCTCCGGCCGAGCACGAGGCTCCAACGGGCCCGGAGATCCTCGGGAACCATCCAGCCCGGATCGCGGCCGGGCGGGATGACGGCGCCGCCCTTCCCGTCCCAGAAGGTCCCGGGCTCGTACTCCTCGCCGGCGACCTCGGGAGGTCGATCGAGTGCAGCTCGCCGGTCCCGTTCCGTTCGAGCGCCAGGAGCAGGAACGCGGTCGACACGCCGTTGCAGACGCCCGTCTCGACGGCGACCAGCGGCTTCATCTCGCGCAGGAGCCTGTAGAGGCGCAGCCCTTCGTCGTAGCCGTCCCGCCCCGTGACCCGGCCGGTGTTGTAGCGGTGGCCGCGCTGCGTCTCGCCCTGGACGACGTCCCAGAAATGCGCCGCCTGCTCTTCGAGATGCTCGACGAGGCCGCTCTCGCGGACCTCGTCCTCCGGTGTCGCCGCCGCCGTCTCCATCGGGGCGGGATCGTACTGACCCTGCTACTTCTTGGGCCGGCCCTCGTCGACGCCGGTGGGGAGGTAGTTCGGTGGAATTCCACCGCCTTCGCTCTGCGTCAGCGCTTGGCCCTCGCGAGTGGACGTCAGCTTGTCGATGCGCTGGTCCTGCGTGTCGACCGTCCGGTCCTCGTCGCTGAAGATGCGCTTGATTCGCTCGACGATGCTCATGCCGGAAGCTTACGCAGTCGCAGGCGGCGCAACTCCTCCGGCAGGAAGAACCCCAATGGGAAGAGGACGAGCGGGTAGACGGCGACGAGCGCGATCGCGGCGGCCAGCGGCAGGTCGAACGAGCGACCGATGACGCACAGGAGGATCGCGGTGCCGAACGCCGTCGCGACCCGCCGCCACTGGTACGGCACCGGAAACACCTGCTGCGCCTTCCACGCCATTCCGAGGAAGAGCGTCGCGTAGGCGCCGATGGTCGCAGCGGCGGCGCCCATCATCCCGAACTCCGGGATCAGCGTCAGGTTGAGGGCGACGTTCAGGGCGGCGGCGACGCCGGTGATGATCCAGTTCGAGCGGGTGCGCCGCGCCCGTCCGATCCCGATCACGACGACGATGTAGGCGCCGAACGCGGCCGCCGCGAAGGCGAGCGGCGCCACGACGCGCTCGGCGGAGTAGAACTCCTCGGTCGTCAGCAGCTCGACGAGCCAGGGAGCCAGCACGCCGAGCGCGAGCGCCATCCACGACGTGATCGCCACCAGGTAGGTGAGGACGAACGCGTACGTCCGCGCCGCCTCCCGGTCGTCCTCGATCGAGTAGGCGAAGGCCGGCCACGCGGTGCGAAAGGCGGCGAGCAGCAGGATGATCGCGGAGGCGATCCGCACACCGATCGAGTAGAGGCCGACCTCCCGCGGCCCCGAGATCCGGACGAGGAAGAACCGGTCGCTGAAGTTCAGCACCCAGAGAAAGAGGGCGGACGGGACGAGCGGCATCCCGAAGCGGTTCATCTCACGCAGCAGCGGGCGGTCCCACTCGAAGCCCAGCTGCTCGCGCCGGTAGAGGAGCAGGCCCGCGTAGACGGCGAGCGTCCCGATGAAGTTCCCGACGATGACGCCGATCGGGCCCTGCTCCCACACGACGACGAGGAGGACTGTTGCGGTGACCGTGAGCCCGAGGTTGATCAGCGTCGCGACGAGGTAGGCCGTGGAGCGCTGCTCCACCCGGAAGAGCGAAGTCATCTGCTCGTAGTTGACGTGGGCCCAGATCCCGACGAACGCCGCCCGGACCAGGTCGGCGTGCTCGCCAGTGTCGAACAGAAACTCCGAGATCGGGCCTGCGAGGGCGAGGCCGGCGGCCAGGCCGGCGGTGCCCATCGCCATCGTGAACCAGAACGACGTGCGGATCACGCGCCGCTTCCCGGCCTCGTCCGCCTCGTCGAAGTAGAAGCGGAAGAAGGCGCTCTTGACGCCGGCCGCGAGGAGCACGGTGAGGACCGCCGACAGCGCGATCAGCGTCTCGATCAGCCCGTAGTCCGCCGGCGACAGGTAGCGCGTGTAGACCGGCAGGAGCAGGACGGCGATGAATCGCGAGACGAGCGATCCGAGCCCGTACACGGCCGAGTGGCGCGCGAGCTCGCCGAGCCGCCGGCCAAGTAACACTCTGTTACTTGCTCCTCGAAGCGCCGGGAACGCGCTCGGACAGCGGAATCTCGGGGCGGCTCTGAGCTAGTAACACTCTGTTACTTGGCATCGCGCGCTCACGAGAGGTCGATGCGGTCTTCCGCCAGCAGGGCGCGGCGCCGGTCTCGCTCCGCGTCGAGCATGGCCGTCATCGTCTCGCCCATCGTGTCGCCCGGGTAGACCCAGACCTCCGGGTGGATCAGGAGCTGGAGCCACTCGAACCGGGCGTGGCGCAGATCCTCGTGCGGACAGCCGTGCCGCCAGTGCTGGTTCGAGTCCGAGCGGTAGTGGTCCGGGTCGAAGAACGGTCGCTGCATGACGTTGACCGCGCCGTCGACCGGCTCCGACATGTAGTCCGGGTTCGGGTTGTGCCAAGCCAGAACCGCGTCGAAGCGGTCGTCGAGCTCGACGTTCGGCCAGACCGCGTGGAGCCCGACCCCGTGCTCGAGCTCCCGGAGCCTGTTCAGCGCCCTGCGTCCTTCCGACGAGCCGAGGTTGTAGAAGACCGACTGCGTCATCAGGAAGTACGTCGCGCGCGCGCCGAGCGAGGCCTCGAGCTCAGCCATCTCGAGCGCGGCGTCCAGCGACAGGTCGACGTCGTGCCGCAGGTAGAGATCGCCGGGCTCCGGCTCCTGGCCGAAGGCCGTCCAGCGGTAGCCGCTGTCGTTCGCAGCCTGGATCAGCTCGCGGTAGTGCTCGAGCGAGAAGCCGCAGCTCACGCCGCCTCCACCTCGACGTCGAGCAGCCTCGCCGCGGATTCGGCGCGCTCGACGGCCTCGAGGTTCGTCCCGCCCAACGCGATGACGTAGCCGCGCCGGTCGCCGTCGAGCTGCACGGGCCGGATCGTCTCGCCGTCCTGGAAGTAGAGCTCCGCCTCGACGACGCCCGGGAACGCCCGCACCCGCTCGAGGCCGCTGACGCTGACGAGCTTGCCGGTCGGAAGCGGCCCGGGCTGCGCGGTGAGGAACGAGATCGCCATCGGCTGCTCCATCTTCGCCGCGACCATCTCATCAGGCACCGGACGCCCCAGCGCCTGGAGCAGCGCGATGTCGATCAGGTCGACGCCGACGCCGTATCGCGCCACCGAGTCCATCTGGCCCGCCGGGATCCGCGCTGCGACCTCGATCAGGCGCGCGACGCCGTCCTCGCTCCAGAGCACCTGCGGGTAGGCAACCCCCTCCCGCAGTCCCAGTGCCTTGACGGTGTGGACGCCGGTGCGGCGGACCTCCTCGAGCGCGTCGCCGAACAGCGTCGACGGATAGACGTGGGCGATCGCAACGCCGAAGCCGCGGCCCGGCGGCCGTCGGCGGTCGGAGAGCGTCACGACGGATGGCTCGCCGTCCCGCAGCACGAGCAGGCCGTTCACCTCCTTGCCCTCGTGGTAGCTCTCCAGGATCGCTTCCTGCTCGGTCGACTGCGCGAGCGACGCGTGCAGGTGGCGCTCGACGTCGTCCAGCGACTCGCAGAGGAAGAGCCCGCGCTGGCCCGCGGAGTCCGCCGGCTTGAGGACGGCCGGGAACCCGACTGCGCCGGCAGCGGCCCGCGCTTCGTGGAGTGTCCGAACGGCGGCGAACCGCGGCTGCGGGACGCCGGCGTCGGCGAGCTGACGCCGCATCGCGATCTTGTTCGTCATCAGGTGGGCGGTCTTCGTGCCGATGCCGGGCAGGTCGAGCGCCTCCGCGACGGCGGCGACGACCGGCACCGCGCGGTCGGCCGCGTAGGTCATGACCCCGTCGACGCCGTGCCGCCGACCGGCTTCCACGACCGCCGGGATGTCGAGGATGTCGACGACCTCGCCGACATCGGCGATCGGGAGACCGGGCGCGTCGGCGTTCCGGTCCACCGCGACGACCCGAACGCCGAGCTCCCGCAGTCGCGCGAGCGCCCGTCGTTGATGGCGGCCCGCGCCGACGAAGAGGACCGTCGCGTCCCCCACAGGGTGATTAGCGCTGCTAATCACGTCTAACCCGGGCTTTCGTGCCGAGTCTCACCAGTTCAGGAGAGATGTTCAGGTACCTCGTGAGACGGCTGCTCTGGGCCGGCGTGCTCTTCATCGCCGTGACCATGGTGTCGTACATCATCTTCTTCCTGGTGCCGGCCGAGCCGGCGCGCCTGATCTGCGGTGCGCAGTGCCCGCCCGACCAGGTCGAGCGCGTGCGCAAGGAGGTCGGTCTCGACCGCCCGGTGTACATCCAGTACGGCGACTTCCTCAAGGACATCGTCGTGCACCAGTCGCTCGGCCGCTCGTACGCCTCGCGCCGGCCGGTCACCGACATCATCAAGGAAGCCGCGCCGGTCACGGCGAGCATCATCATCGGCGGCGTCGTGCTCTGGATGATGATCGCGCTGCCGATCGGCATCCTCTCGGCGCTCAAGCCACGGTCGTTGTTAGACCGAAGCGCGATGGCGTTCGTGCTCCTCGGGATCTCGGCGCACCCGGTCTGGATCGGGCTGATCCTCATCTACTTCGTCGGCTACAAGGCCGGGCTGACCCCGCTCGGCGGGTACTGCGACTTCTTCAATCCGGCGACAGAGTGCGGAGGGCCGCTGAAGTGGGCGCACTCGCTCATCCTCCCCTGGGTGACGTTCGCGCTTCTTTACGCGGCCCTCTACACGCGCATGATCCGCGCCTCGGTCCTCGAGACGATGAACGAGGACTACATCCGGACGGCCCGCGCGAAGGGCGCGCCCGAGCACGTCGTGATGCGCACGCACATCCTCCGCAACGCGATGCTGCCGATCGTGACGCTGCTGGGCCTGGACATCGGCGTCCTGCTCGGCGGGGCGATCTTCACCGAGACCGTCTTCGGTTTACCGGGGCTCGGCCGGAGCGCGCTGCTCGCCCTGGATGGCTTCGACCTGCCCACGGTGATGGGGATCACGGTGTTCGCGACCTTCGCCGTGATCATCTGCAACCTGATCGTCGACCTGCTGTATGCGGTCATCGATCCGAGGATCCGGCTGAGCTAGCCTGCTAGGGCGAGGCTGGTTGCACCGGAAACAGGAACTGATGCCGGTCCCAGAGCGCAATCTCGCAGCCGTCCGTCCTGGCGAACGTCGTGTCGACCTGCTTGCCGTTGAAGGTGCCGCGGATCTCGGCGACGGCGGGCCCGCCGTAGATCTCGGTGCAGATGGCCTGGTCGTCAGGCCGGGCGAATGGACGCTCCATACGCTCGAGCTGCCGGCACGCGTCGTCCGGGTTCGCCAGGGAACCTCCGGCGGGCGCGCAGCGAAGGCTCGCTTCATCCTTATCGCCTGAGCGGCCACTGGCCCAGACGGCGATCTCGAGCTCGGTGGCCGGCTGATCCGGCGGGTCGCCGCCGCCGCCGCATCCCGCCAGCAGCGCCAGACCCATCACTACACTCGCCGCGTGCCACTTCAAGGCAAGCGAATTCTGCTCACGGGCGGTGCCGGCTTCATCGGCACGACGCTCAGCCGGCAGCTCATCGACGACAACCAGATCGTCGTCTACGACAACCTCCACCGGGACGCCATGGGCGGCACGGAGCTCTCCGGCCACCCGAACCTGACGTTCGTCCAGGGCGACGTCCTGGATGCGGAACTGGTCGCGGAGACGGCGAAGGGCGCGACGCACATCGTCCACCTTGCCGCAATCGCCGGAGTCGACACCGTCCTCGAGAGCCCGGTGCGCACCATGCGGGTCAACCTGATCGGCACCTACAACGTGCTCGAAGCGGCGCAGGCGACGTCGGAGACCGTCGAGCGGTTCGTCGACTTCTCGACCAGCGAGGTCTTCGGGCGACATGCCTACAAGGTGGAGGAGATCCACGAGACGGCGCAGGGCTCGGTGGGGGAGGCCCGGTGGACGTACGCCGTGTCGAAGCTGGCGGGGGAGCATCTCGCGCACTCCTACCACGACGAGCTCGGGCTTCCGACGGTCTCCGTCCGGCCGTTCAACGTCTACGGGCCCGGCCAGATCGGCGGCGGCGCGATCCGCGCCTTCATCGAGACGGTCCTGGCCGGCGACGACCTCGTGATCCACGGCGACGGCTCTCAGATCCGCGCCTGGTGCTACGTCGACGACATGGTCGACGGCCTGATGCTCGTCCTGGAGCGGCCCGAGGCGGTCGGTCAGGTGTTCAACATCGGGAACCCGCGCTCGGTTGTAACCGTCTTCGACCTGGCCGTCCGGATCCGGCGGCTGATGGAGGCCGACGTCGACATCACGCACCGTCCGCTCCACTACACGGACGTCGAGATGCGGATCCCGAACGTCGACAAGGCCCGCAAGCTGCTCGGCTGGGAACCGAAGGTCGATCTCGACGACGGCCTCGCCCGCACGATCGCGTGGTACCGAGAGCGCCAGCCGGCGCCGGCGTGATCCGGCTCGCCTGGCCGGACCTCGGCCCGGAGGAGCTGGCGGCTGTCGAGGAGGTCTTTCGCAGCGGCCAGCTGACGATGGGCCCGCGCGTCGAGGAGTTCGAGAGCGCGCTCGCCGCCGCCTGCGAGGTCGAGCACGCGATCGTCGTCTCCTCCGGCACCGCGGCGCTGCACCTCTCCGTGCTGGCGCTCGGGATCGGGCCCGGCGACGAGGTGATCGTCCCGGCCTACACCTTCCCGGCGACCGCGAACGTCGTCGCGCTCGCGGGCGCGCGGCCGGTGCTCGTGGACGTCGACGCGGAGACGATGAACGTGACGGCCGAGACCGTCGCGGCGGGGTTGTCGCCGCGGACGAAGGCCGTCCTCGTCGTCCACCTCTTCGGCCGTCCCGCTCCGTGGGAAGAGCTCGAGGCGGCGGTGCCCGACGGCGTCGCGCTGCTCGAGGACGCGGCGGGAGCCCTCGGAGCCCGCCGGCAGGGCCGTGCCGTGCGGCGGCCTGGGGCGGCTCGGCTGCCTCTCGTTCCACCCGCGCAAGATCGTCACGACGGGAGAGGGCGGCGCGGTCACGACGAACGAGCCCGAGATCGCGGACGCGGTCCGCCGCTTCCGCCATCACGGCATCGAGCCGCGCGGCGACTTCGAGATCCGTGCGGCGGGCCTGAACTACCGCCTGCCCGACATCCTCTGCGCGATCGGCACGACGCAGATGCGCCGCCTCGAGCGGCTGCTCGAAGAGCGGGAGCGCCTGGCCGCGGCGTACGCGGAGCGGCTCGGCGACTCGGTCGGCCTGCCGTCGGCGGACGAGGGAGACCGCCACGGACTCCAGGCGTTCGTCGTGCGGATCGACCGGAGAAACGAGGCGCTCGACGTGCTCGCCGCGGCGGGGATCCAGGCGCAGATCGGCACCTACGCGTTGCACCGGCTGGAGGCGTACGCGGATCAAGGCCCCTTCCCCGGTGCGGACGAGGCTTTCGAGCGGGCGCTGGCGCTGCCGTTCCACAACCGGCTGACCGATGACGAGCTCGAGCGTGTGGCCGAGGTGCTACTGACCCACGCGGGCGGGCGCGACTAGCTCGTAGCCCTCTCGGAGGAAGGGCACGCGGTCGACCAGGGAGGCCAGTTCGTCCGGCGCGAAGGCCCCCTCCTCGGTCACGACCTCGGTGATCAGGTCGGCCGGAATCAGCTCGAAGAGCTCACGCTCGAAGTCTGCGAGATCAGGCGCCTGAGCCCCAGGGATCGGCGCTAGCTTGATCAGCTCTGCGGCCACGACGACAGGGACGCCGCGTCGCGCGCCGCCTGGGCCAGCGGGATCGTCCCGATCTTGTTGCAGATCGTGCCGTCGCGAAAGACCGTGTCCGCGCCGAGGAGGACGACGTCGGTCTCCGCGACCCGGCCCGGGGCCTCGGCGTCCTCGACCAGCTCGGCGTCGATCCCCGCCTCGGTCAGCTCCGCGACGAGCGTTCTGCCTTCTTCGACCGGGCTCGACACGGTGCAGAGCACCTTTGCGGGCTCGTCGTGCGAGAACGCCTCGCGAACGGTCGCGGAGTTCGAATGGGTGAGCACGGTCGCGCCGTCGATGTGCCCGCGAAGCTGGATCGCGATCGACGCGGGCGCGCGGAGCCGTCCCTCGGTGAGCGCCTGCGCCTCCTCGCGTACCACCTGTCGGAGCGCGTCGGGCTCGAGGTGGCTTTCGTAACGGCCCGATGCGAGCAGCCTTCCGACCGTCCCCGCGATGGCGCCGACGCCCGGCCTCGCGGCCGCAAGTCGCCGGCCCGCCTGTCGGAGATCGTCGAGGACCTCGTCGCAGGATCCCTCGTGCGCCTCGACCAGCTCGGTCAGCGCCTCGACGGCCTGGCGCGCCATCCAGCTGGCTCCGTGCGATCGATCCTCGCGGAGCTCCGTGATCCGGTCTTCGAGTGAGGCGGCGGCCACCGGACAGCCAATTGTAGTGTCGAGCCCGTGCAGCCGGAGATCTCCGTCGTCGTGACGCTCCACAACGAGCGTCCCACCGTGGACGAGCTGGTGCGGCGAACAGTGGCCACGCTCGACGGGGAGGGCTACGAGCTGCTGCTCGTCGACGACGGCTCGACCGACGGAACCTGGGAGGAGATCGAGCGCCTGCACGACCTCGACGAGCACGTTCGCGGGGTGCGCCTGAAGCGGAACTTCGGCCAGCATCCCGCGATGCACGCGGGTCTCGTGCGGGCCCGGGGCGATGTCCTCGTGACGATGGACGGCGATCTCCAGAACTCGCCGGAGGACATCCCCAAGCTCCTCGCTGCAGTGCGAAACGGCACTGACGTGGCGAGCGGACGGCGCGCCGCACGGCGCGACTCGTGGGGACGGACGCTTCCCTCGCGGATGGTGAACGGGATGCTCCGCCGCTTCACCGGCGTCGCGATCGAGGACTTCGGTTGCGCCTTCAACGCCTACCGGCGTTCAGCACTCGAGCCGATGCTCGGCGCCATCGGCCGCCAGAAGTTCACGAAGGCGCTGGTGCTCTCGGGCGGCGCGAGCGTCGTCGAAGTGGACGTCGCGCACGAGAAGCGCAGGGGGCCCTCCAGCTACTCGCCCCTGCGGCTGACGCGCCTCGCACTGCATGTCCTTGCGGGCTTCTGGCCGCAGCCGATCCAGTGGATCGGCGTCGCGCTCGGCACGCTCTGCACGCTGGCAGCGCTCGCGCTCGGGGTCTACGGCGTCGCGTACTGGATCGTCGAGTCAGACTTCCCGGGGCCGCTCTTCGGCGGCGCTGCCGTCGTCTTCGTCCTCGGCGTGCAAGGGTTCATCCTCGCGCTGGTCGGCGAGTACCTGGCGCGCATCCAGCGAGACGTGGAGGGCAGGCCGCTGTACACGATCGACAAGGAACTGTGAAACGGATCCTCGTCACCGGCGGGGCGGGCTTCATTTCCTCCGCGTTCATCAGGCATCTGTTGCGGGCGACGCCGTACGAGGTCGTCTCGCTCGACGCGCTGACCTACGCGGGGAACCTCGAGAACCTGCGCGACGTTCGCTCGCACGAGCGGCTCTCGTTCGTCCACGGCGACATCCGCGACGAGGCGCTGGTGCGGGAGGTCGTCGCCGGGGTGGACGTGATCGTGAACGCCGCGGCGGAGTCGCACGTCGAGAAGTCGATCGCCGAGGGCGCGTCGGAGTTCGTGGCGACGAACGTGGAGGGGACGCGAGTCCTGCTCGATGCCATCCGCGAGGAGCCGGTCGAGCGCTTCATCCTGATCTCCTCCAGCGAGGTGTACGGCACCGCCGAGACGGCTCCGATGGACGAGGAACATCCGCTGAATCCCCGCAGCCCCTACGCGGCGACGAAAGCGGGGGCGGATCGGCTCGCGTTCTCGTACCGAGCGACGTACGACCTGCCGATCGTGATCGTGCGGCCGTTCAACAACTACGGGCCGCGCCAGCATCCCGAGAAGGTGATCCCGCGCTTCATCCTCCAGGCGCTGGCCGGCGAGCCGCTGACCGTCCACGGTGACGGGACGGCGAGCCGAGACTGGCTCTTCGTCGAGGACGACGCGGAGGCGATCCAGGCGGTGATCGAGGCGGACGCGGAGGCGGTGGAAGGCGAGGTGATCAACGTCGCGACGGGGCGGGACGCGTCGGTGTCGGAGATCGCCGACCTCGTGCTCGAGCTCTGTGGGAAGCCGCCGTCGCTGAAGGAGCACGTGGCGGAGCGGCCGGGCCAGGTGGCGCGACACATCGGCTCGACGGAGAAGGCCGAGCGGCTGCTCGGCTGGACGGCACGGACGTCGCTCGAGGAGGGGCTCGCGCGGACCGTGGACTGGTATCGCGAGAACGCGTCCTGGGTGGACTCGTCCCTTGCGGCCCCGGCCGACGTCGCGCGCACGACCTGAGCTCCGCGCCGTCTGCTCAGCGGTCTCGGCGCAGGCGCAGGCCCAGGTAGACAGCGCTCGGCAGTCCGCCGATGACCCACAACACGAAGAGCAAGGCCTCGAACGTGTCGGACGTGCTCTCCGAGTAGCTGTCGACGATCACGAGCGCGAGGAAAGGAACCACCGCCAGCAGCGCGAGCGCCGTTCCGATCGTTTTCTCGCGATTCGACCACGCCCTCGAGATCAGAACCATCGCGATGCCGAACAGCCAGCCGATGAACGGGACGACGAGCGTCACCATCGCGGCCACCTCGAGCTTGCCGGTGGGCCGCTGCTCGGCCTCCGGCACGGGCTCCGCGGCCTCGACGATCTCCTCGGGCGGCCCGAGCCGTTCGAGCACGTTGCGAACCGCGACCTCGCCGGCAGCCTCCTCCTCGCGCAGCGCCGCCTCGATGTGCTCGCGGATCTCGGCGATCAGCTCTGCGCGTCGTGACCGCTGCAGGTGCGCTGCTGCCTCCTCGAGCCGGCTCAGGTAGTCGTCGACGAGCCGGTCGGTCTGCATGGTGGTCATCCTTCCTCCTTGGTCAAGATCGCATCGACTGAGTCCCGAAACCGGGCCCATTCCTTCGCGAAGTCGTCGAGCGCCTCCCGGCCCGCGTCTGTGAGCTCGTAGTAGCGGCGTGGCGGGCCCGACTCGGACTCGCGCCAGAACGTCGTCACGAGCTGCTCCTTCCGCAGCCGCGTGAGCAGCGGGTAGATCGTCCCCTCGCTCGTCACGAGGCCGTCCACCTCCGAGAGCTCCCGAACGAGCTCGAACCCGTACCGCGCACCCCCGCGCAGAAGCGCCAGGACGCAGTACTCGACGGTGCCGCGACGCAGCTGGGAGACAGACTTGCGTGTCTGAGCAGGTTCCATGCGTCGCATAGTACCTTGCGGGCACTCATCGAGTCAACATCGAGCCCACAGATCTCGCCGAGCGAGGCGCTGTCGCGCTCGGGCGCCACAATGTCGTGCGGTGGCCGAGGAAGCTGAGCGACGCACGGACCGACGGAAACGTCTCCTCGTTCTGGGCGCCGGGCCGGCGCAGCTCGGGCTGATCGAGGCGGCTCGGGCGCGCGGCGACCTCGAGGTCATCGCGCTCGACCGGAACCCCGCCGCGCCGGGGTTCGCCGTCGCCGACCGGCGGGCGATCATCTCGACCGAGGACGAGCGCGGGATTCAGCGGCTCGCGCAGGCGGAGCGCGTGCACGGGATCGTCGCGCCGGGCATCGACTGGCCCGTCGCGATCGCGGCGCGGGTCGCGGAGCGGATGCGGGATCGCGCATCCCCTCTCGCCGGCTACGGCCGTCCTCGCCACCTCCAAGGCGCGCCAGCGCGAGCGGCTCGCGACGGCCGGCGTGCCGCAGCCGGCCTGGCATCTCGTCTCAGGGCCGGAGGAGGGCCTGCCGGTTCCCTGCGTCGTCAAGGCGCCGGACCGGCAGGGCCAGCGAGGCCTGAGCCTCGTCGAGGACGTCGCCGAGCTCGAGGCGGCGATCACACGCGCCCTCGCGGAGTCGAGGAACGGCCACGCGCTCGTCGAGGAGCTCGCCGACGGGCCGGAGGTGACCGTGAACGCGTTCTCGGTCGACGGACGCTTCCATCCGCTCACGGTGACCGACCGGCTGACTGCCGAGCCACCTGCGTTCGGCGTCGCGCTGGCGCACGTCTGGCCGTCCGAGGCGGACGCGGCCGGCGAGGCGGCCGAGGTTGCCGCCAGAGCGGTCTCGGCGCTCGGCATCGAGAACGGCCCCTCCTACACCCAGCTCAGGATCATCCGGGACGGGCCGCAGGTCGTCGAGGTCGCCGCGCGGCTCGGAGGCGGCCACGACGCGGAGCTCTGCCTCGCCGCGCTCGGAGTCGACCTCAACGAGCTCGCGCTGGACGCCGCGCTCGGCGAGGAGATCGACCCCGTCGCGCTGGTCGCCGAACCGCACGTCGGCGGCGCCGCCACCGTCTTCCTGACGGCGGAGCCGGGTCAGCTCGAGGCGGTCGAAGGCGTGGAGGAGGCAGAGGCGATCCGAGGGCGTCCTCCGCGTCCGCGTCTACCGGCGGCGCGGCGTACGAGGTCGGTGAGCTCCGGCGGGGCGCGGACCGGCTCGGCGCCGTTCAGGCGGTCGGCTCCGCGAGGGACGAGGCCCTGGACCGGGCGAGGGCGGCCGCCGCTCTCGTACGCTTCCGGACGGCCCGTGCAGGAACTCTCGCGTAGAGCAGCACCATGCTCTCGTTCCAGCCTCCCGCCGTCGGCGAGGAGGAGATCGAGGCCGTCGCCCGGACGATCCGCTCCGGCTGGCTGACGACCGGCCAGAACGCCGCGGAGCTCGAGCGCCGCTTCGCCGGCTACGTCGGCGCGAAGCACGCGCTCGCCGTGTCGTCCGGCACGGCAGCGATGCACCTGACGCTCGTCGCCCTCGGGATCGGGCCCGGCGACGAGGTGATCACCACGCCGATCACGTGGCCCGCGACGGCCAACGTGATCGTCCACACCGGCGCCACGCCAGTCTTCGCCGACGTCCGCGAGTCGGACCTGAACATCGACCCCGAGGCGGTCGCGGCGGCGGTGACCGAGCGGACGAAGGCGATCATGCCCGTCCACCTCGCCGGGCAGCCCGCCGACCTCGATCCGATCTGGGCCCTTGGCCTGCCGGTGATCGAGGACGCCGCGCACGCTGCCGAGAGCGAGTACCGCGGCCGGAAGGTCGGCGGGCTCTCCGAGGCGACCTGCTTCTCGCTCTACGCGACCAAGAACGTCGCGGCCGGCGAGGGGGGCGTCGTGACGACGAACCGGGACGACGTCGCCGAGGCGATCCGCGAGCTCCGGCTGATGCGGCGCCACGGCGGATCGCTCTACGACATCGCGGTGCCGGGCTACAAAGCGAACCTCTCCGACGTCCTGGCGGCGATCGCGCTCGTCCAGCTGGACAAGCTCGAGCGGCACAGGGAGATCCGGCTCCGGCACTTCGCGGCATACGACAAGGCCGTGGCCGACCTGGACGGCATCGAGGCGCTGGCACGCGACGACCGCGACACGCACGCGCTCCACCTCTACGTCGTCCGGATCGACCCGGAGCGCGCAGGCGGGACGCGCGACGAGTACGCCGCGCTGCTCGAGGAGGAGAACGTCGCGACGAGCATCCACTTCCTGCCGGTGCACACGCTGACCGCCTACCGGGAGCTCCTGCCCGACCAGGCCGCGCTTCCGGTCGCCGAACGGGCCGGCGCGCAGGTGCTCTCGCTGCCCCTCTCCCCGGCGCACTCGGACGAGGACGTCGCGGACGTGGTCGACGCGCTCCGCCGGATCCACTCGCGCCTCACATGAGCAAGAGCCTGAGGGTCTCGCTGACCCTCCTCGTCACCGCGCTCTGCACGGCCTACGTCATCTGGAAGATCGACGTCGGCCGGACGATCGAGATCCTGGCGGACACGCATCTCGGCTACTTCGCACTCGCGCTCGTGATCACGCTGGCGACGACCTGGCCGATGGCGCTCCGCTGGAAGTGGCTCCTCGACGCGAAGGCGATCCACGACCGGCTCGGCTGGCTGACGCGCGCCTACTTCGTCTCGTACGCGGCCAGCCAGGTGCTGCCGACGGCCGTCGGAGGCGACGCGGCGCGGATCTACGAGACGTCGAAGCGGCACCCCGGCAACACGGGAACGATCGCCGGCTCCGTGATCCTCGAGCGGGCGATCGGCGGGGCCGCGACGCTGCTGCTCGCCGCGATCGGCCTGGCGCTCGCGGTCGGCGAGTACGACATCGACGTCTACCTCTGGATCGAGGCCGTGTTCGTCGTCGCGACGATCGTCGCCGGCTTCGTGATCTTCTCCAAGAGCCTGCGTACCCGGCTGCGGCGGTTCCGGCCGCTGCTCGCCCGGCTGCGGATCGAGCGTCCGGTGCTGGGGCTCTACAGGGGAATGCACAGCTATCGCGACAGCGTTCGGGTGCTGCTCGCGGTCTTCGTCCTCACGATCGGCGTCCAGGTCGTCCGGATCGTCGCGATCTGGATGTGTGGGGAAGCGGTCGGCGTCGAGTTGTCGGTCAGGCCCTACTTCGTGCTCGGCCCGCTGCTCTTCCTCGTCATGCTCGTGCCGTTCACGATCAACGGGCTCGCGGTGCGCGAGGCGTTCTTCGTCAGCTTCATGACGCGGCTCGACGTGGACGCGGATGCGGCGGCTGCGACCGGGTTCCTGTTCTTCGTGACCACGCTCGGGCTGGCCCTGCCCGGCGCGGCGATCATCGGCTGGGAGGCCGTCCGGTCCGGAATGCGAAGGTCGGTGCCCGATGCCTGACGTCTCTGCCGTCGTCGTCACCTACAACGGGCTGCCGCACGTCGAGCGGGCGCTGGAGAGCGTCGACGGGCTCGAGACGGTCGTCGTCGACCACGGCTCGACGGACGGCACGGTGGAGCGGGTTCGCGCAGGCTTCCCCGACGTGCGGCTCGTCGAGCAGGAGAACCTCGGGCTGGCGGCCGGCTGGAACCGGGGTATCCGCGAGACGGCGGCGCCGTACGTCCTCGTCCTGAACTCGGACGCCTGGGTGATGGGTGACGCCGTCGAGCGGCTCGAGCAGTTCGCGAACGGGATTCCCCGGGCCGCGTGGGTGGCGCCGCGGCTGCTGAACCCGGATGGGACGCTCCAGCCGTCGGTGCGCGGCTTTCCGACGCCCTGGCGGATTGCGACCGAGTACCTGTTCCTGCGGAAGCTCGCGCCCCGGTCGAGGCTGCTGAACTCGTTCTACGGAGCGGGATTCCGCCACGACGAGGTGCGCGAGGTCGAGTTCGCCAAGGCGGCGGCGTTCCTGATCCGGCGGGAGGCGTTCGAGGAGGTCGGGCCGTTCGACGAGCAGTTCTTCCTCTTCAGCGAGGAGACGGACTGGTCGTACCGCGCCCGGGCGGTCGGCTGGCGCACGCTCTTCTATCCGGAGGCCGAGGCGGTGCACGTCGGTGGATCGTCGTGGCGGCGCGAGTCGGCGACGCTCTTCCGCGAGCAGGTTCGCGGTCATCTGCGCTTTCTCGTCAAGCATCACGGGGTCTCGGCCGCCGAGCACGCCCGGCGGGTGATCCTGGCCGGCCTCCGGCTGCGCTCGGTGGTCTTTCGAGGCGAGCGAGGGGCGGTCTACCGCGACGCGGCCGACTGGGTGGCGGGCGGCCCGGCGACGGCCCTTCTCGAATCCACACGTTGACCCGGATTCCACTGGTCCTGGCAGCGATCCCGCTGCTGGCCGTCGCGCGCCTGCTCCCGGACGATGGGCTCGGGCTCGCGTTGCGGCTGACGGCGGCCTCGCTGTGCCTGCTCATCCCTGGCGCGCTGATCGCCCGTGCGCTGCGCTTGCCCGCAGTCGCGGAGGCGGCTGCGCTCTCGCTCGGCGTCCTTTTCCTGGGGATGCTCGTGACCTTCGCCCTCGGCACTTCGATCCTGGTGACGCTGATCGTGCTCGGCGCGGCTGCGGCGATCGCGCTGCCGTTCGCACTGCGCCGGGAGCCCGCTCCGTTGCACTGGGCCACTTGGGCGGTGGCCGGCGTCGGCGCAGTGTTCGCGGTCTTCATCTGGCGGTTCGGGCCGGCGCTGGGCGGCGACGCGCTGTTCCACCTCGCGCGTGTGCGGAAGCTCGAGACGTTCGACGAGCTGTCGATCGACGCGGTCGGGGAGTTCGCCGACGGCGGCCCGCACCCCGGCTACGCGTTCCCGCTCTGGCACGGGCTTCTCGCGCTGGTCTCGAAGCTGGCCGGCGTCGACCCGACCGACGTTGTCCTCAACGAGGCGGCGATCCTCGTCCCGATCACGTTCGTCGTCGTTTTCGAGGCCGGCCGTGCGCTCTTCAACTCGGTCTGGGGCGGCGTGGCTGTCCTCGCCGGACAGGTCGCGATCACGGGGCTCGCGCCGGGCGACGGCGGCGCGTACGACTCCCTGGCCCTGCCGGCGACCGCCGCGCGCCAGCTGCTCGTCCCGATGGTGCTCGCCTCGCTGTTTCTGCTGATCCGGGAGCGGAGGTGGCTCTTCGCGATCCCCGTCGCCGCCGCATCGCTGGCAATCGCGCTCGCCCATCCGACCTACGCGCTGTTCCTGCTCGTGCCGCTCACGGGCTTCGCGGTTGTGCGGGTGATCTGGACGAGGCGGGACGTCGTCCCGCTGGCGAGCGGGCTCGCGGCGGTTGCGGTTCCGACGGCGCTCGTCCTCCTGTGGCTCCGGCCGATCGTCGAGGAGACGGCGGGGCATACGCCGCGCGAGGAGGAGGTTCGCCGGGCACTCGAGCGGTATGCGCGGGAGTTGGACGTCGAGTCGCTCGAGCGCTACTCGCTTGTGCCCGAGGTCTTCGGCCGGACCGGCGCAGTCGCGGTTGCCGCGCTCGTCGCGATCCCGCTCGCCGCCTTCGCGGCGCGCAGTCGGTGGGCGGCCTTCGTGGTTGGCGGCTCGCTGCCGGTTCTCCTCTTGACGCTCGCCAGCTTCTGGTTCCCGTCGTTCGCGGATCTCGTGTCGCTTTCGCAGGCACGGCGGATCGCGGGTTTCTTGCCGTTCGCGTTCGCGTTCGCGGGCGGCTGTGCCGTGCTCGCCGGGTTCCTCCGCGGTGCCGCGCTGCCTGCGGGACTTGCCGCTGGGTTGTGGCTCCATCTGACCTGGCCGGGCGACTTCGGGCCGCGCCTGGATCACGGCGGGCCGGCGTTCGCGACCTGGTCGCGCTCGTCGGCGGCGCGCTCGCGATCCCGGCGGGATTCCTGATCCAGCGCCGGTGGGGGAGCATCGAGCGGCGAGGGCTCTACGCTGGGCTCACGGCGCTCCTGTTCGTGCTGCCTGTCGCCGTCCATGGGATGCGTGAGTGGGAGAAGCCGCCCGGCCCGCGCGTGCCGCTGACCCCGGGCTTGCGCGAGGCGCTCGGCGATCTCCCGGAGGGAGCGATCGTCTTCTCCGACCTCGAGACGAGCTACCGAATTTCGGCGCTCGCTCCGGTCTACGTCGCCGCCGCGCCGCCTGCGCACGTCGCCGACACGGAGGACAACCGGCCCTACGCGCGCCTGCGGGACGTCGTGCGGTTCCTGCGGACGGGCGAGCTCGAGATCCCCCGGAGCTACGGCGCCAACTTGCTGGTCGTCGACCGCCGGCGGTCGTTCCTGCGCCCCGCGCTGCCGCTGGTCTACGCGGACGAGCGCTATCTCCTCTACCGCCTCTAGCCTTGTTGCCGTGAAAGTGCTGCTCGTCTCCATGTACTTCCCGCCCGCCGGCGGCGGCGGCGTCCAGCGCCCGCTGAAGTTCGCCACGCACCTGCCGGCGCTCGGGATCGAGACCCACGTCCTCGCGCCCGACGACCCCAAGTGGGTGCATCGGGACGACGACCTCGTCCCACCGACGCAGGCCTGGGTGCACCGGGTCCGGTACATCGGCCCGAAGGGACGCCTGCCCGCGGAGGAGCTGCACGGCCTGACGGGGATCGAGCGGGCGGCCCGCAAGGCCGGCCTCACCTTCCGGCGGGCGCTGGCGCCGGACGAGAACGTGACCTGGAACCTAACGGCGATCCCGGCCGCGATCCGCATCGCCAAGCGCGAGGGAATCGACGTCGTGCTCACCACCTCGCCGCCGACGTCCGTTCACCTGATCGGCGCGGCCGTCAGACGCGCGACCGGCGCGCGCTGGATCGCCGACCTCCGCGACTCGATCGTCGCCAACCCGCACCGGCGCACCGAGAGCGCGCTCGTCCGCGCCAAGGAGCGGACGGGAGAGAGCGTCGCCCGGCTCGTGGCGCGCAAGGCGGACGCAGTCGTCGCCGTCTCCGACCCGATCGCCGAGGAGCTGCGCGCGCTCGGCGCCGCCCGGGTCGAGACGATCTCCAACGGCTGCGACTTCGAGGACTTCGCCGGGCTCGAGTACTCGCCCTCGCCCCGCCTGCGGATCACGCATACCGGCAGCTTCTTCGGGCGCCGGACCCCGCGGCCGATCCTGGAGGCGTTGGCCGGCTCGGACGTCGACGCGGTCCTACGCTTCGTCGGCGACTTCCGCGCGGCCGACCGAGAGTTCGCTGAGGGCCTCGATCTCGGTGACCGGCTCGAGCTCCACCCCTACCTGCCGCGGCGCGAGGTGCTCGCGATCCAGAAGGACTCCGAGGCGCTGCTGCTCCTGATCCCGGAGTCCGGCGGGCGCGGCCGGGCGGTGCTCTCGGCCAAGGTGTTCGAGTACCTCGCCGCCGAGCGTCCGATCCTGGCGGCGGTCCCGCCGGACGGCGCCGCGGCCGACCTCCTCCGCGAGACCGGCGCCGGAACCGTGGTCGCGCCCGACGACGTCGAGGGACTGCGAGCCGCGATCGAGCGGCTGGACGCCGACTACCGAGGCGGAAGCCTGAACGGGACTCCGCTCTCGCCCGAGCTCAGGGAGCGGCTCTCCCGTCGCACGCGTTCGCGCGAGCTCGCGGACCTGATCCGGAGCCTCGCGTGATCCTCCCTCGTGTGACCTCGTTCCTGTTCCTCGCCACCCTGTTCTGCGTGAGCTTCGAGAAGATCCAGTGGGAGCTCGCAGGGACGATCGGCGTCGCCGGAATCCTGGCCGTGCTCTTCGTCGCCTCGTTCGCGCTCGAGCGGCTCGGCTCCTGGCCTCGCCGCATCCACCGCACCGTGGCGATCGTCCTGCTCTTCGCGGCGGCGTTCCTCGTCGTCTACCTCGCCGGCTTCTACAACATCGAGAGCGAGCAGGCCGCGTCCCTGTTCGCCAAGGGGCTCGCGCGGTTCGCGATCACCTTCAGCTTCGCGGCCGTCGGGATCGCGTACCTGGCGCGGCGGCCGCTGCGCTTCTACTGGCTCGCACTCGGCGCACTGTGCGCCGGGATCGCGCTCAACGGCGTCTACGGCGTCGCACAGCTCGCCTTCGCGGAAACCGGGCGCGACCTCGACCAGACCGTCCTCGGCCCGCTGCTGGGCGACGCGCGGTCGATCAACTTCTACGGCTCGGTCGAGGGCGCCGACGTCTACCGGCCGAACGCGCTGACGAACGACCCGAACCACCTCGGGATCGTGCTGCTCGTGCCGCTGCTGATCCTCACGCCGCTGTATCTCCGGCTCGAGCGGGGACATCCGTTGCGGGTGCCGCTGATGTTCCTCCTGCCCTTCCTCCTCCTCGTCGAGCTCGCGACGCTGTCTCGGAGCGGGCTCCTGGGACTGCTCGTCGGCGTGCTCGTCCTGCTCTTCCCCTACGGGCGCCGGTTCGTCTCGGCGGCGGTGCTCGTGCCGCTCGCCGGCCTTGCCGTGGCGCTGGCGGTGATCGTCTCGCGCCGCGTGGACTTCTTCGAGACCGTCGTCCGATCCCGGCTCGACACGGAGTCAAGCTCGACAGCGACGCACTTCGAGGTCTACGAGCTGATCCGGCCGGCGCTGGATGGACACGCCCTGTTCGGGCTCGGCCTGAACACGTTCTCGGTCTACTACGAGGCGGTGACGGGGCTGACGAACTGGGGCCCGCACTCGTTCTACGCGGCGCTCGTGATCGAGACGGGGATCGTCGGCGCCGCGCTCTTCGCCGTCTTCATCTGGTGGCTCTTCCGCCGCCTGCGCGCGGGACACCGGCTCGGGAAGGCGCTGGCGGCGATGCGCGACCCGCTCGCCGCGCGCGTCCGGCCGCTCGCCTGGGGGCTCACGGCCGCGGTCATCGGCGTGATGGCCGCGAACGCCTTTTACCTGACGATGCAGCAGTCGTACTTCTACGCCCTGGCGATGCTGGCCCTGGCCCTTCCGGTCGTGTTCGGAAGGCGTCTCACGACGGCGTGAAGGTCGTCGTCCTCGCCACCTCGTACCCGCGGTCGGAGACGGATACGGCGGGCCGGTTCGTCGCGGACGCGGTCGAACGTCTACGGGAGGCGGGCACGGAGATCGAGGTCGTCTCGCCGGCGTCCTTTCCGCACTTCGGCCTGGCGTACGGTGCCGGGATCGTCGGCAACCTGCGGCGACAGCCGTGGCGGGCTGCGCTCGTGCCGCCGTTCCTGGCCGCCTATGCGCGGGCCGCGCGGCGGGCGGCGAGCGACGCCGACCTCGTCCACGCGCACTGGCTTCCGTCCGGCGTGGCGGCGATGGCGACGCGGAAGCCGTTCGTCGTCCAGCTCTGGGGGACGGACGTCGCTCTCGCCCGCCGTGCGCCACGACTGGCACGGGCGGTGCTCCGGCGGGCCGAGGCGGTCGTGTGCCCGTCGCACGGCGCTGGCCGGCGAGGCGACGCGGCTCGGCGCCAGGCAGATCGAGGTCGTCCCGAGCGGCGTCGAACTTCCGGCCGAGGTCGGCCCCGAGGCGCGGCCGCCCGAGGTGCTCTACGCCGGTCGGCTCTCCCGGGAGAAGGGGATCCTCGAGCTCGTCCAGGCGGCGGGCGACCTCAACCTCGTCGTCGCCGGTGACGGGCCGCTCCGCGAGCAGGTGCCGATGGCGCGCGGGTTCGTCCCGCCGAAGGAACTGGCCGGTCTCTACGCGCGGGCGGCGGTCGTCGCCTGCCCGTCGCATCGGGAGGGCTTCGGCGTCGCCGCGCTCGAGGCGATGGCGCACGGGCGTCCCGTCGTCGCCGGTGCGGTCGGCGGGCTGCTCGACCTCGTGGTGAACGGCGAGACCGGGATCCTGGTGGAACCGGGCAACGTCCCGGCGCTGCGGGCAGCACTCGAGCGGTTGCTCGCGGACGAGGACCTCCGCCGCCGCATGGGCGAGGCGGGCCGCAAGCGCGCGGCCGACCACTTCGGCTGGGACGCCGTAACGCGCAAGACGCTGGACGTCTACGCGCGATACGCCGGGAAGAAGTCCGGGCGCAGCGGCTCGGGCTCCTCGGCTCGCCGGGCGACGAGCGCGTCGTAGCGCTCGCGGTCCGCGACCATCGTCGCGAACGCGTAGGTGTGCTCCTCCCCGCCGAAGCTGCGCTTGAAGTCGTAGAGGCTGTCCGCGCCGGACGTGCCTCCGCCGAGGTGCAGCAGCTCGCAGCCTCGCTCCGCCGCCCAGACCGCGCCCTCGTGGACGAGCAGCGTGCCCGCCTTCAGCTCGCGGCCTGCTTCGGTCGCGCCGCTCAGGTGATAGTGGGCAAACCGGCGGTCGGCCATGAAGAGCGAGCCGCCGACGACCTCGTCGCCGCGGCGGGCAAGCGCCACTCCGAGCCGGTCGCCGAGCCCGGCCGAGAGCTCGCGGTAGTACTCGGCCGGGAAGAGGTAGTGCTCTCCGGCCCCGAGGCGCCGCATCGTCGCGTCATACACGGCGCGGAACCGCTCGAGCGCCTCCTCGTCGCTCTCCCACCAGACCTGGAGCTCACGGCGCGCGACGTTGAGGTCGGCCTTCCGCCCCTTGCTCATCCCGGCCAGCCGGCCGTCCTCGACGCGCGAGAGGTCGAGGGCGCGAGTCGGGCCATGCTCCCGCACGTCGACGTCGTCCGTTTCCGACAGGCGTTCCGAGCCCCCCAGGAGGGGGTGTAGCCGAAGCAGCACGCTCACGACGCCCTCCGTCGCACACCAGTCGCGAAGCTGGCGCACATCCGTGACGGGGTCTGACCCCGCCGCGAGCGGCAGGAGCCCGCCGTACCCGTACGGCGTCACCGCGTCGAGCCCGTCCTCGCCGAACGGCAGCTCCCGCAGGAGGAGCGGGAACAGGGCTCCGTCCGTCCGCACCGCGACGAGCCGTCCCTCGCCGGCGATCTCGTACACGCGGCCGTATCCGGGCCGGAAGTAGACGTCGGGCGTCGGTGCCGTGTCGACGAGCTCGTCCCACCGCCCGTCGCCCGCGACGAGCGTCTCGACCGTCACACGCGGGGCTCGGCCTCGCGGAGGATCGACGCGACGCGCTCCATGTCCGCGTCCGAGTAGCGCCAGTCCGTCGGGATCGTCAGCACCCGCGTGGAGAGATCCCGGACGCGCTCCGAGGCCGGCCGCTCGATCCGCCAGTGGATCGGGCAGTACACGCCCGCCTCACGCAGGAGCTCGCGGACGCGGTCCCGCAAATCCTCCGACCGGAACACCAGCACGACGCCGAGCGGTGCGGCGCCCGCGGGCCACTCGTCGAAGAGCGGCTCGGCGATCTCCAGCCCGGCGATCAGGCCGAGCAGGTGCACGGCGTTGTCGGAGCGCCGCACCCGCCAGGGCAGCGGAGCCCCGCCGATCACGGCCTCGCGCGCAGCCGGCGAGGCAGCGGCCACCGGGCTCCGCCCCAGCTGCTCCTCGCCCTGGACCTGAAGCCGCCGGAACCGCTCCTTGAAATCGTCGCCTCCACCGGCCTCCAAATATCGGCCCTTGAGGATCATCGCGGCAAGCTTCAGCTCGCTGCCCTCGGCCGATCCACGCGGCTGCGGCGGAAGATCGAGCTCGCGCGGCGACCAGAGGATCCCGCCGTCGGGCACGGGCAGCGTCTTCCGCAGCGAGCTGAAGGCGTAGTCCGCGCTCGATCCGAGCGCCCAGGGCGAGAAGGGATCGTGCGAGTGGTCCTCGACGAGCAGCCAGTCTTCCTCCGCCCGCCGCTCGGCCCAGCCGGTGCCCGCACGGGCGCCGAAGAAGTCGACCGCCAGCACGGCGTCGCCGCGCCGCGCCTCGATCGTCTCCCAGCGAGGCTCCTCCCACCGAGGGTCGTCCTCGTACGTCCGCACCTCGACCCGCTCTTCCCAGCCGACGGCGACCTCGTGGCAGAAGTAGTCAGGGAGCCAGAGCGTGCGCACGCGCTCCATTTCCACCACCGCCTCGACCGCATGACGCCCGAGCGCGTACCAGACCGCCGGCCGCGGCCAGGGATGGAACGGGCGGGGCGTTTCGACCGGCGAGTGGAACTCGCCACCGACCTCCCACGCCGTCTCGGTCACGGCGGTCACATCAACCCACGCTCGCGGCGAACCGCATCGTGGAGGCCTACGTCGTCGACCTCCGCGTCGGTTTGCGCCGGACTGGCGCCGCGCATCGAGAGCACTTTCAGGAAGGTGAGCCCGACGATCTTCAGATCCAGGCGCACGCTTCGATTGTCGACGTACCAGACATCGAGCTCCAGTCGCTTCGAGAAGGGGATGTCGTGGCGGCCCTGAACCTGCGCCCAGCCGGTCACCCCCGGCTTCACGTCGTGCCGCCGCATCTGCTCGGGCGTGTACCACTTCACGAACTCCATGAGCAGCGGCCGCGGACCGATGAAGCTCATCTCGCCCTTGAGGATGTTCCAGAGCTGCGGCAGCTCGTCCAGGCTCAGCTGGCGCATGAAGATCCCGACCTTCGTCAGGCGCTCCTCGTCGGGCAGCGGCTCGCCGTCAGAGCCGACGGCGTCCTTCATCGTGCGGAACTTGTAGACCTCGAACGGCTCGCCCTTGTAGCCGGGACGCTGCTGCCGGAAGAGGATCGGGCGGCCCATGCTGAGCCTGATCGCGACAGCCAGCCCCGCGAGCACCGGCGAGAGCACGACCGAGAGGATCGAGGCGCCGGTGAGGTCGATCAGACGTCGCACGCCGGGAACTATGGCGTTCGCGAACGCAGATAGTTGAGCGACGCGACCGCCGGCCACGGATCGTCGCGCGCGAAGATCGCCCGGGCCTTCGGCCGGCGCAGGTACTCGCGCAGAAAAGCGCGCGGCCCGAGCTCGCGGCGGCGCGCCATCTGGAGCGAGACGTACGCGTCCTTCGCGAGGTAGATCCACGTCAGGTCCCCAGTGAACGTCGGCAGGGGCGAGACGTCTCGGCCGGCGAGGTCGTCGTAGGCGATCCGGGGCAGGTCGAGATGTCGATTCGCCGCCAGAGCGGCCCAGACCGGCAGCCGGGTGTTCACCTCCAGCACCCGGAACTCGCCGTCGCGCGGGTCCTGGGCGAACTCGACGTGCGCGATTCCCGTGTACCCGGCGGCCCGCAGGAGCCGCAGTCCCTGATCGAGCACGGTCCGCTCGTAGTCGACTTCGAAGACGGCGCTCGTGCCGAACCGGAGCGGGCCCTGCCGAACCTTCCGCCCGACGAGCGTGACCAGCGGCCGGCCGTCGCGCGCGACGTAGGCAAGCAGCGAGTAGACGCGCTCGTGCGAGCCCTGGACGATCTCCTGGACGATGGTCTGGAACCCGTGCTCGCGCGCATGACGGGCGGCGAGCAGGGCTTCGTCGACCGTCTCGGCGACCAGCGCCTTGTGCCCGAGCACGAGCGCGAACTCCTGGCCCTCGACAGCCTTGACGACGAGCGGCGGGCGAAGGCCCGCGGCCCGGACCGCGTCGTCGCCGTTGGCGAGCACGGTTCCGGGCGAGGGCACCTCAGCCTCGGCGGCGACGAGCGGCAGGAGATCCTTGCGCCGCAACCGCTGGACGGCGTCCGCGCTCTCCGGGAGGGGCAGATCCGCGGCGGCGGTCGCCTCGGCCCAGTTCCGAAGCGCCCACTCCACGTGCTCGTCGCGGTCCGGGAAGAGGATCGGGCGCTCGTCGTGCTCGCGGAGCGCAGCGAGGACGGCATCGTCGTCGCCGGGAGCGACGAGCCGACGGCGCGCGAGGTACCGCGACTTGAGTCCGAAGTCGTGCGGGTTCCACGCGATCCCGGTCACCGGGATCCCGGCGCGGCCGAGGCTCCTCGTGACGGCGAGCCCGGCGTGGAGGAGGCCGAAGACCGCGGCCGGCCTCACCCGGCCACCGCCTCCTCGAGCGTGCGAGCGAGGCGTTCCGCCATCAGGTCGCGTGAGAACTCCCGCTCGGCGAGAGCTCGAGCGTTCTTTCCCTTCCTCGCGACGGCGTCCGGCTCCCCCGCCAGCAAGCGGAGGGTCGCCGCGAGAGCGTCCCCGCTTCCGGCAGGAACCCAGGCGCCGGCGTCGTTCTCCTCGACCAGGCGCCGGAGCCAGCCGTCGAGGTTGACGACCACCGGCTTCCCGGCGGCGAGGGCGTCGAAGAACTTGTTCGGCGAATTCGTCTCCAGGATGGGGTAGGGCGCGAAGATCGTCAGGCTGATGTCGGCGGCGCCCAGGATGCCTGCGAGCTGCTCCTTCGGAACGGGCGGCAGGAAGAGCAGGTTGTCGTGACCGAGCTCGCGCGCGCGGCGTTCGAGCCGCGGCCGCTCGCCTCCGTCGCCGAGAGCAACGATCGTGACCTTGCTTCCGCGCAAAGCCTGCGCAGCGTCCACGAGCTGGTCGAGCCCGGCCGCGGGGCCCATCGAGCCGGCGTAGAGGGCCACGAAGCGGCCCTCCAGGCCGTTCGCGGCGCGGAAGCCCTCGTCGACGAGGTCGGGTCGGAAGACGTCGAGGTCTGCCGCGTTCGGGATCAGAGCCAGCTTCTCCCCGGGGATGCCGCGCTGTTCGAGAACCTGGCGTGCGCCCTCGCTCAGCACGACGATCCGGGCGGCGCTCTCGTAGAGCCGCCGCTCGAGCGACTCGGCACTCCACACCGCCGGCCGGTTCCGCAGGACGCCCAACTCGATGGGAACGGCCGGCCAGAGGTCACGGACCTCGAAGACGAACGGCACCCGCTTCAGACGCGCGGTTGCGAGGCCGGCGAGCCCGATCGTCAGCGGCGTGGATGAGGCGAAGACGACGTCCGGCTTCCGCTCCAGCATGCCCGCCACAGCCGCAGCGATCGTGAACGCGGTGAACGAGGCGAGCCTGACCGGGGTCGGGTACCGGTTCGCGTAGGGCACGTTGAGGAACAGCACGTCGATGCCGTCCACTTGCTCCCGGGCGAGCAGGCGGCCCTGCGGACGCTCCTCGCGTCCCGCCTCCAGCATGCGCGTGTCACGGCTGATGATCGTCACGCGGTGCCCGCGTTCGACGAGCCGGCGCGCGAGCTCGTACGAGCGGGTGCCCGTAGAGCGCCGGCGGGTGGCGAAGTACTGGTGGAAGTAGAGGACGTCCAAGGCGTGGTCGCTCTGAGGCCGACCTATGATGCTGGCCCGGTGCGAATCGCGCTGCTCGATCCGCCCTCGTACTCGCCAGCGTACGACCATCACCTCGCCTCGGCGCTCGCCGCGCGCGGGCACGACGTCGAGCTCCTGACCTCGCCGTTCGCCTTCGGCGAGCCGCCCCAGCCGGACGGCTACCGCCGCTCGGAGCTCTTCCTGCCGCTGAGCAGCCGGCTGCTTCGCCGCTCGCCCCGCTCGAGGCTGCGCGTGCCGCTGAAGGCGGCCGAGTACGTCCCGAGCGTGGCGCTGCTCCTGGGCCGTCTTCGCCGAGCGAGGCCGGACGTCGTCCACGTGCAGTGGCTGCCGCTCGGCCGAAGGGACCTCGTCTGGGCCCGCCGGCTTCCCCGGCCCCGCGTGCTCACCGCGCACAACGTCCTCCCGCACTCGGGCGAGGCCGACGTCGAGGAGCGGCGCGCGATGTACGGCGCCTTCGACCGGATCGTCGTGCACACGCGGGGCGGCGCCGAGCAGCTCGCAGCGGTTCGGGGTGTCGGCCGAGCGCGTCGTCCGGATCCCGCACGGCACGTTCGACACGCCGGCGTCGATCGAGCCGCCGACAGGCCGCACGCTCCTCTTCTTCGGCCTGATCCGCGGCTACAAGGGCCTCGACGTCCTCGTCCGGGCTCTGGCGGAGGTGCCGGACGCGAGGCTCGTGGTCGCCGGCGACCCGCTCGACCCGGTCGAGCCGATTCGGGCTGCTCGCAGCGGAGCTCGACGTCGCCGACCGGATCGAGTGGCGGCTCGGCTACCTCCAGCAGGAGGAGGTCGAGCGCCTGATGCGCGAGGCGACGCTGGCAGTCTTCCCGTACAGGGGCGGCGAGTCCGCGTCCGGCGCGCTGGCGACCGCGCTCGGCCACGGGCGGCCGGCGGTCGTCAGCGACGTCCTGGGGGAGCTCGTCTCCGAGCACGGCGCCGGCGCGGTCGTGCCGAGGGAGGATCCCGGCGCGCTCGCCGCGGCGATTCGGGAGCTGCTCGACAACCCGGCCGCGCTGGAGCAGGCGTTTCGCGGCACCGAGGCCGCCCGCCGTGCGCTCTCCTGGGACGCGATCGCGGAGGCCCACGAGCGGCTCTATTCCGACCTGCTCGCTAAAGTCGGCGGGTTGTGAGCGTCCAAACCCAACGCCGAATCCCTCCAGAGGAGCTCGATCTCGACGCCGAGCGCGAGGTCGACATCCGCGGCTGGTGGGAGGCCGTCAAGCGCCGCTGGTGGCTGCCGGTGCTCGGCCTGGTGCTCGGCCTGGCGGTCGGCTACGCGCTGGCGCTCGGCGGGGGCGAGGTCTACCGCGCCGAGGCGACGCTCTACCTCGGCCAGCCGTTCTCGCCGAACGGCGGCGCGCCGGTTCCCGGGCTCGCGACGAACCCGTCGACCGTGAACGAGATCGTCCACTCCGAGGCGGTGCTCCAGAGCGTCGCTGACCGAAGCGGCATGGACCTCGGCAAGCTCCGCGCGAATGTGACGAGCCGGCAGGTCTCGCCGCCGGCCGGCCGTCGCGCGGTGGTCGGGACGACGCCTCTGATCGAGGTTGGGGTCACCGGCCAGAACGCCAGGGTCACCGCGCGCGCCGCGAACCTGCTCGGGCAGGAGGTCGTCGCGACCGTCTCGCCCTACGTCGAGGACAAGATCGAGGCGCTGGAGGAGGGGATCGCCGCCGACGAGCGCGAGCTGGCGGAGAGCGAGCGGCGCCTCGACTCGGCGCAGGCCGAGCTCACACGTCTCCAGAGCGACCGTAGCCTCGCCGCGACCGACCGGCTCATCGGCGTCACCACCCTCAATGCCACGATCGGCTCGCTGGTCGAGCGGCGCGGGCTCGTCACACAGAACCTGCTCGAGGGCAGGCAGGCGCTCTCGCTCGCCGAGAACGTCGAGCAGCCGAGCGTCGTCCAGGAGGCCGCCTCGCGGAAGACGACTGCGCGGAGCGTCGGCCGCTCGCTCGTCGTCGGCGGGCTGATCGGCCTGATCCTCGGCCTGCTGGCGGCGATCTTCTGGGAGCCGGCCGAGCGCCGTTTCCGCCCCGCGACGGCGTGATCGACGGCAAACGGGTCGCGGTCGTCGTCCCGGCCCACGACGAGGAAGAGCTGATCGGCCGGACCCTCGCGTCGATCCCCGCCTTCGTCGACCGGATCTACGTCGTCGACGACCACTCGCAGGACGGGACGGCCGCGCGAGCCGCCGAGTCGGAGGACACGCGCATCGAGGTGATCTCCCACGACCGCAACCGCGGAGTCGGCGCCGCGATCGTCACCGGCTACAAGCGGGCGCTGGACGAGAAGGTCGACGTCACCGCCGTGATGGCGGCCGACGGCCAGATGGATCCCGGCGACCTCGAGACGATCGCCGCCGCCGTCGCCGCCGGCGAGGTCGACTACGCGAAGGCGAACCGGCTCTTCACCGGCCAGGCCTGGGAGCTGATGCCGCGCCACCGCTACCTCGGCAACGCCGTCCTCTCGATGCTGACGAAGATCGCGTCCGGCTACTGGCACGTCGCCGACTCGCAGTCCGGCTTCACCGCGATCTCGCGGCCGATGCTGCAGCAGCTCGACCTCGACCGGATCTACCCGCGCTACGGCTTCCCGAACGACATGCTCGTCCACCTCAACGTCTGGAACGCGCGCGTGCGGGACTTTTCCTCGCGCCCGATCTACAACGTCGGCGAGCGCTCGGGGATCAAGCTCTGGAAGGTCATCCCGTCGATCGCCTGGCTGCTCTTCAAGGGCTTCTTCTGGCGGTTGCGGGAGAAGTACGTGATCCGGGACTTCCACCCGCTGGTGTTCTTCTATGCCCTCGGGATCGTGATGACGACGCTCGGCCTCGCCCTCGGCGCGTATGTCGCGATCGAGCGGATCTTCCTGGGCGGCGACATCACGGCGGGCACGGCGACGCTCGTGGCCTTGCTCCTGATCTCGGGGACTCAGTTCACCTTGTTTGCGATGTGGTTCGACATGGAGTCGAACAAGGACCTGCGCTAGCTCCGATCTGTCAGCATGCGACGTCGATGGGCGGCGAGACCGCGGTTGACACCATCGGCCTCTCGGCGCCGTACGTCGACGAGGCCGAGGAGGAGCTCGTCCTCGAGGTCATCCGGTCGGGGCGTCTCGCCTTCGGGCCGATGATCGAGCAGTTCGAGGCGGCGCTCGCCGAGCGCGTCGAGGCGCCGTACGCCGCGGCGTTGTCGAGCGGCACAGCCGGTCTGCATCTCTGCGTCAAGCTCGCGGGGATCTCGCCCGGCGACGAGGTGGTGACGACCCCGCTGTCGTTCATCGCCTCGGCGAACGCGATCGTCTACGAGGGCGGGACGCCGGTCTTCGTCGACGTAGACGAGCGGACGCTCAACCTCGACCCCGCTGCCGTGGAAGCAGCGATCACGCCGAGGACGAAAGCGCTCATGCTCGTCGATCTCTTCGGGTACCCGCTCGACATGGACGCCTTCCGGGACCTCGCGGAGCGCCACGATCTTGCGATCATCGAGGACGCCTGCGAAGCGCTCGGCGCCACCTATCGCGGCCGGCCGGTCGGGTCCTTCGGGAACCCCGCGGTCTTCGCGTTCTATCCGAACAAGCAGGTGACCACGGGAGAGGGCGGCGCGGTCGTGGTCAGCACGGAGGACGAGTGGGCATTCGTGAAGAGCCTCGCGAACCAGGGCCGGACCGACAGGGGCGAGACGTTCGCGCACGAGCGGATCGGCTACAACTACCGCCTCGACGAGCTGTCGGCCGCGCTGGGAGTCGCGCAG
Organism: uncultured Actinomycetes bacterium; assembly: GCA_963733855.1. GTDB lineage: Bacteria > Actinomycetota > Thermoleophilia > Gaiellales > Gaiellaceae > JACDAN01. The sequence continues at coordinate 143,296 of CAVTEL010000019.1, forward strand.
CTTCGGAAGCTCGACCGCATCCTCGCCCTCCGAGAGGAGGTCGCTGCGCGGTACGACGCACTGCTGGCCGACGTGGAAGGCGTCCGGCTGCTGTGCCCCGACGACGACGTCTACCACCGCTCCTGGTTCGTGTACGTCGTCTTCGTCGACCCGCCCTCCGAGCGATCGACGGTGATGGCGCGGCTCGCGGCGGACGGGATCGCCTCCAAGCCCTATCTGCCCGCGATCCATCTGCAGCCGGCCTATCGCGACCGCTTCGGCTTCTCCTCCGGCATGTTCCCGGTCGCGGAGGCGGCAGGCGCCCAGGGGCTCGCGCTGCCGTTCCACACGGGGCTCTCCGCCGGCGATCAGGAACGGGTCGTCGCCGCCCTGGCTCGCGCGCTCGGAACCGCCTGACGACTGTTGACACGTCCCTGCGGATGCGATAGGGACCGCGCCATCAGCGCCACGTCGGAAGCCAGAAGCTGCACATCAGCTCCGCGCTGATGCGTACGGCGGCACGCAACGGCCATGCGCCTGCCGGCGACGCCGCCTCGCTCCTCGGCCGGCCGCTCGTCGACCTCGACGTCGGACGGTTCGGCGCGTACCTCGCGGACGCGACCGTCCTCGTCACCGGCGCCGGGGGCTCCATCGGCGCCGAGCTCTGTACGCAGCTCGTCCGGCAGGGTGTCGCCGAGCTCGTCCTCGTCGATCAGGCGGAGGCCTCGCTCGTCGCCGTTGCGAGGAGGCTCGCGGACGACCTGGGGTTCGGGAAGGCCGTGCCGGTCCTGGCGGACATCAAGAGCCTGGAGAGAACCGCCGCGGTCTTCGAGGAGCATCGTCCGGCCGTCGTGTTCCACGCAGCGGCGTACAAGCACGTGCCGCTGCTCGAGGCGTCTCCCATCGAGGGGGTCGCGACGAACGTGCTCGGGACGAAGTGCGTCGTCGAGGCGGCCCGCCGGGCGCGCGTGGGGCGCTTCGTGCTGTTCTCGACCGACAAGGCCGTCGAGCCGACGAGCATCCTCGGCCGCACGAAAGCCGTTGCCGAATGGATCGTCGCCACGGCGGGCCGCGAGGCGGGAGACGGTCGGTACACGTCGGTGCGCCTCGCGAACGTGGTCGACTCGACGGGAAGCATCCTCCCGTTGTTCCGGCAGCAGCTCGCGCGCGGTGGTCCGCTGACGGTCACGCATCCCGACGCGACGCGCTACCTGATGACGGCGGACGAGGCGACCAGGCTCGCAATCGTCGCCGGCGGGCTGGCCGACCCGGACGGGGTCTTCTGGCTCGACACCGGGCCGCCGGTGACCATCCTCGACCTCGCCCGGCGCATCGCTCGCTCGGATGAAGTCGCGGTCGAGTTCGTCGGGCTCAGGGCCGGAGAACGGCTGCATGAACGCCTGTTCGCGAGCGGCGACGAGATCGCCGCGACCCCCTGCGAGCACGTGTGGAGGGCGAGCGCGAGCAACGTCGACCCGGCCTGGTTGAACGGTTGGCTCTCGGTGCTCGCGCGGCACGTCGAGCACCCGTCCGCGGCCGGAGTGCGGGCGGCCCTCGCCGAGATGCTCGCCGCGCCGGAGCATCGAAGCGTCCAACAGAGCGGCGGTCGTGGCATGAGCGAGCGGAAGACGTTCCTGCTGACGTTCGACTTCGAGGACTGGCACCAGCTCGTCTATCACCAGATCGGACGAGCCGACTGGCGGACGGGGAGCGATGCGTTCGGGCGGCACATCTCGACGCTTCTCGACCTCCTGGACGAGCTCGGAGTCCGAGCGACGTTCTTCGTCGCCGGTGTCACCGCCGAGCGTCACCCGGAGGCGCTCGCGGACGTCGCCGCGCGGGGACACGAGGTCGGCTGTCACGGATACGACCACGTGCGCGCGTACGAGCAGACGCCAGACGAGTTCAGGCGCGACGTCGTCCGCTGCGTGGAGGTCGTCGAGCGCATCTGCGGCGTGACGCCGGCCGGGTATCGAGCGCCGTGGTGCTCGATCACCCGCGACTCGGCGTGGGCGCACGACGTCCTGCGCGACATCGGCTTCCGGTACGACTCGAGCCTCTTCGACTCGCCGCGCGTCCGGAACCGGATCCGCCCGATCCCCGCGCACCCGTACGGCATCCGGGGTGACGCGGACACGCTCTGGGAGTTCCCACTTGCCGTGTGCCGGTGGGGCAGGGTCGTGCTTCCCGTCGGCGGCGGCGCCTACTGGCGCGTCCTGCCGAGCGCCGTGCTGTGGCGTGGGCTGCACGACCTCAGCCGCCGCACGACGCTCCCGGTTCTCTACTTCCACCCGTACGAGTTCGCGCCGGAGCCCCTGCGCATCGAGCTTCCTCGCCGGGCAGGCGGGCGGGAACGAATCCGAGAGGGGTGGAGGTTCGTCTGGCAGAACACCCGCCGCCACCTGATCGAGCCACGGCTCCGCGAAGCCGCCGCGCGGTTCCGGCTCGTCCCCGTCCGCGAGGTCTTCCCGGCGGCCGCCGATGACGCCGACACGCCGCTACTTCGACAAGCACGCGCGCTCGTTTGACCGGCTGTACGACAGCCGAGGCATCGCCGCGCGCCTCCGACGCGGGCCCGAGCTCAGCCGGGCGCTCGCGGTCTCCGTCGTGGCGCGCCACCCGGCGCCGGAGGTGCTCGACATCGGGTGCGGCCCCGGCCGCGTCGCGGAGGCGGTCATCGAGGCCGGCGCCGCGCGGTACGTCGGGATCGACCTCTCCCCGCAGATGCTGGAGCTGGCACGGCGGCGAGTCGACGCGCACGAAGTCGAGCTCATCGAGGGGGACTTCCTCGACATCGACGTCTCGCGGACCTTCGACGTCGTGCTCGCACTGGGGCTTTTCGACTACCTGGACCGACCAGAGCGAGCCGCTGCGTGGATGCGCGCCCGTTGCACGTCTGCGCTCGTCGCATCCTTCCCGCGCTGGGACTGGGTCAAGGCGCCGCTACGCCACCTCCACTACGCGCTGCACCGGTGCCCGATCTTCGAGTACACCGAGGCCGGCGCAGAGGAGCTTCTCGCGGACGCCGGGTTCTCCACGGTCGAGTTCGCCTCGCGCGGGCGCCTGGGCTTCCTCGTCGTGGCGACGCCGTGACCGGATGAGGAGCGCGCGATGAGGGTCGCGCTCGTGCAGGTGCCGCCGCGCAGCGAGTTCGATCGGCACTGGGCGCGCTTTCCGAGCCTGGGAATCGCATACGTCGCAAGCTCGCTGCGCGCAGCCGGCCACACGATCGACCTGCTGGACGGGAAGCTGGACGGCCTGACGGTCGACGACATCGTCACGCGCGTGCGGGCCCGGCCGCCCGACCTCGTCGGGATCACGTGCATGACGGTCGAGTACCCACGGGCCGTGGAGATCGCGAGGCGGATCAAGCACGATCGCGCGGACGTGCCGGTCATGGTCGGCGGCGCACACGTGAACGCCGTCGGACGAGGGGCGCTCGAAGAGGGCGAGAGCTTCGACTACGCGTGCGTCGGCGAAGGCGAACACCTCGCCTGTGAGCTCGCCGACGCGCTGGAGCGCAACGTCGATCCGTCGGCCATCCCCGGGCTCGTCTCGCGGCGCGGAGGCGAGTTGGTGGCGGGGCCCCCTCGCCCGCCGCCGGACGACTACGACGCGCTTGCGTTTCCCGCCTGGGACCTGTTCCGCTCTGTCCAGACCCTCCCGCTGATCACGCACCGCGGATGCCCGTTCAAGTGCGTGTTCTGCTCCCACAACTCCGGGTTCAAGCCGCGATACCGGACCCCCGCGAACGTGCTCGACGAGGTGGAGCAGATGCTCGAGCGCTACCGCCCGTCGCGAATCCGGATCGAGGACGAGACCTTCGGGCTGCACATGGGCCGGACGAAGGCGATCCTCGAGGGCATCATCGCGCGAGGGTTCCATGAGCGAGTTCGGTTCTCGGCCCAGACCCGCGTCGACCGGGTCGACGAGGAGTTCATCCGCCTGCTCAAGACCGCGAACTTCGAGATGCTCGAGCTCGGCGTGGAGACGGGCAACCCGGAGGTGCTTCAGAAGATCAAGAAGGGGATCACGCTCGAGCAGGTCGAGTATGCCGTCGCGCTCGCGAAAGGCAACGGCCTGAGGGTGTGGTGCAAGTTCATCCTCGGTCATCCGGACGAGACCCGCGCGCAGATCCGGGACACGATCGACTTCATCGCGAAGATCAACCCGAACCAGCTCTCGGTGTCGATCATGACCCCGTTTCCCGGGACCCCGATCCACGAGATGGCGTTGCGCGGCGAAGGCGGGTACCGCCTGCTCTCCGGCGGCTGGGAGGACTTCGACAAGTACTCGAGCGGCGTGCTCGAGCTCGAGACCGTGAGCCTCGCCCGGCTGAAGCGGTACCAGATTGCCTGCTACGTCAACCTCTACGTCCGCAATCGTCGCTTCGGCGAGCTGGCGCGTCTCGTCGTCGGGAATCGCGCCGTCGGCTGGGAGATGCTGCGATCGGCGGCGACCCGCACAATGGTGGAGGCGCTCCGGCGGGTCGGTCTTCGGCCCGATCAGCGCGCCTCGCGGCCGCTTTCGCGGCCGTAAAGCGTCCGTAAGGATCCCGAAGACCCGCCGAAAGCGCCGTTAGCCTAGGCGTCCGTGGCTACCGCAGTCGTGACCGGCGGGTCGGGGTTCCTCGGCTCCCATCTGTGTGAGTACCTGCTGGGGCAGGGCTACCGCGTGATCTGCATCGACAACCTGGAGTCGAGCACGCTCCAGAACCTCGAGCACATCCGCGACGACCGCTTCACGTTCCTCCACCACGACGTGATCGAGCGGATCGACATCGAGGAGCCGGTCGACCTCGTGTTCCACCTGGCGGCGCTGGCGAGCCCGATCGACTACCTTCGCCAGCCGCTGCACTCGCTCAAGACCGGGTCGTACGGGACGCACAACGCCCTCGGCCTGGCGAAGTGGAAGCGCGCCCGCTTCCTCCTCGCCTCGACGAGCGAGATCTACGGCGACCCGGAGGTGCATCCGCAGCCGGAGACGTACTGGGGCAACGTCAACCCGACGGGCCCGCGCGGCGTCTACGACGAGGCGAAGCGCTACGCCGAGGCGATGACGATGGCGTACCACCGCCAGCAGGGCGTGGACACCGCGATCGTCCGCATTTTCAACACCTACGGCCCCCGCATGCGCCCCTACGACGGCCGGGCGATCCCGACGTTCATGCGCCAGGCGCTCGAGCACAAGCCGCTCACGGTCTTCGGCGAGGGACAGCAGACCCGGAGCTTCTGCTACGTCGACGACCTGATCCGCGGCCTCTATCTCCTCGCCACGAGCGAGGAGCACATGCCGGTCAACCTCGGGAATCCCGGGGAGTTCACGATCCTGGAGCTTGCGGAAACCGTGATCCGGGTAACAGAGTCGAAGAGCGAAATCGTCAACGAGGCCCTGCCCGTCGACGACCCGAAGATCCGTCAGCCAGACATCACACGCGCAAAGGAGATTCTCGGCTGGGCCCCGGAGATCGAGCTCGAGGAGGGCCTGCGCCGAATGTTGCCCAGTCTAGGAAGGGAGCAGATTCGTGTTTAGACGCCTCACGTTGGTCTTGGTCTTAGTTCTGTCAGCAGCCGTCGCCGCGGCGACGACGAGCCGCGATGCGGACTCGGCCGCGAAGAGCTCGAGCGCCACGCGCATGCTGTTCGGGTTCTACGACGACGCGCAGGTGCTCGGCAACACCACGTGGGCGTTCAGCCAGCTCCGTCTCCTTCGCGCCGGCGTGGTCCGCACGACGCTCGACTGGGGGACTGTCGCCAGGCGCCGCCCCGTGAAGCCGACCGATCCTGCCGACGCGGCCTACAACTGGACCGCCGTCGACCGTGTCGTCGACGAGGCGGACAAGAAGGGAATCCGCGTGATCTTCGCGATCTACGGCACGCCGCGCTGGGCCGGTTCTGCACGGAACCGTGTTCCCCGCCGCGCGGTCGACCTCCGGTCGTTCGCGGTGGCCGCCGCGAGGCGATACAGCGGCACGTACACGGTCAAGGAGCAGGAGAACGAGCCCGAGCGGACCCTTCCCGCCGTCCGGCACTGGCTTGCCTGGAACGAGCCGAACAACCCGGTCTTCCTCCGCCCGCAGTGGAAGATGGTCGCGCGCAAGTGGCGCGTCCAGGCCGCGTACGACTACGCGAAGATCTGCTCGGCGATCTACGCCGGCGTGAAGTCGACTCGCCTCGCCGGCCAGAAGGTCGCCTGCGGCGCCACGGGCCCGCGTGGCAACGACGCGCCGCGCAGCTCGCGGCCGTCGACCTCGCCGCTCGTCTTCATGTCGTGGCTCCGGCGCGCCGGCGTCAAGCGAATGGACGCCTACGCCCACCATCCGTACTACGGCCACCGCTCGGAGAAGCCCGCCACCGTCTCGCGCTCGAAGAAGGCCGTGACGATGGGGAACATCGGCGTGCTGATCAAGCAGATCAACCGCCTCTGGGGCCGCAAGACGCGGCTCTGGGTCACCGAGTACGGCTACCAGACCAATCCGCCCGACCGCCTCTTCGGCGTCTCCTACCGCAACCAGGCGCTCTACATGAGGCAGGCCGTCGCGATGGCGAAGAAGACGCGGCGAATCGACATGTTCGTCTGGTTCCTGATCCGCGACGAGGGACGCCTCAGCGGCTGGCAGTCCGGCGTCATGACGCGACGCGGCGCGCGCAAGCCGGCGTACCGCACGTTCCAGACGTTCGCCAGGTAGCCACGCGCAGGAAGGCCACGGGGCGGCGAGCGTAGAATTCGTCGCTCCGTGGCAACCAAAGAAGCGCCGAGGGACGCCGCGCCGCCCTCCGTCGGCGACATCCGATCGGCGCGCCCGCTTGTCCTCGGGAGCTCGCTCACGGCGTTCGTCCGGCGCGCGCTCAGCATCCTCTCGCTGATCGCGCTCGACCTGTGCGGGCTCATCCTCGGGCTGTACGGGGCGTTCGTCCTGCGCGCGCTCTACTACGGCGACGAGATCCTCTGGGGGGCGCTGTGGCGGGCGGAGTCGGAGTGGCTGCCGTTCCTCGCCCTGGTGATGCTGCTCGTCTTCTGGCGCGCCGGCCTCTACGCCGAGAGAGAGCGCCGCGGCGGCGGCGGCAAGATCATCGGGTCGCTGATCCTCGTCGGGCTCGTCGGGGTCGATCTACGGCGTCGGCACGAACCGGGAGTTCGGAACGTACGGGCTCGCGCCGACGGCGGTCGTCCTGACGCGCGCTCTTCGTCGGGCTCCTCCGCGCGAGCTACGAGATCATTACGGGCGACATCATGCGCATGGCCGGCGTCCGCCGGCGCGCCGTCCTCGTCGGGGACTCCGAGGGCGTCGGCCGCCTCCGGCGAGGTCCTGGGCGAGGGCCGGAGCGGCATCCGCTACGAGTTCGTCGGCGCGGCCGAGCCCAGAAACCTGCCGCAGACCCTGGCCGAGCACCACATCGACGAGCTGATCGTCGCGGAGGCGGACTTCGACGACCGCGAGCTCCTCGAGATGGTCGACCTCGCGCACCGGCGCGGCGTCCGCGTCCGGCTGGCGCCGACGACGACCGAGCTCCTCACCCAGCGCGCCGACTACATCCCCGGCCAGGGCGTCCCGCTCTTCGAGCTGCGGCCGCCCGCCTTCGTCGGCACGGACTGGATCGTCAAGCGCGGGTTCGACCTCGTCGTCAGACGTCCTGATCGTCGTCCTGGGGATCCCGATCTGGCTCGCGATCGCCGCGGCGATCAAGCTCACCTCGCGCGGGCCCGTCCTCTACCGCGACCGCCGCGTGGGGCTGAACGAGCAGGAGTTCGACATGCTCAAGTTCCGGACGATGCGGCACGACGCCGCCGCCCTCCAGCCGGAGCTCGAGGCGGAGAACGAGGCGAAGGGGGCGCTCTTCAAGCTCCGCGACGACCCGCGGGTGACGAAGGTCGGGGCGTTCCTGCGCCGGTTCTCGCTGGACGAGGTCCCGCAGGTGCTGAACGTCCTGCGCGGAGAGATGAGCCTCGTCGGGCCGCGGCCGCTGCCGATCCGCGACTACCGTCTGCTCGAGGACTGGCACCGCAAGCGCTACCTCGTCCTGCCGGGCATGACCGGCCTCTGGCAGATCGCCGGCCGCTCGGACCTCGAGTTCGACGACCTCGTCCGGCTCGACTTCTATTACCTGGAGAACTGGTCGATCTGGCTGGACATCTCGATCCTCTTGCGGACGATCCCGGCAGTCGCGGCCGGGAAGGGCGCGTACTAACCGCAGTCGGTCACCTCGATTAACGTTGCGCGGATGGGGCGCCGCGCGCTCGTGACCGGTATCGGCGGGCAGGACGGTTCCTACCTCGCCGAGTTGCTGCTCGGGCATGGCTATGAGGTGTTCGGCACGGTCCTGGGGAATCCTGACCAGTACGAGAGCCTGGCGCCGTTCCGGAACCGGCTTCGGTTCGCGGAGGTCGAGCTCCAGGATGCGGAGGACGTCCGGCGGGCGCTGCGCGACATCGAGCCGGACGAGGTCTACCACCTCGCCTCGGCCTCCTTCGTGCCGGCCTCCTGGGACGACCCGGTCGCGACCTCGACGGCTGCCGTCGCCTCAGTGTCGGCCCTGCTGGACGGCGTTCGCCGCGAGCGGCCCGAGGCGCGCTTCGTCAACGCCGCGTCGGCCGAGATCTTCGGCGCGCCGAGCGAGGTGCCGCAGCGCGAGACGACGCCCGTCGCCCCGCTGACTCCGTACGGTGCCTGCAAGGCCTTCGGGCACTCTCTCACCGGCGCGTTCCGGCGCCAGTACGGGCTCCACGCCTCGTCGGCGATCCTCTTCAACCACGAGTCCCCACGCCGCTCGCCGCAGTTCCTGACCCGGAAGGTGAGCCGCGGCGCGGCCGCGATCAGCCTGGGGCTCGAGGACGAGCTGCGCCTGGGCGACCTGTCCGCGAGGCGGGACTGGGGCTTCGCGGGCGACTACGTCCGCGCGCTGTGGCTGATGGCGTCGCAGGACGAGCCGGACGACTACGTGATCGCGACCGGCGAGTCGCACACCGTCGAGGAGTTCGTGGCGGCGGCGTTCGGGGAGGTCGGGCTCGACTGGCGGGAGCACGTCCGGTTCGACGAGTCGTTCGCACGCGGCGCGGCCGACTCGCCGGAGCTCGTCGGCGACCCGGCGAAGGCGCGCGACCGGCTGGGCTGGGAGGCGGAGATCGGCTTCGACGAGCTCGTCCGGATGATGGTGCGGGCGGATCTCGAGCTGCTGAGGGATCAGGCCGCGAGCCCGCGTTAACAAACTGATTCCGACCCTCAGATAGGGTGGCGCGCGGTGGCGGATCGGCGGGCGTTGATCACGGGAATCACGGGGCAGGACGGCTCCTACCTCGCCGAGCTCCTGCTCGAGAAAGGCTACGAGGTGTTCGGGATGACGCGGCGCGCGTCGACGGAGAACGTCGAGCGCATCGGCCACCTCACGGACCGGATCAAGCCTGATCCAGGGCGACCTGCTCGACCCGCACTCGCTGGTCTCGGCCCTGCGGACCGCGGAGCCGGCGGAGGTCTACAACCTCGCCGCGCAGAGCTTCGTGCCGACCTCGTGGAACCAGCCGGTGCTGACGGCGGAGTTCACGGCGGTCGGCGTCACGCGGCTCCTGGAGGCGGTCCGGACGGTCGACCCGAACATCCGCTTCTACCAGGCGTCCTCGTCGGAGATGTACGGGAAGGTGCGCGAGGTTCCGCAGACCGAGCAGACGCCGTTCCACCCGCGCTCGCCGTACGGCGTCGCGAAGGCGTACGGGCACTACATCACCGTCAACTACCGGGAGTCGTACGGCCTCTTCGCGGTCTGCGGGGATCCTGTTCAACCACGAGTCGCCCCGCCGGGGGCTCGAGTTCGTGACGCGGAAGATCAGCGACGGCGTCGCCCGCATCAAGCTCGGCCTGGCGGACGAGCTGCGGCTCGGAAACCTCGACGCCGAGCGCGACTGGGGCTACGCCGGCGACTACGTCGACGCGATGTGGCGGATGCTCCAGCGAGACGAGCCCGAGGACTATCGTCGTGGCGACGGGCGAGACGCACTCGGTGCGCGAGTTCGCCGAGATCGCCTTCGGCCACGTCGGCCTCGACTGGGAGCAGTCCGTCAAGACCGACCCGGAGTTCCTGCGCCCGGCCGAGGTCGACCAGCTCGTCGGCGACCCGGCGAAGGCGAAGAGCGACCTGGGCTGGGAGCCGCGCCACTCGTTCCGCGAGCTCGTCGAGATGATGGTGGACGCGGATCTCGAGCGGCTCGCGCCGGCTGCGGCGCCGCGGCTAGCGACCTGAGGCAGCCGCGAGATGGACCTTCGCGCACGCGCACAGACCATGCGGCTTCAGCTGCGCCGAGCGTGGTTGCCCATTCGCTATCGAGGCCGGACGACCAGTGAGATCACCGATCGCTTTCACAGGCTCTACTTCGACTCACACCTTCAGGGCAAGACCTGGGCCGACACTCGCTGGTTCGGGAATGCCGTCGCGAAGTGTCCGCTCGACCTTTGGATCTATCAGGAGATCGTGGTCGAGACGCGCCCGGACCTGGTCATCGAAACCGGAACGTTCAAGGGCGGTAGTGCGCTGTTCTTCGCGTCGCTGTTCGACCTGATCGGGACCGGGCAAGTCGTAACGGTCGACGTCGATCCGCAGCAAGGGCTGCCCCAACACGAACGGATCACGTATCTCACAGGGTCGTCGACGGCGCCAGAGATCGTTGACCGATGAGCGAACTCGCTGAGAACGCGAGCAATGTGCTCGTCGTCCTCGACTCGGATCACCAGTGCGACCACGTGCTTGCCGAGCTGCGCGCGTACGGCGACTTCGTCAGCCGAGGGCTACATGATCGTCGAGGACACCAACGTCAACGGGCATCCTGTTGCTCCGGAGTTCGGCCCGGGGCCGACGGAAGCCATCGAGCGCTTTCTCGCCGAGGACGACCGTTTCGCGGTCGACCGGATCGCAGCGAGAAGTTCTTGCTGAGCTTCAATCCCGGCGGATACCTACGGCGTCAGGCGGTGACGAGCTAGCGCGCCGCTTCCAGGAGGAGCACTGGCACGTCGCCGATGACCGGGTATGAGCGTCCACACGCTCCGCACTCCGCCTCACCAGGGTCGAACGTGAGCTCGCCACGGCAGCTGGGACACCGCATCGCGGCGAGGATCTCCTTCGAGTGTGGCCGCAGGGCGCCGCGTCCGTTCGAGCTCGCTGAGAGTCGAGGTCGTCCGCTCGATGTCGAGCTCGGCGGTTCCCTCGGCAACGCTCTCTCCCTCCACACGAACGTCCAGCCTGTCTTTCCACTCGATCGAGTGGTGCAGGAGCTCACGATTCGCCGCCCACCAGTTCCGGAGCAACGCGCTGTCCGCGTACGCCTGATGGAAGACATCCCCCACGGGCGCCCGCTGGCCGTTACGCGTTCGAAAGACGAGCGTGTCCCCTTCCCGGTCGATGAGCCATGGGTGATAGGGCCAGCCAAAGGTCAGTTCGGCGATCTTGGTCGGCACCTGCACGAAGCCGGCGGGCGCGACCCGCGAGAGCTCGGCGGCAAAGGCATCAGGGTCGGTGGCGTGCTCGAGGACATGGAGCGCGAGCGTGTAGCCGAAAGCGCCATCGGCGAACGGCAGCCGATGGCCGTCTCCCACGACGAGCGGCTTTGCGAAGTCGAGTCGCTCCCTGGCGCTCGAAGTCGTCCGCGACGTACTTGTCGACGACGACGTCGGCTCGTGGGTGTGGGGCCTGACCGGGCCCGACCTCGAGTGCGAGCCCTTGCTCAGGCGGATGGGGGACGTGCTGCTTGGCCTTTGTCCGCGCCTGTGCCAACTCACCCAGGGCGGTGCGCATCTCCGCGATCCTCGTGACCACGTCTACTCCCGTGTCCGTGTCACGAGCTCGAGGCTGGTCGCGACGACATTCAGCCCGGGGACACGCTCGAGGGCACAACTCGCCTCCACACCGCCCCGGCCGGTCCTCCCAGCGTCAGCGGGAGCATGTGCACCCTGCGGAACTCCAGCACGTCGAAGCCGTGGCGCTGGAAGAGCTCGAACGCTGATCGTTTCGTGTAGACGCGGTCGTCCGGCAGCTGACCGTGGTAGTAGTGGCCGAGCAGGCGCGCGATCTTCTCTGTGTACGAGTAGCGGTTCGGAAGGTTGGTGACGTAGAAGGTGCCATGAGGCTTGAGGACGCGCCTGATCTGATCGAGACTCGCGCCCGGTGCTGCGACGTGCTCCAGCACTCCACACGAAAGAACCGTGTCGAACGACTCGTCCGCAAACGGCAACACGACGGGGTCCGGGCTGAGGTGCGCCTCGATCTCCGGGTATCGCTCCAGCCGCTCCACCGTGGGTGCCGAGGTCTTCGCGATAGTCGAAGGCGACGACATCGACGCCGCGGTCACGGAGCAGGGACGTCACCTGGCCGCAGCCGCAGCCCCAGTCGAGAACCCGGCCTGGGTCGCGACGCGCGAGGTCGTCTGCGCAAGCGCCTCGGTACTGGAGCATCTGCGGGCCCGAGCGCAGATGCGCGTCAAGGGTGCCCTCGGCCGCAGTCAGGGTGCCGGAGCCCACTCGCCCATCCTACGAACCGTGGGACTCGCCGGTTGAAGGTGCCGTGACGTCCGCCAAAGCCGGTGCAGACGGCGAGACGGCAGCCGACACGGGACGCCTGCCAACCGTTCTCTTTTTCACCGGGAACACCGACGACTACCTCTCGGACAGCCTCTTTCACGGGCTTCGGACAATTCTCGGTCCGTCGGTGGTCGATTTCCCCAAGCGGGACATTTCCTACCGCTCGTACCCTCATCCCGAGCAGCTCTACGGGCGGGGCTTCACGCTCTATGGCCTCCTCGACGACATCGAGCTCGATCGGCGTATCGCCGTCGATCGGGCCCGGCAGGGCGAGTACGACCTGCTCGTGTTCGGGGACATCTGGCGCTACTTCGGCAGCTTCGTCGAGTTGCTTCCCTGGTTGGACCGCTCTCGCGTGGCGTTTCTCGACGGCGCCGACCACACGGCGCCGTATCCCTACGCATTCGCGTGGTGGCGCATCCCGCAGTGGTGGACGCTGCCACGAGCCCATAAGCGCGGCATCGTATTTCAAGCGTGAGCTCACCGACGCGACGCTTCGGCGCCGATACGTCTTACCGCTGCCGAACGCGCTTGTCCGGGGACTGCCGTTCGCGAAGTCGCTCCGTCCGATCGCGTTCTCCATCCCGGAGGAGAAGATCGTGGGAGGGCCGCCGCCGAAAGAGAAGCTCTTCAACGCACACGTCGTGGATCCGGAGGTGGCGGAACGAATCGGCGCCGAGTCCTCCTATCTCTTCGAACGCGAGGCGGACTACTACGGAGATCTCCAGGCGTCGCGCTTCGGAGTCACGACGAAGCGGGCGGGCTGGGATTGCCTCAGGCACTACGAGATCGCAGCCAACGGCTGCGTCCCCTGCTTCCGGGCTCTCGACCAGAAGCCGCCGCGCTGCGCTCCACACGGGCTCGAGCCGGGAGTCAACTGTCTGAGCTACCGCGACGCCGACGACCTGATGCGCCAGACCGACTCGCTCGGCGACGGTGACTACGATCGGCTGCAATCGGGCGCGATCGCCTGGGCGCGCGCGAACTCGACTCGCTCGCGCGCTGCTGAGTTTCTCGCGCGAGCTGGGTTTCCCGGGACACGGGGTTAGCGTGCGCGAGACCAGGTGAGCGCCGGTCCAACATCGACGCTGGCCGTGGACATCGTGGTCGTCACATGGAACTCGCGAGACATCGTCATCCGCTGCCTGGACAGCATCGACGCGTCGGCGGTGGAGTGCGTCGTCGTAGTGGACAACGCATCGGTCGACGGGACGTTCGAGGCGGTCCAGAAGATGCATCCCGAGGCCGGCCTGCTCAGGCTCGAAGAGGAGAGCGGGCTGAGCGCCGCCTATAACCGCGGGGCCGAACGAGGCTCTGCCGAGTTCGTGCTGTTCCTGAACGACGACGTTCTCGTCAGCCGAGCGGCGCTGGACACACTCGTCGAGGCCTTGACGGGGAACTCGGCCGCAGTCGCGGCAGCGGGCCGGCTGGTCGATCCAGTCGACGGACGAACACAAGGCGAATATCTCCCGCAGCCGTTCCCCACGCTGCGAGCGCTGGTCGGGACGCTCGGTGGCCGAAGGCGGTCCTCAGAGCGTCTGCTGGACGTTCGTGAGACTGTCGCTGTCGACCAGCCGCCTGGAGCGTGCCTCCTCGTGCGCCGAGAAGCGTTCGAGGCCGTGGGCGGTTGGGACGAGGACTTCGCGTTCTGGTACGAGGACGTCGACCTTGCGCGACGGCTGCAGGATCTCGGGAAGATTCTCTACGTCCCGGCAGCGCCGTTCGGCCACGTCGGGGGACACAGCGCCGGGCGGCTGAGCCGAGCACAGGTGGTCTCGCGGCACTATCGCGGCGCTCTCCTGTACGCGGGCAAGCATTTTCGGGCGCCGGCACGAGTCGGGGCAGGCCTGCTCTTCGCTCTGGTCGGCGCCACCCGCATGCCGTTCACGCGGGACTCCGACGCGTTCGACGGGCCTATTCGGCGCGTTCTGCGAGACGGACTCAACACGGCGGCGGGCCGACCGCTGCGGCGACCGTGAACTCGATTGCGCGCGGACTCGCCGGGCGGTGGCCGTTCCGGCGAATCCTCAAGAGTCGCCGCGTGGAGCCTGCGGTGGCAGTCGTGCTCCGGGCCTCACCTGTCCGCGAACGCGTGCGCTTTCTCGCCCGCGAGGTCCGCCCTCCGGACGAGCCCCGGACGTACCGCTTGCGTGCGGGTGGCGCGTCGGTGTTCATCCGCCACGGCACCCCCGACGTTGCCGCCCTCGGCGAGGTCTTTTACGAGAGGCAGTACGAGCCTCCGGGGCACGTGGCTGTGTTTCTCGACGCGCTCGGACGTCCACCCGTGGTCCTGGACCTCGGTGCCAACGTCGGTTTCTTCGGCGCCTTTGTCTCGCGACGCTTTCCGGGCGCGGAGCTCGTCGCGTTCGAGCCCGACCGCGCCAACACGATCCTCCTGCGTCGCGTCGCGGAGGAAAACGGCTGGGACTGGGAAGTGATCGAGGCGGCGGCGGCGGTCGAAGACGGAGTCGTGCCGTTCGCTTCCGGACGCTTTACGCACTCACGGATCGAGGAGGGGGGAGAGCGTGTGCCGGCGGTGGACGTCATGCCTTTCCTCGACCGCTCCGACTTCGCGAAGATCGACATCGAGGGTGCCGAGTGGGCGATTCTCGGCGACAGCCGGTTCAGCTCGGTTGCCCCGCCAGTGCTCGTGGTCGAGCACCATCCGTACCTTTCTCCCGGGCCCGATCCCCGATCGGCGGCGCTCCGGCTACTCGGTGGCGCGGGGTACGAGGTGGCATCCGCACTCGATCTCGGCCCGGGTCAAGGTCTGCTCTGGGCGCTGCGGCGGGAGCCCCAGACGAGTCCCGCGCCGAGCGCCTCCTTGGTCGGGCCGGACACCACGTCGTAGCCGATCGCTGTGAGCGCCGACTCGGCGGCGGCGCGGGCGTCGGGCTTCGGACATCCATCGGCGTGGTACTCGAGGACGAGGACGCGAGCTGAAACTTCTGCGAAACGTGGGTCGGCGAGGATCGCCCACTCGGCGCCCTCGATATCGATCTTGATCAGGTCGGCGTCGCCGAAGTGCGCGAACACGTCGACCGCCTCGACCTCCACCGTCCCCTCGTCGGGCTGCTCTGGTGGGAGGTGGCATGCTCGCCCGCCGCGAAGGGCACGAGGCCGGCGGACGGCGCTGCGAACTTCTCGAGCAAGGTCCAGCGCTCCTCCAGGCCGTTCGCCTCGATGGTCTGTCGATGGATCGCTGCGTTCGCGGCGTCGGCCTCGATCGCGAGGATCCTGGCTTCCGGAAATCGTCCGAGCAGCCAGGCGCCGAAAAGCCCGATGTTCGCTCCTAGATCGACCACGCTGAGTGCGCCGCGAACCGCCGCCAGGGGCTTCTCGATCGGGCCGGGGGGCTCGTATTCCCGCTGGGAGAAGATCTCGTCGAGCACCATGATGTCGCCCGTGTGGTGGCGCAATGCAACACGGACTCTCGACTCGCGGAGTGTGTAGGTAGCGGTCAGGGCACCCGGACGCAGCTCGTTGCGGACGAAGCGTGCCCACTCGCGCACGAGCGATGCGCGCAGGGCGAAGCTGAGCCGCACGAGGGGCGTCACCCTCGTCAGGCGGTCGAAGGGCGGAACGGACGCAAGGCGCCTGACACCTCGGAGGAGGAAGCTCACTCCGCCGTTCTCGCCCGCTCGAATGACGCGAGCGTTTCCTCAGCCGTTCGCTTCCAGCTGAACTCGGCCGCTCGTGCGCGTCCACGTTCAGGTGAGATCGCGTGCGAGCGCCGGGTCGCCGAGGATCCGGGTCACCGCACCGGCGATCTCGCTCGGACGGCTGGGGTCGAAGGTGAGCGCGGCATCGCCGGCAACCTCGGGGACAGCCGACCGGTTCGAGCACGCGACCGGCACACCGCGGCGCATCGCCTCGAGCACCGGCAGGCCGAAGCCCTCGCGGAGCGAGGGGAAGACAAAGCAGTCGGCAGCGGCGTAGAGCCCTTCGAGGTCGGCCGGGCTCACCCACCCGGGAAGGATGAGAGCAGCGTCCAGGCCGAGGCCCGCCGCACGATCTTTCAGCTGGTCGGCGAGTGGCGTTCGGTTTCCGGGCACGACGAGTACCGCATCCGGCACCGCCTTCCGAATCTCGGGGAGAGCTTCGACGAGCGCGCCGACGTTCTTGTGCGCCAGCAATGCCGACACCGCGAGCACGATCGGCCCGTCGCCCAGGCCGAGTCGACGTCGCAGCTCGCGCTCGCCTGTCAGATCAGCGGTTGGCTCGGCACCGGGCCCCAGCGGCACGACGTCGATCTGCGTCTCAGGCACGCGCAGGTCTTCGGAAATCTCGGTCCGGGCGGCCCGAGGAGAGGGTGATGATCCGGTCGGCTCGGCGTGCGACCGGCGTGACCAATCCGCTCCACAGCAGCCGGGTGTGAAGAGGAACCGAGCCGCGCTCACGCAACCACGTGACGTCCGCGATCGTCACGACGTTCGTTGCGCGCACCCGGAATGGAGCTGTCAGGGCGACGCTGTGAACGATGTCGCAGCCGCGGCGATCGGCCACGGGCCGAGCAGCGCCGTCTCGGTAATCGCCCGGGTTCCCCGACGCCCGAGAAAACGGTGGGTGACCAACTCGACATCTCCGGCCCAATCCTCGCCGAGGAGCAAGTCGCGGCCGTGCTGGTTCACGAACACCGACACGCGCAGGTCCGGACGGGCCTCGAGGATGGCCGGGTAGAGGCGACGCACGTACGTCTCGATTCCGCCCATCTGCGGCTCGAGGAAGAGGGCGTTCACGCCGAGATGGCGGAATGCCGGGGAGGCTGCCGCGGACATGCTGCGGGATCGTACGGCTACCCTTCCGCCCCGTGCCGATCGCGGACGCGGCGAATCGTTCCTTGGACGCGGCGGCGGCGGTCTCACCGTGAGCTCAGACGCCGACAACGCCGCCGCTCGGTCGGACTCCACACACATTCTCGACCAGCCGACCGCGGGCGGAAGGGTGATCCGGGGAACGCTGCTCCGAGTCACGGGCTACGGCGGAGGCGTCGTGCTGGGGGTCGTCGCGGCTGCGCTTCTCACCCGTCACTTGGGGGCGTCGGACTTCGGGCGCTATATCACGGTCGTGTCCCTGATTGCCGTCGCGGCAGGGCTCAGCGATGCCGGGCTCCTGAACGTCGGCATTCGCGAGTACTCCGTCCGCGACGGCTCCGAGCGCGATCGGTTGCTCAGGAACCTCTTCGGCATGCGACTGGTCGTGACCGGTCTGGGCACCCTGTTGGCGATCGCGTTCTCCCTCGCCGCCGACTACGGCTCGGAGATCGTCCTGGGAACTGCTCTCGCGGGACTGGCTCTCCTGGTGACCACGTTTCAGCAGACGCTCGCTGTCCCGCTGTCGTCCGAGCTGCGGCTCGGGTGGCTGAGCACGTTGGACATGCTTCGCCAGCTCGCCACGGTGTTCGCGGTCGTGATTCTCGTGCTCGCCGGCGCGGACATGGTTGCCTTCCTCGCTGCGCAGGTCCCGGTCGCGCTCGTCGTTCTCGCCGTGACCATGCTCCTCGTCCGGCACCTCGTGTCGCTGCGGCCGGCCTTCGCCTTTGGCGAATGGTGGCGGCTGGGGCGCGTCGTCTTCCCGTATGCGGCCGCGAACGCGGTCGGCGTGCTGTACGGGTCCCTCGCGATCATTCTCCTGTCCCTCGTCTCGACCCCGGATGAAACGGGCTACTTGGGCGCCGCGTTCCGCGTTTTCCTCGTGCTCGCCGGCATCCCGACGCTGCTGGTCACGTCGGCCTTTCCGATCCTCGCCCGGGCAGCGAGAGACGATCACGCTCGCCTCGCCTATGCGAGCCAACGCCTTTGGGACATCTCGCTCATCGTCGGAACGGGGCTCGCGCTCGCGACGCTCGTCGGAGCCCCTTTGGCGATCGACCTGGTAGCCGGTTCGCAGTTCGAGCCCTCGACCGACGTCCTACGCGTGCTCGCCGTTGCGCTGCTCCCGTCGTTCGTCTTCGGCGTCTGGGGCTTCGCGCTCCTTGCGCTTGCCCGCTATCGCGGCCTGCTCATCGCCAACGGCGTTGCGCTGCTCGCGAGCGCGGCGATCACGCTGGCACTCGCACCGAACCATGGCGCGTTCGGAGCGGCATTTGGCACGCTTCTCGGGGACACGTGTCTGGCCGTCGGCTACGCGATCGTGCTGATGCGCGGCCACCGTGAGTTCCGGGTATCCCTCGAGCTCCTGCCCCGTGTTGCGCTCGCCGTCGGTCTCGCCGCGACCGTCGTCTTCATTCCTTCTGCTCCCGTCGTCGTTCGGCTGACGTTGGCCGTCGGTATCTACATCGCCGCGCTCGTTCTCCTCCGGGCGATTCCGGAGGAGATTCCGCAAGCCCTGCGCTCCCGGCGGCAGGCGGCGTGATGGCCGGCGGAGGCCGCATCCTCGTCGTTCGCGGTCATCTCGTGAACCCGTGGGAGCTGCAGCCGTGGGCGCTCCTCCCAGACCGCTTCGACGTCGCGGCGCTGCTCACGGGCAGCAATGTCTTCGACACCTCCGACGTCCCTCTGCCGCAGATCCGAGTTCGCGCCCGCCGCGATCTCTTGCCCCGAGGCAGGATCGGCGACGTGGCGATGGGCGTTGCGGGTGATCGCTACCGCCACGCCGACGCCGAGTTTGCGCGGGCCGATGTCGTCCACGCCGCAGAGTTGTCCTTCTGGTTCGCGGACGAGGCAGCGCGGCTGAAGGAAAAGTTCGGTTTCAAGCTCGTGCTCACCGTGTGGGAGACGCTGCCACTGATGTCGACGTTCCGCAACCGGTTTGCGCGGCGCTATCGCGAGAGGACGATCGTCGAGACAGATCTCTTTCTGGCGATGACCGAACGGGCGCGAGACGCCTCTGATCCTCGAGGGCGTTCGCCCTGAGCGAATCGAGGTTTGTCCCCCAGGCATCAACCTGGCGCGCTTCTCGGCGGCGGCGCGTCCGGACCCACCTCCCGAGGAGCACCTGATCATTTCGCCCGGCCGCCTCGTCTGGGAGAAGGGGCATCAGGACGTGATGCGCGCCGTCGCGGCCATCCGTCGAGGTCTCGTCGCGACACCGAACGGCGTCCAGCCCCGGCTGCTGCTCGTCGGGAGCGGCCCGGAGCAGTCGCGTCTTCGTGAATACGCAAGCGAGCTCGGTATCGCCGACAGAGTCGAATTCGCGTCGGTCCCCTACGAGGAGATGCCTTCCCTCTACGCGCGGGCATCTGTGATGGTGCTCGCGAGCCTCGCCACTGCTGCCGGCGGCTTCTACCTCGGCGACTTGCCGAGGTTCTTCTGGGAAGAGCAGTTCGGGCTTGTGCTGGCCGAGGCCATGGCGGCGGGTCTCCCGATCCTCGCGAGTCAGTCGGGTGCCATTCCCGAAGTCTGCGAGGACGCCGCCGAGTACTTCCTGCCAGGCGACTGGATGGACCTCGCGCGGCGACTCGTCGCAGGCCCGCTGTCACGTCCGCCTGGCGAGCGGGTCGAGCATCCCGCCGAGCTCGTGCACCGCTACTCCGCCGACGCCATGGCGGAACGGCTCACCTCGGTCTACGACCGGGTGCTGACCGCCTAGATCACCGGACCCGAACCGAACCGCGCCGCTCGTGGCTCAGGCGGGTGCGGGGATCGGTGAGGACGACGGAGAACGCCCACCGGCCGCGTGGCAGTCGCACGCTCTGCGCACGCCCGACATTGTCGGTGAATCGAATCGGCGTGCTCGACCGGCGCCCGCGAACCTCGATCCTCAGGCGATCCGGTGCACGGATCGCAGGTTCGGTACCTCACGACAACGTCGAGCCGTCGCCGGCTCACCGCCGACGTCAGCGAGACGATTCGCGGCGGGCTCAGCCCTGCTGCGTACCGGATACCTCCGAGCAGGTGCGCTCGGAACATCGGCTCGGCATAGGACTCATCGGTGTGCCCTCCGCCCGTGTACCAAGCGCGACCGCCCTGGTAGGCATGCGACCAGGCGATCGGGTGATCGGAGCCCATCGCACCGCGCCCGGGAACGTACGTCGTCTCGTCGAGCGTGGCCAGCACGCGTACCGCAGGCCTCGGGTTGGACGCGAAGTTGTACCACTCGTCCACGCGCGTCCACGCCCGCGGGAGCGATGCGGTCGACGGATGGCGGCGATCGGTGACCGCGATCGATGCGCGCTGGATGTGTGGGTGACTCGCGAACCTCGTTCCGAGGAGCCCGCCGTACCAGGCCCAGTCGTACTCGGTGTCCGCGGCCGCATGAACGCCGACGAAGCCGCCGCCGGCACGGATGAAGCGCTCGAAAGCAGTCTGTTGGGGGCCGGTCAAGACGTCGCCGGTCGTGGAGAGAAACACGACGGCCTTGTAGCGCGTGAGGTTGGCGCTCGTGAACGCCCCCGCATTCTCGGTCGCGTCGATGCTCGAGGCCGTTGCGCACGGCCGAGCTCGCGCGACGGCGCGCAAGCCGCGACGGGATGGACGCGTGCCGAAATCCGGCGGTCTTCGTGAAGACGAGCACGCGGGGACTTGAACGGGCGCCGGTCGCCGCTTCGCTCGCAGCGACGATCAGCGGTGTCCCGAGGACGAGGATCAGCGTTGCCCAGAGCCTCCGCTGCAAGGTCCTCGAGTTCTACCCGTCGCGCGCGGCGTACAGCGCCTCGAGCACGCCTGCAACCGTCCGGTCCCACGAGAATTCGGCAGCTCGCTCTTTGGCGCGGGCGCCCAGCTCGGCCCGCTCCTGCTCGGAGGCCAGCAGGTCGTCGATCGCTTGCCGGATCTGAGCGACGTCGCGCGGGTCGACGTACCGGACAGCGGCGCCGCCGACCTCCGGGAGGCTCGAGACCGAGGAGGTCACGCAGGCCGCACCCGCGGACATCGCCTCCAGCAGCGGCAGGCCGAAACCCTCGTAGAGCGACGGGTAGCAGAAGACGGTGCAGGCCTGGTAGAGGGCGCGGAGATCCTCGTCGGGGATCTGGCCGAGAATGCGGACGCCGTCCCGGCTCGCCGCCTCCAGGATCGGCTCGAACTCCCACCCTCGCGGGCCGACGAGCGCGAGCTGGACCGACCGCGCGAGGCCGGCGTGAGCCTCGAGGACGCGCTCGAGGTTCTTTCGCGGCTCGAGCGTGCCGGTGCAGAGGACGAACTCGGGGTCGAGCTCGTACTTGCGGCGAACCTCCTCGAGGTCGGCGGGCGCGAGCGGGATTCCGAACCGCTCGTCTGCAGCCAGCGGAACGACTCGTGCCTTCGGCCCGGCTCGAGGGAATCGCGCCATGAGGTCGTTACGCGTTGCCGCGGAGATGCAGACGATCTGGGCCGCGCGCCGTACGCCCGTTCCGATCGTCGCGCGCTCGATCAGCGAGGAGGAACGCCGGGCGGCGATCCCATCCTGGAAGGGAACGAGGTCGTACACGATCACGACCGAGGGCACCTTCAGGAACCAGGCGGTGAGGTAACTGTTGGTCGAGAGGAACGCGTCGTCGCTCGCGTTGGCCGCTCGGGCCGTTTGCACGTGCCAGATCGGGTCCCGAGCACTGACGGAGCGCCAGCGGAAACGTTCGTCGAGGTCCTCGTCCCAGGCGGTTCGCGCGTACAGGTGGTAGACGTGGTCGTCGTCGCGCGCAGCGAGTCCCCGAAGGAGCTCGCGTACGACCCGGCCGCGCCCGGCCGGCTCCTCTGTCGCCGCTCGTGCGTCGATGCCGAGCCGGCTCAACGTCCGAGCGCTTTGCGGTATGAGTCCAGCGTCCTCCGTGCCGTCTCGTCCCAGCTGAACCGCTGCGCCCGTTCTAGGCCGGCTGCGCGAAGGCGGTCAGCAAGCTCGCGGTCTTCGAGGATCCTGCGAATCGACACGGCGATCGCCTCCACCTCGAGCGGGTCGAAGAGGAGCGCAGCATCGCCTGCGACCTCGGGAAGAGCCGTGGCGTTAGAGCACGCTACGGGCGCGCCGCGAAGCATCGCCTCGAGCACCGGGAGGCCGAAGCCCTCCGCGAGCGACGGAAAGACGAAGCAGTCGGCTGCCCGGTACAGCCCGTCGAGCGTTTCGTCGTCGACCCAGCCCAGGAGCCGCACGCGATCTCCGAGCTCGAGCTCCTCGATCCGTTCGTCGAGCTCACGTTCGTAGCCCGTCGGGTATCCCGGGATGACGAGAACCCCCTCGGGCACTTGCGCGAACGCCTCGATGAGGCGTGCCGCGTTTTTGTGCGGGCGTTTCGCGAGCACGCTCAGCACGAGCGGTGAGTCACCGAGGCCGAGGCTGAGACGAAGCTCCGCGGGGGCGGGGCCGACGGCGTCCTTCGGGAGCCCGGGGCCGAGCGGTGCGACGTCCACGTTCTCCGCTGGAACGCCAAGGAAGCGGACGAGGTCGCTCTTCGAAGCCTCGGAGTCGGTGACGATCCGTGTCGAGCGGCGCGCCGCGAGGGGAACGACGACCTCCACGCCCTTCGCCAGCAGTCCGCTCTCCGGGTAGCGCTTGAAGACGACGTCGTGGATCGTCGTGACCTGCGGTATCTGCGGAAGCACAGGCGCCGTGTTGAAGAGATTGTGCAGCAGATTCGGCGCCGCGGCTCGAACGGCGCGTGGCAAGAGCGTCTGCTCGGCAAGCACGCGCCGGACCCTGCTCCTGGGATCGAACCGAAGCGGAACGACCTCGACGCGTTCGCCCCAGTCCTCGTCCGCGGCGGCCCCGCCGAGAAACAGCGTCATCTCGAGGTCGGGATCCAGGTCGCGAAGCGCCGGCAACAGTCGCCGCGCGTAGATCTCGGCGCCACCGGTCTCGCCGGGAACGAGGTGCAGAACGTTGTACGCGACGTGCACCCTCAGCTCCGTCCGTAGGCGTCCATCACCGTCTCGAGCGAGCTCTCCAGCGAGAGCGCCCGCGCGTTTCGTGCGAACCAGTCGGCGGTCGAGGCACGCAGAGCAGGCCCAGCCTCGTGCACGCGGAGGATCGCCGCCGCCAGCTCGTCCGGCTGCGTCGAGCAGGCGACGACGCCGTTGACGCCGTCCTCGACGAGCTCCAGTGCGGCGTTGTCGGGGCTCTCCACGACGACGCTGGGGACTCCCTCAGCCGCCGCCTCGACCACGACCAGCCCATAGCCCTCGCGCGTGGACGGAAGCGCGAGGCACAGGCTACGGCGGATCAAATTGCGAACGCGGTCCTCCGCGACGAAGCCCGGGACCGCGACGGAGCCGTTCAGTCCGGCCTCTGCCACCAATCGCTCGACGTCCGTCCTCAACGGCCCGTCGCCGAGGATCTCAGCACGCACGTCGGGCACGGTTTCCCGCACGCGAGCCAGCGCCGGAGGGAGGGCGAGCACGCCCTTCTCGGGAATGTGCCGCCCCGCAAACACGACGAGCGCCTCGGCGGGCTCCGGCTCCGGCCGATCGAGCGGTCCCGTGTAGACGCCGATCACCTCGACCGGGCCGCGGAACCCCTGGGCCAGAAGCCTGCGCTCGTGCAGCCGCGAGAAGCAAAACGCGCGCTCGCCGACCCGCGTCGCGAGCCGCTGGATCGCCCAGGCGATCGTCCCCTTCGGCCCGCCGAGATAGCTCCGCCAGTACGCAAGCGTCCAGACCTCGATCCAGTCGACGAGGAGCCGGTAGCGCCCGCGCCGCCGAACGACGCCTGCGGCGAGCAGGGGGAAGAAGGGCGTCGACCCCGAATGAACGACGTCGTAGCGCCTTCCATGTCCGAGGAGGTGGCGCAGGACACCGAACCCGAACCGAAGCGCCGGCCCGATTCGCCGCCTGCCGTCGACATAGAGGTCGGAGCGCGGCCCGGCCGTCACGATGCGGACGCCCGGAATGCTCGGCTCGTCGCCCTCGTCCCACTGCCGGAGCGTCAGGTACGTGACCTCGTATCCCTCTGCCGCCAGGCGCTCGGCCAGCGCGCGATACCAGCGCTCGGCGCCGCCGACCGTATACGGGTAGAGGCAGTCGTAGACGAGGCAGATATGCACGTTTTGGAGGGAAATTGTGAAGTTTGAGCTCGAGAGCCGGGCGCCGCAGCCTACCTCCATACAATGCTCGGGCCGTGACTGAGGCCGACCAGACGCCGCTGAAACGGCGGATCGCGATCGTCCCGGCGCTCAACGAGGCGGCCACGATCGGTCGGGTGGTCCAGGAGATCCGAGGAGCGGATCCGAGCTTCGAGATTGTCGTCGTGGACGACGGCTCCGACGACGGGACCGGGGCGGTCGCCGAAGCTGCCGGGGCCAG
>CAVTEL010000020.1:0-229591 GCA_963733855.1 uncultured Actinomycetes bacterium
GATCGGCCTGGCGTCGCTCGCGAATACCCGCCACCATTTCCGCGAAGGACTCGCCCTTTCGAGACGCGTCCGGTACCTGGTACCGGACATGGCCCTCGTGTATGGCAGTGATGGGCGATGCCTCGATCGAGCTCGGGCGCTTCGAGGCGGGCTACCGCGCCTACGAGAGGATGGCGGAGCTCAAGCCGAGCATCGCGGCCTACGCGCGGGTCGCGCAGGTTCAGGCCGAGCATCGGGGAGAACGACTCGGCCCGGCGCACTATCGGCCTCGCACTCGACTCAGCGGTGGATGCCGAGACCCGGGCGTGGGCGTACGTGGAGCTCGGGCGGCTCGACCGCGGCGACCTCCGGTTCGCGGCCGCCGCCGGCTACTTCCCAACGCGCTCGCGGTCTCCCCAGGCAATCCGCTCGCACTCGAGGCGTGGGGCGAGACGGAGGCCGCCCGCGGGAACCTGAAGCGGGCGATCGCCCTTCAGCGGCAGGCAGTCGCAAACCGGTTCTCGCCGGAGTTCGCGGCCTCGCTCGGCGACCTCTACACCGTCGCGGGCCAGCCGAAGGCGGCCGCAAAGGCGTACGACCTCGTCCAGCGGCAGGAGCAGCGACTGGCCGAGAACGGCGTCGACACCGACCTCGACCGGGCGATGTTCCAGCTTGAGCACGGGATCGACCTCCCCGGTTCGCTCGTCCTGGCCCGGCGTGGCTACGCGCAGAGGCCCGGGACGGAGGCGAGCGAGGTCCTCTCCTGGGCACTCGTCCGAAACGGACGGTGCAAGGAGGCGGTTCGGTACTCGGACCAGGCCCTCCGCTTCCCGGACGGGCATCGCTACTTCCACCGCGGGATGATCGAGAGCTGCCTCGGCCGGAAGGCGGCGGCGCAGCGGCTATTTCGGCAGGCGCTCGACACTGACCCGAACTTCTCACCGATCTGGGCGAGGTTCGCCCGGACCCAGCTGGACTGATCGAACCATCGGACTGGGCTCTGCGAATAAGAATGATGCGCATGGCCCAGTCCGAGATCCACGACCAAGCCGCTGCGTACGCACTCGACGCCCTCGACCCCGAGGACCGCTGGACGTACGAGCGGCACCTCGACAACTGCGACCGATGCCGCGAGGAGGTGGCCAGCTTGCGCGAGATTGCCGGCGAGCTCGCCTACGACGCCGACGGCCCGGAGCCCTCGCCGGACCTCCGTGAGCGGATCCTCGATGCCGCCAAGGCGGAGCCGCGCACGGCGACGGTCGTCCCGATGCGCCGGCGCTGGCTCTTCCCGGCGACGGCCGCGGCTGCGGTCGCCGCTGCCTGTGCCGCGGTTGGGCTCGGCCTCTGGGCGAACTCGCTCCGCGACACCCAGCCGCGGGTGGTCGCGATGGACGGCGGCGGAAGCCTCGTCGTCGACGGCGACCAGGCGACGCTGGTGGCGTGCCTCGACGATCCGCCCGCGGGCAAGGCGTACGAGGCCTGGGTGATCGAGGGCGACCAGCCGCGGCCTGCCGGGCTCTTCGCCGGTGGCTGCCGCCACGTCCCGCTCGAGGGGTCGGTCGAGCCGGGGAACACCGTCGCCGTCACGCTCGAGGACGCCGAGGGCTCCGACCAGCCGACGAGCGACATCCTGCTGAGCGCAAGTGTCTGACTTCGCCGTCACGCTCTCCCCCGCAGTCGGCCGGCAGGAACACGACGCGGCTCGAGAGCCTTCCGACGAGCAGGTGCTCGAGGCCGTTGGCCGCGGGGACGACGACGCACTCGGCGTGCTGTACGACCGCTTCGGACGGCTCGCCTTCCGCCTCGCCTTCCGGATCCTCCGAGACCGCGCGCTCGCCGAGGACGCCGTCCAGGAGGCGTTCCTCGCCGTCTGGCGCTCGGCCGACGCCTACAAGCGCGAGCGCGCGAAGCCGTCGACCTGGATCCTCACGGTCGTCCACCGACGCGCCGTCGACCTCGTGCGCCGCGAGCAGATCCGGCGCGGCGAGCCGCTGGAGGCCGCGCCCGAGCCGTCGTCGGCCCGGCCGACGAGGACGCGGTGCTGAGGGACCGGCGCGCCGCCGTGCAGGCCGCGCTGACCGAGCTCCCCGACGACCAGCGGCAGGCGCTCGAGCTCGCCTACTACGGCGGCCTGACGCAGTCGGAGCTTGCGGAGCGGCTCGGCGTCCCGCTCGGAACGGTCAAGAGCCGGATGTTCGCCGGCCTCGGCCGGCTGCGCGAGCTCTTCGCCGAACCGTAGGAAATGGCCGTGTCCCGGTGCGCACGAGACACGGCCGGAAGCACGCGATCAGGGGCCGGCTGCGCGAGCTCCTCACCGAACCGTAGGGAAGGGCCACGCCTCGGTGCCAGGCACGGAGACAGGCCGGAAGCGTCAGTACGATCAGCGCCGTGCTGGACGTGCCTGACACGCTGAGAGGACGTCATTTCACCCGCGTCGCGGACTTCTCGCGCGAGGAGCTCGAGCTCGTGCTGGACGCGGCGGCGGCGCTCAAGGGCGCATCGCGCGAAGAGCAGCACGTCCTCCCCGGCCGTGCGCTCGGGATGGTCTTCCAGAAGCCCTCGACCCGCACGCGCGTCTCGTTCGAGGTCGGCATGGCGCAGCTCGGCGGCCACGCGCTGTATCTCCGGTCGGACGACCTCCAGCTCGGCCGCGGCGAGACGATCAAGGACACTGCGACCGTCCTCTCCCGCTACGTCGACGCGATCATGATCCGCACCTTCGCGCAGGCCGACGTCGAGGAGCTGGCCGAAAACGCCTCGATTCCGGTGATCAACGGCCTCACCGACTCCTCGCACCCTTGCCAGGCGCTCGCCGACGTCCTGACGATCCGTGACCGCCTCGGCCGCATCGAGGGCGTGCGGGTCGCCTACCTCGGCGACGGAAACAACGTCTGCTCCTCGCTGATGGTCGCCGTCACCCGCCTGGGAGGAAGCGTCGTCGCCGCCACGCCGGAGGGCTACGAGCCCGACGAGCAGGCGCTCACGATCGCACGGGAGGCCGGGCCGTGGACGTCACCCACGATCCGGGCGAGGCCGCGCGCGGCGCTGACGTCCTCTACACGGACGTCTGGACGAGCATGGGGCAGGACGCCGAGCGGGAACAGCGCCTCCGCGACCTCGACGGCTACGGCATCACCGCCGAGCTGGTCAAGCAGGCGGGCGACCGCGCCATCGTCCTCCACTGCCTCCCCGCCCACTACGGCGAGGAGATCACGGAGGACGTGCTGTACGGGCAGCAGTCAGCCGTCTGGGATCAGGCCGAGAACCGTCTGCACGCCCAGAAGGGGCTGCTGGCGCTCGTCGTCCGGTAGCGCCGGCCGCTACAACCTGCGTACTGATGGACGAGGTGGAGTTCACCGCGCACGTCCGGGCCGCGCTGGACGACGTCCCGCCCGAGCTCGCTCGTGCGCTTCGCAACATCGCGATCGTCGTCGAGGACGAGAGCCCGGACGAGCCGGACATCTTCGGCTGGTACGACGGCCTGGGGCCGACGAGCGACCGCGCCGGCGCGCTTCCGGACCGGATCGTCATCTACCGGATCCCGCTCGTGGAGTCGTTCTCCGACCCGCAGGAGCTCCGCCGGGAGATCCGCATCACCGTCCTCCACGAGCTCGGCCACTACTTCGGGCTCGACGAAAAGCGGATCGAAGAGCTCGGCTACGGCTGAACCTCAGCTCAACACACCGAGGGAATGGCGGGGCTCGAGGTCGCGTTTTTAGAGGTGTGAAGACGATTCAGGAAATCCGTAGCGAGATCGAGCGCGCCAGCGAGGACCGCGCCGTTCTCCTTCAGCGCCTGTCCGCCGGACGGGACGTCGTCCTCGCCGCGGAGCTCAAGGAGCTGGACGAGCGCATCGCCCGGCTCTGGGACGAGCACCGCGAGGCCCGCGTGCGCCTTCGCTTCGGCGACCGCAACGAGATCATCCGTCGCGCCCGCCTCGAAGACCGCATCGACAGGGCCGCCTAGACCAGAACCCGAGACTCTCTCCCCGAGAAAGCAGAGGGGGCGCACTCGGCGCCCCCTCCACGCTGTCAGGTACGCCGGCGACTAATCGTCGTCGTCGTCCTTGTTCTTCAGCTTCAGGGTCGTAGCTCGTGACCGCGCTGTGTCCGAGGCTGTCGGTCGCCTCGACGCGGACCTCGTAGCTCGTGTTCTTGCGGTACTTGTGCATGACCGACGGACCCGTCGGTCGTGACGATGCGGGAGCCGTCGCCGAAGTCCCAGCGGAACTTCGTGAACGAGGCGCCCACGCTCGAGCCCGGCGTCGCGGTGAACGTGACCCGCTTGCCGTGGCCGACCGATGCTTTGAGGTCGACCGTGACCTCGTCGAGCAGCCAGTCCATCGCCTTGTCCCCGAGCTGGGCCGCGGTGGCACCGCTCGCCACGCCCTCGATGCCGAAGCCCATCGAGAGGGCGCGGTAGAGGTACTCCTTCCGCTCCTCCTCGAGGCTCGGCTCCGAGGGCGGCCGAACGACACCGCCGACGAGCCGGCGCCGCCGCGCAATCCGCGCGGAAGAGCGGCTTCATCGTGTGCGGTGCGTTGTACGTGTCGGTGTTCGGGCTCGGCGAGTACAGATCCACCGAAGCCTGGCTCAGTCCGAGCGTCATCCCGCCGAACGCGCCACAACCCTGCGCCGTCGTTGGGCGGCGCGGTCGCGAACGCGCTGTTCGCCTCGTACGCGAGACCGAGGTAGCCGCTCGTGATCCGCCCGCGGTCGAGCCGCGAGTGGTACGTGCCGCTGTCCTCCGTGAGCGCCCAGTTCTGGCCGATCGCCCAGATCCGGCCGCCGCTGTCGAGGTACTCGGCAGCGCGTCGTGGTCTTCGGCGAAGAAGCCGCTCGTGTTGAAGCTGGCGTTGTCGCCAGTGAACACCACGATTGCCCGGTACTTGTGCAGGTCGAGGACGCTCGGGAAGGCGGTCGTGAAGCCGAACGCGTCGTAGGTCAGCCCGAGCGAGTCGAGCATCGCCGTGTACGTCGCCCTCCGGTCCGGCAGCGAGGCGCTGAACACCGAACCGTCGTCGTCGATCAGCAAGACGTCCTTCTGGACGGCCGGCAGGACGCGGAACCACACTGGGATGTGGAGCCGCTTCCCGGTTGCCCGGCTGACGAGGACGACCGAGCCCTCGTAGTTGCCCGCCGGGGCGCCCGCGCCCGACTCGAGCGTCACCGGGACGGTGCCGAAGCGAGTACCGCCTCAGCGTCAGCGCCGCAGTTCCGGCCGTGACGTTGAAGTTCGCGGTGTGCGCCGCGTCACCGGTCTCCGTCGTGGAGATGTCCCAGGTGTCCGTGGAGCCGCTGATGTTCCAGACGTGGACGTTGAACGTCTTCGTCTGGCCGGCCGTCATGTGGCGGCCGCTCAGGCTCGGCTTGTCGACCATCAGGCCCGGGTCACCGGCCTGCGTGAGGTCGATCCGACCGGCGCCGCGGTCGAGGACGCCTGCCCTCGTCGTGCGGGCCGTCGTGGTGAAGACCTCCTCGGTCGCCGTCGTCATCAGCGCCGACTTGATCATCGCCGGCGTCCACCACGGGTGCTTCTGGAGCAGCAGTGCGGCGGCGCCCGCAACATGCGGGGTCGCCATGCTCGTGCCCGAGACGGAACCGAAGCCCGTGAAGGGCGTCGGGAACGGGCCGTTCGCGTAGCCGCCCGAGAGGACGTCCACGCCGGGAGCCACAACGTCGGGCTTGACGTCCTTGTCCTGCGTCGGCCCGCGGGAGCTGAAGCCGGCCATCACGTCGCCCGGGTTCGGCCCGCCGTGCGGGTTGTAGAAGAACTCGGCCGCCGCAGTGGTCGGGTTCGCGGTGTAGTGCGCGATCATGGCGAGGCCGTCGCTCCGCCGCATGAAGACCGACGGGATCGTGACCTGCGGTCCGAAGACGCCGCCGCCCATGGACTGCAGGGCGTCGCCGCCGGCGATCGAGTTGTAGATCAGCGCGCCGATCGCGCCTGCGTTCTGCGCGTTGAACACCTTGGCCCCGAACTCGCAGACACCCCGCTGGATGAGCGCGATCTTCCCGGTCAGGGAGCCTGCCGGATAGGGGTTGCAGCCGTTCTCGTTCCCGGCCACGAGCACGTGCGACGGTACGTAGAGAGCCGGACCGACGTGCTGTCCGACCATCGACGGG
Source organism: uncultured Actinomycetes bacterium (assembly GCA_963733855.1). Lineage (GTDB taxonomy): Bacteria > Actinomycetota > Thermoleophilia > Gaiellales > Gaiellaceae > JACDAN01. The sequence continues at coordinate 6,105 of CAVTEL010000020.1, forward strand.
CCGAACAGGGCCGGGCCCGTGTCGAGGTTCTGCAGCGCCGCAGGCGGTGGGGCCGGTGCGGTCACGTTCACCGTCGACTCGATCAGCGTGGAGTACTTCGTCACGGCACCGACCGCGATCACCTTGTCGGACGCCGACGGGAGGTTGCCCGTCGCCGTCGCGGGGCCGCTGTTGCCCTGTGCCCAGACCCCGACGACGCCGGCCCGAACTGCGGACTCGGCAGCCTCCACCATCGGATCCGGCCAGTCGAGCGTGTTCTGGTGGCTCGAGCCCCAGGAGTTGCTGAGGATGTCCGCGCCGTCCCGGACCGCGTCCTCGATCGCCTGCACGATCTCCACGACCCAGCCGTTGCCGTTCTCGAACCCGTCCGGGCTGTTGCTCGGATAGAAGATCCGGTAGTTCATGAGGTAGGCCGCGGGCGCAATGCCGCTGATCGTCAGGTCGCCGAGCCCAACCGGCGTGTTGGCGTTACAGGCGACCGTGCCGCCGACGTGCGTGCCGTGCGGGCTGCCGCCCGGGCCCTGGATCGGCGTGTCGTTGCCCGTCGTGGGCGGATCGCTCGGGCGGAAGTACGCCCGCGCCGCGATCACCTTGTTGTTCGTGAACCGCGTGTCGCCTTTCGGGTAGCCGCGCGGCATCGTGTAGCCGGCGTCGTTGAAGCACGGGTTGCCGGCGTAGTTCCCGGCCGCGTCCTTCGTGACGTAGACGCCGCTGTCGATGATCGCGACCTTGATCCCGCGACCGGCGTTCGTTTGCCCACCGACCTGGTTCCAGAACTCGGTGGCCCCGATCTGCGCCGGGGTCGCGTACATGGACGGCCGGTACGGCACGTCCGGCACGACGGCGCGGACGCCCTTCATCCGGCGAACCTTGGCCGCCTGCGCCGCGTTCATCCGGACCGCGAGGCCGTTCAGCGTCAGCCTGTAGGACCGCTCGACGCGGAAGCCCTTGACGACCCGCGCCAGGCGGGCCTTGAACGCCGACTGGTTGCGGGTGAGCCCGCGAAGATAGGTGCGGTTGACGGCCGCAGCGAGGTTCAGCTTGGCGGGATTCCCGCCCGAGAGGCTGAGCCCTCGCTTCGCCCGCCCGTAGTGCGCGAGCGGTTTCTTGTCGAGCATGACGATCCAGCGCTTGGCCGGATACGTGGCCAGGTCGATCGCGCTCGGCGACGCCTTGGCCTCGGTTGCTTTCGTTCGAGCCGCGGCGGCGCCCGTAAGCGTGGCCGCGAGAAGGACGAGCAGTAGCCCGCCCACGAACAGGACGCGAGTCCTCAAGTGATCTCCTCCCCTAAAGGTCTTCCACCCCAGAATCGCTGCCGTGTTATGGCAGCGGCCCCGGTTTCTATGGAATTAGGAAAGAAAAGTCAATTGAGGATCCTCTATTCCGAGCCGCCGGGCTCTGAGCTTTCGCGTCGGCCGCCATGACGATTTCAGCATCCTCCTCAGGGAGGACGGCGGCAAGCGCCTCTACACTGTTTTCGGCACTTCGGGGCGTTAGCTCAGCTGGGAGAGCGCCGGCTTTGCAAGCCGGAGGTCGCCGGTTCGATCCCGGCACGCTCCATTGCCCGCAAAGCCGGTAGCCATGCGGGTTTGCGGCGATCGGAATATCCTGATCACTCGGCGTCTGACGCCATCTCAACGCCTTTCGCGGGGTGCCATTCGCGCTTGACGTCGGCGCCGGCGCAAACGTGAGCGGCGTCGCGAACGCCCTCGACCGCGCGAAGCCGCGGCGTAGAGCCCAATCGTGCCGGAGGCACTTTCTCGACCGTCGCTGTGACGACGACCCGTATCCCACTCTCGGTCTCGCCGACATCCCTCTGCGATCATCGCTCTGGTGCGTTTCACGGTCACGATCGAGGGGGCGGGTTGGACCGACGTTCAGCAGCTCGAGCTTCCCCGCCTTCCCCGCGAAGGGGAGCTGATCGAGACGAAGTACGGGACCTGTCGGGTGACCCACTCAGAGGCGACGCCAGATGCCGAGCCCGTAGCCGGAAAGGTCGTCTGCTCGATCAGTTGACCGACGATTAGGAGCCACCACGGTTCTCGCGCGGCGTGCCGAGGGCCGACCTGAGCCCGACGTCGGCAAGACCGGCATTCTGCGGCGGCCTTGACCGGTCTTCCCACGCGAGGGAGACTCATGGAGTTGCCGTTAGGTTTCGGCGGGTTTCTTGCAACAGCCCGCTTCGCGTTTGGGTCACCTGCGGCCCTGACCTTGGCCGGGGCGGGCGTCGTCGTGCCACATCCGGGTGTGTGGACGCCGTCGCCCGCGAGGCCTGTCGGCGCGCGTAAAAACACTCCACGTCCTCGAAGGAGGAACACATGAGTTCACGTTTTTCACGTGGCCGCAGACTTCGCCGTGTCCTCGGCGTTCTCATTCCGGCCGTCATGCTTGCCCTGGTCCTCTCGGCGGGCACGTCGTCGGCGACGCCGACATCCCAGACGAGGGACCAGGAGGCATTCCGGCAAGAGTTCACGACCTACCTCGTCCAGATGCAGGGCGCCACGATGAAGGTGCAAGCGACACCCCAGGGTCGAGCCGCGTTCAGGTCGATCGGGTTCACGCCGGCGAAGAGTTTCGCCCAGGCCCGCGCGACTCTCCGGACCATGACGCCCGAGCAGCTTGCCGTGCTCCAGAGGAGCTTCTCGACGGATCCGAACTGGCGCATGCTTCCGGTGAAGATGAGAAGGCTCGCCTCGCGCATGGAGACGAAGTCGCCCTATTCGCTCAAGATCACCCCCGACGACTGTGCCACGGCACGCGCGGCGGGCATCACCCAGACCGATGTCGAGATCGCGGCCGACGCTGCGCTCGCCGCCGACGCCATCCTTCTGGCGGTCCCTACCGACCTGGTTTCTCTGCCGGTGCGGATCCTCGCCATGATCCCCTGGGTGGCCACGCAGACCACGCTGCGGGCCTTCGAACACCTCTACAACATCGCTTCGGCGTGCGATGACGCCGATCACCAGGCGCTTGTGACCCAGAACCTGGACGTCAAGGTCTCGACGCGCGCGACACAGGTGAGCGTGGACACGCTGATTACGAACCTGAGTACCTTGAGCACCCTGGTGAACTCGAGGCTGGACGTCGCGGTCTCGACACGGGCCACCCAGACGAGCGTGGACACGCTCCTCACGAACGTGAACAACCTGCAGAACAGCGTGACCGTGTTCCACAACGAGTTCACGGCCAACGCTACGGTCGTGAACAACAAGCTGGACGCCGCGAACACCAAGCTCGACGACTTGGCGATCACGGTTTCCGACCAGGGGGCGCTCAACCTTCGCATCCACATCGAAGACGACCTCGCCGACCCGGGCAATCACCCGCTGGCGCTCTTCGAGGTGCCGGAGGCCAACGGCGGCCATCTCAACCTCGTCCGCTCGATCGTGGCCGACACGATCGCGAAGATGCAAGCGACCGGCCAGGGCGTCGGGAACGCCCAGGCGTTCCTCGCGTCCGGCGACGCGGCGAAGGCTGCCGGTGCCTACAAGAGCGCGTACGCGAACTACGGAAAGGCGTACCGCGCAGCGGCGTCGCTAGTCGAAGTCGAAGTCGAGGCGGAGGAGCCGTGCCCGGGCGGCTTCTCCGCCTCGACGGATGCTGCCGCGGGCTTCGACCACGCCCCTCGCGTTGTGGGCTTGGACGTGCTGACGCCATCTCAACGCCAGAACGTCGGCAACTCACACGATCCGCGTGTCGCCTGTTCTGGCCGGTGAGTGGCCGCAATCGCTGTAGCCATGCTGGTTTGCGTCGCTTCCGTTCTCACTCGTTTCGCTCGTTTTCCGGCTCAGGCGGCTTTGCGTGAGCTCCGGTTGCATCGGGCGACGCACGAGCAGCACGAGCGTTTGGCAGTCGAACTGCATGCGGCGAATAAGACCAGGCTCTCGTAGGGCGAGACCGTTTCGTTGACCTGCGCGCAGGCCGCCGCGTGAGGGAGCATCGGCAATCACAGTGGTAGCCCGATGAGCGTGACCGACACGGAACGCGAGCTCGAAGGCAGTGACGAGCACGAGGTCACCCCTCTCGAGCTCTTCTTCGACCTGACGTTCGTGTTCGCGATGACCCAGGTCACGATCCTGCTCGCGGACGACCCGACCGGGCGTGGAGTGTTCCGCGGGATGCTCGTGCTCGCGGCGCTCTGGTGGGCGTGGAGCGTGTACGCGTGGTTGTCGAGCTCGATGGATGTCGACGAAGGCGGCGTCCGCTTGGTGATGCTCGCCTCGATGGGCGCGATGTTCGGCGTCGCCTTGGCGGTGCCGGGGCGTTTGGGGACGACGCCGTCTTCTTCGGCGTCGCGTATCTCCTCGTCCGCGTGCTCCATCTCGTTCTGTCTTCGATCGTCGCCCGGGGCGATCCCGACCGACGCGATGCGCTCCTTCGCTTCGGCCCCACCGCGATAGTCGGCGCCGGCCTGCTCGTGGTCGCCGGATTCCTCGAGGGGAACGAGCGCATCGCGGTCTGGCTCGTCGCGCTTGCAATCGACTACTTCGGCCCGATCGTGGTCGGCGTGGGCCGCGGCTGGAAGGTCGCCCCCGAGCACTTCGCCGAGCGGCACGGGCTGATCGTCCTGATCGCGCTCGGCGAATCGATCATCGCCATCGGTCTCGCCGCCGGCCTTGAGCTGGATACCGGAGTCATCGTTGCGGCAGCGCTCGGGATCGTCGTCGTCTCGGCGCTCTGGTGGCTGTATTTCGACGTGGCCGCGATCTTTGCGCGGACGCGGCTCATGCAGGCGACCGGCCTCGAGCTGCATCGCCTCGCACTGCACGCCTACAGCTACCTCCACCTGCCGATGATTGCCGGCATCGTGCTCTTTGCCCTCGGCCTGAAGACGACGGTCGGCGACGTCGGCGAGTCGCTCGACGCGGTGCCCGCACTGGGGCTCTGCGGGGGTGCCGCGCTGTACCTCTTCGCGCACATCGCGTTCCTTTTCCGAACGACAGGCCGGGTCTTCAGGCGGCGGACGGTCGGCGCGGTCGTGCTCCTCGCCCTCGTTCCGTTGGCGCTCGCGATTCCGGCACTCGCGGCGCTCGCCCTCGTGAGCGCAGTCTGCTCGCTGGTGGTCGCGTACGAGGTGATCCGCTACCGCACGGCCCGCGTCCAGGTCCGGCATCCCGAGCTCGCAGCCTGAGGGGAGATGTGAGAATCGCCGCAGCACCCCACACAAAGGTGGTGAGGAGTGGCGGAGGAGAAGACTGACGCGGCGGACCTCTCTCCCGAGGAGGAAGAGCCCGACCAGTCGCTGACCGACCTCCTCGGGCAGCTCGGGCGCGAGATCGCGACGCTCGTCTACTACGAGGGTCGCCTCGCCGCTTTGCGCAACGCACCGGAGCTCAAGCGTGCCGCGCGTGACGTCGTCGCCGCCATCGGGGTCGTCGCAGCGTTGCTGACCGCCTTCGTGCTCGCGAACGCGTCGGCTGTGCTGGCGCTGTCGACGGTCATGGACGGCTGGCTGGCCGCACTCGTGCTCGCTCTGGCGTGGTCGGCGGTCGGCGCGCTGCTCGCGCTCGCGCTGTGGGCTCGCGCGAAGCAACTCACGCGGCGGGAGTCGGGGACGGTCGAGGAGGCCCGCGACCGAGCGGAGCAGGCCGTGCGGGACACACTCGAGCAACTCGCACCGACGATCACGAAGGAGATCGCCCTGGCCGCCGTGCCGACGGCGGGAGGCATCGCCGACATGGGCGAGGACCTGCTCGAGGGCGCAGACGAGATCGTCGAGGCCATCACCGAAGAGCTTCCGGGCGGCGGCGTCGTCAACCAGGTGTGGGACATCGTTCTCGCACCCGGCCGCTTCGGGATCAGGGTGGCGACGACCGTGCTGAAGCGCGGCGAGCCCGGCTAGGCGACATCCCGCGAAGTTCGCCGGCGAGGCCGACGAGGGGCACACGGATCTCAATGGATGGGCTGATGGCGGAGCGGATCGCTCGCAACAACGCGGCCTTTCGCGAGGCGAACGAGCGGATCGGTGCCGCCGCCGAGCACGACCGTGACGCCTTCCCAGTCGCTCGGGTGGTCGTGGCAGGTGATGCCGACCCAGCGGGCTCCAGGCCCGCAGCCGACGGCCGCGCCACCGGCGACGGGTTGCGGGTGAAGACGAACGGCTCGAGGCTGCCTCCCGGTTCGCCATCCGGCTCATCCTTCGCAGGTCGCGCGACGACTGCCAGAGTGGTGCTCAGGCTGCGTCAGCTTCCACGCAGAACGAGTGAGGCCGGCGTAATCGCCGGCCTCACTTCGTGGATGTGTGAATCGAGCCCTAGGTGCTCAGGGTGCCCTGAACCTGGCCGTTGGGGAACGTCTGCGTGTGGACGTTCACGTAATAGGCCGATGGGTTCCGGACGATTTGCCGCAGGAGCGCCTTCTCGACGGTTGCGCAGCCGCTCGACGTGCCGGTCGTGGGCGTCGTCAGCGGAACAACGACGGCACCGGTCGACACGAGGTGGATGTGCGCGGCGGTCACGTTGGTCAGACCGCTCACGGTGAGCGTGTGACAGAGGCGTGCGAGACCGACCCGAATCGTGAGCGAGGCAGTTCCGGACCCGCTCGCCCCCTGAACCGGCTGCAGGTTGGCTGAGAGCTTGACGCCCTGGCCAGGCTGCGTGTTGCCGGACGGACACGGGGTGACGCCCGGCATCAGGAGGTCACCGGTGTGCCGCATGTGCCCGCGGAGGAGCTTGCCGGATGCAGAGCTCGGATTCGCGATTGCTCGGCTCGAGACCGTGATTCGCCGGTACGGATTCGAGGCGGAGCCGGTCTTGTGACAGATGGTGATCCGCGCGGGAGCCGTGCTCGTGGGCGCCGGCGTGTCAGACGCCGACGGACACGCCGCCGTTCCGACCACGATGGCGTCGCCCGTGTGCCGGAGGTGGCCGCGCAGCAGCTTTCCTGAGTTCGACTTCAGGTTCGCCATTGCACGGCTCGAAACGGTGATCCGGCGCCACTGGTTCGACGCCGAGCCGGTCTCGTGGCAGATGGTCAGCTTGGAAGGAGCCGCAGCGGTACGCGTCGCGGCACCTTCTCCCTGGGCGGTCACCAGCGCGCCGGCCACCAGCACCGGGACGGCCGCGGCGATCGCAATGAAGAGACGCTTCACGTCAGACCTCCTTGATGTTCTCTCGTTGATGGTTGGAGTGTTCCCCGGCTTGGGACATTCCAGCGGCCCTAAGCGCAGGTTTTTCAGTTCCTTTACAGGAGTTTCCTTGAGACCTCCACCAATGGATAGACCTTCACCGTGATTCGCGCGCTGCTCTTCGACTTCGACGGGCTGATCGTCGACACGGAGACACCCTCGTACGCCTCGTGGCAGGAGGTCTACCGCCAGCACGGCCAGGAGCTCCCACTCGACCGCTGGGCGGCAATCATCGGGACGATCGGCGGCTTCGAGCCGCTCGACTACCTGGAGGAGCTGCACGGGCCGATCGACCGGGACGCCGTGAAGACCCGCCGGCGAGAGCACGAGCTCGAGCTGCTGGAGATCGAGGAGCTTCGGCCGGGATCCTCCACTACCTCGAGGAGGCCGGGCGACGCGAGCTCAAGACGGCGATCGTCTCGAGCTCGTCACGCCCCTGGGTCGACAGGCACCTGGCCCGGCTCGAGCAGGCCGAGCACTTCGACGAGATCGTTACCGCCGACCACGACCCGGAACGGTCGAAGCCGCTCCCGACGCTCTACCTGGAGGCGCTCGACCGGCTCGGCGTCTCCGCCGGCGAGGCGATCGCCTTCGAGGACTCTCCCAACGGCGTCAAGGCGGCCAAGGCGGCGGGGATCTTCACGGTCGCCGTGCCCAATGGGATCACGGTCGCCCTAGGGCTCGGCGAGGCCGACCTCGTCGTGGCGTCGCTCGACGAGCTCGACGTCGACGAGCTTCTGAACCGCAGTCTGTAAAGGGCTGCAACGGCGGGCCGCTCCGCCGTTGCAGCGTCGAGCTTGGCTACTGAGCGTCCCGGTAGCCGGCGCCGCCTGAGCCGTAGTAGCCGCCGATCTCCTCGCGGTACGCGGGCTCGGTGTACGTCTCCTCGTCGAACTCGGGCGAGTCCTTGATCTGATCCTTCGTCCGGTCGACGTAGACCTGCTCCTCCGCAGAGTCGACACGGTCGATCACGCCCGCCGGCAGCAGAACCTTCTTGCCGAAGATCCACGGGCCGGTGTCGACGACGATGTAGCTGCCACCGACGTCGTCCGACGCCTCGTCGATGCTTCCGATCGAGCCGTCGATCGCCTCGACCTTGAAGCCGGTCAAGTCCATCGAGTTGATGTTGGTGTCTCTGTGAGTCCAGAGATCGGTCGTGGACATGCGTTTCCTCCTTGTTGGACTGCCTGGGTCCTGCCCCCGATTCGTGCTCGCAAACCTCGAAAGGAGGGTTCGGCGAAATACCGGCTGTGCCGCCAGGCCGCGCTGCTCGCCCCCAGGACTGCGTCCTCAGTCGCGCCCGTATCGCAAGGATACGAACGCTCCCTGCGTCCTTGCCTGGGAACGAGCATCGCACCCTGGCAACGAGCGCTATTCCGCCGAACCCTCCCTGCCGATAAAGGTTGAATGCAGCAGCCGAACTGGGACAATCTTGACCTCGAGGCGCTCGAAATGGAGCTTAGAAACACGCTTTCGGGGCCCGAGGCCGAAAGGATGGTCTGGGCATTCGAGCGGGCGCTGGCGGTCGCCCGCATCGACGGCGACCTGCTCCGCCATCTCCTAGCGGCGACCGCCTCACTCCTCGCCGCGGCGGAGACCTCGACACCGCGTACGGTGTTCGAGGCCTATTTCCGCCGCTCGGTCTCCGACGAGGAGTGGCGCGACCGCTACGCCGAGCTCCTCGCTTAGTTCCGCACCTTCGGGAACTGGTTGAGCCAGTACTCGAAGTCCGGCGGAGGCGGGGTCGGCCTGAAGCGTGCATTGACCGCGTAGAGCCTGTCGCCGAAGTCGTCGATCGTCGTTGGGACGTCGAAGTCCGGGTCAGTGAGATGGGTCGTGACGTCGCCGGACCGGAGCCGGCGGGAGAGCTTCACGACCGCGACCTTGTTGTCCCGGTTCTGCACGACGTACAGCGTCCGGCCGTCGAGCAGGAGCCCGTCGCCGTTGCTCTATCGAGCTCGTCGAGGACGATTTCGCGCGTCCTGCCCGTTCGCCGGTTGACGGCGAAGAGCTTCCCCGTGTTCGTCTGGACGATGATCAGCGTGCGGCCGTCGTGCGTCGCCTCGATGCCGTTGGCATTGGTGGCGCCCTCGACATAGACGATGTCGCCGCTGAGCGGGATCGCAGTCGCCTCACGGGGATGTCCACGACCCTTCCCATGGTGCCCGTGCCCCCCGATCGGGACCCGGTAGAGGAACGGGCGCCGGGAGTCCGTGAAGTACGCAGCGCCGCGCGTGACGACGACGTCGTTAACGAAAGTGTTCGTGTCGGTGGTGAAGCGATACGTCTTCAACAGCCGGCCGCTGCGGGCGCTGTAGACGTGGCCGCTTCCGAACGAGCCGCCGGCTACGTACAGGCGGCCATCATGGAGCTCTATTCCGATCGACGCGCGCCCGCTTGTCGCTCCCGGGTTGATGATTTCTCCCTCGGCCGGTCTTCAGACGCTGCCGCGGTAGATCGCACCGGTCGGGATCGAGCCGACGTAGAACGTCCCGCCGCGGCTGATCGCGATCCCCTCGGGCCGGAAGCCGTCGGGTAGCGCGATTTTCTCTGGCAATGCTCCACCGGCCCCCAGCGGAGCGGCAAGCAGTGACGCTGCCACTGCGAGCCAGGCCGTCAGAAGCGTGATCCGTCGCATCTAGAAGTCCCCCCTTGTCGATGGGTTTCCGCTTCTCGGTCCCTACGTGCCCGGGGCGCGGTCGGATCACACCTCCGTGGCAGACTGCACGGGATGTCGAAGATCGAGAAGACAGATGCCGAGTGGCGGGCCGAGCTCAGCCCCGAGCAGTACCGGATCCTGCGCGAGAAGGGCACCGAGGCGCCGTTCACGGGCGAGTACGACCACACGTTCGAGCCGGGCACCTACCAGTGCGCCGGCTGCGGCGCGGAGCTGTTCGAGTCGGAGGCGAAGTACGACTCTGGCTGCGGCTGGCCCGCGTTCTCCGCGCCGGCCGAGGAGGAGGCAATCGACGAGGAGCGGGACACGACCTTCGGGATGGTCCGCACGGAGGTCATGTGCTCGAACTGCGGCGGCCACCTCGGCCACGTCTTCCCGGACGGGCCGCACCCGACGGGCCTTCGCTACTGCATCAACTCCGCGGCGCTGAAGCTGGAAGAGAAGTAGCGCTCAGACCGACGGGATCGTGTACTCGATGTCGCGGACGTCGAGGCCGAGCGACGACGCGATCTTCACACCCTCCTCGACCTCCTCCTTGACCCGCTGGAGGTCGCGCGTCCGCATCGCGCTCGTGATGAAGTCGCGCTCCTTCGGGCGCCAGAGCACGTGGTCGACGAAGATCGGGAGCATCGTCTCGGCGCCCTTGATCATCCGGTCCTTCGTCTTGTTCGAGGCCGTCTCTCAGCAGCACCCGCTCGTAGGCCATCCCGGAGCTGTGGTGGATGCCGTCGTCGATCGTCAAGCGGCGGCAGAGGTCGGCGAGCACCGTGTCCGGCGCCGAGCGGGCGATCAGCCGGAAGCGCGGGATGATCATCCGCTCGAAGAAGACCTGCATCAGGAAGACCTTCTCCTCGAGCGAGTCGAGCCCGAGGAAGATCTGCGCCAGCTTGTCCAGGTACGGATCCCGCTCGGTCGGCCCTCCGGCCTCGCCGATGAGCTTGAGCCAGGCCTCGACGTGTCGCGCCTCGTCCTGTGCCATCGTCGAGTAGTAGAGCTTCGCGTCCTGGTGGCGCGCCATCTCGAGGAGCTGCGCCGCCATCTCCACGGCGAGCGAGTCCGCCTGGAGCTGCTGCGTGATGACCGAGCGCCAGATCCCGCGCCGCTTCTCCACCCGCTCCTTCGAGCCGGTGGTCTCGGGGATCGGCGGGAGGTCGCCCCAGGGCATGTCGCGCACCTGCCACTCCTGCTTCTTCGCGAGCTCGTAGTAGCGGAGGACCTCGGGCGCCTCCCCACCGGGCGCGACGCCTTCGACGGTCATCTTCTCCTCGAGGGTGGCCATCGAGAGGAGGATAGAGCTAGAGCGGTTCGGAGCGTTCCCCGAGCGATCCACGCTCGCCCAGCTCGAAGACGTGAACCTTCTCGCCGCGGAACAGGCGGCGCTCTCGATCCCACGGGAAGAAGATGACGACGCCGAAGTCGACCGCTTCGCCGTTCGCCTCGTAGTCGAGCCAGTCGCGCTCGTGCGTGGCGGTCACGCTCGCCTCCTCGCAGACTCCCTGTGGGCCCACGACGATGTCGGTCAGCTGGAAGTCGATGTCGGGAAACGCCGTGAGCAGACCCGTGTAGAACCGGGTCGCTCCCTCGTGGCCCTCCCACCGGTGCGGGGTCCCTGCGATCTCGTACACGCAGTCATCGGTCAGCGTTGCGAGGAGGCCAGCGATGTCGCGGTTGTCCTCCGCGATCGAGTGCTGCTTCCAGAGCTCTCGGACGGCGTCGACCTCTGTCGGGTCGACCTCCCGTTTCAGCAGTTCGCGGACATCCATCACCGTCAATACTCTCAGGCTGTGGGTCATCTCTCGGCGGTAAGGGCTCGGAACCGGCGGACGCTCGGCTACGTCCTCGCGCTGACGGTCGCGATCACGGTCGTGGAAGTGATCGGAGGGCTGCTGACGGGGAGCCTGGCGCTCCTCGCCGACGCGGTCCACATGCTCTCGGACAACGTCGCGCTCGGGCTCGCCCTCGTGGCTGTCTGGCTGGCCGGGCGGCCGAGCACCCCGGAGCGGAGCTTCGGCTACCAGCGGGCGGAGGTCCTCGCAGCCCTGGTCAACGGGCTCATCCTCGTCGGGCTGGCGATCTGGATCTTCGTGGAGGCATACGGCCGGCTCAGCGACCCGCCTGAGGTGCTCGGCGGCTGGATGCTGGCCGTCGCACTGGTCGGCCTGGCGGGAAACCTCGCAGCGGCCTGGATGCTGGCACGGACGGCGCACGCGAGCCTGAACATGCAGGCAGCCCTGCGCCACGTGATCGCCGACGCGTTCGGCTCTGCAGGAGTGGTCGTCGCCGCGCTCGTGATCCTGACGACCGGCTGGCGCTACGCCGACCCGGCTGTAGGCGCCCTGATCGCGGTCCTCGTCCTTGCCAGCTCGTGGACCGTACTGCGCGACTCCGTCCATATCCTCCTGGAGGGGACGCCGAGGGGGATCGACGCGCGCGGTCTGGCGCGGCGGCTGTCCGGGATGGAAGGGGTCGTGGACGTCCACGACCTCCACGTCTGGACGATCACGTCCGGGTTCGTGGCCCTCTCCGCCCACGTGCTCGTCCAGCCGGCCGACGACTGCCACGCGCGTCGCCGCGAGCTCGAACGCGTACTCGCCGAGGAGTACGGGATCGAGCACACGACGCTCCAGGTCGACCACGCCTCGCCGGCGAGCAGCGTGGTCTCGATTCGCCGGGCAGGGTCTTGAGCGCGGACGAGAGCAAGGACGAGCAGCTCAACAGGGAGCTGATCGAGCTCCTCAATGAGCTTCGCGTCGCGCTGCCCGGTGTGCAGATGCTCTTCGGCTTCCTCCTGGCGGTCCCGTTCAGCCAGCGTTTCCAGACGATCACGACGACGCAGAGGAACGTCTACTACGCGACCTTCCTGTCGACGGCGTTCGCCTCGATCTTCTTCATCGCGCCAACGGCATACCACCGGCTGAGGTTCCGCCAGCGCGACAAGGAGGCGCTCGTCCAGACGTCCAGCCGGCTCGCGATCGTGGGTACCACGTTTCTCGCGTTCGCCCTCGCCGGTGCCGTCTTCGTGGTCACCGACATCGTCTTCAAGGGGGCAGTGACGGCGGCCGCCACAGGAACGGCAGCCGCCGTGCTGGTGTGGTTCTGGTACGGGCTGCCGATACTTCGCCGGATCAAGGATCCGGACGACAGGCCGTTCAAGAAGAATTAGGAGGGTTCGGCGAAATACCGGCTGTGCCGCCAGGCCGCGCTGCTCGCCCCCAGGACTGCGTCCTCAGTCGCGCCCGTATCTCATTCGATACGAACGCTCCCTGCGTCCTTGCCTGGGAACGAGCATCGCGGCCTGGCAACGAGCGATATTCCGCCAAACCCTCCTACTAGTTCTTCCCGTGCATCGGGACTTCGGCCCCCGGCAGGTGCAGCAGGTTCTCGACGTCGTGGACGCCCTGGACGCTCCGCGCGCGCTGCTCGAGGTCGCGGATCATCTCCGCCTCGCCCACCTCGCCCCGCAGGTAGACCTTGCCGTTCTCGGCGTTGACGTTGATCTGGCCCTTCGGGACCTGCTCGTCCCTGAAGAGCTCGCTCTCGACCATGTGGGCGAGCGTGACGTCGTCGGGCTGCGGCTTCGGCCCCTCCTCGGCGCGCGACAGCAGCTCGTTGACGCGGCCGGCGACCCTGTCGCGGCGGCGTTGCCCCTCCAGTGGATGGAAGAAGTACGTCAGCGCGGCTCCCAGGCCGATCAGTCCAAGCAGCTTTCTCATTCGGCTCCCCTCTCTTCGCTCATTTCAGGTTCGGGTGAGCCTACCCCGTGGCAGGGCCGGGATAAACGGCGGTGAAAGCCTGTTGCTAGTCGCCCCAGTCGAAGTCGCGGGACCGGCCCCAAAGGCCGTCCTCATTGTGCGCCGCGACCGTCTCGGTGGCGGCGGCCTGCGTCTCCGCTGCGACTCCTGGGTGGCCGTCGAGCGTGTCCTCGATCCGCGCCTGCTCCTCGGTCTTGAAGAGCGGGTGGTTCTCGAAAGGATCCTCGACGCGATAGCCGTCGATGGGCATGTTCTCGAGGTCGGCGTTCTTCCGCTTCAGCTCGAGGTGGTCCTGAATCACGTCTGAAAACAGTGAAGGTGTCTCTACGGGCATCGATCCTCCGTGGTTTTTTCCAGGCAGTTCCGGTTCGGCGGGGGATTGTAACGAGGAGGAAACGTGTTCGTAGCCTACGCGGGCGTGGTGACGGCAGCCGGCTCCGAGACGACGACGCGATCCTTGCCGGACCGCTTCGCCTCGTAGAGCGCCGCGTCGGCGGCCGCCGCGCGAGCCGCAAGGAGGCCAAGCGCGGCGACCGGGATCGGGATCACCGCGAGCGCGACCGCGACGACGACGACGATCGGGGCGACCGCGGCGAGGACGATGACGATTAGGATGCCTGGATGCCGCGCCCGACACACCTCGTCACTCGCCGCATGGGCGCGATCGGGATCGCACTGACCGCCTGGGACATCTGGCGCCAGATCCCGAAGGAGCACCGCCGCCGTATCGCCCGTGAGGCGCGCAAGCACGCGCCGACCGTCGCGATGGCGGTCGCCCGTCAGGTCAGGCACGCACGGGAGTACCGCGCTGCCTGGAACCGCCGCTAGCGGCGCCTACGCGAAGACGTCTCTGACGATCCTGTCCTGCTCGCGCACGTGGGCGGTGGGATAGCCCTCGCTCGGGCTGGCGCTCCAAAGCCGGCCGACGTAGCGGAGCGGGACGCGTCCGGCGATCGATTCCTCCAGCCGGTGGCGGATTGCCCGCCAGGCGCCCATGTTCTGCGGCTCCTCCTGCGCCCAGACGATCTCCTCGAGGGCCGGATACGCGGAGACGAGCCGGGCCGCCGGGTCGACAGGGAAGGGGTAGAGCTGCTCGACCCGGGCGACGGCGACCTCCGGATGCTGCTCGCGCAGCTCATGGCCGACGACGTCGTAGTAGAGCTTGCCCGTCGTGAGGACGAGCCGGCGGACACCGTCATGGTCGGCGGTGTCGTCGATCACGGGCTCGAAGCGACCCTCTGCGAGCTGCTCGAGCCGCGCCGCCGATTCCTTCAGCCGCAGGAGGCCCTTCGGCGTCATCACGACCAGGGGTCGCGCGCTGGGATCGAGCGCCTGCCGGCGCAGGAGATGGAAGTACTGCGCCGCCGTGCTGGGCATGACGACCCGGATGTTCTCCTGCGCCGCGAGCTGGAGGAACCGCTCCAGCCGCGCGCTCGAGTGCTCGGGCCCGTTGCCCTCGTACCCGTGCGGCAGCAGCAGCGTGAGACGCGAGGTTTGGCTCCACTTCGAGAGGCCTGAGACGACGAACTGGTCGGTGATGATCTGCGCGCCGTTGACGAAGTCGCCGTACTGCGCCTCCCACAGCACGAGCGCCTCGGGCGCGCCGACCGAGTAGCCGTACTCGAAGCCGAGCGTCGCGTACTCCGACAGCGGCGAGTTGAAGACCTCGAACGACGCTGAGGCATCACCGAGCCGCTGCATCGGCGTGAACTGCTCGCCGCTGCCGGGATCGTGGAGGACGAGGTGACGCTGCGAGAACGTGCCGCGCTCGGTGTCCTGGCCGGTGAGCCGCACCGGGATCCCCTCGACGAGCAGGGTGGCGAAGGCGAGCGCCTCGCCGTGGCCCCAGTCGATCTCCCCTCCCTCGAGCCGCTCGCGGCGCCGCTGGAGCTGCCGCTCGAGCTTCGGGTGGACGGTGAATCGTTCGGGGACGCGCAGCAGCTCCTCGTTGAGCGCGCGCAGCCGGTCGGCGTCGACGGCGGTCGCGACCTCCGCGCCCTCCGTCGGCGGGGTGCGCTCGCCGGGCAGCTGCTCATCGGGGGCTTCTGCCAAGGACGCCTTCAGCGCCTCGTGCGCAGCTTTCAGGCTCGCCTGCACCTCGCGTGCGAGGTTGTCCGCCTCCTCCTGCGTGACGACGCCTTCCTCGACGAGCTGGGCCGCGTACTGCTCACGGACGCTCGGCTGGTTCTTGATCCGCTCGGCCATCAGCGGCTGCGTGTATGCCGGCTCGTCGCCCTCGTTGTGACCCCACCTCCGGTAGCCGATCAGGTCGATGACGACGTCCCGGCCGAACCGGCGCCGGAAGGCCAGGGCAAGCCGGATCGAGGACACTGCGGCCTCCGGGTCGTCGGCGTTCACGTGGACGATCGGCACGTCGAAGCCCTTCGCGAGGTCGCTCGAGTAGCGCGTCGAACGACCGTCGGCCGGATCGGTCGTGAACCCGACCTGGTTGTTCCCGATGATGTGCAGCGTTCCGCCGGTGGAGTAGCCGCCGAGCGCCTGGAGGTTGAGCGTCTCGGCGACGACGCCCTGTCCCGGGAACGACGCATCGCCGTGGATCAGGATCGGGAGGGCGACCCTCGAGTCGTAGTCGCCGCCGGGCGTCGAGCGATCGGTCTGCTCGCTTCGCGCCAGGCCCTCGACGACCGGGTCGACCGCCTCGAGATGGCTCGGGTTGGCAGCGAGCGAGACGGTGATGTCGCCTGCGGCGGTCTTGCGCCTGCCCTCGGCTCCGAGGTGGTACTTGACGTCGCCGCTCGCACCCGCCGGCTGGTTGGAGAGCGCTGCGAGGTTCCTCTCGCCTTCGAATTCCCGCAGGATCACCTCGTACGGCCGGCCGACGAGGTGGGCGAGCACGTTCAGCCGACCGCGGTGTGCCATGCCGGTCACGACCTCGTGAGCACCGTCCTCAGCGGACAGCTCGAGCGCGAGATCGAGCATCGGCACCATCACGTCGAGACCCTCGATCGAGAACTGCTTCTGGCCGAGGAACGCGCGCCGCAGGTAGCGCTCGAGCCCCTCGACCTCGGAGAGCCGTGTGAGCAGCCGACGCTTGTCGTTCTCGGCGAGCGGCTCGCGATAGGTGCCCGATTCGATCGCCTGCCGCAGCCAGACGCGCTCCTGATGGTCGGAGATGTGCTCGATCTCGTAGGCGCTCGTGCCGCAGTAGGTCTCCTGCAGCTTCGGGAGGACGTCGGCGAGCGTCTCGCCCGGCACGTGGACCCGGAGGAGCCGCGCCGGGATGCGCGCCTGGAGCTCCGGCGTCAGGGGCGGGGCAAGCCGCTCGGGCTCCAACGCGGGATCGCCGACCGGCTCGGAGCCGAGCGGGTCGAGTCGCGCGGCGAGGTGGCCGTGCGTCCTGTACGCCTTCACCAATGCCGTTGCGGCCGCCACGGCGGCGAGGAGCTTCTCGTCGACCGGTTCCGCTTCCCGGGGCTCAGCCGCCGGGGCGGCTGGCGCTGGCGCCGGCGCCGCGGGCGCCGGAGGCGCCTCCGCCTGCGTGCCGTTCCCATCCGCCTCGAGCACCTCGAGCAGGCGGGCGACGCCGGGGTGCTCGCGGAGGAGCGCGCTGTCCCCCTCGAAGAGCTCGCGCCACTCTGCGGGCACGCCCTCGGGGTTATCGAGGTACTCCTCGAGAACGGCGCGCGCGTATCCGGCGTTGAGCCCGTCGACCTCAGCCACGATGCCTCCCTGTTCTTTGTAGCAGCGCGCTTTCCCCTGCGGCGCGGCCGTCTACCAGAGCGGTCGGCCCGTGATCACGCAGACGATCATGCCGAACAGCCAGCCCAAGGCTGCGACGGCGACCGCGGCTGCCGCAAGCTTCTGGTTCCTGCCGCTCGCCATGGTCGCCGCGACCAGTGCGACGAGCAGGGAGGTGAGGCCGATGGGGACTGGCCGCTGGGCGACGGCGATCACGCCGCCGAAGATGGCGAGCGTCGCGAGGAAGCCGGCGATGGTCTCGGCCTGGCCCTCACGCTCCGCGACTGACGGCGTCGTGCTCAACGCACCGCGACCCTGTCGGGCCTGCGGACGGGACCGCCGCGGCCGTGAGGCCCACCCCGGCGCGGCCTGCGTGGCCGAAGAGGACGATGACCGCCGGACGGGTCGCCGTCGGCGGCAACGGGAAGCACCGCGGGCTCGGGCGGGTGTGGCTCGGCTCGCACGGCCCACCAGACGACTGCGATCAGATAGACGATCGGCAGCTTGAGGACGAGCATCAGGAAGACGATCTCGACCACGCCGACATTCTAGGGCCGGAGCTCCAAACGGAGGACATCAGGCCGGTGGTAGTGCCCGGCCGCATCGAAGCGCTGCCGCTCCTCGTGCAACCGAGCGGGATCCAGCTCCGCATAGAGGATTCCCTCCTCGTCGTAGAGCGGCCCGGCGAGGTAGGCGCCGTCCGGGCCGAGGACCGCGCTTCCGCCGCGCCCGATGACGTCCAGGCCCTCGAGCTCTGCCGCAAGCGGAAAGTCGGCCGGGTACGCCGAGGAGCGCTGGAAGTGCGCGGGGCTGACGACGAACGCGCGCGACTCCCTTGCGATGTGCACGAGCGAGTGCTGCCACGCCTCGCCGTCGTCCGCGGTCGGCGCCAGGTAGAGCTCGATGCCCGACTCGTAGAGCGCGAAGCGGGCGAGCGGCATGTAGTTCTCCCAGCAGATGAGGCCGCCGATCCGCCCGGCGCTCGTCTGCACGGCGCGGAGCCCGGCGCCGTCGCCCTGGCCCCACACGAGCCGCTCGTGGTTGGTCGGGACGAGCTTCCGGTGCTTGAGGACGAGCGACCCGTGCTCGTCGTGGAGGAGCAGCGTGTTGTAGAGCGTGCCGTTTCTCTCCGGGTCGGTCTCGGTCACTCCCGTCGCGACGAGGACGCCGTGCTCGCGGGCGAGCCGTCCGATCCGCTCCTCCGCCGGTCCCGGAACGGCGACCGATTCGCGGGCGAGCATGGCGAAGGCCGCCTTCGCACGCGGGTCCGCCCAGCCGGCGAGGGCCTTTGCCCAGGCCGACGACGGGTAGGCCGGCAGGAACGCCTCGGGGAAGACGACCAGCGACGCGCCATTCTCGGCCGCCTCCCCTGTGAGCCGCGCAAGCTTGTCGAGCGATGCCTCGAGATCGAGCGCGACCGGCTCCGCCTGGACGCAGGCAACGACGACGGACGCGTTCATCGCGGCATCGGGAGGAGTCTGCCACGCGCAAGCAACCGGGATGGGTCTCGCAATTACCAGGGTGAGGTGCACAACGCAGGCCGAGCCGCACCGCTTCCGCGCGCAATTCGATCGTCTTCGTCTGTGCGGCGCCGGGCATACGATTGGCCGCGTGCAGCAAGCCGAGCACGATCGCCTGCGCGCACTCCTCGACGCCGGCCTCTCAGTGTCGGCGGAGCTGTCGCTCGACGTGGTGCTCCAGCGGATCGTGGAGGCCGCGGCCGATCTGACCGGGGCCCGATACGCAGCGCTCGGCGTGATCGACTCGAGCCGGCAGGAGCTCGAACAGTTCGTCGTCACAGGCATCGACGCCGAGACGAAGGCTGCGATCGGCGATCTGCCTCGTGGTCGTGGAATCCTCGGCGTCCTCATCAGCGACGCCACACCCTTGACGCTCGAGGAGATCTCGGCGGATCCCCGGTCCGTCGGCTTCCCGCCGAACCATCCCCCGATGAAAACCTTCCTCGGAGTTCCGATCCTCCTTCGGGGCGTGGCCTACGGCAACCTCTACCTGACGGAGAAGACCGGCGGCGCCACGTTCACCGACGAGGACCAGGAGATCGTAGAGCTCCTCGCTGCGCAGGCGGCTGTCGCGATCGAGAACGCCCGGCTGTACGAGTCGGCGACTCGCTGGCTTCGGCAGCTCGAGTCGCTGTCAGAGGTCGGGAAGTCGCTCTCCACGGAGATCGAGCTGCCGAAGCTGCTCGAGCTCGTCGTCACACGTCTCCGCGATCTGATCCAGGCACGCCTGGTGTTCCTCGCGACGCCGCATCCCGACGGTCACGCCGTCATCCAGGCCGCGGCCGGCGAGGACGCCGGGGACTATGTGGGAGTCACGCTCGGTCACGAACGGTCGAAGACCGCGCGAGTCCTGGAGCGGGGGCGAAGCGAGCGGGTGGACTCGCTGCTCGACGATCCCGAGGTCGACCAGGCAGCTGCACGCCGCATGGGCGTGCAGACGGGACTGTGGGTGCCGCTCCTCATCAGCGACCGCCCGATCGGCGTGATCGTCGCGCACGACAAGCAGGCACCTGATGGGAGATTCACCGACGAGGATGTCCGGATCGCGGAAGCGTTTGCCGAGCGGGCTGCAGTCGCGATCGATCTCTCGGAGAGGGTCGCGAGCGACTCACTCCGCCAGGTCGTCGCGGCTCAGGAGCTGGAGCGAACGCGGCTGGCTCGTGAGCTGCACGACGAGACGGGCCAGGCGCTGACGTCCATCCTCCTCGGGCTGCGATCGATCGAAGAAGCGGCGGGCGACCGGCCGGATATCCGCGAGTCGGTTCTCTCGCTTCGCGAGCTCGTCGTCGCGACGCTCCACGACGTCCGGCGTCTCGCTGTGGAGCTCCGCCCCGCCGCGCTCGACGACTTCGGTCTCGTCCCGGCCCTCCAACGCCTCGCCGAGACGTTCGCCGAGCAGACGGGCGTCAGCGTCCATGTCGAGGCGGCACTCGGCGACCGGCGACTCCCCGGCGAGTCGGAGACTGCCCTCTACCGGATCGTCCAGGAGGCGCTCACGAATGTGATCAAGCATGCGCAGGCCTCGACCGTCAGCGTCGTGCTGACGAGGAAGGGCGAGAGCGTCGTCGCCGTGATCGAGGACGACGGCCGTGGATTCGACCCTTCGCAGCCACGGGAGGACGGGCTCGGGCTGCTCGGGATGCGTGAGCGGATCGCGTTGCTCCGTGGACGGGTCACCGTCGAGTCGAGCCCTGGCCGCGGGACGACCGTGGCCGTCGAGGTGCCGTTCCGCTGAGCACGCGGATCGTCATCGTCGACGACCACGCCGTCGTCCGGTCAGGCCTTCGGCTGCTCCTCGAGGCCGAGGACGACTTCGAGGTCGTGGCAGAAGCGGCCGATGCCCGCGGCGCGGTCTTCGAGCTGCGGGCCCACAAGCCTGACGTCGTGCTGCTCGACGTCGTCATGCCGGGCCGCAGCGGGATCGAGGTCATTCCCGACCTGATGGCCGAGTCGTCCGGGACGGGTGTCCTCGTCCTCTCAATGCAGGACGATCCCGCCTACGTCCGGGAGGCGTTCGCGGCAGGCGCGAAGGGCTACGTCCTCAAGGAGGCCGCCGACGCCGAGGTGGTCGGAGCGATCCGCGAGGTCGCACAAGGCAGGCAGTACGTCCATCCGGCGCTCGGCGCTCGGCTCGTCGCCGCCGAGGTCGAGGAGCGCCACCGCGCCGAGGAGGATCCCCTCTCGGACCG
The DNA here is from genome assembly GCA_963733855.1 of uncultured Actinomycetes bacterium. Taxonomy (GTDB): domain Bacteria; phylum Actinomycetota; class Thermoleophilia; order Gaiellales; family Gaiellaceae; genus JACDAN01. The sequence goes on from CAVTEL010000020.1 coordinate 27,068, forward strand.
TGAACGGGAGGTCCTCCGCCTCCTCGCTCTCGGCCACACGAATCAGGAGATCGCGCAGACGCTCTTCCTGTCCGTCCGCACGGTGGAGACGCACCGGGCGCACATCATGCAGAAGCTCCGGATCTCGACCCGGGCCGAGCTCGTACGCTACGCGCTTTCCGCCGGTCTGCTGGACGAGGGAGCTTGAGTCAGACGCAGGCGCAGGAGCGCCAGCACGGCCAGAGCGGTCACGATCACGTCGCTGACCAGGCACCAGTCGCACACCGAGCCGATCAGCGCCATCTGGACGTAGAGCAGGTAGATGCTGAACATCGCCGCGCCGACCGAGAGTGTCACCTGAAGGAGACGGGCCGTTTCGCCGCGGAACAGTGCCGCCGCCAGAATGAGGATGTAGCCCGCAAGCCCGAACAGCGCCACGGGGACGCCGAGAATCTCGGCGTAGGTCGAGCTCTGGACGGTCTCGCAGCCACCCGTCGCGCAGACGAGCGTCGTGCCGGCCTCGCGGACCCAGAGGAGATAGCCGGCCACGGCCGCGCCGAGCAGCGCGAGCACGGCCGTGGCGACTCGGAGATGCGAATCCGTCACGGCGCCAGCATCGAGTCGATGGCGGGCTCGATGCCCTCGGGACCCAACGAGCTCAGAGGGACGAGCTCGAGCTTGCCGCCGGTCGGGCCGATCTGGAACGCGGGAGTTCCCGGGATGCCCGCCGACTTCGCCGCGCGGCTCGCCGCCGTCATCTGCGCCTCGACCCACCGCTGATCGCGCCGGGCGAGCGCACTCGGTCCGGCGACCTCCTCGAGGAGGGACTCGGTGACCCAGCCGCTGTTCTCGTGGCCCTGCCGGTGGTAGAGGGCCTCCACGACGTTCCACAGGCGGTTCTCGCGTCCCGCGGCCACCGCGGTACGCAGCGCTCGATCGGAATCGGGGCCGAGGAACGCGAGCCCGCGGAAGACGATGCGGACCTTGCCGGGACGCACGTAGCGCTCGACCAGCGCGGGAAACGCGCGGTGCGACCACTCGGCGCAGTACGGGCACTGAAAGTCCACGTACTCGACGAGCGTGACGGGCGCCTTCGGGTCTCCGAGCACAGCACCCTCCTGGGGGATGCCGGCGAGCAAGGACGCCGCCGGCTCCGATGCACGAGCTGTCTCCTCACCTGAGCCGAGGCGGCTCGCGCCGATGAGGGCGACACCGAGGAAGAGCGCGCCGGCGAGGGCGGCAACCGTTCGCCGTCGCGTCGTGAACCCGCTCAATGGGACATCGTCCCTTCGGGGCTTCCGACCTTGAGCAGGCCGACCTGACCGAGGTCGACGTGCGCGAAGGCGTGCGAGACGAACGGGTAGAGGCCGGGCTCGTCGATCTTCACGTCGAAGACGGCACCGCCTCCCGACGGCACGGAGACTGTCTGGACGCCGCTCTGGAAGCGCGTCATGTCCCCGTTCGGCCAGGCCCGGTCGAAGATCGTCCCGACCACGTGGAAGTTGGTGTCCAGTGTCGGGCCGGCTGCGACTACCCAGAAGCGGACGGTCTCACCCGGGTTCGACGTCAGCGGATGGTTGACGTACTGGTTCGCGTAGCCGTTGAACGTCGTCCAGTCCGGCATCATCGCGCGGGCCTTGCTCATGTCCAGGCTCGCCGGCTCCGTCGTGCCGTCTGCGCTCAGGTACCACTCGCTGGCGACGAGGACGTAGTTCCGGTCGGCCTTCGGAAGCGGCTTCTTCGGCTCGACGATGATCGCGCCGTACATGCCGTTGGCGATGTGCGCGAGAACCGGCTTGGTGCCGCAGTGGTACATGAAGACGCCGGGGTCGTTCGCCTTGAAGCGGAACGTGAACGACTCGCCCGGCGCGACGTCCTTGAAGGCCACGTTCGGCGCGATCCGCGCCGCGTGGAAGTCCATCGAGTGCGGGATCTGGCCGCCGTTGACGAGTGTGAACTCGACCGTCTGTCCCTGCCGGACGTGGACGATCGGGCCCGGCGCCGAGTACTTCCCGTCGAAGGCCCAGACGTTGTACTTGACCCCCGGCGCGATCTCGACCGTCTTGTGCTTCATGACCATGCGCACCTTCACGACGTCGCCCGCCGGGATCGGCGGCATCGCGGCGTCGTAGGGCTTGTGCGCCGCAGCGAGCTCCTGCGCGTTCGCGCCGGTCATCCCGGCGAAGCTGTTCAGCGGGAGCGCGGTGTTGTGATCGGTGGCGTGGTTGTGGTCTTCGGCTTCGGCCGCGACCGGGGCGGCCTGCGCCTCGGAATTCTGCTCGCGCGCATCCATCCACATCAGCAGCGCGAAGAAGCTGAGGAGTGCGACGAGCAGCCCGAGCAGGACCGCCGCAGCTTTCGCAAACGCGCCAGACGTGTCCGTGTGCTGATAGCGATCGTTAACAGAATGGCTTGACATCCCAAATCTCCTTTGGCGTGTTCTCACCCATAGAGATAGGCGCCAGAGCGCGTAGGCCCCTCCGCGCCGAGCCACAGATCGCTTGCGGCTTTTCCGCAGCTAGGCGAGCAGCAACGACTTGAAGCGCGACCATCGCCGACGCCGCAACTGCGGTCGCGAGCGCTACTGCCCTGGGTGCCGTGGTTCGGAGCGCGTCCGGAATCAGCTGCGCGGCAACAATCCAGACCATGGCTCCGCCGGCGAAGCCGAGGCCGTAAGGGAGCAGCGGCTCGAACCACTCGACGAGCAGGAATGCAGGAACGGCCATCAGCGGCTGAGGCAGGCTCGAAAAGATGCTCCAGCCGGCGGCTCGGAGCACGGACACTCCTTTGGGGACGAGCACGAGGCTGATCGCGAGCCCCTCGGGGATGTTGTGCACGGCGATCGCCGTCGTGATGAGCGCGCCGAGCGCATCTCCGCCGCCGAACGCGACACCGACGCCGACGCCCTCGGTGAACGAGTGAACGGTCATGACGCCGACGATCATCAGCGCCCCGACGGCGTCGGCGCCGCGAAGAGCCCCGAACTCGACCCCGCGACGATGCCCGAGCAGCCTCCTCGTCACGACGATGAAGCCGGCACCTAGCAAGGCGCCCGCTGCCGTGCGCCACAGGTTCGCAGCGATCCCTTCCCGGAACAGGCCGGCGCTCGCGCCCAGCATGAACCCGGCAGCGACAGCCGTGGCCAGACCCACGCGGCGATCGTGGATTCGGCGGCGAAGGAGGAGCGGAAGAGCTCCGAGCCCGGTCGCAATGGCGGTGACCAGCGCCGCGGCAAAGACGGCCCAGACACTCATCGTGTGCCGGCCCGAACGAAAGAGGGCGGCCCGTGGGCCGCCCTCTTGTCGCGAGCGGAGTCGCCGCTCAACTGGTGACGGGCTCGGCCCGCCGGACCTCCTGGATCGACGGGCTGTGCTGGAGCGCTCCGCCGAGCGTCAGCACCAGGAATCCGATGCCGGTCAGCAGGAGGGCTGCGCCCATCACGATCCCGAAGATCGCAACACGCTCGCCCAAGTACGCCATGTTCAGGGCGGTCGCGAGTGCGGTCTCGGTCACCCAGATGTTCCGGGCGCCGTTGGCGACGGGCTGGCCGCTCTTCGGATCCTTTGCGGCCGCGGCCTCGTCGTTTGTCTCCTTGCCCTGCGGATCCAGGAACCTGCCCATCTCTGCGTAGGTCCTGCCGCCCGTAGCCTCGAGCGCGTGGTGGCGCATCACGGCCGCGAACTCGCGGGCCTCGGAGCCGGTGTCGACCTTCTGCCCTGGGATCGTCGAGTCGGGTGTGCCGACGATGTTCTCCTGGGCGAGGGTGTCGCGAACCTCATTGAGGCCCCATGCGCCCAGGCCGATCGAGCCGGCGCCGAAGGCGATGAGGACGATGCTTGCTGCGATGCCTCCATATGCGAAGACCTTGCGCTTCATGGCGACTCCTTTCACTCGTACTTCCATGCTTCGATCCTGGCTTGGATCGATGCGGCTGCCATCGCGGCTCAGCCGCCGAGTCGCTGCGGTGAATCACGGAGGCTGCCCTGGCGTCCGCAGCCGATCATGGAGTTCATGCGAACCACGTACGCGGTCTCATGGCAGGAGTCCGACGGCGTCCGGCATTCCGGCGGCCTCGAACTCGGTGCCAGAGCGCTGCGCCTCGAGGGCCGAAACGGGGATGCGGTCGCGACGAGGGCGCTCGACTACGCAGACCTGGAGAGCGTGCACGTTGCACGCGCAGTCGAAGATCGGCTCCAGGGCCGGCCAACCTTGCTGCTCGAGCTCGTGGACGGCAGCCGGGTCAGGATTGCGAGCGTCGCCCAGTCCGGCATCGTCGCCGAGCTGGCCGAACGCCTCGCGCGCATGACGGGGACCATGGCGCCGCTGCGCGCAGCCATCGTCGTTTCTCTCCGAGCCGGCGCTCTGTCCAAGGCCGAGGCGCTGCTCGCGGGCGGTCCGCCCTTCGACCCGGCCGACTTCGGCCTGGCACACCACGAGGTGTATCTCACCGACAACGAAATCCTCTTCGTCTTCGAGGGCGAGCCCGGCGTCTTCGTCGAGCAACTCGCCGCCGACGAGACCGTGGCGAAGGCCGCCGAGGCCCGGCAGCCCCTCGTCGAAGGACCGATTCGCTTCGGCGACCAGGCCTACGCCTGGCCGTCCTAGCCGACGACCTCCCGAACCGCGTCCGCGATTACGAGCTCCTCGCGTGCCGGCACGACCTCGACTCGGAAGTCGCCGAGGAAGGTCAGCCGCTGCACGACCGCCTCTCGAACCGCGGCATGGTGCTCGCCGAGCCCGCCCGAGAACGCGAGCAGGTCGAGACCGTGGAGCGCCATGGCCATCTGGGCCACGGAGGCTGCGATGCGGTACGTGAAGACCGAGAAGCCAAGCGGGTCCTCGAGACTCCCGAAGGCGGTGTTTCCGGACTCGTGCTCGAGTGCGTGATCGAGCTCGTCGACCGTCAACCCGCGCTCGCGGACGAGATGGATGAGCGCTCCGGGATCCACGGAGCCCGACCGTGTCCGCATCGGAACGCCCTCGAGGGGGCTGAATCCCATGCTCGTGTCGACGGACCGTCCGCGTCGCACGGCGGTGACCGAGCAGCCGCCGCCGAGGTGGCAGACGACGAGTCGGTCCGCGTCGACCTGAGCCGCCACGGACTGCACGGCGATGCCATGGAACCCGTAGCGGCGTATCCCCCACTCCTCCCGCCAGCTCCGCGGAATCGCGTACGTGGCGGCCTCGTCCGGGATACTCGAGTGGAATGCGGTGTCGAACACGGCGACATGCAGGAGGTCGGGTAGAGCATCCCGAGCCTCTCGAATCGCCCGGAGCGCCGGCTCGTTGTGGAGCGGAGCGAGCGGGCGGAGCTCCTCGATCGCCGCAATCACCTCGTCATCGATCACGGCCGGCTCCACGAAGCGAGCCCCGCCGTGCACGACCCGGTGGCCGACTGCTTCGGCCTCCGCGTACTCCTCGACGGCCCGCGCCTGGCCGCCGTCGACGAGATGCCGCTTCAGGCTCGTCGAGCCTGCGTTGACGGTCAGTAAGGCCAGGTCCAGCCGCTGATCTCGGGGTCGTCGTCGCCGTGCTCTCGCGTGTAGGCGCGAGCGCTGAGCCGCCTGTCCGCGAGCTCCTGCCGGAAGCCCGCCGCGCGGTCGGCGAGCCCGGGGACCCGATCGATGACGTCGATCGCCAGATGGAATCGATCCAGGTCGTTCAGCATGACCATGTCGAAGGGAGTCGTGGTGGTTCCTTCCTCCTTGTAACCGCGGACGTGGAGATTCCGGTGGTTGAGGCGCCGGTAGGCCAGGCGGTGAATGAGCCACGGATATCCGTGATATGCGAATACGATCGGCCGATCGCGGGTGAAGATCGAGTCGAACTCCGAGTCGGGCAAGCCGTGAGGATGCTCCGTGTCCGGTTGCAGGCGCATCAGGTCGACGATGTTCACGACCCGCACCTTGAGCTCGGGTAGCCGTTCCCGGAGCAACGCTGTCGCGGCGAGCGTCTCGAGGGTCGGGATGTCGCCCGCGCAGGCGAGCACGACGTCCGGGTTCCCACCGCCGTCGTTGGACGCCCATTCCCAGATCCCGAGCCCGCGCGTGCAGTGGATGATCGCGTCCTCGACCGAGAGGTAGTTGAGCGCCGGCTGCTTGCCGGCAACGACGACGTTCACGTAGTCCCGGCTCCGGAGGCAGTGGTCCGCAACCGAGAGCAGCGTGTTCGCGTCCGGCGGCAGGTAGACGCGGATCACCTCCGCCTTCTTGTTCACGACGTGGTCGATGAAGCCGGGGTCCTGGTGGGAGAAGCCGTTGTGGTCCTGCCGCCAGACATGCGAGCTGAGCAGGTAGTTCAGGGACGCGATCGGCCGCCGCCACGGGATGTCGCGAGTGACCTTCAGCCACTTCGCGTGCTGGTTGAACATCGAATCGACGATGTGGATGAACGCCTCGTAGCAGTTGAAGAGGCCATGCCTGCCGGTCAGGAGGTAGCCCTCGAGCCAGCCCTGGCAGAGGTGCTCGGAGAGCACCTCGACGACGCGTCCTTCGGGGGCGAGCCCGTCGTCGGTCGGGAGCGTCTCGGCGTTCCAGACCCGGTCGGTGACGCTGAGCACGTCACCGAGCCGGTTCGAGGCGGTCTCGTCCGGGCCGAAGATGCGGAAGTTGTCCGGGTTTCGGAGCACGACGTCGCGCAGGAAAGCGCCGAGCACGCGCGTCGCCTCGCTCGTCGTCGTCCCCGGCTTCTCGACGGCAACCGCGTAGTCGCGGAAGTCGGGCAAGGCAAGGTCCCGGAGCAGCTCGCCTCCGTTGGCGTGCGGGTTCGCGCTCATCCGCCTGTGGCCCCTCGGCGGCAGCTCCGCGAGGTCGGCCCGGAGCCTGCCCTCGTCGTCGAAGAGCTCGTCGGGCCGGTAGCTCCGGAGCCACTCCTCGAGGAGCGCGAGATGCTCCGGGTTGCCGCGGACGTCGGTCATCGGCACCTGGTGGGAGCGCCAGCTGCCCTCGGTCGGGAGGTCGTCCACCTGCTTGGGACCGGTCCAGCCCTTCGGCGTGCGCAAGACGATCATCGGCCAGATGGGCCGCTCGGTCTCGCCGTCGTCCCGCGCGGCCCGCTGGATCTGCGCGATGCGGTCGAGCGCCCGGTCGAGCGCGGCGGCGAAGGCCTGGTGCACCGGTTCAGGCTCGTCTCCCTCCACGAGCAGCGGCTCCCAGCCGTAGCCGCGGAAGAGCGCGACGAGCTCCTCCTCGGGGATGCGCGCGAGAACTGTCGGATTCGCGATCTTGTAGCCGTTCAGGTGCAGGACCGGCAGCACCGCGCCGTCGACGCGGGCGTTCAGGAACTTGTTCGAGTGCCAGCTGGCCGCGAGCGGGCCCGTCTCGGCCTCGCCGTCTCCGACGACGCATGCGACCACGAGATCCGGGTTGTCGAACGCCGCGCCGAACGCATGGACGAGTGCGTAGCCGAGCTCACCCCCTTCGTGGATCGAGCCGGGCACCTCGGGCGCCACGTGGCTCGGGATCCCGCCGGGGAAGGAGAACTGTCGGAAGAGCGCCTTGAGGCCCGCCTCGTCGTCGGAGACGTCCGGATACCGCTCGCTGTAGGTGCCTTCGAGGTAGGCGTTCGCGACGAGCGCGGGGCCGCCGTGTCCGGGGCCGGTCACGTAGATCGCGCTCAGGTCACGCTCGCGGATCGCGCGATTCAGGTGGACGTAGATCAGGTTGAGGCCCGGCGTCGTGCCGAAGTGCCCCAGGAGCCGCGGCTTGATGTGCTCGGGACTGTAGCGGCTCGCGCAGGAGCGGGTTGTCGAGCAGGTACACCTGCCCGACCGAGAGGTAGTTGGCGGCGCGCCAGTACGCGTCGAGGAGCCGCAGCTCGTCGGCGGCAAGCGGCTGGGCCGATGTCGTCTCGGTCGTCGCGGTCATGTCTCTCCTCAGTGGACGGAGACTGCCTGCTTCCCCTGCGCGCCCTCGAGCTGGGCCGGTATCAGCATGATAGGGAGAGGCGAGTGCTCCTGAGCCGAGCGGACGAGCTCCTCGCGGCTGATCTTGACCTCGGGCGCCCAGGCGAATGCGATCAGGTCACAGCCGAGCTCGTCGGCCACCGCCGGGACGAGCTCCTCGCGCTTCCCGGCCCGCCTCTCCAGCCGGATCGAGCCGATTCCGGAGGGCAGGTACCGGTTGAGCAGCTGCTCTGCGCCCTCGACCTCACCGGCCCCGAGGTGCAGACCGACGACCTCGAGGTCCATGTCCTCCCCCGGATCGATCGGCGAGACGGGGCCGAGCGACGCGGAAACGTCGTCGAGGGGTACCAGCACCCTCGTGATCCGGGGCGCGATCCGGCCGACGGGCGGGACGACGACGACCGGTTTCGTCGCGGAGGCCAGGACGGCGAGGGCCGTGGAGCCGAGCGCGTGCGGGCTCGTCGGTCTCGAGCGCGCGCCGACGACCACCGCCACGGTGTCCTCGGCGCAGCCGGCCTCCGCGAGGCGCTCCACGACCGGGCCGTTGACGACTCGCAGGGGGACGCCGACGGCCGCCGCCGCCTCGTGCGGCGGCGGCTCGCTGTCGGCGGCGACGTAGATGCCCTCGACCCGCGCCCCGAGGACGCGGGCGAGCGCGCGCGCAGTAACGAGGACCGGGTTGCTCGCGAGGCTGTTGTCGACCGCCGCGAGGACCTTCCTCGGCGTCTCGGCGCTACTCATACCGCAGCGCCTCGGCGGGGTAGACCCTCGACGCGCGGACCGCAGGGCCGAGCGTCGCGAGCAGGGCGGCGGCGTACACCGCGCCGAAGATGATCGCCAGGTTCACCCAGGGCACGACGATCGCGAGGTCGTTCCAGCTCGATTGGCTCCCCACGTCGTTGACGACGTTGACGGCGACGATGAGCGCGAGGAGCGTTCCGACCACGATTGCCGTCAGGGCGATGAACGACGACTCGATGAGGAAGCCGACCTGGATCATGCGGCGCCGGAAACCCAGCGCCCGGAGGATCCCGATCTGCTGCCGACGCTCGACGACCGCCCGCGCGCTGATCACGCCGAGCGCGGCGATGCCGACGATCAGGCCGAGGCCCATGAAGCCCTGGATCAGCCGGTTGAAGGTCCACTGGACCGCGATCGAGTCCTCGAGCAGCTCTTCCAGCGCGTCGGCCTCGAGCCCATTTGCGACGAATGCGGACTCCAGTTCCGGCGCAACTGCGCGCGGGTCGGCGCCTTCGGCGAGCGCGTAGTAGTAGGCAGTCGGCTGCACCCGGTCGCCGTAGGCGCCGGCCAGGGTCTCCTGCGAAGTCGAGATTCCCTGCATCGCGAACGGAACCGTCTCCGCGAGGATTCCGATCACGGTGAGCTGGAGCTTCTTGCCGGTCTGGGGATCGCGAGTCGCGATCGTGAGCGGGTCGAAGACGCCTTCCTCGAGGACGAACCCCTGGAGCTTGAAGTCCGGCAGGACTGCGCCGGCGCTCCAGTTGTCGCGTCTGGGAGCGACGATTGCGTCGACGACGGCGAGACCGGGCTCGTCGGCCAGCGCGCGCCAGATCGCGTCGGCGCTCTCGTAGCCGCGGGCCATCGCCGAGAAGCCGTACGTCGTGTTGCGCAGGAATGGTTCGTCGAGACCGCGCAGGCCGTAATCGGCGAAGCCGTCGTCGTATCCGATCTGCCTCGCCTCGGCCGCCAGGAACGACTGCTCCGAGACGACCGTGAACCGGGCCGGGTCGAGGCCCGGGGCGCGGCGAATCGCGCTCTCCATCCCGACGATCGGGTTCGTGGGCGCCGCCTGGGCACGGATGTCGAACCCTCCGCCGAACTGCTCCGGGTTGTTCATCGCGTGGACGAACGAGCCCGAGATGACGGCGCCCACCACCATCGTGAACACGACGAGGGTGAACATCGCCAGCGTGACCCCGGTCCGGAACCGGTTCCTGAGCGGATAGGCGATCGCCATCCTCAGGACCGGCGTGAGGGCGCGGATCCGTCCGACCGTCGCGGTCAGACCGCCGAGCAGGACGTCAGCGTTGAACATCAGCGTCCAGGCCGAGCCGAGCACGACGAAGATCCCGCCCAGGATCCAGACGCCGAAGCCCCACGTCAGCTCCTTGCCGGCGAGGGTCTCCACCGCTGAGAACGGCAGCAGCCACTGGACGACGAGCAGGAGCCCGGCGGCCGTGAAGACGATCCGCTCGGAGAGCCCGGCGGCCCGCGCCAGCGGCACGGCCCCGACCACGACGAGCGAGACGCCGAGCATGAAGGACACGGCGTCGGCCGACGAGAGGCCGGAGAGCATCAGGAGGATTCCGGCCAGGACGGCCAGCGTCCCGAGGATCCACCGCCGCTTTCGCGACCGCCGCGCGACCGGCTCGGGCGTGTTCCGGATCGCCGCGACGATGTTCAGGCGGCTGACTCTCACCGCGGACAGCGTCACGATCACGAACGTGAGCAGCACGCCGACGCCGAAGCCGACGACCAGGCTCTCCGGCTGGACGTCGTGCCTGATCTCCACGCCCGTGAAGTCGAGCGCCGACGCCAGGATGAACACCATGCCGAACGCGACAGCGACGCCGAGAACCACGCCCACCACGGCGGCGAAGAGGTCGTAGACGAGCCCCTCGAACAGGTAGAGCTGGACCAGGTGGCCTCGCCTCGTGCCGACGGCCCGGGCGATCCCGAGCTCGCCCCGTCGCTCGGCGGCGAGCATCACGAAGATCAGAAAGATCAGCAGGCCGCCGGCGAAGATCGAGAAGCTGCCGAAGGTCGTGAAGACCGACATGAACGCGTTGCCCTCTGCGTCGGCGGCTTCGAGCGCGTCGCGCTTGATCGGATCGACCTCGAGCCCTCGGGGCGTCACGACGGGATTGACGATCGCCGTGACCTCGTCGGTCAGCTCGGCGCCGGCGAGCTCGTCGCCCCGGTTCGAGATCAGCACGTGCTTGATCTCTCCGACCCGATCGAGGAGCCGCTGGGCCGCATCGAGCGGCAGGAGCAGGGCGGCGCCGTCCGTGCCCGCCCCTTCGTAGTCGACGATCTCGCGGACCCTGACGGGGAGCGCGTCGCCTTCGGCGTACAGCCGGAGATCGTGGCCGGGCGCCGCCTGGAGCTCCTCGGCCGCGTCGGCGTTCAGGAAGACCTCGCCGCGGCGCAGGTCGTTCAGATATTGCGGCTCTCCGTCGGAGTGCCGCCGGATCTCGCCGAAAGCGCCGAGGTGGGCCTGGCTGCTTGCGAAGAGCGTCACCCGTGGCTCGCTCTGCCGGGTCGTGACGCTCTGGACGGCGAGCGGCTCCACGATCGCGGGGGCGACGCCGTCGATCATGTCCTCGTGGCCGAGCAGCAGCTCGTACTCGATCTCCGGGAAGACGTGCCTCCGAGAAGTACTCGATGCCGGTCGTTCCGCCGGCCTCGACCTGGTTTTCGACCTCCGCGCCCCGCACGGACACGAGCTCGTCCGTCTGGCCGAGCGAAGCGATCGCGGCCGTCCGGATCGTGTGGCTCATCGTGTCCCCGGTGACGAGCGCGGACGCGATGATCGTCGTCCCGAGCATGAGCCCGAGGACGATCAGCGCGGTGCGCGCGCGGCGCCTGGTGACGTTGCGGATGCCGAGCTTGAAGAAGATTCGGTTGCGCACCGCGAGGGCGCCGACAACGCTCACGACCAGCGCGAGCGCGACGACGATGCCCACGGCGAGCGATTCCATCGGGATGCCGAAGAGCTCGTCCACCGTCTACCTCGCTTCCGTCGCGACTCGCGTCGGTGCGCCGGCCTGGAGGGAGTCGTCGGACACGATCTGACCGTCGACCATGCGGACGAGACGGTCGGCGCTCGCGCCGACGCTCGGGTCGTGGGTGACGATCAGGAAGGTCAGCCCGCGCTCCCGGTTCAGATGGCGCATGAGCTGGGTGATCTCGGCTGGCGTTCTCGCTGTCGAGGTCGCCGGTAGGCTCGTCGGCCCAGACGATCGCGGGGTCGTTCACCAGCGAGCGCGCGATCGTGGTCCGCTGCCGCTCGCCGCCGGACAGCTCGTCCGGCACGTGGCCGGCGCGGGCTCGGAGCCCGACGAGCTCGAGCGCGTCGAGCGCCATCTCGCGCGCCCGCTTCGCCGGAACGCGCGAGACGAGGAGCGGCAGCTCCACGTTCTCCACGGCGGTCAGCACCGGCATCAGGTTGTAGAACTGGAAGACGAAGCCCATGTGGGCCGCGCGATAGTCGGTGCGCTCCCGGTCGGACATCCCGGCGAGCGAGACGCCCTCGATCAGGACGTCTCCTCCGTCGATCGAGTCCAGGCCGGAAAGGCAGTTGAGCAGCGTGGTCTTGCCGCAGCCGGAGGGCCCCATGATCGAGACCATCTCCCCGCGGTTGATGGCGAGGTCGACGCCCTTCAGCGCGTTCACCTTGACCGCGCCGGTGTCGTAGGTCTTGACGAGGGCCTTCGCCTCGACGATCGGCCCGTTCATCAGAAGCTCCTTTCTCTTGCCTGGACCCACACTGACCAGGGCGGGGGCCGGCGCCATCAGCGGGTCCGCGGTTTCAGGCTGCGGAAAATCCCCGATTCCTGGCGGCGAGTCGGGGCGGCGCTAGCCCAGCGCGTTGTCGAGGGTCATCATCAGCGCGAAGCCGACGAGGAGCGCGCCCGAGGGCGGTCGTGGCCCCGCAGGTGGCTCTCCGGCACGAGCTCGTCGACGACCACGTAGAGCATCGCGCCGGCGGCGAACCCGAGGCCGAGAGGTAGGAGCGAGTCCGCGAACTCGAACGCGGCGAACGCGATCAGCGCGGCGGGCGGCTCGACGATCCCGGTGGCCGCCGCCAGCCCGGCGGCCAGGTAGCGGTTGTCGCGCACGAGCGGCGCGCCGGCCGCGAATCCCTCCGGGATGTTCTGGATTCCGATCGCGAGCGCGATCGGTACGCCGAGGTCGGACCCGCCGGCGGCGAAGGCGACGCCGACAGCAAGCCCCTCCGGAACGTTGTGGATCGTCAGCGCTGACAGCAAGAGCCCGGCCTGCCGGCGGCGCGGGTCGAGGGTGTGCCCGGGCTCCGCGAAGCGGGCGTGCACGTGGGGCACGAGCCGGTCGAGCGCGAAGAGCACGACGCACCCTGCCGAAAAACCGACGACGACCTCCGTCACCGTCCCAAGGTCGAGCGCCGGAACGAGCAGGCTGAACGCTGTCGCGGCGAGCATGATCCCGGCGGTGAAGCCGAGGAGCCCGTCGAGCAGGCGCTCGGACGGATCCCGAACCGCGAGAAGCGCGAGCCCGCCGACCCCCGTCGCGAGCCCCGCGGCGAGGATCCAAGCGAAGGTCTCGGCATCCACGAGGGCCGAAGCCTATGGTGGCCCCTCGCTAGCTGCCTTCCTCAGGTGCCCGAACGACGAGGACGGAGCTGTGGGCTCGGTGAGCCACGCGCTCGCTGACGCTTCCGAGCGAGGCGAGCCCGTGCAGGCCGCGACTCCCGACGACGAGCAGATCGGCCTCCTCCGCAAGATCGACCAGCGCGTCGACCGGCTTGCGCGGATCGAGAACGGAGTCCGCCTCCAGCGAATCGAGCTGCTCGAGATCGATCTCCTTGCCGCCGGTGGCCGCGACGAGCACGAGCTCCGCCTCGAACCGTTCCGCGATCGACTTCGCTGCTGCTGCGGCAGCGAGCGACTCCCGCGAGCCGTCGACGCCCGCGATGATGCTTGCCGGGAAGGGGCCGTACGACGCGCGGCGCGCCAGCAAAACAGAGCAAGGGGCGTCGTGGAGCATCGCCGTCGAGACTCCGCCGAGGACGATGCCGGCCGCGCGGCTGTGTCCATGCGGGCCGACAGCGATCAGGGTGGCGTCGAAACGCTCGATGGCGTCCATCAAGGCCGGGACGGGGTCGCCCGCCAGCAAGTGAGTGCTGTCGGGATGTGCGACATCGATAGCCGCGTGGAGCGCAGCGCGGGACGACTCGTCCAGCTCGCCGAGCACATGGCTCATGGCGAAGCCGGCGTGCACAGCCACGTTGACGTCGGCGACTGAGCCCACGCGGAGCAACCCGTCCGCCGAGCGGAGCCTCGATGCCTGACGAGCCGCCTCGAGTGCCTCAGGCGACTCGTCGACACCGCAGATGATCCGGTCGAAAACCTCGACCGCGTTGTTTGTCTGCACGGTCATCGGTGCTCAGTCCAGCGGGCGAAGAGCACGGTCACGACGAGCAGTGCAGTGAGAATCAGGGTCGCGCCGAGGCCGGAGAGAAACCAGGTGATGCCGGGTGCGAAGTCGAGCATCTCGTACCTCCTTCTCGACCCCATGCTCGCGACGAAGGAAGGCGGCGGAATCCGGGACGGCGCGGAACCACGCTGCGGGAAAGCCGCTACCAGGTCTTCGTTCTGGGCGTTGCCAGGCTGCGACTGACTCGGACGCGGGCATCCACCGCCACGCATCCGTCTGGCAATGCGATCACCGGATTGAGGTCGAGCTCGGCGACCTCGTGCAGATCGTCGCCGAGCCGTGAAAGGCGATGCAGCAGATCGGTCAGGGGTTGAGCGTCGGCGGCGGGCTTGCCGCGGAAACCGCGCACCAGCGTCCCGGTCTTTCCTTCGGTGACGAGCTCTTGGGCGTCGGCGTCTGTTAGCGGCGCGATGCGGAACTCGGCCTGACCGATGAGCTCGGCGAAGACACCGCCTGGGCCGAAGGCGACCAGAGGTCCGAAGACCGGATCCTGGACGATGCCGGCAAGGAGCTCGGCGCTCCCCTCGAGCATCGGCTGGACGATCACCGGAGCACCGATCCGAGCCGTTGCGTCGCGAACGTCTCCCTCGTCTGCCAGTCCGAGTGCGACGCCGCCGGTCTCGGTCTTGTGCGCTCCGGGCTCCGCGCTCTTGACGACGGCGGGAAACCCCAGCTCGGCCGCGGCGGCGGCCGCATCGTCCGGGGTGGCCGCGATCCGTTCGGCGACGACCGGGATCCCGTACGCCTCGAGGAGCTCCCGGACCTGCGTCGGAGTCAGCCAGACGTCGTCACCGGCTGCGAGCGCGGCAGTGACAAGTGCACGACCCCGGGCCGTGTCGACGCCGTCCAGTGCAGGGACCGACCCGGCCGGACGGCGGAGCCATTCGGCACGGGCGGCAGCGAGCCCCAGCGCACGCGCTGCCGATTCGGGATAGGCGAAGTTGGTCACGCCAGGCGTTGCCGTGACCTCGGCTGCGGCGATCAGCGATGCCAACACGGGCTTATCGGCTCCGCCGCCCACCACCCGCGCGACCGCGGTCGCCACCTCGTCGACGCCGGCCACGACCGGGGGAACGAACAAGACGATCGCAGCGTCGATGCCCGGGTCGGCCAGGACGATCGGTAGCGCGCGCTCGTAGACGTTCCCAGTGGCGGAGCCGAGCATGTCCACGGGGTTGGCGAGGCTCGCCTCTGCTGGAAGCGCGTCGCGTAGCGCGGACTCCGTCTTCGGTGTGAGCGCCGGCAGCTCGAGTCCCGCCGCTTCGCACGCGTCGGCACAGAGGATGCCGAGGCCGCCCGCGTTGGTGAGGACGGCCACTCTGTTGCCGGCGGGAAGCGGCTGGCCGGAGAACAGTGCGGCGGCGTCGATCAACTCCTCGAGCGTCCTGGCCCTGATGACGCCGGCTTGGTGGAAGAGCGCGTCCACGGCCGCCTCAGAGCCGGCGAGCGCAGCCGTGTGCGAGCTCGCGGCGCGCGCTCCTGTCGTGGTCGTTCCGCTCTTCATGGCCAGGATCGGCTTCTTGCGCGCAACCCGGCGTGCGATACGCCCGAAACGGCGCGGGTTGCCGAACGACTCGAGGTAGAGGGCCACGAGGCCGGTCTCCGGATCGTCCTCCCAGTACTCGAGGAGGTCGTTCGAGGACACGTCGGCCTTGTTGCCGATCGACACGAACGCCGAGAGGCCGATCCCCCGTTGCTGAGCCTTCTCCAACAGCGCCAGCCCGAGTGCCCCGCTCTGGGAGGAGAACGCCACCGGCCCAGGTGGAAGCGCGCGGGGACCGAACGTCGCGTTCAGCTGCGGTGCGGACACCGCGATGCCGAGGCAGTTCGGCCCGATCAGCCGGCCACCGTGCGCCCGGACGAGCGCGAGGAGCTGGTCTTGACGCTCGCGCCCCTCCTCGCCGACCTCTGCGAATCCTGCCGAGATGACGCAGAGGGCACTGGTCCCCCGTTGCAGCGCCGCCTCGACCCCGTCCAGCACGTGCCGGGCGGGCAGGCAGACGACGACCAGGTCCGGCGCCTCGGGGAGCTCCTCGACCGACCGGTAGCCGCGGACGCCGGCGACGGCGTCACCGGCGGGGTTCACCGGGTAGGCGACGCCTTCGAACTCCCCCGCGATGATGTTGCGGAAGAGCAGGCCGCCGATCGATTCCCGCCGCTTCGATGCACCGAGCACGGCGACGCTCGTGGGCGCGAAGAAGGGCCTGAGCGAGGCGACGGCGGCGAGATGGTCGCGCTCGTCCATCCGCTCGAGGTAGGTCTCGGTGGGCTCGATCCGGAACTCGACCTCGACGGTCCCGCTCTCGAGCGTCCGCGTGCTCTCGAACCCCACAGCCTCGAAGACGCCGAGCATCGGGCTGTTCTCCGCGAGGACCTCTGCGACGAAGCGCTCGATGCCGACAGCTGCTGCGCGCTCGGCGAGCTGCTCGAGCAGTCGAGTGCCGATTCCGCGTCGCTGGTAGGCATCGGCCACCAGAAAGGCGACCTCGGCCGCCGCAGGATCGCGGAGCCGCACATAGCTCGCGAGCGCGATCACCCGCCCTTCCATCTCCCCGATCAGATGCCCTCGTTCGTGCCAGTCGGGCTCGACGAAGTGGTCCAGGAGCTGCTCATCCACGGTCGGGAATCCGTGGAAGCGGTAGTAGAGGCTCTGCGTGGAGAGCCCACGCAGGAACTCGACGAGCGCAGACGAGTCCGCCGCCTGCGGCGCGCGCAGTCGAAGCGTCGTCCCGTCGCGGAGGATGACGTCGAGCGCCTCCGGAGAGGCGCCCGACGACTTGGAGGAAGACGCCTCAGTGCGCCGCGGCAAGCGCCTTCTCGGCTTCGGGGAGATGCACCGAGTGGCCGCTGAGGACGACCTTGAGCGCGTTCGTGCTCGCGGCGTCCGCGAACGTGTCGTACGCCTCAGTCATCTCGTCCAGCTCGAAGCGGTGAGTCGCGAACACCGTCGGATCGAGCCTGCCGGCGGCGATCAGTTGCATCAGCTTCGGCGTAGTGAACGTGTCCACGAGCCCTGTCGTTATGGTGACATCCCGGATCCAGAGGCGCTCCAGATGGAGCGTCGCCGGATGTCCGTGGACGCCGACGTTCGCAACCCGGCCGCCCGGCCGGATCAGGTCCGCGCAGAGCTCGAACGTCTCGGGAATGCCGACCGCCTCGATCGCGACATCCGCGCCGAGCCCGCCGGTGAGCTCCATGACCGCAGCGATGGCGTCGACCTGCGCGTTGTTGATCGTCACGTCTGCGCCGAACTCATGCGCCTTCGCCAGGCGCGCATCGGCGATGTCGAGCACGACGATGCTGCCCGGTGTGTAGAGCTTCGCGGTCATGACCGCCGCGAGCCCGATCGGGCCGGCGCCGACGATGGCGACGGTGTCCCCCGGCTCGACGTGCCCGCCGAGCACACCGACCTCGTACGAGGTCGGGAGGATGTCCGCGAGGAAGATCACCTCGTCGTCCGTGAGGCCTTCCGGCACCTTGTGCACCGACGTGTCGGCGAACGGCACTCGCGCGTACTCGGCCTGAAGACCGTCGATCAGGTGGCCGAAGATCCAGCCGCCTCCACCGCTGCAGAGGCCATACCGCGCCTCCTTGCAGAAACGGCAGCGGCCGCACGAGGTGATGCAGGAGACCAGGACGCGGTCTCCGGCTTCGAGCGTCGAGACCGCACCTCCCACGTCGACGACGGTCCCGACTGCCTCATGACCCAGGATCCGGCCCGGCTCGACCTCGGGAACGTCGCCTTTGAGGATATGCAGGTCGGTGCCGCAGATGGTCGACGTGTCGATGCGGACGAGTGCGTCCGTCGGCTCCAGGATCGTCGGATCGGGAACGGTCTCCCAGGCCCGCTGTCCGGGACCGTGGTAGACGAGCGCCTTCATGGCTCCTCCCTTCTCGCCCGCCTAGGCGAGGCCAGGCGGGTGAAACGTGCGGAGGGCGCGGCGGGGATCCGTTTGTTCGAGCCCGGTCCGGATGCCCTTCAGGATTTCGACGAGGTCGGGATTGCTGCCGAAGTCCGCCCAAAGAGGTGTGACCACGCAGTGATCGTCGACCCAGAAGGGACACGTGCCGCCTGGACACGCCTTCCGTCGCCCATCCGCGAATTCCAGTTGACAGATGCTTTGTTCCATGGCCCTACGATGCACTTATGGCTGAAACGGCGCCATCAGCGTCGGCGCTGCTCGAACATGCGGCTTACTACGGAATGGAGGTCCAGTCGCCGTGGAGCCGCTCGAGCTCCACGTCGACCGGGATTCCCGCGCGAACCGCGTCGGGAGGCGGCTCGGCGGAGAGCCCGACGTGCAGAGCGAGGAAGGGCGCCAGGTACCGGCCGACGATCAGCACGTGCAGCGGCGGCGTCATCGCCTGACCCAGCGGATCGCGGCGGGACCGGCGCCGATCCACACCAGCACGAAAATCCAGAGGTGCCCGCCCGCGAGGTCGTAGTTCTCGAGCAGCTCCGACCACGACTTGCCGTCCGCGTAGTGCCCGAAGAAGAACTCGAAGGCAACGGTCAGCAACACCCAGGTCGCGCCGATCTCGCCCGCGAGTCGAGCCGTCGGGATCGGCCAGCGCCGGTCGAGCGCCCAGAAGTACGCGGTCAGGAGCGCGACGAGTGTCGCACCGGAGATCTGGTTCGCCGTGAGCTCGCCCACGCGGTCGGCGTACACCGCCTCGCGAACGATCCCATT
The DNA here is from genome assembly GCA_963733855.1 of uncultured Actinomycetes bacterium. Taxonomy (GTDB): domain Bacteria; phylum Actinomycetota; class Thermoleophilia; order Gaiellales; family Gaiellaceae; genus JACDAN01. The sequence goes on from CAVTEL010000020.1 coordinate 45,857, forward strand.
CGCGACCCCGAGGACCGAACCACCGAGCCAGGCGATCGTCCACCGACGCCACACGGGGTCGAGCACCAGCCGGCGCCGAACGGCCCGAGGGAGGGGAATCCGCTGCGTGCCTGAGGTCATGGGCTCGCAGGGTCGCCGCGGGTTGTCGATCTGGAATCGGGGTTGAGCCGCGATCGAGCGCGGGATACCCGCAAACCATCCCGCCGTGCAACGACGACTCCGGCGCGCCAACCGGGTGCCCGCCCTCCGCTCGGAGGATGGATTGACTCCGCATCCAGCCCGGAACGCGCAATCAGCCACGAGGTCACCGAGTTCGAGTTCCACATCTCGCCGGCACCCAGCTCGTCCCGCCCCCACACGGGAGTCGGCACGAGCGTCATGAGATCGAGGAACCGCTGCGCGATCATCGGGTCGTCGGTAAGGCGCTGCGGGCTCGCGACGGCTTCCCCAACGTCAGGAATCGCACCACCGCGCCAGCGCCGCAACTCGTAGCGAAACAGGCGAAAGCGGCCGGCCAGACGAGTCCCGACTGGTCCGCAGGCGACAACGCCGCGACACTGAGCCGTCGCCGCGGCGGACGGGCGCCGACTCGAGCACGAACTCTCCCTCCGGTACCACGACGACGAGCGCCGAGTGGTACAGGTCGCACGGCGACCGCCGGTGAAACCAAGCGGATACAGACTCGAAGATCTGTCCGTTGAGCCGAACCGAATGGCCGCCGGCTCCGAGCGGCAACCAGTACAGATCAACGCTCGCGTCGGGCACGCCCGGAGAGTGACGCGGCGTCCTTCGAGCCACATCCGGAAGAAACCGTCGTTGGGTGCGGCCAACTACGCGCACCGCAACGAAGGGCAGACAGTCGACTTGGCTCTTGCCGCTGAATCTCTTACTATCGCGCCGGCGAGACGGGTTGGAGGCGATGGCGACTGGCGCGCGGCGTGAGTTCCTGATCTCGAAGGCCTGGATCCAGGCGGCCGTCCTGGTCGTGCTGGTGGGCTTCTTCGTCCTCGGCCTGCTCGCCTACCGCACCTACATGGAGCAGCCGCCGGTGCCGGGGCGGGTCGTGGACGCAAACGGAGACGTCCTCTTCACCGGCGAGGACATCAGCCGCGGCCAGCAGGTGTTCCTGCACAACGGGCTGATGGAGTACGGGTCGGTCTTCGGGCACGGCGCGTATCTCGGCCCGGACTACACCGCCGACTACCTGCGCCGCTCGTCCGATCTCGTCCGGGCGTCGTTCGGCGGCGCCGACTCCGACCGGGCGGTGCAGCGGACGATCGAGGAGATGCGCGCGAACCGCTACGACGAGGGAGCGGACACGCTGACGTTCAGCGCCGCGCAGGCGGTCGCCTTCCGCCGGCTGGTCCGCCACTACAGCGACTTCTTCTCCGACCCGACGACCCGGCACGGGCTGCGGCCGGAAGCGATCACCGACCGGACGGAGCTGCGACAGCTGACGGCGTTCTTCGCCTGGACGGCCTGGGCCGCAGCCGCGAACCGGCCCGGCCACGACTACTCGTACACGAACAACTGGCCGCCCGAGCCTCGGGTCGACAACAAGCCGACCGCGAACGTGATCGTCTGGAGCGTCCTCAGCCTGATCGCGCTGCTCGGCGGGATCGGGCTCCTGTTCGCGGCGTTCGGGCGCTGGGGACGCAATCTCGGCTGGCACGGGCGCGAGCAGGCGACGCTTTCGTTCCGCGCGCCCGGCGACGTCGCGCTGACGCCGGCGCAGCGCGCGACCGCCTGGTTCTTCTTCGTCATGGCCGCCCTGTTTCTCCTGCAGACCTTCTTCGGCGCCGCCTCGCAGCACTACCGCGCGGACATCGCGAGCTTCTTCGGCTTCGACATCGCACAGGTGTTCCCGTACAACCTGATGCGCACCTGGCACGTGCAGCTGGCGATCTTCTGGGTGGCCACCTCATTCGTCGCCGCCGGCATCTTCCTCGCGCCGATGATCGCGCGGCGCGAGCCCCGCCACCAGGGCAAGCTCGCCTTCGCACTGCTCGGTGCACTCGCGGTCGTCGTCTTCGGGACGCTGATCGGCTCCTTCCTCGGCGTCCACGGAGTGCTCGAGGACACCGCCTCGAACTGGTTCGGCCTGCAGGGCTTCGAGTACCTCGACCTCGCCCGGATCTGGCAGATCCTGCTCTCGATCGGCCTCGTCGTCTGGGTCGCGATGCTCTGGCGCGTCCTGCGCCGGCGCCTCGCGAGCGAGCACCCCGGCAACATGCCCTGGCTCTTCTTCCTCGCCGCCTGCGCGATCCCCGCGTTCTATGCGGTCGGTCTGATCGCCCGCACGGGCGACAACTTCACGACGACCGAGTTCTGGCGCTTCTGGGTCGTCCACCTCTGGGTCGAGGACTTCCTGGAGCTGTTCACGACCGCGATGGTCGCCTACATGTTCGTCCTGCTCGGCGTCGTCCGCGAGAAGGTCGCGCTGACGGTCATCTTCCTCGACATCATCCTCTACTCGTTTGGCGGCGTGATCGGGACGATGCACCACCTCTACTTCTCGGGCGAGCCGGCCGAGCACATGGCCCTCGGCGCCTTCTTCTCGGCTGCCGAGGTGATCCCGCTCACCTTCCTGACCGTCGAGGCCTGGTCGTTCCTGCAGCTCGGCGCCGCGCAGGAGTCGCGCTCGGCGACGCCGTTTCCGCACCGCTGGGCGGTGATGTTCCTCGTCGCCGTCGGCTTCTGGAACTTCCTCGGCGCCGGCATCTTCGGCTTCCTGATCAACCTGCCGATCGTCTCCTACTACGAGATCGGCACCGCCCTGACCGCCAACCACGGGCACGCGGCGATGATGGGCGTCTACGGGATGCTCGCGCTCGGCCTGGCGCTGTTTTGCCTGCGCTACCTGATCCCGGCAGACAAGTGGCCCGAGAGGTGGGCGCGGATCTCGTTCTGGGGCACCAATCTCGGCCTGGCCTGGATGTGCTTCGCGACGCTGCTGCCGCTCGGGATCCTGCAGCTCTACAAGTCGGTCGACGACGGCTACTGGGAGGCGCGCGAGCTCGAGTTCCTCACCAACGACACGAACACGCTGATCGAGTGGCTGCGGCTGCCCGGCGACATCGTCTTCATCGGCGCCGGCGCTGTCCCCGCCCTGTACATCGCCTACCTCGGCATCCGCCACACCGTCAAGCGCGTCACCCTCGACGAGCCCGGCGACGAGATCCTGTTCACCGAGCTGCACCAGCCCGCGGGCGACGAGGCAGGTGTCGAGGAAGCGGCCGCGGCGAGGCTGACGTGAAGCCCGGAGGTGCTGCTCGCCGCGGGGTACGCAGGCTTCCTGGCGCTCGGCGCGTTCGCGCTCGAGTGGCTTTCGGCGCACACACACCGGCGGACGCTCCGCTACCGCACGGCCGGCTTCAGCTACGACGAGACGCACGACCACTGGGTCTGCCCCGAAGGCGAGCAGCTCTGGCCGCACGAGTACGACCGCGAGCGCCGTCTCGTCCGCTACCGCGCCCGCGCGCACATCTGCAACGCCTGCCCGAGCAAGAGCCGCTGCACGGACTCCGACCGCGGGCGGGAGATCGTTCGACCGCTCGACCCCTGGCCGCACTCCGAGGCTGGTCGCTTCCATCGGGTGATCGCGCTGCTGATGGTCGCGCTCGCTGCACTCGTGCTCGTCGTCGAGCTGGCGCGGCACCACAGCCCAGCCGAGGCGGCGCTCCTCGTAGGGATCCTCGCGCCGATCGTGCTCGCCGGTCGCTGGCTGCTGCGGGATCTCCGCGCCCACCCAGCAGGGTTTCCGGCGCCGACGGTCTCACAAGGACTTCGCCTGCGAGCCGACGGGCTGGATGCTGACCCGCCTGCCACTTGATGCAGACCTGACGCTGAGTGGAGTGGAGCCAGCCGGGCTCGAACCGGCGACCTCATGCCTGCCAGGCATGCGCTCTCCCAACTGAGCTATGGCCCCGCGGGCCCGATTGTAGCTAGGCGCTTGCCGCGTCGAGCTCGACGGAAGGCATGTCCCCCCACAGATCCTCGAGCCCGTAGTACCCGCGCGTCTCCGGCGTGAAGATGTGCAGGACGACGTCGAGGTAGTCCGCGACGATCCAGTTGCCGTCCCGCTCGCCCTCGACTGCCCGCGGCCGCGCACGCTCGTCGGCCTTCATCCGCTCGCGCACCTCGTCGTAGATCGCCTTCGTCTGGCGTGTGTTGCGTCCTGTGGCCAGGACGAAGAAGTCGGTGTACGCGGTGACGGGCCGCAGGTCGAGGATCATGACGTCCTCCGCCAGCTTCTCCTGTGCGAGAGCGGCGATGCGGCGTGCTTGTTCGAGCGAAGTCAGTGTCGGAATGCGTCCCTTCGGGTTCGCACACAGTTTAGCCGCGGCCCGAGGACGAGTCGCGGTAGAGGCCGAGGTGCTCGATCTCGCGCGCCACCTCGGGCGGGACGAGGTCGCCGATCGGCTCGCCGGCCGCGACGCGCGCTCTGATCTCGTTCGACGAGATCGGCCGCTGGTCGATCCGGAGCACCTCGACGTCCCCTTCCGGCGGTTCGAAGCCGGGCCGAGCGCCGACGGCGATCCGTGCCAGCCGTCGAACCTCCTCGGGCTCCTTCCAGCTCGCAAAGCTCTCCCACTCGTCGCCGCCGAGGACGAAGTACGGGCGGTCCAGGCCGGCGTCCCGCAGGAAGTCCACCGTGTAGGCGTGGTCGTCGAGGCGCACCTCGCCGTACCGTCCGAGCGCGAGCTCGGCCAGGCGGCGGCGGGTCTCTGCGTCCGCGACGACGCCCTTGTGTCCCGGCCGGGCCGCCACGAGCACGAGCAGCTCGTCCGCGCCGAGCTGGTCCCGGGCCCCCTCGGCAAGCGCAATGTGTCCTAGGTGCGGAGGGTCGAACACGCCTCCGAGGATCGCGACGGTCACGAGAGGATCAGCGTCTCGCCGTCCACCTCGACCTCGGCGCCGGTCTTGGCGCCGGCCGCGCGGAGGGCGGCTTCGAGCTCGTCCTGCCCGGGCGTCGAGCCCGCGACCCGGAACCCCCGGTCGGTGCGAAGGATCCGGAAGCCCCGGCCTGCCTCCGGACGTGGCCTGTACACGAGGAACTCGACCAGGCCGTCCTCGTCCTCGCTCGCCGGCTCGGGGGCCGGCGGGCACAGCTCGAAGAGCGCGTTCACGAGCTCGTCGATCCCGGCGCCGGTGATCGCGGAGGTGCGGATCACGCACAGAACCCGTGGGTCGTCCGGCTCGAACGACACGTCTCCGGCGACGTCGATCTTGTTCAGGACGACGATCTGCGGCAACTGGTCGAGCCCGGCGCCGTAGGCGGAGAGCTCGCTGTCGATCAGCGCGAAGCGCTCCGCCGGGTCCCCCTCCGACGCGTCGATCACGTGGACGAGCAGACGGGCGCGCTCCAGGTGCGCGAGGAACTCGTGGCCGAGCCCGACGCCCTCGCTCGCACCCTCGATCAGCCCGGGGACGTCGGCGACGGTCAGCTGGCGTCCGCTCGGCGAGTCGACGGTTCCGAGGACGGGAGCGAGCGTCGTGAACGGATAGTCGGCGACCTTCGGCTTGGCGTTCGAGATCCGGCGGAGCAGCGAGGACTTCCCGGCGTTCGGCAGGCCGACGAGGGCGGCATCGGCCATCAGCTTCAGGCGCAGGTCGAGCTCGAGCTCCTCGCCCGGCATCCCGACCTCGGCGAATCGAGGTGCGCGGCGCGTCGGGGTGGCGAACTTCCGGTTTCCCCGCCCGCCCGAGCCACCGCGCGCCGCGACAACGTGGGATTGCGCGCCCGCGAGGTCGGCGATCAGCTCGCCGTCCTCTGAGAACAGCTGCGTCCCCATCGGGACGCGAAGGACGACGTCCTCGCCGTCCGCGCCATGCCTGTTCGTGCCTCGTCCGGGCCCGCCCGCTCCGGCGCGGAAACGCCTTCGTCCCTTGAAGGAAGAGAGGTCGCGCAGGTCGGGGTCGACCTCGATCACGATGTCTCCCCCGCGCCCGCCGTCCCCACCGTCGGGCCCGCCCTTCGGGACGTACTTCTCGCGGCGGAAGCTCAGGGCTCCGTGGCCTCCCCGGCCGGCCTGCATGCGGATCCTCGCCCGATCGTTGAACACGGACGCACGCTAGCGCCCGACGGTACGCCGGTCTCGGCCTAGCTGGCTAGGACTGCGGCTCGCCGGCGACGGCGACCGTCCGCCGCTCGCCGCTGCGCTTGAACTCGACGCGGCCGTCGCGGGTGGCGAAGATCGTGTCGTCACGACCGAGCCCGGCGCCGGCGCCCGGCCGGAAGCGCGTGCCGCGCTGGCGGACGAGGATCATCCCGGCCTTGACGTCCTGGCCGTCGAAGATCTTCACGCCGAGGCGCTTCGACTCGGAGTCGCGGCCGTTGCGTGAGGAGCCCAGTCCCTTCTTGTGTGCCATTAGGCGTCGTCCTTCGTCTTCGTTGCAGTGGTCGAGCGCGACTTCGAGGTCGTGGACCTCGTGCTCTTCTTCGCGCCGATCGACTCGATCTGAATCTGGGTCAGGCTGCTGCGGAACCCCGTGTGGCGCCGGTAGCCGGTGCGGCGGCGGTACTTGCCGATCCGGATCTTGTCGCCCTTCACGTGGGCCAGGACCTTGGCGGTGACGGTTCCCTTCGGCGCCAGCTCGGCCTTGCCGTCGCCGCCCTCGAAGATCACCTCCGGCTGGAACGTCTTGTTCTCGTCCACCGCGAGGCGGTCCACGAGCAGCTTCTCGCCCTCGCGGACGACGTACTGCTTTCCACCCAGCTTGATGATCGCGTAGCCCATAGAAAACGCCGGAACCTCCGGCGGAGGCGTCAGTCTACCAGCGGTTCTGCGGCCTTTTCTGCCTCGGCGGGTGCCTCTCCTTCCGCGCCGGCGCCGTTCGCCTTAGCGGCGGCGGGCTTCCGGCGACGGCGTCCGCCGCGGGATCCGCGGCGCGTCTTCTTCTTCGGCTTCGGAGCCTCGCCGTCCGTTGGCTCGGAGGTCGGCTCCGCCGCAGGCTCGGGCTCGTCGCCGCCAAGCGTCGGGTCCGGGAGGTGGATCAGCACGGAGGCGTCCGCGGGCTGACCGTTCCCGGCGCCTTCCGCGGGCGCGGCCCCGGCCGTCGCCTCTGTCGGCTTCTTCTTCCGGCGGCGCCCTCCGCGCGAGCCCCGGCGCGTCCGCTTCTTCGGCTTGGGGGCGTCCTCGGCTGCGCCCTCCTCGGACGCCTCCTCGGCCGCCTCCGGTTCGTCGGCGACCGCCTCGGCGGCCTCCGCCTTCGGCTTTTCGGGCTTCGGCTCGTCTGCCTTCGGCTCTTCGGACTTCGGCTCGTCGGCCTTCGGCTCCTCGGGCTTCGCGATCCTGCTCCGGCGCGCACGTGTCGGCTTCTCCGCCAGCGCCTCGGCCGTGATCGGCGGCTCCGCGGCCTGGGCGCCGTCGACGAGCTCGGCGTACGCAGTCCCGTCGAGCACGCGGGCGATCCGTACCTTGGCGCGCTTGCCGACGAGCTTTGCGCCCTCTGCGATCGCGATGTCGATGCCGTCGTGCTTCGCCACTCCGACCGTCGGGTCGTGGAGGCCGACTTCGACGGGCTTGACGGTCAGCTCCTGTCCATCCTCGACCGGCGCTTCGGGCTGCATCTTCGCCAGCGGGCCGCGCGCCACGATCTCGAAGTGCTCGGGCGGCACGCCCTCCTTCGGCTCGATGAAGAACCGGCGTCGGGTTCGCTCCTCGATCGCGCGGAGCCGGTCGGCGCCCGGCCCGATCAGCGCGGCCGCGACGTGCGGGTTCAGCTCGACGCGGAAAGCGGCACTGCGCGAGCTTGCCGCGAGCATCCGGAGCTTGCGCTCGGCCTCGACGGCGGCGGAGACCTCCGAGAAGACGATCCCGTCGCCCTCGCAGGTCGGGCAGCGCTTGGCGAGGATCTCGCGCGGCCCGTGAGAGACGTTCTGGCGCGTCATCTCCACGAGGCCGAGCGGCGAGATCTCGACGACGTAGGTCTTCGTCCGGTCGCGCTCGAGCTCCGTCTTCAGCGCCTCCTCGACCGCGGCCCGGTTCTTCGGGTTCGCCATGTCGATGAAGTCGATGACGATGATCCCGCCGATGTCGCGGATCCGCAGCTGGCGAACGACCTCCTTGACCGCCTCGAGGTTGTTCTTCGTGATCGTGTCCTCGAGCCGCCCGGCCGACGACTTCGACCGCGAGCCGACGAACCGGCCCGTGTTGACGTCGATGACCGTGAACGCCTCCGCGTAGTCGAAGACGAGGTAGCCGCCGGAGGGCAGGTCGACGCGGCGCGAGAGCGTCGATCGGATCTCCTCCTCGACGCCGAAGTCCTCGAAGAGCGCCGTCTTGCCGGTGTGCTTCCGAACCTTCTCCGCCATGTGCGGCGAGGTCTTCTTCAGGTAGCCGACGATGCGCTTGTAGGTCAGGTCGTGGTCGACGACCGCCTGCTCGAAGTCGTTCGTGAAGAGGTCGCGCACGACGCGCAGCGGCAGCTCGGCTTCCTGGTACACGAGAGCCGGCGTCTTCGCCTTGTCGGCGCGTCCCTGGATCTCCTTCCAGAGGCGCTGGAGGAAGTCGATGTCGCGCTCGATGTCCTCCGCCGAGGCGCCCTCGGCCGCGGTGCGGACGATCATGCTGCCCGTCTTCGGCGCGACGGTCTTCAGGATTTCCCGGAGCCGGTTCCGCTCCTCCTCCGGCAGTCGCCGGGAGACGCCGAAGCCCTCTCCGCTCGGGACGTAGACGACGAAGCGGCCCGGCAGCGAGATCTCGGTCGTCAGGCGGGCGCCCTTCGACTTCATCGGGTCCTTGACGGCCTGGACGAGGATCTCCTCGCCGCGGCTCAGCAGGTCCTGGATCTTGCGGCCGTGCCTTCGCCCCTCGAGCTCGGGCGTGACGATCTCGTCGACGTAGAGGAAGCCGTTCTTCTCCAGGCCGATCTCGACGAACGCGGCCTCCATCCCTGGCAGGACGTTGTCGACGGTGCCCTTGTAGATGTTCCCCGCGATCGACCGGCTCTCGGGCCGCTCGAGGTAGACCTCGGCGACCTTGTCGTCCTCGAGGATCGCGACCCGCTGCTCGGCAACGTCCACGGAGATGACGAGGTCGCGCTTGGCGGGCGGCGGGAGCGCGCGAGGCGTCGCCGTGCGGCGGCGGGCCTGGCGTTGCCGGGGCTCGCGCGGCTTCCGCTCCGGCTTCGGCCTTCGCCTCCGCCTGCTCGGGCTTCTCGGGCTTCTCGGCCGGCTCCTTGGCGGCCCGCTCGCTCGGCTTGCGGCGGTTGCGACCGCCTCGGCTGCCACGCCGCCGCCGGCGGGCTGCGGTGGAGGTCGTCGATGTGTCTGCGGCCGTCTCGGCGGCCGGCGCCTCTACGGCGCTAGGTGTGGGTGCTGCCTGCTCTTGGGCAGGCTTGGTCGTTCGCTCAGGCGGCTTGCGCCGAAACCATCGCAACAAGTGAAAGCTCCTTCGGTGATGTCGCGCGCACGAAGACCTGCTCCGGAGACCGGGCGCTCCGCGCGCTGCGAGATTGACATGAGACGCATATCTGGGAGCAAGGCTAGCAGCAGCTGTTTTTCAGGCCGTAAACGCTTCAGGCCGCTGCGGCGGGCCGCAGCTTCGTCCTTCTCGTCCGGATCGCCCGGAGCCGCTGAGTCAGCCGCGCCCAGGCCCACGGCTCCAGCTCGCTATACCGAGCCGCGGTCTGCGCCCTCGTCGCAGCGAGGTACTCGAACCAGGCGTCCGCTTCCTCGATGAGCAGCAGCTCGAACGCGTCCTTGTTGTTCATGGCGAGATCGTAGGACCACCGCCGGACGGACCTAGCGGCGGCGCAGCGCGATGGCCTGGAGTACCCCGACCGCCAGCAGATTCGTGACCATCGCGGAGCCTCCGACGCTCACGAACGGGAGCGGAATGCCGGTGATCGGCGCGATTCCGATCGTCATCCCGATGTTCACGAACGTCTGGAACAGGAGGCCGAAGACGATCGCCCCTGCAACCGTCGCCTCGAAGGCGTTTCGCGCAGTGGCGATCACGCGGATCCCGCGCCACATGAGCAGCAGGTAGAGACAGAGGAGGATCGATGCGCCGACGAATCCGCGCTGCTCGGAGAGCGCGGCGAAGACGAAGTCCGTCTCGTGCTCGGGGAGGTAGTCGAGCCGTGTCTGGGTCGCGCCCGTAACTCCGCGCCCGTCGAGCCCGCCCGAGCCGACCGCCGTGATCGACTGGTTGATGTTGTACGCAGCGCCCTGCGCGTTCTCCTTCGGTTCATGAACGCCGTCAATCGGGCGCGCTGGTACGGCTCGAGGGTCTCGACCCCCATGGCGGGTCCGGCCCAGAGGACGAACGACGCGACGATGGCACCGACGGCCGCGAAGACCGCCAGGTCGCGCCAGCGGGTGCCGGCGAAGAAGAGCGCCGCGAGGAGGATCGCGCCGTAGACGAGCGCCGTCCCGATGTCGGGCTGGAGGAAGACGAAGAGCGTCGGCACCGCCGCCGCGCCGATCGCGATCAGCGTCGTCCGCGACTCGGTGATCCGCTTCCCGCGCTCGGCGAGCAGCGCCGCGAGGAACAGCGCGAGCAGCAGCTTTCCGAACTCCGACGGCTGGAACTGGAAGAACCCGAGGTCGATCCAGCGCGTCGAGCCGCGCACCTCCGTCCCGATGACCGTGACGACCAGCAGCATCCCGAGCAGCACGCCGTACAGGGCCTTGTAGGACCGTCGGTAGACGGACGGATCGATGAACAGCGCGCCGAGGAGGCCGACGGCGCCCATCAGCGCGAAGATCGCCTGCCGGGTGACGTAGTAGTCGGGATCGCCGGCGATGTCCTGCCGCGTGATCCCGTCGATGGCCCAGAGGCCGAAGCCGACGAGCCCGCCGACGGCGGCGAGCATCACCCAGTCGAGCCGGCGAGCGTACGACACGGCGCGGGCGGTGTCGGCTCGCGGGTGGCGCCCGGCGCGGGTCGGCGCTGAGGCCGCGTAATCGGCCATCAGATGGGCGATGCCATGAGGTCGCAGGTTCGGGGCGCGAGCTGGCCGCTCTGGGTCGCGGCGGCGCGGCGTCGCCGATGCTGGAGAGCATCGGTGGGGCCGCGACGGCGCGAAGCGCAAGCGCCGACGGGTGGGCCGCCTGCGGCCCGCGCGGCGGTGCTGGAGCGGCCCAGACGCGCCAGATCGCGCATCCGGGCCCGCGAGATCAGGGCATCGACCATCACTAGTCGGTCTCCACCCCGGTCTCGACGACCGGCGCCTCAATCCCGAAATGGCGCTCGAAGATCTTCAGCGCCGCCGGCGCAGCGGCCGTGCTCCCGTGGCCGCCGTTCTCGATCACGACGCAGACGACGAGCTCCGGCGTCTTGTCGGTCGGGCCGTAGCCGCACCACCAGGACTGATCCATCATCAAGGTGTCACGGCCGAACCGGACGGCCTTCTCGGCGGTGCCCGTCTTGCCCGCGATCGGGATATCGAAGGCACCGAAGACGCCGACCGAGGTTCCGTACGACGCGTGCGTCGCACGGAACAGCCCATCCTCGATCACGTTCAGCTCGTCGGGATCGACGTTGACGTCCTTGGGCGCCGGCGAGAACACCGCCTTGACCGCGCCGGAGTTTCCCGGGCTGCTCGACGCTGGAGACGAGGTGCGGCGTGACGAGCTTGCCGCCGTTGGCAAGCAGCGCGTAGAAGCGCGCCATCTGGAGCGGTGTGACGAGCAAGTCCTTCTGGCCGATCGCGAGCTGCACGGAGTCGCCCGACTTCCAGAGCCGCTCGATCTCCCATGTCTTCGGGGCGGTCTTCTTTGTGTACGTCTTGCGGCGCCACTCGGGCGTGGGCAGCAGGCCGGTCGACTCGCCGCCGACGTCGAGTCCCGTCGCCTTGCCGAAACCGAAGGCGGCCGCCCACTTCTGGAGCGGGCTGCCGTACTCCGGCGGGAGGCCGTAGAACTCGAGGCCGAGTTGGTAAAAGTAGGTGTCGCACGAGGCGGCGAGCGCCGTCGGCAGGTCCATCGCCTCGTTCGCGTAGGGGTTCCAGTTTCGGAACGTCGTCCCGTCGATCTCCATCCTGCCGGTGCAGGAGAGCGGCTCGTACGCGCCGACCAGCTGCTCGCGCATGGCGGCCAGGGCGGTGACCGGCTTGAAGGTCGAGCCGGGCGGATAGAGGCCGGACGTCGCGCGGTTCAGGCCCGGGTAGTTGGCCCGTTCCGCCGCCTTCGGATCGATCAGCTTCCGGAGCTCTCGCGGCTTCGGCTTGCCGACGTAGATCCGCGGGTCGAACGTGGGGTTCGTCGCCATCGCCCGGATCGCACCCGTGCGCGGGTCGATGGCGACGGCGGCTCCGGCGTTGGCGGCCCAGCTGTCGTTCTCGCGGGCAACCCGAATGCCGTACGCGAGCGCGTTCTCGGCGGCCCGCTGGAGCTTCGCGTCGAGCGTCGTGCGCACCGCGAGGCCGGGCTGCGGCTGCTCGCTGCGCAGCGGCTTCGAGCGGGGACGGCCGAGCGAGTCGACCCGCAGCTCCGCTAGGCCCGCAGTCCCGCGGAGGTAGCGGTCATACGTGAACTCGAGCCCGGCCTGGCCGACCGAGTCGCCGTGCCGGTACCCCCCGCCGTCGAGCTGCCTCTCCGTCACCTCGCCGACGTGCCCGAGCACCTGAGGCGCGAGCGCGCCGTACCTGTAGTCGCGGAGATGCACGTCGTTCAGCTCCAAGCCTGGGAAGTCCCGCCGGTGCTCCTTGAGGTAGAAGATCTCCTCCTGCGAGAGGTCCTCCTTGAGCGTCACGGGCGTCAGCGGGTCGCCACGATGCTCGCGCAGCCGCCCCTGGAGCTCGGGCACCGGCACCATCAGGATCGCCGAGAGCCGCTTGAGCATCCGCGCCCGGCCGCGGCGCGGCATGTACGCCGTCCAGACCTGCGCGGCGGTTCCGATCCGGTTCGAGACGAGCAGCCGGCCCTTGTAGTCGAGGATCGGCCCGCGCGCCGCGTGGATCCGGACCGTGCGGAGCTGGTTGTCCTGCGCGGCCGCCAGGTACTGGTCGCCCGAGAGAACCTGCAGCGCCCACAGCCGGAAGAAGAGGACCGCGAACGCGAAGAGGACGATCGCGCCGAGCACGCCGAGCCGGAGCGCCATCGCCGGCGTCATCCGGTAGGGCTCCTCCACACGGGGATCGCGCGGCATGAAGCGCGTGCGTGCCGGGATACGGGTGATGCGCGCCATCAGCCGAACTCGACGTCCTTGACCGGGAGGCGCGCGCCGGGCGGCGCGAAGAGGCGGCGCACCAGCGCGTAGACCGGGACGGTCAGCAGAAGGTTGAGGAGGATCTGAGCCGGCAGTGCGCGGAGCCCGGCCTGGACGGACACGGACTCGCCGAGCATCGCGTGAAGGCCGAGGGCGCCGAACGCGTAGAGAACCGTCACGACCGCGATCGAGACGAGCGGTGCGTGCGCGCGGTCCCGTCCGGTGGTCTCGCCGTAGCGGCCGATCCAGTAGCCGGCGAGGCAGAGCAGCAGCGAGCTCACCCCGAGCGTGTCCAGGTTCGCGGCGTCGAGGAGGAAGCCGGCGTAGAAGCCGGCGATCGCCCCGAAGATCGATCCGCGCAGGAGCGCGACCGCCGCAAGGGTGACGAGGACGAGATCCGCTTTGCCCCCGAACGGCGCGACCGACGCGACGATCGTCGCCTGGACGACCACGGCGACGAAGAAGGCGATCGCCGTCTTGAAGACGTCCGCGGTCACGGGGTCTGCGTCCGCTTCTCCTTCGGAACCAGCACGACGAGGATGTCCAGCGACGAGAAGTCGACGAACGGGTCGACCTGGATCTGCTGGAAGTTCTCGATGTCCGTCTGGCCGACGTGCTTCACGGAGCCGATCGGGATGCCCTGGGGGAAAATCGACCCGAGCCGGCCGAACCGACGTCCGGCGGTCGAGATCATGTCGCCCGTCTCGACGACCTTCTCCTTCTGCACGCGGTTGAGCTCGAACGGACGGTCCGGGCCCCTCGCCGATCTCGAGGACGCCGACCATGTCCGTGGCGACGTCGAGTGCCGTGACCGAGCTCGTGCTGTCGGTCAGGAGCGTGACCTCGGAGCTTCGAGGCGTCACCTTCGTCACCTGGCCCACGAGGTAGCCGTCGCTGGAGACGACCGGGTCGTCCAGGCTCACGCCGTTGCGGCGGCCGGCCGAGATCACGAGCGACTGCTCCCACTCGCCTGTCGCGTAGCGAGGTCACGCTCGCGACGATCTGGTCGTAGTCCCTGGGGAAGGCCGGGCCGCCGACGAAGCTGAGCGCCTTGCGGAGCTCGACGTTCTCCTGCGCCGCCGACTGGTTCTGGATCGCCTGGAGCCGCAGCAGCTGGATGTCCTTGCTTCAGCTCGTCGTTCTCGGATCGGGCGTGGACGAGCCCGGCCGTCCATCCGTAGGCGTCGCGGAAGGGCCGCGCGACCCGCTCGGCGCCGACCTGGAACGGATGGAGAACGCTGGCGACTGCGCCCTGGACGCTGTGCATCGGCCCGCTGTCCGCCTCGCGGAAGTAGAGGGTCAGCATGGCGATCGAGACAACGACGAGGACAGCGGCGACGAGCCGTCGGCGCAGCGCCCCTGCCGCTCGCGAGGAGGGATACGCCGGGGAGGCAGCCCGCTGAACCGTCGAGCCCAGTGCCGCCAGCCGCAGTGAGCGGTTACGTGGCACGAGGGATCAGTTTAGGAAACACAGAGGAAGACGCCATCGGAAGGAGAAGTTCGAGGGTTGCGTCAGCGCCGGTAGCCGTTGCGGCTCTTGGCGCTCTTGCTGGTCCGCTGCATGACCTCGATCAGCTCGAGGCTGCGGCCGGAGCCGACGGCGACGCAGGTCAGCGGCGACTCCGCGAGCTGCACGGGCATCTGGGTCTCGTGGCGGAGGCGCTCGTCGAGCCCGTTCAGCAGCGCTCCGCCGCCTGCGAGGACGATGCCGCGATCCATGATGTCGGCGGCCAGTTCGGGCGGTGTCTTGTCCAGCGTCGACTTGATCGCGTCGACGATCTGGTTGACCGTCTCGTCGAGCGCGTGCCGCACCTCGTCGGAGCTCATGATCACCGTCTTCGGGAGGCCGGTGAGCATGTCGCGGCCGCGGACCTCGGCCTGTACCTCCTCCCGCATGGGATAGGCGGAGCCGATCTCGAGCTTGATCTCCTCCGCGGTCTGGTTGCCGATCAGCAGCTTGTACTCGCGCTTCGTGTGGTTGATGATCGCCTCGTCCATCTCGTCGCCGCCGACGCGGAGGCTCTGAGAGACGACGATCCCGCCGAGCGAGATGACGGCGACCTCGGTCGTCCCGCCGCCGACGTCCACGATCATGTTCCCGGTCGGCTCGGAAACGGGGAGCCCGGCGCCGATCGCAGCGGCCATTGGCTCCTCGATCAGGTGCGCCTCCCTCGCGCCGGCGCAGAGCGTTGCCTCCTCGACCGCGCGCTTCTCCACGCCGGTGACGCCCGACGGGACGCAGACGACGACGCGCGGATGCGCGAACCGGTGCTGGTGGACCTTCTGGATGAAGTGGCGGAGCATCTGCTCGGTGACGTCGAAGTCGGCGATCACGCCGTCCTTCAGCGGGCGGATCGCGGAGATCGTGCCGGGCGTGCGACCGAGCATCCGCTTGGCCTCGACGCCGACCGCGTGGACCTCGCCGGAGCGCTGGTCGATCGCGACGACCGACGGCTCGCTGAGCACGATGCCGCGCCCACGCAC
The DNA here is from genome assembly GCA_963733855.1 of uncultured Actinomycetes bacterium. Classification (GTDB taxonomy): domain Bacteria; phylum Actinomycetota; class Thermoleophilia; order Gaiellales; family Gaiellaceae; genus JACDAN01. The sequence goes on from CAVTEL010000020.1 coordinate 61,501, forward strand.
GTACACGAGCGTGTTCGCGGTGCCCAGGTCCACCGCCATGTCGCGGCCGCCGAAGCCGTTGAGGTACCCGAAGAGCCCCATCTCCCGAGCGCCGAGTCTAGCGGCGAATCTCAGATGCTCTCGAGGAAAGACCCTGCTACCCGGCCCAATCGGCCAGCGCCCTTGGAGCCACGCCCTGGTGCCTGGCACCACGGCGTGTCCCAAAAGGCGCTCAAGAGCGAGTCAAGACTGTGCCGGCGAGGAACATCGAACGATCGGCTCCGTATGGTCGAGCGAATGGGACGGGCACCACGCCTCAACCTCTTCGACGGCCTCTACCACCTCACTGCGCGCGGTGTTCGGCGGATGGCGATCTACGAGGACAGAATCGACTATCGAGCGGTTTCAGGCCTTCTTTCGTCAGTCGCCAGGAGCTCAATGGATTTGCCATGCCTTCTGCCAATGCCCAACCACTACCACCTGCTCGTCGAGACCCGGCTTCCGAACCTTTCGTCAGGAATGCAGCGCCTCAATTGGCGCTACGCGCGTCCGCTTCAACTGGCGGCACGGCTACACGGGGCATGCCTTCGAGAGCCGGTTCCACTCCGGAGTGGTTGAAACCAAGGCCCACTTTCTCGAGAAGGCGCGGTACATCGTCCTCAACCCGATCCGGGCAGGGCTGTGCGCGCAACCGGGCGATTGGCCGTTCAGCAGTTACCGGCGCACGCTCGCCCGTCGGAAACGTTCATCGAGAGCTCTCGACTCCAAGGTCAGTTCGGAAACGACGCTAGCGAACGCCCGGTCGCGCTATCGAGGCGTTCGTGGCCGAAGGTGTCGTTCGGGAGACCGTGTCCTGGTGCCTGGCACCAGGACTCGGCCGAATCAGCCGAAGCCGTACGTCCCGGCGAAGCGCTGTCGCCAGGAGACGAACTAGATGTCGCAGCGGGGAGCCCGACGACGTTGAGGTAGTCACCCTCGATCCGCTCGACGAGCGATGCGCCCAGGCCCTGGATCGCGTAGGCGCCGGCCCGCTCGCGCCACTCCTCCGCAGCGAGGTAGCGGGCGATGTCGCGGGCGGCAAGTGGGCGAAAGCTGACGCGAGTCGTCTCGCGGTGGAGCTCCTCCCAAGCCGGCGTCCGCAGGCAGAGGCCCGAGACGACCTCGTGCGTCTTGCCGGAGAGAGTCTCGAGCATCTGCTCGGCCTCACCGGCGTCCGCAGGCTTACCGAGCACCAGGCCGCCGCAGACGACCACCGTGTCGACCCCGAGGACCGGCCGATCGCCGCCATCCACCGAGGCCGCCTTGCCGGCCGCATGCTCGACCGGGTCCTCGCCGACCTCCTCGTACTCCGGGACGACAATCTCGTGAGGGATCCCGAGCTGCGTCAGGATCGCATGGCGCTGCGGGCTGCGGCTCGCCAGGATCAGCGGCGGCGCAGGCGGGCTGCTCACCCGGCCTTACGGGCCTTCCAGATCGACTCGGACGGGGCGGGCTGGCGCTGCGAGTTGTCGAGCCCGACGGGACGCGCGCCCCGCTTCGCGAGCAGGATCGACCACTGTGCGGCGCCGCAGCCGAGCTCGAGCACGTCCTTCTGTTCACGTCACCGAGGACGCTCAGCTCCGCCTCGGGGATCTGCCAGACACCCCAGCGTGGCTCAGGCCGGTTGATGAACTCGCGCTGCGGCGCTGCTGGTACTCGTCGCTCTCGCGGTCCCAGTGGGCCCGGTTCGCAGCGCCTGCTCAGACGGCTTTTCGGGCAACCCAGATCTCCTCGGCGGGCCAGCGGCGAGCCCAATCGGCCGGGACGAAGTCGTAGTACTCGTGGTCGGTCACGGACGCGGGCGCGAGCCGCTCGTGGAGCGCCTCGACGACGAACCCCTTGTCGCGCAGGATGCGGATCATCTCGCCGTGGCCGAGGTGGTAGTTGACGCCCTCGTCCTCGCCCGGCCACTCGAACCGGCCCAGGTCCGACTGCGGCCGAAGGAGGCGCTCCTCCACCTTGCCCTCGTCGGGCGAGCACAGGATCGAAAGCGTCGAGTTGCAGAGGAACACGAGCCTCCCGCCCGGCCTGAGGAGCCGCGCGGCCTCGCCGATCCACAGATGGGGGTCGCACCAGATGGAGGCGCCGTACTCGGAGATTGCGAGGTCGAAGCTCTCGTCGGGGAGCGGAACGTCCTCCGCGCTTGCCTCGACCAGCGGGAAGTGCAGGTCGAACTCGTCCTGCATCCGCCGGGCGGTCTCGAGCTGCGCCGTCGTGACATCCACGCCCGTCACTCGGGCGCCCCGCCTGGCGAGCCAGGCGCCGAAGTAGGCGGTTCCGCACCCGAGCTCGACGACGTCCTTGCCGGCAACCTCGCCGAGGGCGCCGATCTCCGCCTCGGGGCCGGAGAACATGCCCCAGGAGATCTCGTCGCTCGCCCAAGCCCGCCGCGCCTGGCGATCGGTGTACTCCGCGTTGGCCTTGGTCCAGACCTCGCGGTTCCTCAGCGCATCGTCAGCGTGGCTCATCGGGGAACCACAGGCCGATCTCGCGCTCCGCCGACTCGGGCGAGTCGGAGCCGTGGACGAGGTTGTCCGGCATCGAAAGCGAGAGGTCGCCGCGGATCGTTCCCGGCGCCGCGTCGGCGGGGTTGGTGGCGCCCATCGTTGTCCGGACCGTCTTGATCGCGCCTTCCCCTTCGAGGACGAGCGCCAACGTCGGGGCCGAGGTGATGAAGTCGACGAGCTCGCCGAAGAAGGGCTTCTCCGTATGCTCGGCGTAATGCTCCTCGGCCAAGGAGCGGTCGACGGTGAGGAGGCGCGCGGCCTTGATCTCGAGGCCGCGACGCTCGAAGCGAGCGACGATCTCGCCGGTGAGCGCGCGCCGAACCGCGTCCGGCTTCACGAGCACGAGTGTTCGCTCCGCTGCCACGGAGCGGGAGACTAGCCGCTAGCCCCCAGGGCGCTCGCGTCGCGGCGCCGGTGGGAACTCGATCGTCGTCGGCGTCTCGACCGGCGTCTCGCAGTAGGGGCAGACCTGCCAGAGCGTCTCGAGCGGCGCCTTGCAGTTCACGCACGCCTGGCGCAACTTCGTGGTGCAGACCGGGCATACGAGATAGGAGTCCTCGACGTGAGCCCGGCAGACGGGACAGTGGAGCTCGCGCCGCGCCACGCGCTCCTCCATCGCCTTGATCTCGAGCTCGCGCTCGCGGACGTCTTCGAGGTACTCGGGAGGGCGGAACAGCATGTAGATCAGGGCGCCGACGAAGGGTGGGACGAGTCCGAGAATCGTCGCCATCGCGACGAGCCAGGGATCCTCGATCCGGCGCCGCGCGTCCTTGAAGACCCAGTACGCGACGGCGAGCCAGAAGACGACGAGGAAGAAGATCCCGAGGTTGCGGGCGACGTCCCAAGCACCCGAGCCGAAGAAGTCCTGGAGCCTCCCGAAGAAGTCGTCCGAGTTGTCTTCGCTCACCTGCTCACCTCACAACAACAGCTGCCCGACGACGTAGCCGGCGGCGAACGCGAGCCCGACGATCGTCAGCAGGACTGCGGCTGCGACCGCGAACACGCTGAGCCGCTCACCGACCTTCGTCATCGTACGCCCTGATCCTCCGCTCCAGCCAGGTTCGCGAGCAAATACAAAGAACCGGTCACCAGGATCAGTCCCGAGCTCGATTGTCTCGCATGCGCGAGGGCCTTCCGCGGATCGGGCTCGATCTCGACTTGCGGGAAGTGCGGCGCTGCTCGCTCGGCGAGCTCCTCCGCGGGCATCGCGCGGGGGTTGTCGGACCGTGTGGAGACGAGGCGTGGCGCCAGTGCAGCGAGGTCCTCGAGCATGCCGTCCGCGTCCTTGTCGTCGAGGATCGAGGCGACGATCACTTCGACGGGCTCGTCGATCTGTTCTCGCAGCCAGGTCGTGCCGGCGGCCGTGTGTGCACCGTCCCAGAGCTCTCGGCCTCGCCGCTCGAGGCGGCCAGACGAGCATGACTCTCGGCTGCGCATGGATCTCGCGCCCGAGGAAGATTTCGGCCGCCTTTCGTGCGTCTCCCGTCACGATTTCGGCTCTCTTCGGTACGAAATCGACGTACTCGTTGTCCGGAACGACAACTACTCTGGCTGCATGCGCTACTGCAAGCTTCTCTTGCGCGATCTTCTCCGTCGTGTCGCCGAGCACTTCGGTGTGCTCGAGCGACACGTTGGTCAGCAGCACGACCTCGGCGTCCACGACGTTCGTCGCGTCGAGCCGTCCGCCGAGGCCCGCCTCGACGACCGCGACCTCGACCTCACGCTCGGCGAACTCCAGGAGCGCCGCCGCCGTCAGCGCCTCGAACTGGGTCGCGCCGACGGCCGACGCGTCGGGTCTGATCCGCGCGACGGCCCGCTCGAAGTCGACCTCCGCACCGTCCACCCAGATCCGCTCGGCCAGCCGCTCACGTGCGGCGACGTGTAAGCGCCCGCTCGCCTCCCCTCCGCCTGTAAGAGAGCGGCGATCGTTCGCGTCGCGGTCGACTTGCCGTTCGTCCCGACAACATGAATCGCGGGATACCGGCGCTCGGGATGGCCGAGACGGTCAAGGAGCTCGCGCATCCGGTCGAGGCCGAACTCCTCCGGCCAGGGGTCGAGCGATGCAACCCAGTCGGTCGCGGAGCCGGCGCTAGCCGCCGAGAGCTTCGAGCTCACGGCGGTAGCGAGCGAGCTTCTCGCGCTCGGCCTCGACGACGTCCTGCGGGGCGCGTTCGACGAAGCGCTCGTTGCCGAGCATGCCTTCCGAGCGAGCGATCTCGTTGCGGAGCCGCTCGATCTCGGCCGACATGTCACGTCGACGCGCACTCGACCTGGCTTGACGTCACCGCGTCGAAAATGCGGCGCTCGTCAGGGCCGAGCTCGGCCGCACGCCGCTGCGGCGGAAGAGGACAGCTGCCTCCTGGACGCGGTCGAGCGCGGCAGCGTCGTCGGCGTAGGTGCCGTCGGCTCGGGCCACGGCGCAACGATGAGTCGACGTCTTGCGGGCCGGGAGCTGCGTCCAGATCTCCTCTGTCACGTGAGGCATGACCGGATGCAGCAGCCGGAGCAGGCGCTCGAGCGCCGAGAGCGCCGTCGCGCGCACATCCGCGTCTGCGCCTCCTGAAGGCGTGGCTTGATCGCCTCCGCGTACCAGTCGCAGAAGTCGTCGAACGTCAAGCGGTAGAGCGCTTCACCGCGGGCGCGAAGCGAATTCGACTCCAGTCGGCCTCGAGCTCGGCGCGAGTCGCGTCCAGCCGCGCCAGGATCCAGCGCTCCTCGAGCTTCCCGCGGGCGGGCGTCCGGCCGGGCCTCGTCCGACATTCGCGAGCAGCAGGCGCGAAACGTTCCAGAGCTTGTTGGCGAGCTTGCGCCCTTCCTCGATCGCCATAGTTGAAGCGGACGTCCTGCGTGGAGAGCCAGCTTCAGCAGTCCGTAGCGAGTCGCGTCCGCGCCGTGCTCGGCAATGAGATCGAGGGGGTCGATGCCGGTCCCAGGCTCTTCGACATCCGCCGGCCGTCAGGCGCAAGCACGGTCGTGTGGATGATCACGTCGCGGAACGGGATGTCGCCGAGCAGCTCGAGGCCGGAGAAGATCATCCGGTTCTCCCAAAGGCGGATGATCTCGCGCGCGGTCGTATTGAGCGTGCCCGGATACCAGGCACGTAGCTCGGGCGTCTCCTCGGGCCAGCCCAGAATCGCGAACGGCCAGAGCGCCGACGAGAACCACGTGTCGAGGACGTCCTCGCTGCGCTCGAGCTCCCCGGAGCCGCATTCCGCGCATGCGTTCGGGCTCGTCCTCCTCCACGGTGAGGTGCCCGTCAGGGCACTCCCAGACCGGGAGCTGGTGACCCCACCAGATCTGTCTCGAGATGTTCCAATCGGGCGCATGGTCGAGCGAGTCGATCGCGTAGCGGTGCTGCGATTCCGGGTGGTAGCGGAACGCCCCTCTCGCAGCGCTGAAAGCGCCGGCTGCTTCAGCTCGTCCATCCGGCACCACCACTGGAGGGAGATCAGCGGCTCGATCCGGGTCTTGCACCGATCGCAGAGCGTGACGGAGTGGCGGTACGACTCGCGCCGGTCGAGTTGGCCGTGCTCGCGGATCCAGGCGAGCATCCGCTGTCTCCGCCTCTTGCTGCGTCGCCCTCCAAATCGCCGGCCTCCTCGTTCATCCGCCCGTCGGGGCCGATTACCGTCAGTTCCGGCTAGCCGTGGGCCCGTCCGATCTCGAAGTCGAGCGGGTCGTGCCCCGGGGTGACCTTGAGCGCGCCCGTGCCGAAGTCGACGTCCACGCGGTCGTCTGCGATCACAGGCACCCGCCGCTCGACGTAGGGGACGATCACTTTGCGCCCGACCGCGTCGCGCCAGCGGGGTCATCGCCGTTCACCGCGACGGCGACGTCGCCGAGGATCGTCGCGGGCCGTGCGGTCGCGATCGTCACGCCGTCCCCGTCGCCGTCCCGAACGGGTAGCGGACGTAGGTCAGCGCGTCGTCGACCTCCTCGTGCACGACCTCGAGGTCGGAGAGCGAGGTCTCGTGATGCGGGCACCAGTTGATAATCCGGTTCGCGCGATAGATCCAGCCCTTGCGGTGGAGGTGTACGAAGTACCGCATGACCGCTCGGACGTACTCGTCGTCCATCGTGAACCGCTCGCGCCGATAGTCCATCGAGGCACCAATCCGCCGGAACTGGCCCATGATCGTCCGGCCATACTCTGGAGCCACTCCCAGACGACCTCGACGAATGCCTCCCGACCCAGCTCTGCCGCGAGCGGCCCTGCGGAGGCCAGATGCTTCTCGACGGCGTTCTGCGTCGAGATGCCGGCATGGTCGTACCCGGTCAGGAACGCCGTCTCGAACCCACGCATGCGGTGCCAGCGGACAAGCGTGTCCGCGAGCGAGATCTGAAGCGCATGGCCCGTGTGCAGCGCGCCCGTCACGTTCGGCGGCGGGTGCGCGACCACGAACGTGTCACGTCCCGAGCCAGGCTCGGCCGCGTAGAGCCCCTCGGCCTCCCAGGTCTCCTGCCAGCGCTCTTCGACGCCCTTGGGGTTATAGAGAGAGTCCATCACTCGCTGACGCCGACCTTAAAGCGGCGTTCCAGGAATCGGATGTGGTCAGGCAGCGACTATGCGTCCAGTATACGGCGCGCCTTGGCTGCCGCCACGACGTTGCCCTTCTGCTCGTAGAGCTCGAGCGCCTGCTCGACGAACGGACCCGACTCGGCGTCGCGGCCCGCGATCCGTAGCACCTCGGCCAGATCCATGAGCGCGTCAGCCGCGCAGCACCGAGAAGTCCGTCTCGTCCGCGAGCGCCACCGCTTCTCCGGCCAACATCTCGGCCTGCTCCAGGTCGCCTTGCCTGGCCAGCAGCTTCGCGCCGGACTGCCCGCCACTGCACGCCTGCTGAACGATCGTCCGGCGCCGTCGCAGCGCTCGCTCACTCGGCTGAGCTCGAGTGCGCGATCGTCGAGACCCTGGACGTAGAGCGCGTCCGCGAGCTTCGCTGCGAGATCGGGAAAGTTCTGCGTCTCGCCGATCTCCTCCAGAAGCCCGTAGCCCCACGCCAGCTCGCGCTCCGCGGCAACGGGGTCGCCGGCGAGCATCTCGATGATGCCGTAGGTCTCGGCGGCGGCGGCCGCGGTGACCCGAAGGCCGAGTTCCTGGACGAGCTCCTTGTGCGCGTCGACGAGCTCCCGGGCCTCGTCGAACTCACCCGCCATCGCCTTGAGGCCGGCAAGCGCGCGAAGCGCGGAAGCGCGGATCCGCTGTTGCTGCGTGGGGTCCGCCAGGATCTCCTCGCAGAGTCGAATCGCCTCCGGAACCGGCTTCGGACCGAAGAAGGCCGCGCCGACCGACAGGTTGAGGCTCTGCGCCTCGGTGCGGGCATCGCCGGAGCGTCGGGCGTGCTCGAGCGCCCGCTCGAGCGCTTCGACCGTCGCCGACGCCTGACAGCGGAACCACGGTGCCCAGGCAAGAAGCTCCCACGCCTTCGCCAACAGGCGATCGTCACCCGCCTGTTCGAAAGTCTCGATCAACGGCTCCGCGCGGCGAACGACCTCCTCCGTCACCTCGGGATCGGTCAGCAGCCTCAAACGAAGCCGAATGACCTCCGCGCGAGCCTCCAGCACGTCGTCTCCGCTTGCAGACGCGCTCTGGATGACCTCTTCGAGCACCGCCTCCGCCCGCTCGAACTCGCCCGTCTCGCGAAGAGCTTCGCCGAGATCGGCAAGCAGCTCCACGCGGCCGGCCGCCCCCGGCTCGAGCAGGGTGGCCGCCCGTGACAGGAGCCCCACGGCGGCAGCGAGGTCGCCGCGCTCGTAGGCACGACGGCCGGCGCTGCCCAGCCGAGTCGCGGCACGTCTCGCGAGCGCGCGTCCTTCGGCATCGACCGGCCCCAGCTCGGCGCGGTACGAGTGCGCCCGTTCGAGGTGGTAGCCGACGATCTCCTCTTCGCCCTCGTTCTGCTCGAACCAGCTCCCGAGACGCTCGTGGAGAACTGCCCGCTCGAGCTTGGGAAGGGCGTCGTACGCGACCTCCAGCAGCAGGAGATGGCGGAAGCGAAAGACCTCGTCTCGAACCGGCCGGATCAGCTCGCGCCGAACGAGGCCTTCCAGGGCATCGCTCAGCGCACGCCCGTCCTCAGGAGAGAGCTCGGCGAGCGCTGCGCGCCGGAACTCTCGACCCATCACCGAGGCCCGCAGGAGCAGCGATCGCTCGCCTGGATCCAGCCCCTCCAACCGCGCCGCGAGCAGCGCGCGGATGGTGGGCGGGATCGGCACGTCCCGTCCGCCGTCGGAACCCTGCTCGGTGACCATCGCGAGCATCTGCTCGATGAAGAGCGGGTTGCCCTCCGACGCTGCGGCGATCCGGGCCCGTGTGTCGTCGGTGAGCTCGATCTCGCCACGAAGCGCCTCGATCAGCTCGTCGCTCTCCTGCTTCGACAGCGGTTCCAGGACGATCGAGCTGATGTTCGCCCGGCCCCCTGCCAGCCGGGGGCGCGCCTCGATCAGCTCGGTCCGGGCCAGGCAGACGAGCAGAATCGGCGCATCGCCGGACCACTCGGCCACGTGCTCGACGAGGTCGAGAAGCGTCGGCTCGGCCCAGTGGGCATCCTCCAGGAGGACGATCAAGGGACGACCCGCTCGCGCCCGCGCCTCGAACAGCTTCCGCGCCGCCCAGAACGTCTCCTCGTTCGAGCTCGCCTGCCCCGAGGGACCCACTGCGCCGAGAAGCCGTTCGACGATCGCGTCGGCCTCAGGTTCGCCGGCCAGGAGCGCCGTCACGTCGCCGACCTGCTCGACGATCTCACGCAGCGGCCAGAATGTGATGCCTTCGCCGTACGAGGGACAGTGACCCTGGAGCAGCGTCGCGCCGTCTCCGACCGAGAGGACGAGCTCGCGCGCCAGCCTGGACTTGCCGATGCCGGCGGGCCCGAGGACCGTGAAGAGCTGGACTGCCCGCTGTTGCGCGGCCCGATCGAAGGCCTGCCGAAACTGAGCGAGCTCGCCGGCACGGCCGATGAGGGGCGTCTCGAGCCGGCGAACGTATCCCGGCGTCCCCGGAGCCAGCTCGAGCAGCCGCCAGGCCGACTCGCGGCCCGTCGCCTTCAGCGCACTCGGGTCGACACGCTCGGCCCGGACCGCATCGCGGACGAGCCGCTGCGTCTGCTCGTCGAGCAGGATCTCGCCCGGATCGGCGGCTTGCTGCAGGCGGGCGGCGACGTTGACCGTGTCTCCCGCGATCAGCGTCTGCACCGTCGCGTCGCCGGCCACCACCTCCCCGGTGTTCACGCCAGAACGAAGCGAGACCGCGATGTGCCAGTCGCGCTCGAGCTCTGCGCCGAGCTCCTCGAGAGCGGTGCGAGCCTCGGTCGCGGCACGGACGGCGCGTAGCGCATCGTCCTCGTGCACCGTTGGAACGCCGAAGATTCCGATCACACCGCCGGCGGGTGACGACTCGGTGCGGGCGCCGTGGCGCTCGAGCACGCCTGTCACTGTCTCGACCGCGCGCGACATGGGCCGGCGGAGCGCCTCAGGGTCATGGGGCCCGCCGAGACTGAGGACGTCCGCTGCGACCACGGAGACCGTCTTGCGCGTCCCCGGCGCCTGCGCCGAGTCGACGGGTCGTGGCGCCTCCGGCCTTCCGTCCCCGGAAAGCTCGAGCGCCGGATCGTGAACGAGCACGGCACGCTCGAGCCGCTGCAGAGCCCGTCCGGGCTCGAGCCCGAGCTCTTCCACGAGGACCTCGCGCGTCTCGTGATACACCCGCAGCGCCTCGGCCTGCCGTCCCGATCGATACAGCGCGACCATGAGTTGCGCTCGTAGACGCTCGCGGAGCGGATGCTGCGCGACGAGCGCCTCGAGCTCGGCGACGAGGTCGGCATGGCGTCCGAGCTGGAGCTCGGCCTCGATTCGATCCTCGGTGGCCGCCGACCGCAGCTCCTCGAGCCTTGCCGCCTCTGCTCGGGCAGAGGGGACGTCGGCGCAATCGGCGAGCGCCGGGCCCCGCCACAACCCGAGTGCCTCGCGCAGCGCTTCCGCGGTCTTGGCGGGCTGACCTTCGGCGAGGTCGGCCCTCGCCTGCTCCACGATCCGCTCGAACCTGCCCGCATCCAGCTCGTCGGGCCCGACGACGAGCAGATACCCGGGGCTCCGGGTGATGAGGAGCTCCGGGTCGATCAACTTCCGCAGCTGCGAAACGCTGTTCTGGATGATCTTCGCCGCCGTCGGCGGTGGATCTCGCTCCCAGAGCTCGTCGATCAGCCGGTCGCTGGAGACGATCTCGTTCGCGTGCAGGAGAAGAACCGCCAGCAGCTCACGCTGACGGACCCCGCGCAGGGACACCGTCCGATCGCCTGCACGGAGCTCGAGGGGGCCGAGAATGCGGTAGTCCATCTCGCTCCTTCGAGGGAAATTACCCAGGGCTTACCGGCTGGTGGGGGGCCGAGGTGACCATTGAGGCGTGACTGCCAAGGAGATTCAACACGCCTCAGAGCTCCGGCCGGGCGACATCGACGTCGCCCAGGCGCTCCACGCACTTCGCCACCTGGTCGGCGTCGTTGCTCTGGAGACGGGCCAGACGCCTCGATCGGTGCTCGACGACGAATTCACCAAGGCCCCCAGCGACGAGTTCTGGCGGGCCACCATGGGGGCGCCGTGACCGGGCAGGCTGAGTGGCGCGCCCCGACCACCACCGCCGCGCTGAACAGGCGCCTCTGGAGACTGGCGGGGCTGGGACTCCCGCCGACTCCGCTTGTCGCCGGCGCGAGCGTGAGCCCTGCAGGAGTGGCCGCAACTCCTAGCAGGGCTCTCCCCCGAGGCGGCGGCGGAGAGCGCCACATGGCTCTCCGCCGCCCCTCTCCCCACTGACCGCCCCTCAGGCGGTCAGTCCCTGCGATTCCAGTAGCCGCCCTCCTGTCGCAGGTCGTCCTCGGAATTGCTCCCCCACGCGACCGAGCCCCACGCAACGGAGCCCCAGGCCACGGAGCCCCAGGCGACCGATCCCCACGCCACCGAGCCCCAGGCGACGCTCGACCACGCGGCGGATCCCCAGGCCACCGAGCCCCACGCGACGCTTGCCCACGCCGGGTCCGACTGCACCGTCGTCGTCCACGTGCTCGCGTCGAAGACGGGCGTCGAGCCGCCGTTGGGATCGGGGATCAGGAAGTGCTGCAGCGCGAGATTCGGATTGGGCGGGTCGACCACTGCTGCGGCCGCGGCAGCATTCATCGCCCCGACGCCGGCAGAGCGCGGCCGGGCGCGGTCGAGCGGCTCGGCGGTGAGCATGAGCGCCCCCTTCACCTGATCCGGCGTCCACTCCGGGTGTGCCGCCAGGAGGTTCGCCGCGGTGCCGGCGACGACCGGCGCCGCCAGTGACGTCCCGGAGAGTTGGAGGTAGCCAGGCTCGACGATGCGCTCCGGCCGCTCGCGGGCCAGCTTGGTGTCCGGAGACACCGCCGCCGCGATATACCGGCCGGGCGCGCCGAGCTCCGGTTTGGCAAACCCGTCGCGCGTGTAACCCCACGCGGACCAGGGCGCTGTGACGTCGTCTCGCTGCGTGAACGACCCCCTGGTGTCGGTCGCGCCGACCGTGAGCACGAACGGGTCATTGCCGGGCGCGAACGGAACCGCGCTCTCCTCCCCGTCGACCGCGTAGTTGCCGGCCGCCGCGACGACGACGATGCCGCTCAGCCAGAGCTTCTCGACCGCCCGGTCCAGCGGATCCGACGTCAGGCTCGCGACGGTCGTCCCGTGGAGGGAGAAGTTGGCGACGCGGATGTTCAGACGCTCGCGGTTGCTGTAGATCCAGTCCGCGGCGGCGATCACGTCGCTGACGTGGGCTACTCCCGTGTCGTCGAGGACCTCGACGGCCACGAGGTTCGCGTCCGGCGCGGCGCCCGTGTAGCCCTCGGCTTCGCCGGCAGCCACGCTGGCCACGGCCGTCCCGTGGCCGTAGCCGTCTCCCGGCTGGTTCCCCTCGCGGGTGCTCAGATTCACGTGCTCGATCACCCGTCCGCCGAAGTCCGCTCGGGCCGCGTCGATCCCCGAGTCGACAATCGCGATCGTGGGCGGCTCCAGTCCTTGCACGCTCGACAGGAGCGGGGCCACTCCCGAGGCATACGGCCAGTGCTGCTTGAACCGCGGCAGCGGCTCGGGGACCGCCAGCACGTTCTCGGAAGGTTCGGACCGGGCGGCCAGCTCGCCGCCGAGGCCGCGGGCCGTGACCGACAATCGGACCGTCGCTCCGAGATCAGCCGCAGCCAGCGTGTAGCTGGTGTCCGTGGCGCCGGCGATGTCGACACAGCTCTCGCCCTCTGCATCGCAGCGCTGCCACTGGTGCGAGAACTCGAGTGGCTGCGTCCCCTCCCAGATGCCGTCGGCCGCGTTGAGCGTCTGACCCTCCTCGCCCGTTCCGAGGATCGACGGGGGAGAGGTCGCGGCCGGAGGTCTCGCCGTTGCGGGCGGCGTGAGCTCGGAAGCGGTCACGCTCGATTCCCCGTCGTCGGTGCCCGCCACGACGACGCGAAGGTTCAGGCCCAGGTCGTCCGCGGCGACACGATAGGTCGGCTCATCGGCACCGGGGATCGCAACGCACCCCGCCGCGTGCCCTCGCACCTCACTTGGTGTGAGCGCGCGCCCGTAGAGCGCCGCCTGATCGACCTCGCGGCCGATCGACAGCTCGACTGACGAATCGGCAAGGGAGCCGGCCAGGTCCGCGGCGCCGATCTGAACCCCATTTCGGTACAGCCGCATGACGGATCCGTCCCACGTCCCGGCGATGTGCTCGCGTTCGCCGGTGACGGGACTGATCGAGGTTCGGACGTAGCCGTGCTGGTAGCTGCCGGCCGACCAGGGCGTAATGCCCGTTCTCGTCCAGGTACAGCAGGACCCCGCCGACGGCCCACGCCCCGGGAGTGGTGCTGCCGTCACCGAGCGCAAACCAGCGCGACATCAGCAGCCGATTGCTCTGAGCCTCGCCGACCTCCACCCAGCCCTCGAACGTGAACGCCGACGAGAACGTGCCGACCTCGGGACCGGAAACCTCGACGCGTCCATCCAGCTCCGAAGCGGGCCAGTAGCCGGCCGGGGAGTCGGCCAGCAGGGCCGCAGATCGGAGGTCAGTGCCGCAGCGCTGCCACTGAAAGGCGTAGCTGGGCGTGCCGGATCCGCTCCAGAGTCCGGGTGTCGCACTGAGCCACGCGCCCGGCTCCGGGTCTCCGGCCACCATCGGCTCCTCGCTCGTCGCGTGAGTCGGAGGCGGTGCGGGCGGTTCCGGGTCGTCCGTGGCGGTGACCGGAGAGTCGCGCGAGATCACGAGCGGCTCCGAGCCGTTCGCGAGCGCGACGATCTCGCTCCCAGTCAGAGTCCCGGCAACGGCCGGCACGGTCAGGAAGCTGTGCAGATCGGCCTCGTCGTCCTCCGCGACTCCTCGAATCTCTGCCGACACGGTGTCGCTGCCCGCAGCACCCTCGACGATGACCTTGAACGCTGCATCCGGCTGCGCCTGGGCGGCATCCAGAAGACCCGGGGAGAGTGACGTCTGAGCCTCGACATCGGCCCCCGCGTTCAGCGGCGCGACGAGAGCGAACGCACAGACGAGCACGAGCGCAGGGGACGTCCAGTTCCGGGCGGTGCGCGATGTGCGGGTGAACCGGGGCGACGGTGCTCGTTTCACGGGAGGACGTTCCCGAGTTATGGGGCCCGGAGGCGTGGTCCGCCGCCAAATGGGGAAATCTCCCCTGACCACGCGACCGGGCAGCTGGCCTGCACGATCGCACGTAGGCCCGGCGAGCTCAACTAGCCTTTCGGCTAGGTCGGGCGGCGAAGGCGGGAAGGGGAGCGCCGACTAGGCCGACTCGGCCGCGCGCTCTTCTTCGTCCTCGAGCTCGGCCCCGGCGCTCGTGACGAGCGTTGGCTTGAGGCCCTTGTCGATCGTCTCCTTCGTGATCACGCACTTGGAGACGTCCTTGCGCGAGGGGAGCTCGAACATCACGTCGAGCAGCGCGGTCTCGATGATCGAGCGGAGGCCGCGGGCGCCGGTCTCGCGCTCGAGGGCGCGATCGGCGATCGACCACAACGCGTCGTCCATGAAGACGAGCTCGATCGAGTCGTAGCCGAAGAACCGCTGGTACTGCCGGACGAGCGCGTTCTTCGGCTCGACGAGGATCTGCACGAGGTCCTCCCGCTGGAGCTGGTGCACCGCCGAGACGACGGGGAGCCGGCCGATGAACTCGGGGATCAGCCCGTAGGACAGGAGGTCCTCCGGCATGACGTCTCCGAGCAGCTCCGAGACTTCCGAGTCGTGCCGGGAGCGGATGTCGGCGCCGAAACCGACCGCGTTCTTGCCGATCCGGCGGGCGATGATCTTCTCCAGCCCCGCGAACGCGCCGCCGCAGATGAAGAGGATGTTCGTCGTGTCGATCGAGAGGAACTCCTGGTGCGGGTGCTTGCGCCCGCCTTGCGGCGGCACCGAGGCGACGGTGCCCTCGAGGATCTTCAACAGTGCCTGCTGGACGCCCTCGCCCGACACGTCGCGCGTGATCGACGGGTTGTCCGCCTTCCGCGCGATCTTGTCGACCTCGTCGATGTAGATGATCCCGGTCTCGGCCTTCTTGATGTCGAAGTCCGCGGCCTGGATCAGCTTCAGGAGGATGTTCTCGACGTCCTCGCCGACGTAGCCTGCCTCGGTCAGCGCCGTGGCATCCGCGATCGCAAACGGGACGTTGAGGATCCGGGCGAGCGTCTGCGCCAGGAGGGTCTTGCCGCAGCCCGTCGGCCCGAGGAGGAGGATGTTCGACTTCTGCAGCTCGACCTCGTTCTCCTCGGTGCCCATCTGGACGCGCTTGTAGTGGTTGTAGACGGCGACGGCGAGGGTGCGCTTCGCCTCCTCCTGCGACACGACGTAGTCGTTGAGGACGCTGTAGATGTCCGTCGGCCGCGGGAGGTTGTCGAGGTCGAGCGAGGAGGGAGTCGTGAGCTCCTCGTCGATGATCTCGTTACAGAGATCGATGCACTCGTCGCAGATGTAGACGCCCGGACCGGCGATCAGCTTCTTGACCTGCCGCTGTGACTTCCCGCAGAAGCTGCAGAGAAGCTGCTCGTTGCCGTCGCTCGCCCTCGCCACCCTAGTTCTCCTTGTACTCCGAAATCATCGGGATAGCTAGGGCTTCGCCCCGTCGCGACTCGTGATCACGGTGTCGATGATGCCGTAATCCTTGGCCTCTTGCGTCGACATGAAGTAGTCGCGATCGGTGTCGTGCGCGACCTTCTCGAGGTCCTGCCCGGTGTGCTCGGAGAGGATCTCCTCGAGCCGGCGCTTGAGGTTGAGCGTCTCGCGCGCGCGGATCTCGATGTCGGCCGCCTGGCCGCCGGGGCCGTGAGGCGTCCACACCTGGTGGATCAGGATCTTGGCGTTCGGCAACGCCATGCGCTTGCCGTGGGTGCCGCCGGCGAGCAGCAGCGCGCCCATGGACATCGCGATCCCGACGCAGATCGTCTGCACGTCGGGCTTGATGAACTGCATCGTGTCGTAGACCGCGAGGCCCGAGTAGACGTCGCCGCCCGGCGAGTTGATGTACAGGGCGATGTCCTTGTCGGGATCCTCCGACTCCAGGTGCAGGAGCTGGGCGATGATCAGGTTCGCGATCTGGTCGTCGATTGGCGTTCCGAGGAAGACGATTCGCTCATTGAGCAGGCGCGAGTAGATGTCGAAGGCGCGCTCGCCGCGCGACGTCTGCTCGATCACCATGGGGACAAGCGGGCTCATGCAGGCTCCTTGCTACCGGGGGTCCACAACTTCGTACCGGTCTCGGGTTTTTCCTTCTCTGGGGTCCAAAGCTTGTCGCGGGCGTCCGCGAGCTCGACGGGGATGCGCTTGACCTCGGCGGCGACCCGGTCGAGCGCGTCGCGGAGACGGAGGTCGGTGCGAATGGCCTCGTACCGACCGGCTTCTCGCACCTGGGCGATCAGTGCGTCGGCGTCCTCGCCGAGCTCCTCCGCCTGCTCGCGGATCAGGGTGTCGACGGCCTCGTCGGGGACTTCCAGGCCGAGCTTGTCCGCGGCCGCCTCGAGCACGATCTCGCGCTCGAGCGCCAGTCGTGCTTCGGCCTCGATGTCCGACTGGATCTGCTCCGGAGTCCGGCCGCTGAGCTGGACGTACACCTCCGGGCTGATCCCGCGCCGCTCGAGCGAGCGGACGAGCGCGTTCCAGAGCTCGACCGCACGGGTCTGGACGAGACCCGGGGCGACGTCGAGGTCGGTGGCGGCGACGAGCGCGTCGAGCGCCGCCGTCCGGAACTGGGCTTCGAGCTGCTCTTCGAGCTGGCCGCCAAGGCGCGTCTGGATCTCCTCTCGCAGCTCGGCGAGCGTCTCGAACTCGCTGGCCGCCCGGGCGAGCTCGTCGTCCACGGGCGGGAGCACCTTCTCGTAGATCTCCTTGACGATCGCGGTGATGTCCGCGTCCTGGCCGTCGGGAAGCCGGTAGGCGATCTGCTTCTCACCACCGGACTGCTGGCCGACGAGGCCCTCCTCGATCTCGGGGAGCAGTCGCTGCGACCCGAGCTCGACGACGTAGTCGCGCTGTGCCTCACCGTCGGCGGACACAAGATCGACGACGACCGTGTCGCCTTCGCGTGCGGGCCGGCCGTTGGCCGGCGCAAGGTCGGCGACCGTGGAGCGGAGCACCTCGAGCTCGGCGTCGATCAGCTCCTCGGGCACCTCTGGCTCGGGCGAGGCGACCTCGAGCGTCGACCAGTCCGGGACCGCGGGCTAGGTCTTGCACGCCGACGGTCGCGGTGAACTGGAACGTGTCCTTCTCGGACGAGGGCAGCTCGTAGTCGTACTCGGGCGCCGTCGCGGGCCGGACGGTAGTTCCGCGCAGCGCCGTACGGAACCAGCCGCCGATATGGCTTTCGACCGCCTCGGCGTAGAGGCGATCCTTCCCGACCCGGGCCAGGAGCACGGGCATCGGCACCTTGCCCTTGCGGAAGCCGGGGATCTTCAGAGAGCCGGCGAGATCCGAGGCGGCATGGTCGATTGCATGCTTGACGTCCCCGCTCGGGACCTCGACCGTCATCTTGACTTTGCTCTCGGGGAGCTCTTCGACCGTTGCCTTCACGAGGCGGCCATTGTGCCAGCCGCCCTCGCGGCTGGAGATCGAGCGCCCCCGTGGGACCTAGATGATCCGATGCGGGCGGGAGGACTCGAACCTCCAAGGACCGTGTGGCCCAACGGGACCTAAACCCGCCGCGTCTGCCAGTTCCGCCACGCCCGCGCGGCGGTTAGAGGATAGATCCGCCCGGGTAGGTTTGGCCCATGAGCGACCAAGCAGATCGTGAGCGCGAGAGCCGCGAGAGCCCGATCACAAAGTTCGAGGAGCAGCGCCTCGAAGACGAGGCCGAGCGCGAGCGCGTGGCCGGGCAGCTCGAGGACGAGCCCGACAAGAACGAGACCTAGCCGCGGCCGTTCCGGAGCGAATATGGCCCCGGATGGAGTCGAACCATCGCACGCAGATTCGAAGTCTGCCGCTCTATCCACTGAGCTACGGGGCCGGGTCCGGTCAGAGTAGCGCCCGGTGGACGCGGAATCGGAAGTCGGACGGTGGCGCGAGACGTGGCTCCGGGCGTGGCCGGCGAAGGACCTCGACGCGATCGCGGCGCTCTACGCGCCCGGCGCGCGCTTCCGGTCAATGCCCTTTCGTGACCTCCAGGAGCCACGTGCCTACGTCGAGTCGACCTTCTCCGAGCAGGACGAGGCCGAGGTCTGGTTCGGGGAGCCGATCGTGTCCGGCGAGCGCGCGACGTGCGAGTACTGGGGCGTCGTCACGTATCAGGGTCGCGCGGAGACGATCGCCGGCGTGTCCGTGATCCGGTTCGACAGCGACGGGCTCGTCGTCGACCAGCGGGACTACTGGAACGTGCAGGAGGGACGGCGCGAGCCGCCGGAGGGCTGGAGCCGCTAGACAGGGTTGGGTGGTGGCTGGCCTCGCTCGGCCGCCAGCAGGTTGTCGACGAGCACGCGGGTCATCGCCTCGCGCGTGGCCTGCGTCGCGGTCCCTAGGTGCGGCGTCATGACGACGTTCTCCAGGCCGAAGAGCTCGCGCGGGACTTCCGGCTCGTTGGCGAAGACGTCGAGCCCGGCTCGGAGCCGGCCGGCGACCAGCTCTGCGACAAGTGCGTCCTCTTCGACGACCTGGCCGCGGGAGGTGTTGACGAGACAGGCGCCGTCGCGCATCAGCGCCAGTCGCCGAGCGTCGACGAAGCCGCGCGTCTCGTCCGTGAGCGGGACGTGGATCGTGACGACGTCGGAATCGGCGAGCAGCTCTTCCAGTGGCCGGTACGCCGGGTTGTCGTCGGGGGCGCTTCGGGTGTAGAGCACCCGCATGTCGAACGCCCGTGCCCGCTGCGCGACCGCGCTCCCGATCCGTCCGAGACCGACGATCCCGAGCGTCGAGCCGCTCACCTCGTCGCCCTTCAGCGGCTCGTCGGCCCAGCCGCTCCCCCACCGGCCGGACCGCACGACCCGGTCTCCCGCGGCGATTCGCCGCCGGACGGCCAGGATCAGCCCCAGGGTGAGGTCGGCGGTCGCCGCGGCCGTGACTCCCGGCGTGTTGGTGACCGCGACGCCTCGCTCGCGGCAGGCGTCCACGTCGACGAGGTCGTAGCCGGCGCCGTAGTTCGCGAGGAGCTTCAGGTTCGGGAATCGCTCGAGCACCTCTCGGTCGACGCGCTCGGCGACCACGGCGAGCGCCTCGACGTCGTCGCGGCGCTTCCCCAGATCGCCGTACTCGACGTCGGCCAGCTCGTCCCATGCCGGGCCGGGGAAGCGGCGTGAGGCGAGGATCTTCAAGTAAGAGGCTCCAACACGATGATGCTTCGTCGCGCCGGAGCCTCTAAGGGGTGGCGGAGGGGACTCGAACCCCCGACCACCGGGACCACAACCCGGGGCTCTACCAACTGAGCTACCGCCACCGCGCTAGAGCAAGGATAGCGGCGGTTCGTCGAGCCTCCTGCGAAGCTCGGCGACGCTCTCAAAGACGGCGGCAGCACCGGCGTCCACGAGCTCCTGGCGTGAGAAGCCGCCGGTGATCACGCACACGGTCTCCACTCCGGCACGGTGTGCGGCCTCGACATCCCAGGGAGTGTCGCCGACCATCACCGCCTGATCTTTCCCCGCCTTGTCGATCGCCGCGCGCACGAGATCCGGCGCGGGCTTTGTCGCCTCGACGTCGTCCCTGGTCGTCCAGGCGTCCGCGAGGTCCCGCGCATCGAGGAGGTCGAGGTACCGGTCGAGCTCGGCCTGGGGCGAAGAGCTCGCGAGGACGACCGTGGCGCCGCGTTCCTTCAGCTCGGCGATGAGCTCGTGCCCGCCCTCGAGCGCCTGCACCTCGCCGATGAGCTTGCCGTACTCCTTGCCGCGCGTCTCCTCGATCGCCGCGTGGAGGTCACGGTCGACGCCGGGGGCGAGGGCGGGGACCAGCTGGTCCCCGCCCATGCCGACGTGCCTGTGGACGCGCCAGACCGGCAGCGTGATGCCGTGCTGCCGGAACGCCCGCCACCACGCGAGCGCGTGGTGGTAGTTCGTATCGACGAGCGTGCCGTCGACGTCCAGGAGCGCTGCCCCCACCTAGGCGCGGACCGGCGTCTTCGCGAAGACCTCCACGAGGGTCGAGCAGAAGGCGGAGAGATCGTCGGGGTTCCGGCTCGAGATCAACGCGTCGTCGACGACGACCTCCTGGTCGACCCAGTTGCCGCCCGCGTTCTTGATGTCCGTCCGGATCGAGGGAAACGAGGTGAGGGTCCGGTCGCGGACGACGTCCGCCTCCACCAGCGTCCAGGGCCCGTGGCAGATCACTGCCACCGGCTTGCCCGACTCGACGAACGTTCGGGCGAAGCGCACGGCGTCCTCGTCGGCCCGGAGCGTGTCCGGGTTTCCGACCCCGCCGGGCAGCACCAGCCCGTCGTAGTCGTCCGCCGTTACGTCACTCACGACCCGGTCGACCTGGAAGGTGTTCGCCTTGTCGTAGTGGTCGAAGCCCTGGATCTCGCCCTCCTCGAGCGAGACGAGCTCTGGCGTGCCGCCCGCCTGCTCGACGGCCTTCCACGGTTCCGTCAGCTCGACCTGCTCGACCATGTCGGTCGCCAGGAACGCGATTCTCTTGCCGTTCAGCTCGGCCATGCTCCCTCCTCGGTTGGTTTTCGTCCCAGGCCTACCCGGGAGGGCCCGGCGCTACGCTTTGCGGAACGGGCGCCCGTAGCTCAGTGGAAGAGCAGCGGACTTCTAATCCGCCGGTCGGAGGTTCGAATCCTCCCGGGCGCGTGCTCCTCCGCCAGGTGAGCGGCGGGACGCCTGAGCACCATGCGGTGGGCTAGCTACGTGTCGACGTCGGGGTCGAGCTCGTCCGCTTTCTGGGCCCGCGCTTCGGCCGCTTCGCGCTCACGGCGAGCACGGTCGGCCTGCTCCCGCGCCTCCTCTTCCCGCTGCTGGGCTTGCTGCGCCTGCTCGTCTGCTCCGCGCCGAAGCTCGTGGGCTTCCTCGCGACGGTCCTCGAGCTTCCGTTCGCGGGCCCGGCGGCCGCCCATCAGCAGGACGGCGAGCACGACGATTGCGACGATCACGATCAACACGATGATCCAGGTATCCATGGACACCACCTTTCCCCCCTCGGCGAGCGGCAAACAGGGAGGGGCGTCCCTCTCGCGACGGATTTCCGATTCCTAGACGGGCGCGGTCTCGCGCGAACCGCGTTCACGGCGGTGGCTTAGCCAGGCCAGGAGCAGCACCTGGATCGTTCCGGCGACAGGGATTGCCGCCAGCGCTCCGAGGATCCCGGCGATCTTGGCGCCGATCAGCACCGAGACGAGGATCGCGAGCGGCGAGAGCTGCACGGTCCTGCTGTAGACGAGCGGCTGGAGCACGTGGTTCTCGATCTGCTGGTAGACGATCATGAAGACCAGCACGATGATCCCCGCCGGCACCGACGTGAGGAACGCGACGGAGGTGAGGATGATCGCCGCCAGCGTGGCGCCGGCGAGCGGGATCAGGTCGAGGATCGCCACGAGCAGGCCCAGCGCGACCGCGTAGGGGACGTCCAGGATCAGGAGCACGATCGTCGAGCTGACGCCGGCGATCACGCTGATCAGCAGGTTCCCCGTCACGTAGCCGCCGACCGTCCGGTAGATGTCGTTGCCGATGCCGCGCCACGTTTCCCGTGAGCGCTCCGGCAGCAGCGCCGTAGAAGCGCTCCATCCACCTCGGGCCCTCCAGGAGCATGAAGAACGTCATGAACGCGATCGTGACTGCGGCGACGATGAACGTGATCACGCTCTGCGTGATCGCGAGCGCGGTGTCGGACAGGCCCAGCACGCCCGCGGCGCCGCCGCCTTGGACGGCGTCGCGCACCCGCTGCTCGATCTCGTAGCGCTCGGCCAACTCGCCGAGCGGGCCGCGTCCCTCCGACACGTCGCGCACGTAGTCCGGCAGCTCCTCGGCGAAGCCCGTCGCCTCGTCGACCAGGGTCGGGATGAAGAGCGAGCCGGCGGCGATGATCACGCCGAGCGCGAGCAGCGAGGTGAGGGCGGTCGCGAGCCCACGGCGTAGGCCCCGCCGCTCGAGCGCCTCCACAGCCGGGTTCAGCGCAAGCGTCAGGAAGATCGCGACGATGATCCAGGTGAGCACCTGCCGCGAGATCCACGTGACGTAGAGCAGCAGGAGGAAGCCGAACGTGATCCCGAGAACGGCGAGGATGGTCGTCGGTCGGATGCGAACGATCCGCTCTTCGGCGGGCACGGCGCAAGGATCGCGTGGCGGTCGGACGTTCCGGCCGGTCCCGGCATGGTGAAATGCGTGGCATGAGCCTTCGCGGGACCCCGATCGAGCAGGAGGCCGAGCTGCCAGACGGCCGCGTGTTCCTGGTGCGGGTCGGCGTGCCGAACGATCCCTACATCGCGAGGCGCGAGCTCGACACCGTCGCGATCGAGCTGATTCAGGACGGCGAGGTAGCCGCGTCGGTCAACACCGTGCTCGGCCCGGAGCACGTCGGCGAGGCGCGCGCCCTGGTCCGGCAGGTCACAGCCCAGCTGGCGTCCGGTGACCTGGAGCCGACGGCCGGCGCACTCGAGCCCCTGGCGGACACAATCCTCCAATGAGGCAGGCGACCATCCACACGAGCGAAGGCGCGATCGAGCTCGAGCTGTATCCGAACGATGCGCCGAAGACGGTCGAGAACTTCGTCAAGCTCGCCCGCGACGGCTTCTACGACGGCGTCATCTTCCACCGGGTGATCCCCGACTTCATGATCCAGGGTGGCGACCCGACGGGCACCGGGACGGGCGGCCCCGGCTACGAGTTCGAGGACGAGTTCAACGAGCACCGGGTCGTCCGGGGCGCGCTGGCGATGGCGAACGCGGGGCCGAACACGAACGGCAGCCAGTTCTTCATCGTCACCGCCGAGGCGACTCCGTGGCTGGACGGGAAGCACACGGTCTTCGGCCGGGTGACTTCGGGGATGGACGTCGTCGACCGGATCTCAGAGGCCGACCGTGACGACAACGACCGCCCGGAGAGCCCGGTCGCGATCGAGCGCGTCGTGCTGCCGGACAACTCCTAGACGACCTCGTCAGAGCGGGCGGCGGGGATCGAACCCGCATAACTAGCTTGGAAGGCTAGGGCTCTACCATTGAGCTACGCCCGCGCCGGACTAGCGTAGCGTCCGATCTCCCGCCCCGATCCCTACTCCTGGACCGTCCACCCGGAGGCGACGCTCGGCATCGCCGCGCTGGTGCTCGCCTACGTCCTGGCCACGCGAGGCGCTGCGACGTCGAGCGCTGGCGCGTCGCGGCCTTCGCCGCTGGCTGTCTGCTCCTGCTCGCCACCGCGGTCACGCCACTCGAGGCGCTGAGCTACCACCTGCTCTCGATGCACCTGCTCCAGAACGTGATCCTCGCCGAGTGGGCGCCGGCGCTGCTCGTGCTGGGCATCCCGCCGTCCGTCGCGGAGCGGCTCGCCCGGATAGCCGCAGTCCGGCAGCTGACCCGTCCGCCGGTCGCGCTTGGCCTCTGGCTCCTCGTCTACTTCGCCTGGCACCTGCCGCCCGCCTACGACACGGCGCTCGAGCACCCGGCGACACTTCTCCACCTCGAGCACGCCATGTACCTCGCGGCCGGCGCGCTGCTCTGGTGGCCCGTCTTCCAGGACGCGCCGCACCGCCTCTCCAATGCGGGGAGGGCGCTCTACGTCTTCCTCGCGTTCATCCTCGCGAGCCCGATCGGGCTGCTGCTCGCGCTCGCACCGGAGGCGGCCTACGACTACTACGTCGAGGGCGGCGGGCTCTGGGGGCTCGGCCCGCACTCCGACCAGCAGCTCGCCGGCGTGACGATGGCGGTCGAGCAGGCGATCGTCTTCTTCGCCGTCTTCGCCATCTTCTTCTTCCGGTTCCTCGCGGACGAGGAACGGGTGCAGTACACCGCCGAGAACAAATAGGCCGATCGGCCTATTGCATTCCACCCGTCGGGCTGCCAGTTTGTCTCTTAGCGCCCATGCCGCAGCTTGCCCCTCTTCAGCAGGACCTGGTGCAGGAGACGCTCCTCGGCGAGGCGCTCGAGCACGGGCCGGTCGGAGCGATCGTCCTCGACGAAGAGGGCCGGTATCTCGCGGCGAACCGACGTGCCTGCAAGCTCTCGGGCTACGCGCGGGAGGAGCTGCTGGAAGGCGGCGCTGCGGCGCTCGGATTCGAGTCCGAGGAGGTCGCGGCCATGATGGAGCAGATCGCGGACGGCGACCTGGTCGGAGGCGTCGCGGAGTTGATGCGCAAAGACGGCACGCCGCTGACCTGCGAGTACCGCGTGGGCACGACCCGAAGCGGCGGGCTGCCGTTCTTCGTCGTCGTCTTCTGGGAGCCGGGCGAGACCGAACGCTAGAGCTAGTCGGGACGGCCGGATTCGAACCGGCGACCTCCCGCTCCCAAAGCGGGCGCGCTACCAGACTGCGCCACGTCCCGTCCGAACCCAGTGTAGAGCCGCTACCCGGATAGGCTCGCGGCGTGACCCGCCGGCCGGCGCTTGGCTACGCGATGGTGCTCACGGCGGCGACGCTCTGGGCGCTGAACGGCGCCGTGTCGAAGGTCATCCTCCAGTCGGGCGGGGTCACCTCGGAGCGGTTGACGGAGGTGCGCGCGACCGGGGCGTTCCTGCTGCTCTTCGCCGTACTGCTCGTCTGGCGGCGCTCGACCCTTCACGTGCGACTCGGCGAGTTGCCCTTCCTTGCGGTCTTCGGCGTCGCCGGGCTCGCGTTCGTCGCCTGGTTCTACTTCGTCGCGATCGAGCGGCTGGAGATCGGCATCGCGCTGCTCATCCAGTACGTCGCTCCGGTCCTCGTCGCGCTCTACGCCCGGTACGTGCTGCACGAGCCGGTCCGGCGTCGGATCTGGGCGGCGCTGGCCCTCGCGATCGTCGGCCTTGCGCTGCTCCTCCAGCTCTGGCATGGCCTCGAGCTGGACGGGATCGGCGTGCTGGCGTCCATCGGCGCGGCGATCACCTTCGCGCTCTACATCCTGATGGCCGATCGCGGCATCCGCCGTCGCACGTCGTCCTCGCTGCTCGCCTACGGCTTCCTCTTCGCGGCCCTCTTCTGGGCGGTCGTGCAGCCGTGGACGAGCTTCCCGTGGCATCTGCTGAACGACAGCGTCTCGCTCCTCGGCCGTCTCGAGTCGATCGAGCTGCCGGTCTGGCTGCTGATGGCGTGGATGATCGTGCTCGGGACGATCGTGCCGTTCGGGCTGCTGGTCGCGGCGCTCCGCCATGTGAGCCCAACTCGCGCAGGGATCCTGGCGATGTTCGAGCCGGTTGCGGGCACCGTGATCGCCTACGCGTGGCTGCGCGAGGAGCTCGACCCGATCCAGCTCGTCGGCGCCGCAATCGTGCTCTGCGGGATCGGACTGGCCCAAACGGCCCGCTAATTCTGCTGATAACTCGCGATATCTCCAGAAATGACAACACGATTTGCATTCGTCGTGGCAAACTCATCCGCCGAGTGGTGAGGAGCCGCACACTTCTCGCTCTGGCCGTCGGGGGGATTGCGTTTCTGGCTTCGTCGCCGGGGGCGCAATCGTCAGGCCTGGTTGGCCATGCGCAGCTTGTCGGGGCAGGAAGCCAGTCTCTTGAGCGCGATCAACCGGGCGCGCGCCAGGCACGGGGTCGCCGCCGCTGCGCATCGGCTCCGCGCTCCAGCGCGCGGCCCGCTCGCACTCGAACGCGATGCTGCGGACGGGCAACTTCGACCACGGGGACTGGTACCAGCGCCTCCGCCGGCACGGCGCCCGCGGGCGGACGCTCGGCGAGACGATCGCGTGGGGCGCGGGGAGTGAAGGAAGACCGGGCGCGATCGTCCGCATGTGGCTCGCGAGCCCACCGCACCGGGCGACCCTGCTGCGCCGCGGCTTCCGCTATGTCGGAGTCGGGGTGGCCACGGGATCGTTCAGCGGCTTCGGCGGCGCCAGCGTCGCGACGGCCGATTTCGCCGGCCGGTAGGGCTACTCGACGAGCAGCGTCCGCAACTCGGCGATCTTCTCGCGCCGGAGCTGGTCCCGTTCGCCGCGCCGAACGCGATCGAGGAGCCGCTCGACTCCCGCGGCCAGCTCGACCGGGTTGAACGGCTTCGTGATGTAGTCGATGCCCCCGAGCTCGAGGCCCTTGGCGCGGTCGCGGAGCTCGGCGCGCGCGGTGAGGAAGATCAGCGGGATGTGGCTCGTGGCCTCGTCCTCCATCAGGCTCTCGGCCACCTGCCACCCGTCCATGCCGGGCATCATCACGTCGAGGAGGATCACGTCGGGCCGCTCCGCCCGCGCGGTCTCCACACCCGCGATGCCGTCGGCGGCCTCGAGCACCTCGATGTCCTCGGCCTCGAGGTTGACGCGGCAGAGCAGCCGAATCGGCGCCTCGTCGTCGACGACGAGAACCCGAGTCGGTGCTGCGCCGTCCATTCGCGGCGTCTATACCCGTTCCTCCGTGACATCAGACACGACCCCGGGAAGCTCGAGGACGAAGCAGCCGCCCACTCCGGTGTCCGAGTCGACCCAGACGCGGCCGCCCATCGCGCTCGCAAGCCCGCGCGCGATGAACAGCCCGAGCCCGGTGCCGCCGGTGGCCTGGCCCGTCGCCTCGGCGCGATAGAACTTCCTGAAGATCCGCTCCTGCTCGCCCTGCGGGACGCCGGTGCCCTCGTCCGCGACCCGCACCTGGACGGCGTCATGCGTCTTGCGGGCGGCGACAGTCACCGTCCCGCCGTTCGGGGAGAACTTGAGCGCGTTGTCGATCAGGTTGGTGAGGATCTGCCGCACTTTGTCGCGGTCGGCGGAGGCGTCGAGCGGCTCCTCCGGCACCTCGACCACGAAGCGGCGGCCGTTCGCGAGCTCGCGCTCCGCGTCCTCGACGACGTCCGAGACCACCTCCCGGAGATCGGTCGGCGCGAACTGGACCTGGAGGTCACCCGCTTCCAGTCGCGCAACACTCAGGAGCGCGTCGACGCTGCCGGTCAGGCGCTGCGCCTCCGACGCGATGTAGCTCAGGAACGTTCGACGCTCCTCGTCCCCGAACGCGACGTCCTCGCGCAGGAGCGTCTCGGCGAAGCCGTAGATCGAGGTCAGCGGTGCCCGCAGCTCGTGCGAGACGGTGGAGACGAAACCAGACTTGAGCTGCTCGACGAGCCGGTCTGAGGACACGTCCCTGAAGGCGTAGATGCGGCCGGAGACCGCTCCTGCGGGGTCGCGCATGACGGCCTCGCTGACGGAGAGCCAGACCTCCTCCTCCCCGCGGTGGATCTGGATCAGGCCCCGGCCCTCCGCCGAGGTCTCGTCCGCCTCGAGAGTCCGCTGGAGGACGTCGGCGGGCGTCCGGCCCATCGCCTCCGCCGCGGGAACATCGGTGATCTGCTCCGCGGCGGCGTTCCAGAGCACGACGCAGCCCTCGCGGTCCACGGCGACGATCCCGTCGGCGACGTTGCCGAGGATCGCCATGCTGCGCTCGCGCTCGAGCACCACCCGCTGGTAGAGCTCGGCGTTCGACAGGAACGCGGAGACGTTGCCGGCGAGCGCTGCGAGCGCCTCGACCTCCTCCTCACGCCATGAGCGCGCCTCCCGTGCGTAGACGGCGAGCACACCGTGGACGCTTCCCTCGGGGCCGAGAAGCGGTGCGCCGAGATACGCCGCGTAGCCGGCCTCCAAGAGGGCGTCCGAGCCGCTGACCAGCTCGTCGGCGCGCGCGTCGCCCGCGGCGACCGGGCCTCGCGACTGGACGACCTCGCCCGCGAGCTCGCCGACCGACGACACGCGGCTCCCGATCGCTGCGTCTGCCCCCTCGCCGTGTGCGGCGCTGACGACGAGCTCGTCGCCTTCGAGGACGCTCACAGCGGCGGCGTCGGCGCCGACGAGCCCCGGCGCCTGAGCCACGATCTCCTCGAGGATGGTTTCCGGGTCGAGCTCGCTCGCGAGCAGCGTCCCGGTGCGGGCGAGCTGCTGGGCGATCGCGCGGTTCCGGCGCTCGGCTTCGAACAGCTCGGCCCGCTCGAGCGCGCCACGAGCGGCGGACGCAAGGTGGTGTGCAAGCTCGATCTCGTCGTCGGAGAACGCCTGTTCCTCCGAGAAGAAGACGAGCCCGATGCCGGTCTGCTCGCGTCGCGGAGCCTCGACGGGGACCGCGACGAGCGATCTCGTGCCCTGGGATTCGGCAAGCGCCCGCCAGTCGTGCCCGAACCGGTCGTCGTCGCCCAGCTCCGGCGAGGCGAGGACCCGCTTCCGCGCCGCCGCCTCCACGAGCGGCTCGGCGGCGATGCCCTCGCGGAAGAACTCGGCAACCGCCGCCGGCAGCTCGTGCGAGCCGGCGAGCCGGAGCCCGCCCTCGCCCGGCATCAGCACGGCCGCGAAGCTTCCGCCGAGCGCCTCGTTCGCCGCCTGCGCGACCGCATCCAGTGTCTCGTCGAGCGAGAGCGGCTGGGCGAGCACCGACGCGATCCGGAAGAAGCCACGCTGGATCTGCACCTGGCGCGCGCTCTGCTCGATGCTGGCGACATTTCGCAGCGCGACCGACCCGAGGCTCGCGAACGCCTCCAGCACCTCCACGTCCTCGCGGCTGAACCTGCGCTCGGGGTCGGTCGTCGCCCACGCCGATGACGCCGCGAACCTCGCCCCACCACGTCATCGGGGCGACCATCGCGGCCGTGAAGCCCTCGTACGCCGGGTGCGGGGGCTCGACCGCGTCGTACTCGCCGGAGACGACCGCCTGGCGGCGGCGCATCGCCTCGCCGGCGAGCGCGCCCTCGGCCGGGAACTCGAACTCGACGAGGTCGGCCGGCAGGCCGTGCACCGCAGCGCAGCGGAGGACGCCCCGCCGGGAGTCGAAGAGGTAGCAGTCGGCGGCGTCGGCCTCGAGCAGCTTGGTGACCTCGACGACGAGGCGCTGCAGCACCGTCTCGACCTGGAGCTCGCTCGTCATCACCTGGGCCGCCTGGACGAGCGCCGCCTGCCGGCCGAGCCGGAGCCGGTTCTCCTCGAGGAGCTCCGCCGTGTGGAGCGCGAGGCCGACCTCGCGAGCGACGGCCTCCGCGAGCAGGATCTCGGACTGCGTCCACGCGGTCGTCTCGCTCCGGTGCAGGGCGAAGACGCCGCTCACCTGGTCGAAGACCTGGATCGGCGTCGCGAGAGCCGCCCGCGTCCCGAGCCGGAGCAGCGTTTCGACTCCGCCGAGAGCCGGATCCCGCAGCTCGGGCTCCTGCTCCACGTCGTCCACCGCGACCGTCCGCCGCTTTCGCATGGCGAGGTTGGACACGGCGAGCTTCGGCGCTGCGTCACCGATCGGCGGGGCGCTCGGCCCGTCCCACTCGGCTCGGATCGGCGTCGGCGCGCCGGGCTCGCCGAGGCGGATGAAGCACCGGGCGACCTCGGTCGCCTTGCCGACTTCTTCGACGGCGACGCGCAGGACCGCCTCCACGTCGTGCTCCGAGCGAACGCGTCTGGCGATCTCGGCGACGAGTCGTTCGCGACCGAGCGCCTCCTCCAGCTGCGCGGCCGAACGCATCCGCTCCAGCGCCAGCGCGGTCTCGCCGGCAAGCGCCTCGAGGCGAGCGATCTCCTGCGGAGGGAAGGTGCGGCGCTTGCCCGTGCTCGCGGCGACGAGAACGGCAAGCACGCGGGCGCCCGACACGATCGGCACGAACGCGGCGCTCTTCGCACCCACGCGGTCGGCGATCCGGCGGTTGACCCGCGGCGAGGATTCGACGTCGAAGATCGTGAGCGGCGACGCCTCGAACACGGCACTTGCGACCGCCGACGGCTCGTGCTCGAGGTCGATCCGGACAGATCGCCACCAGCCGGCGTCCTCCCCGTCCACGCGGGCCACCAGCCCGGTCGCCTCCTTGCGGTCGTCGCTGATCTGCGCGACGGCGGCGAACTCGACGTCGAGGAGCGCTACGACCTCGTCGAGGAGTGTTCTCGCGACGGACGGGGCGTCCTGGGCCCGCGCGAAGCCGGCCGAGAGTGACGTCCCCTGATTCTCGGGCTGCGGCGCGGGCTCAGCCGGCGCGGAAGCGGGCTCCGGCTTGTCGCGTTTTCGGCCGCGCGTGACCCACAGCAGCACCACGGCCGCGATGAGCAATCCCCCCGCAAGGGCGAGCATGAGATAGCCAACTGCCGCCACCGTCCCAGGAAGGATACGGAGCAGCGAAACGCAGGACGAGAAAACGAGGGAGGCCCGCCGCTCGGGGGGTCGGTGCGGCGGGCACTCCCTAGTGCTAACCGCGGGTCATTGCCAGGTACGCGCACCGCGGTTCGCGTCGCCCAGTGACGCCAAGCTACTCCCGCGACTCCCGAATTCCAATAGGCCGAACGGCCCATCTTTGAAAGCCAGAAACGGAGGCGGAGATACCATGGCCGGGATGGTGGAGCGAGTGTTGCTGGCCTCTCCGCGCGGCTACTGCGCGGGGGTCGAACGGGCGGTGGAGACCGTCGAGCGACTGCTCGACCTCCACGGGCCCCCGATCTACGTGCGCAAGCAGATCGTCCACAACATCCACGTCGTCCGGGAGTTGGAGGAGCGCGGCGCGATCTTCGTGGAGAGCGAGACGGAGGTGCCGCCGGGCGCGCGGATCGTGCTGTCGGCGCACGGCGTGGCGCCGACCGTGTACGCGAACGCCGCTGAGCTCGGGCTCAAGACGACCGACGCCACCTGCCCTCTCGTGACCAAGGTGCACGTCGAGGCCCGTCGCTATGCCGCCGAGGGCTACACGGTCGTCCTGATCGGGCACGCCGGCCACGAGGAGGTGGTCGGGACGATGGGCGAGGCGCCGGAAGCGACGGTGCTCGTGCAGTCCGTCGAGGAGGCCGATGGGCTCGAGGTGCCCGACCCGGACCGCGTCGCGTACATCACGCAGACGACGCTGTCCGTGGACGAGACGGGCGAGATCATCGCGGCGATCCGGCGACGCTTCCCCAACGCGCGAGCGCCCAAGCGGGACGACATCTGCTACGCGACGTCCAACCGGCAGTGGGCCGTGAAGGACCTGCTCGGCGAGGTCGACCTCCTGCTCGTGATCGGCTCGCGGAACTCGTCCAACTCGAACCGGCTCGTCGAGGTCGCCCGCGCCGGCGGCGTCGCGTCCCACCTGATCGACGACGAGACGGACATCGACGAGGGCTGGCTCGAGGGCGTCCGTGTCGTGGGGATCACGTCGGGGGCGTCAGCGCCGGAGAAGCTCGTCGAGCGCGTGTGCGACTGGTTCCGGGCTCGAGGCGTCGAGCGCATCGAGCCGTTCAAGTCCGTGCACGAGGACGTGGTGTTCCGCCTGCCGGTCGAGCTTCGCCGCGAGCTCGCACTCGCGGACGCGCAGAGCTAGCAGCGCCGCGGGCAGGGGTCAGACCCCGTCACGCGCCCGTGACGATCCTTCCACAAACGCCCGGAGCCGCCGGAACGCCGCGGGCGGCCGGCCGAACCAGCGCAGGACCGTTTCGGTGTCGAGAAACGAAGGCGGCGTCCTCATCCCGATCGTCGCGCCGTAACTGCTCCAGAACCACTGTTCAGGCGTCGCGACAGAGACCGGCGACCACGGGGTTCAGCGCGATGTACCGAAGAACGGCCATCGCGTGCGCCTCGTCCTCGACAGGGAGCCCGTGTAGCGCTCCGCGACAGGTGGCCGGACCGAGCGTGCCGGCGGTTGAACGCCTGTGCGTAGGGGCCGAGAAGGCGCTGCATTCCTCGATCGAGGTTCGGTTCAGGCGTCTCGACCAGGAGGTGGTAGTGCGTGCCGAGAAGGCAATACGAGAAGCACCTCCAGCGAGACCGCCCGACGCTCAGGCCGAGCAGCTTGAGGAAGTGCCGGCGATCTTCCGCGGTGAGGAACAGATCCGCGCCTCCCGTGCCTCGGCCGATGACGTGGTACATCCCCGAAGGAACGAGCTCGCGAGGCGGGCGTGCCATTGCCCGACCATGCCTTCAGCGGCCAAGCGTGGCGCCCGGCGGTGACACTCTTGTCGCGAAGTCGGCGCGGACGCGTGACGGGGTCTGACCCCGGTCTGGTTGTCTGGTAGGCGGTGGCGAGCTTGCGTACCGCCGACGCCGGTCAGGCGTCCGGCCGCGGCTTTCGGCGGTCCCCCTTGTCGGTCGAGAGCGGCCCGAGTTACGGTCCGACCTTTGCGATCTGTGGCTCGACCGAGCCGCCGTTCGCCTCGATCGAGACGGCGAGCACCTCGTCCTTGATCCACTCGGCGTGCTGCTCGAGCAGGTCGGACTGGTCGGCGGGCAGCGTGACGGAGATGCGGTCGGTGAGCTCGAGCCCGGCCTCCCTGCGCATGCCGTTCAGCCGGTGGATGAGGTCGAGGACGCGCGCCTCGAGCTCGAGCTCGGGGTCGAGACGCGTGTCGAGCGCGACGGTGACGCCGTCCTCGGACGCGACGGCCCAGCCCTCCTTGCCGCGCCGCTCGACGAGCACCTCGTCCGGCTCGAGCTCGCGGTCTCCCACCCGGAAGCGGCCGCCTTCGAGCTCCTCGAACTCGCCCGCGGAGAGGGCAGCGCGGACGGCTCCGAGCTCCTTGCCGAGCTTCGGCCCGAGCACCGGCAGGTTCGGCTTCAGGGCGAGCTCCTGCGCCTCCACCTCCCCTTGCTCGACCTCCTTGACGCGGAGCTCGTCACGGATCTCCTCCAGGTGGTCGCCGTTCAGGGTCGCGCCCTGGACGACGAGCCGGCGGAGCGGCTGGCGCAGCTTCAGCCCCGAGGCCGAGCGCGCCTGGTGCCCGAGCCCCACGACACGGCGCGCCTCGGCCACCTCGCGGAGCACCGATTCGTCGACCTCTCCCGCCTCCGGCCAGCCGGCGAGGAAGACCGATGCCGGCGCGCCCACGGCCGGCTCCGCGACCAGCACCCGCCAGATCCGCTCGGCGAGGAACGGCATCACGGGACCGATCACGCGGACCGCCTGCACGAGCGCCCACCAGAGCATCCCGAACGCGTCCGCGTCGTCGCCGTAGAAGCGCCGCCGCGATCGGCGGATGTACCAGTTCGAGAGGTCGTCCACGAACGACTCCCAGGCGCGGACGACTCCCGGCGTCCAGAACCGCTCGTACTCCGCAGTCGCCTCCGCGACGAGCTGGTCCGGTCCGAGCGACGAGCCAGCGGTCGAGCGGCCGCCCCGGATCCGGCCGCCCGCCCCACTCGGGCCGGAACCCCTCGATGTTCGCGTAGGTGACGAGGAACGAGACCGAGTTCCAGAAGGTGAGGAGCCGCCGCTTGACCTCGTTCGCCGGGCCGTAGCCGAAGTTCACGTTCTGGCTCGGCACCTGCTCGGAGTAGATCCAGCGGATGACGTCAGCGCCCATGCCGCCGATCGCCTCGTTCGTGTCGATCGCGTTACCCGTGGACTTGTGCATCTCCCTGCCGGTCTCATCCCGGACGCGCTCGTAGGCAAGTACGCGCTCGTACGGCGTCCTGCCCTCGAGCGTCACCGACATGAACGACATCGAGTAGAACCAGAGGCGGATCTGCTCCCGGCTCTCGGACACCCAGTCGGCCGGGAACCACTGCTCCCAGTACGCGTGGTCCGGAAGGTCGGCACCGGTCAACCCTCTGCGCCGCCCCGCTCGCGCTCCCCTCCGGCTTTGCGATCGGGATTGCGCCAGCCCAGCGTCGAGTACGGGACGATGCCGGCGTCGAGCCAGGCATCGCCGACTTCCGCGATCCGCCGCACGTCTCCGCCACACGACTCGCAGCGCACGGTCACCTCGTCGATCCAGGGGCGGTGCAGCTCGCGGAGCTGGTCGAGGCCTCCGGTCGCCCGCTCCTCGAGCTCCTCGCGCGACCCGATCACGTTCAGCTGCCCGCAGTCGCACGGATAGAAGGGCAGCGGCAAACCGAAGTAGCGCTTGCGCGAGATGTTCCAGTCGCCCATGTTCCGCAGCCAGTCGTCCATGCGCTTCGAGTAGAAGCTCGGAGTCCACTCGACGGTCGCGTTCGCCTCCAAGAGCGGCTGCCGGATCTCGTCGGCCGAGATGAACCAGTCGTCGACGACGCGGAAGACGAGCGGCGTCTTGCAGCGCCAGCAGATCGGATATCGGTGGACGATCCTGCCGGACTCGACGAGCAAGCCGCGCTCACGCAGCGACTCGATCACCGGCTCCTCGACCTCGTCGGTCGAGAGGCCCGCGAACGGTTCGTAGTCGCCGACCATCCGCCCTTCCTCGTCGATCGGCGCGAGCACCGGCAGATCGTGAATTCGAGAGAGCTCGAAGTCCTCGGTTCCCGCGCCCGGCGCGATGTGGACGATCCCCGTCCCCTCCGTGAGCGAGACGTCCTCCCACGGAATCACGCGGTGCCGGACGCCCTGCTGCGCGGGGAGGTCATCGAAGGGACCGTCGTATTCGAGCCCGACGAGCTCCTCGCCCTTGACCACGCGCTCGTACTCGCCCTCCTCGCTTCAGCCTCCAACCCCCTTCGCGGAGGCCGTACTCGGCGTCGGGCTTCACGGCAGCTGCCACGTTCGCCGGCAGCGTCCACGGCGTCGTCGTCCAGACGATCAGCGCCTCGCCCTCACGCCCCTTCAGCGGAAAACGGACGTAGAGCGAGGGATGGTCGAGCTCGCGATAGTTCTCCTCGCCGGCCTGCTCGTGGTGGGAGAGCGACGTTCCGCACCGCGGGCACCACTGCGTCGAGCGATGGCCCTTGTACAGCCAGCCGCGCTCATGGGTCGTCTTGAGAAACCGCCAGATGTACTCGATGTTCGCGTCCGAGAACGTGTAGTAGCTGTTCGGCCAGTCCATCCACATCCCGAGCCGCCGGGACTGGTCGGTGATCAGCGCGGCAAACTGCGCCACCCGCTCGATGCAGCGGTCCGCGAACTCGGCGAGGCCGTACCGCTCGATGTCCTTCTTCGAGTTCAGCCCGAGCGACCGCTCGACCTCGACCTCCACGTGAAGCCCCTGGCAGTCGAAGCCGTTCTGGTACCGCTGGTCGAAGCCGCGGAGCGCCTTGTACCGCTGGAAGACGTCCTTCAGCGTCCGGCCCCAGGCGTGGTGGACGCCCATCGGGTTGTTGGCGGTGATCGGGCCGTCGATGAAGCTCCACTTCTCGCGGCCGGCGTTCTGCTCGCGCAGCCGGCTCGAAGATCCGCTCCTCGTCCCACCAGGCGAGGATCTCCTGCTCGAGGGCTGGATGGTCCGGCTTGCCGGGAAGAGGTGTGAAGACGTGCTCCGCCATGCGTTCGATTTTACGGAGGGCCGGGAACAGCTCGGCCGGGACGCTCGTTACCCTTCCCGAACCGTTGAACCCTGAAAGGAACTCTTTGATGTCAGACGCACAGGCCGTAACCGAGGAGACGTTCGACCAGGAAGTGCTCTCCTCCGACACCCCGGTCCTCGTGGACTTCTGGGCCGAGTGGTGCCAGCCGTGCCACATGGTCGCGCCCGTCCTCGACAAGATCGCCGAGGAGCGACAGGGCGAGCTCAAGCTCGTGAAGATCAACATCGACGAGCAGCCCGCGATCGCCCAGCGCTACGGGATCGCCTCGATCCCGACGATGGTCCTCTTCAAGGACGGCGAGCCCGCTGCCGCCGCGCTCGGCGCGCAGCCGAAGGGCGCCCTCGAGCGTCAGCTCGGTCTCTCCGAGAACGGCGCCGGGTAACCGGCTTCCTCCTGATCAATCCGCGCTCGGGGGACGGCTCCCCGAGCGCGGATGACCTCGTCGCTGCCGCAAGGGAGCGTGGGATCACCGTCCACGTCGTCGGAGAGACCGAGGACGCGGCCGAGGTCGCGCGCGGGGCGGAAGCCGACGCCTTGGGGATGGCCGGCGGCGACGGGTCGCTCGCCAAGGTCGCGCAGGTGGCAATCGAGCGACAGCTGCCGTTCTTCTGCATCCCGTTCGGGACGCGCAACCACTTCGCGCGGGACCTCGGGCTCGACCTCGCCGACCCGATCGGCGCGCTCGACGCCGTCGGAGGGCGGGAGCGGCGCATCGATGTCGGCCGGCTCGCGGGCGACGTGTTCCTCAACAACGTCAGCCTCGGTCACTACGCGACGCTCGTCCACCGGCGCGAGCACCACAGGCGCCGGAGAAACGCATTCGCGCGGCTGCGCGCGCTGGTGGTGACCCTCACCGACCGCGAGCCCCTCGGCCTGACCATCGACGGCGAGCCGGTCGATTCGACCGTCGCGCTCGTCTCGAACAACGACTACAAGCTCGAGCTCCTCTCGATCGGCGAGCGGGAGCGACTCGACGAAGGACGGCTGCACCTCTACCTCGCGAGGGGCTGGCGGTTCTCCGAGTGGGAGGAGCGCGCCCGCACGTCGCTGACGATGGACGCGGCCCGGCATCGGATCAAGGCGGCAGTCGACGGCGAGCCCGCCGAGTTCGAGACGCCGCTCGAGTTCGCGATCGACCCGCTGGCGCTACGCGTCCTGCTGCCGGCCGCGCCAGGCTGAGATCACGTCCGGGATGTGCGAGAACGCGACGTCGTCCCACGGGATGTCGTCCGGGTCGAAGAAGGCGAACTCCAGGACGTCGTCGTCCGGGGTGGGGACGCCGTCCGCGATCCGCGCGCTCCAGTAGAGATTCAGCGTCGAGACCTCGCGCGACCCGACGCGGTACGAGTCCATGAAGATGCCGACGAACTCGGTGTCCCGCAGGCCGATCCCCGCCTCCTCGCGTAGCTCGCGGTGGAGGGCGTCCAGCGGGTCCTCCCCCTCCTCGACGAAGCCGCCGGGGAGATCGAGCTTGCCGGCGGACGGCTCCTGCGCTCGCCTCGCGAACATGACGCGGCCCTCGTCGTCGATCACGAGCGCGGATGCGGTGGGCTTCGGGTTCGCGTAGTGGACGAGGCCGCACTCGGGGCACTCGACGTGGCCCTGCTCGTGCCGGAGCGTGGCCGCGCAGACCGGACAGCGCCTCCAGGCGTCGAGCTCTCCCACGGATCGCAACAATAGGGCCGTGCACGAGGATCCAGAACCCACACCCGAAGAGCAGGAGCAGGTGCCCGAGCAACTGCCGGAGTCCCAGGCGGCGGAGGGCGCCGGCCACGGGGACGACGATCGCCCCGGCGAGGACGACCCCGAATCGTGAGGCGGCCGCAAAGCGGCCTGTCCGCGCCAGCGGACCGGTGGAGGGGGTCTGGGGAACCGGGCGGTTCCCCAGCGGAGGCCGGCCTGAGTACACGCCATTCACCCGCCTCCGTGACCGAGCTGTCGCGGATCGGCCTCCTGGCGGAGCTTCCGGGCGAACAGCTGACGCGGCTCTCCAAGCGCATGCGGCGCGAGGAGGTCGGCCCCGGGCAGCCGCTCCTCCGCGAGGGCGACGACGGCGACCGCTTCTACGTCGTCCTGAACGGGCTCCTCTCGGTGACCCAGGCCGAGCGTGGCCTGCGCCGGATCCTCAAGCCGGGCGACTACTTCGGGGAAGTCGCGCTGACGATGGACCTCCCGCGGACCGCCTCGGTCTCGCCGATGACGCTCTCCACGGTCGCAAGCTGTGACCGCGAGACGTTCGACGAGCTGATCCGGCCGCTCTTCGCCGAGTCCTAACCCTCCCTAGGTCGTTTTCACGCCGAGGGGCAGCGACCAGAGCTTCACC
This sequence comes from uncultured Actinomycetes bacterium, assembly GCA_963733855.1. Taxonomy (GTDB): domain Bacteria; phylum Actinomycetota; class Thermoleophilia; order Gaiellales; family Gaiellaceae; genus JACDAN01. Next base: position 99,051 of record CAVTEL010000020.1, read on the forward strand.
TTCGCCTGGCGTCCCCGCACCTCCATCTCGTCCACGAACACCAGGTCGTCCAGCTCCTGCTGGAGGAGCTGGACGGTCGTGTCGGAGATGAACACCGAGTGCGGCGTGCCCTTCGTCATGCCCTGGAGGCGCGCCGCCGTGTTGGTCGTGTCGCCCAGCGCCGTGTACTCCATCCGGTTCGCCGAGCCGACGTTCCCCGAGATGACGTCGCCGCTGTTCAGTCCGATCCCCATGTAGAAGCCGCTGGCGATCTCGCGCTCCTCGAGCCACTGGTTGAAGCTCGGCAGCCGCACCTCGAGCATCTCGCGGGCGGCGGCGATCGCGCGGTCCGCGTGGTCGGCCTGTTCGATCGGAGCGCCGAAGACGGCCATGATCCCGTCCCCCTCGTACGAGACGAGCGTCCCGCCGTGGGCGTGGATCGCCTTCGTCATCTCGTCGAGATAGTGGTTGACGATCTGCACGACCTCGGCGGCCGGCAGGGCCTCTGAGACGGACGTGAAGCCGCGCAGGTCGGTGAACATCACGGTCGCCTCCATGTTCACGCCGCCCAGGCGGAGGTCGCCGTCCGTCCGCTTCAGCACGTCGTCCACGACCGCGGCCGGCACGAAGCGGGCGAACACGTCGCGGACTCGCTCGCGCTCGAAGGCCGCCAGGAGGTAGTGGGCGCCGATGGAGCCCACCGACGACACGCACGAGCGCGCCGAACGGATAGACGAACGAGATCACGTAGCCGGCGTTGAAGCTCAGCTGCGTCGCGACGAGGAACGCCGCAGCGCCGACGATCGCGAGGATCAGCGTTCCGCGCAGGGACAGCCTGATGCCGGTGAGTGCCGGAAGCAGCCCGAGAACGAGGATCAGCGTCACGTTCAGCCAGCCCGCCGACTTCTCCAGCGGCAGGCCGTCGAGGATCGTCGCCATCGCGTTTGCCTGGATCTCCGGCCCGGGCATCAGCTCGTCGCCGAAGGAGACCGGATGGACGTCCTGCAGCGAGGGCGCCCACGGGCCGACGACGACGATCTTGCCCTTGAAGAGGCCTGGCTCGAACTGCCCGCGGGACACGTTCGAGAACGGCACCGACGGAATCGTCCCGACGGGGCCGTGGTAGTCGATGAGGTTCGTGTCGACGGAGAAGGGCTCGACCGGTGTTCCAGTGGCACGTTCGGCCGCGACGACCGCGAAGCTCTTCAGCTGGTCGACCTCGTACGGAACGCGCCGGATGATTCCGCCGGGGTCGTCGTCGAAGTTCCCGTTGCCGACGCTCGTTCGCGCGTACTCGATTCCTTCCGCCCCGCCGAGGAAGTTCGGCTCGCCGTTCTCCCCCACTTCCGTCGTTGCGAAGACGACGTTGCCGGCAGCTCGGGCCGCGTCCATGAACGTGCTGTCGTCGTCAGCGTTCCGACGGCTCGCTGAACTGGATGTCGTACGCGATCACCTTGGCGCCGGCCGCCTTCAGCCGCCTGATCACCTCGGCATGGACCGAGCGCGGAAACGGCCACTGGAGATTGAGCTCGTCGAAGGTGACGTCGTCGATCTTCACGACTGCGAGGTCCTGCCGGGGCGACTGCTCGCCCCGGATCGAGAACCGCGCGTCGACCGTGTCCAGGTCGAGATCGTCGAAGACGTTCGTCGCCATAGGCGACCAGCCAGAGGCCGGTGGCCCCGAGCCCGACGGCGAGAAAGAGCGCTACGCGAAGACGCCTGCGACCGGAGATCATCGGGACAACTCTGGCAGAGCCCGGCTGCGGCCTAGGGACTAGTCCGCGAGGCAGGTTCGGAAATGCCCAGACCAGGAGGATGACGCTGATCGCGATCATCGCGATGCCGAGGCCTAGGATCTCCATGCCGCGACATCGGTTCCCGACGCCGTTCGCCTTGAAGCCGGCGTCCCTCGTTCGAGGGATACCCGGGTTCCAGGGACGGCCGATCTGACCGCGAAGGGGTCAGGACAGCTTTGCCGTCAACTGCCGCCAAGATCCCCGTCTACCGAGGCCAGTTCGGCCCTGAACAGGCCGAGCGCCTGCTCTGGCGTGCCGGCTTCGGGCCGCGCCGCGGCCAGGCCCAGAAGGTCGCCAAGAAGGGCCTGAACGAGGCCGTGCGCTCGCTGACGGCGCCGGGCCGCCAGCGCTTCGTCGGGCCGCGCCCGAAGGACGAGAAGGGACGGCCGCTGGCGCCTCGAGACGCCTGGGGGCACGACCATCTGTGGTGGCTCGACCGCATGGTCCGGGGCAACCGGCCGCTGATGGAGCGGATGACGCTCGTCTGGCACGACTGGTTCGCGACGTCGAACGAGGGCGTCGGTTCCCAGAACTTGATGATCCGCCAGAACGCGCTCTTCCGCCGCTACTGGCTCGGGGACTTCCACAAGCTGACGACCGCCGTCACCCGCGATCCGGCAATGCTCCTCTGGCTCTCGGGCACCGACAACACCAAGTGGTCGCCGAACGAGAACTACGCCCGGGAGCTGATGGAGCTCTTCACGCTCGGTGCGGGCCGCGGCTACTCCGAGCGCGACGTCCGCGAGCAGGCCGCGCGCGCTGACGGGGTTCCGAAACGACTGGCGCGAGGGCGTCGGGCCGACGCGGTTCCGCTTCGACAGCGAGCGGCACGATGTCGGCTCGAAGCGCATCTTCGGCCGGCGCGGGAAGTTCGACTGGCGCGACTCGGTCCGCCTCTGCATCACGCACCCCCGCCACCCGTCCTTCTTCGTCTCGAAGCTCTGGGGCTACTTCATCCCGGTCGCGCCGCCCCGCGGGACACGGCTCGCGCTCGAGCGGCTCTACGTGCAGCGCGACTACGCCGTGCGCCCGGTGGTCGAGGCGATCCTGCGCCACCCGCTCCTCTACACGGGCCCGAGGATGGTCAAGCCGCCGGTCGTGTACCTCGCGGGACTCCTCCGCGCGTCCGGCAGGCCGGTCGACACCGAGTCGTGGACGTGGCTGTGCGCGAACGCCGGCCAGCAGCTCTTCTACCCACCGAACGTCTCCGGGTGGGACGACGAGCGGTGGCTCGACACGGCGACCTATCTCGCCCGCTGGAGCCTCGCCGGCTACGTCACGCGCGACCGCACCCTCGACCCGAACAAGGTGCAGGCGCCCTACGACGCCGACAAGCTCCTCGCCCGGGCGCTCGTGTTCTGGGGCAATCCGCAGCTCTCGCGAGGAACCCGGCGCCTGCTGCGCGCCCACGCCGCCCGCTCGCTCCGGATGGCCAACTCGAACTGGAAGAAGCGGAGCTATCCGGCGCTGGTCGAGAACTCGCTCCGACACCTGATCGCCGTGTCCCCCGACCTCCAGACCTCATGAGCCGCTGCTGCAACGAATACACCCGCTCGTCGATGCTTCGCCGCGCCGTGGCCGAGGCAGGCGTGGGCCTCCCGGCGATCGAGCCCGGAATGCCGATTCCCGCCGGCACCGGCCTCGACAGGCGAGACCTGCTGCTTCGCTCGGCGGGCCTGGCGCTCGCCATCTACGGCGCCGGCTCCTTCGCGCTGCCGGGCTTCGAGGACGGCATCCTGGAGGCGGCCGAGGCCGCCCCGTCCCAGCCCGTCCTCGTCAGCGTCTTCATGGACGGCGGCACCGACTCGTTGTCCATGCTCGCCCCCGTCGCCGACCCGGACTACCGGCGACTTCGTCCGCGACTGGCGCTGCCCGACTCTGCGCTCGTCTTCACGGAGGATCCGCGCCTCCGCTGGCATCCGGAGGCGGCCGCGTTCCGGACGCTCCACCTCGAGGGGAAGCTGACCGTCCTCCCCACAGTCGGCTACGCCGACGCGGACCAGTCGCACTTCACGTCGCGCCACTACTGGGAGGTCGGCGCCACGAATCCGGGGCTTCGCACCGGCTGGCTGGGGCGCTACCTGGACAAGGCCGGACGGCCGGACAACCCGCTGCAGGGCCTCAGCCTCGACGGCGAGCTCGCGCCGCCCCTCGCGACTGCGAGGGCGCCGGTCGCGGCGCTGCGCGGCGCGGATGCGTATCGCTTCGGGTCGTCGGGCGTCTGGGGCGAGGTCGAGACGCAGATGCTCAGGACTCTGGGACCGCTCGGCGCCGGTCGGGGCCGGGGCGACAAGGCGCTCCGATCCGTGGCAGACATCGCCAAGCAGGCGCAGCGGCTCCGCGCCCAGCTCGCGCCGTTCAACGGCAACGGGATCACGAGCCCCGTTCCGTATCCGAAGCACCGCAGCAGCTTCCCCTCGCGGCTCGCCGGCCTCGCCGGGATGCTCGGCGCCGGCCTACCGCTCCGCTGCGTCGCGCTTCGCGCGTACGGCGGCTACGACACGCACGACGATCAGCCCGAGGCGCTCGCCCAGGGACTGAAGGTCACGGGCGAGAGCCTGCTCGCCTTCCAGCGCGACCTCGAGGCCCGGGGCCTCGCCGATCGGGTGCTCACGCTGATCTGGACCGAGTTCGGACGGCGCGCGGAGGAGAACGGGTCGCAGGGCACCGACCACGGGGCCGCCGGTGTCGCGATGGTGATGGGGACCCGCGCCCGGGGCCAGATGATCGGCGAGCTGCCCGCGCTCCGCAGCGCCCTCGACCGGCACGGGAACCTGAAGGCGACGGTGGACTTCCGGAGCGTCTACAGCTCGCTGCTCGAGCAGTGGTTCGACTTCGACGCCGCCGGCGCGATCCCCAACGCGCGGGCCTACAGGCGGCTCCAGCTCGTCAAGTGAGGCGGCTCGCCCTTCTCGGCCTGACGCTAGCGGCACTCGTCGCTGCCGCACACCCGGTGCTCGCCGCGCGCCCGCCCGCGCGCGTGCAGGTGACGGCGCTCGAGTTCGAGTACCGGCTGTCCCGGCTGACCGTCCGCCCGGGGCCGGCGCTGATCCAGCTCGTGAACTACGGCGAGGACGAGCACGATCTCTACATGCACCGCATCGGCGGAACGAGGACCTTTCGCGTGAGGAGAATCCTTCCGGGCGAGCGGGCCACGTTGTCGATCCGCCTTCTGCCCGGTCGCTATCGCCTCTGGTGCGCCGTCTCGGACCACCGCGCGCGGGGCATGCGGGCCACGCTCCGCGTCAGGCGCTAGACCGGCCTAGTAACACAGTGTTACTAGGCCTCCGAGGCCGCGCGGGAAGGGGCTTCGAACGCTTAGTAACACAGTGTTACTTGTCGTTTGAGGCGAGCTCGGAGATCACAGCGTCCGAGAGTCGGGGCCACGCTTCGAGGGCCCAGGGCGCCGAACTCGAGATCCGTGAGCGCCGCGAGGGCAAGGCGGCGGTCCGGGTCGACCCAGAGGAAGGTACCGCTGCCCCCGAAGTGGCCGAACGTCCGCTCCGACGCCTGCGTGCCCGTCCAGTGGCCGGGCTTGCGGTCGCGGAGCTCGAACCCCAGCCCCCAGTCGTTCGGGTCGAAGCGCCCGATCCCGGGGATGACGCCGCCGAGGCCCGGGAACTGGACGGTGGTCGCCTCGTCCAGCGTCTCCGGCGCAACCAGGGTCGGCGCGAGCAGCTCCCGCCCGAGCCGGAGGACGTCGTCCAGCGTCCCGTCGACGCCCGCCGCGGGCGAGCGCTCGAGCGTGGCGGCCATCCCGAGCGGGTCGAAGACCGCCTGGCGGAGGTAGTCGGCGAAGGGCATCTCCGCACGGCCTTCGACGAAGCCGGCGAGCACCTCGAAGCCCGAGTTGGAATAGATCCGGCGCGTCCCGGGCTTCGCGATCGGCTCCGTTCCCTCGAACGGAAGCCCCGAGGCGTGGGCGAGCAGATGGCGGACCGTCGAGCCGGGCGGCCCGGCGGGCTCGTCCAGGTCGACCGTTCCTTCCTCGGCCGCAACCAGCACGGCCAGCGCAGTCGCCGGCTTCGTGACCGACGCCCAGCGGAAGCGCCGGCCGCTGTCGCCGTGCGTCGCGACCACACGACCGTCCGCGACCACTCCCACCGCAGCGTTCTCAGCAGGCCACTCGTCCACCTGGCGCAGCGCCTCCACGGCGGCGGATACTAGGCCCGTGCCGCACCGTCGCATTCCGGGCCACTCGCCCTACGAGTCGATCATGGGCTACTCGCGCGCGGTCGTCGCAGGCGACCACGTCTACGTCGCCGGCACGGCGCCCATCCCGGCAGACGGGAGTGACCCGCCGGAGGGCGGGTACGAGCAGACCATGCTCTGCCTGGAGATCGTGAAGGGTGCGCTCGAGCGGGCCGGCTCCCGCCTCGAGGACGTGGTCCGGACGTGCGTCTACCTGACCGACGCGTCGGCCTTCGACGAGATGGCGCGGGCGCACGGAGAGGTCTTCCGGGAGATCCGACCCGTCAACACGACAGTCGTCATCGCCGGCCTCGTGGATCCGCGCTGGCTCCTCGAGCTGGACGTCGTCGCCGTCCTGTCAGACTGAGCGGCCATGAAGCAGGCCTGGCCCGCGTCGATCACGGGAGTCGAGGGTTTCGCGGCCGGCGGCAGTGTGCTCGACCACAAGTTCGGGCAAGGCCAGCCGTACACGCTCGGGGTCGAGGAGGAGTACATGCTGCTCGACGGCGAGAGCTTCGACCTCGTCCAGCGGATCGACACCGTCCTGGCCGCGTTCGTCGGCCACGAGGCCGAGGCGCGCATGAAGCCGGAGCTGATGCAGTCCACGCTCGAGGTCGCGACGCCCGTGTGCCGGACCGCGGGAGAGGCCGATCGCGAGCTCCGCCGCCTCCGCGCAGCCGTCAAGCAGATCGCGGGCGAGAACGGCCTGCGCATGGGCTCCGCCGGAACGCACCCCTTCAGCCTCTTCGAACGTCAGCGCATCACGGCGCGCGACCGGTACCGCGCGCTCGTCGACCAGATGCAGTACGTCGCCCGCCGCGAGCTGATCTTCGGCCTCCACGTCCATGTCGCGGTCGACGACCCCGACAAGGCGATCCACGTGGTCAACGGGCTGCTGGTCGAACTGCCGCTGCTGATGGCGCTCTCGGCGAGCTCGCCTTTCTGGCGCGGCGAGCCGACAGGGCTCGCCTCCACCCGCCAGCCGATCTTCGCCGCCTTCCCGCGCTCAGGCCCGCCGCCCCGGTTCCGCGACTACGAGGACTACGCGGAGGTGGTCGGACAGCTGGAGAAGACCGGGTGCATCGCCGACTACACGCACATCTGGTGGGACATCCGGCCCCACCCCCGGCTCGGCACCGTGGAGATCCGGATCTGCGACTGCGTCACCCGCGTCGAGGACGCCGTCGCCATCGCGGCGTTCTGCCAGGCCCTCGTGAAGTACTACTGCGAGCTCGCGGAGCAGGAGGGCGGTATCCCCGGCTACCACCGGATCCTGACCACGGAGAACAAGTGGCTCTCGGTGCGCTACGGGCTCGAGGCCCCGATCATGGACCTTCCAACCGGAGCCCGGAACCGCGTCGCGATCGCCCAGCTCGTGCGGCGCCGCCTCGACGACATCGAGCCGCACGCGAAGGAGCTCGGCTCGGACGGCGAGCTGGAAGGGATCCGCGAGATCCTGCGCCGCGGCAACGGCTCGGATCGCCAGCTGCGCGTCTACAACGCGAACCGGGACATCGTCGAGGTCGTCCGTGAGATCGCGGACGCCACGGAGGACATCTAGGCCGCCCGACGCGAAACGGCATCGCCCGCTCGGCGTCGAAGCATCAGAGTAGAACCATGGCTCGGGACCTCTCGCCGTCCGAGGCACGTAGACCGGAGGATGGACCTCCGCGACGCCAGCGTTCGTACAAGGAGCGCGCCATGGCCGGGTTGCGAGCCGACGAGCGCGCATGGATCGCGGGCGCCCAGGCGGGGTCGCTGCCCGATCTCGAGGCGCTGTTCCGTGAGCACTGGCCCCGCGCCTACCGCGCCGCGTACCTGGTCATCCACGACGGCGCAGCGGCCGAGGACATCGCGCAGGAGGCGATGCTGTCCGCGATCCGAACGCTGGACCGATTCGACCGCCGCCGTCCGTTCGGGCCTTGGCTGCACCGGATCGTCGTCAACCGCTCGATCGACTGGGCGCGCGCTCGAACGCTTCGGGCCGAAGTCGGCGAGCCGCCGCTCGAGCTCGCTGCGTCCGACGGGATCGCCGAGGGGGCGCCCTACTCGCAGCCGCTGCTCGCGGCGCTGGGTGAGCTGTCGCCGGAGCACCGAGCGGTGATCGTCCTCCGGCACCTGCTGGAGTACACGCCGGCCGAGATCGCGCGGATGCTCGACCTTCCGCGCGGCACCGTGAACTCCCGGCTCCGCCGCGGGCTGAACGAGCTGGCCGACCGGCTCGAGGTCGACGAGGACACGATGTGACCGAGCCGGAGCTTCGCCGCGCGCTGCTCGGCATCCAGCCACCGGACGAGCTCGGCGCCCAACGGCGGTCGTGGCAGCTGGCGCGTGCCGCGTTCGACGAGCGGGAGCCGACGCCGTGGGCGAGGCGGCACGCACGCCCGTTGGTCGCAGCTGCCGCCGCCATTGCGCTTCTCGCCGCAGTCCTCAGCCCGCCGGGCCGTGCGGTGATCTCGGACGTCCGTGGGGCAATCGGGACGGAGAAGAAGGTGACGGGCGTTCCTCAGACACGCCCGGCGCTGTTCTCCCTGCCGGCCGAAGGACGCGTGCTGGTCACGGCTCCGCGCGGGGTCTGGGTCATCGAGGCCAACGGAGCCAAGCGACGGCTCGGCGACTACGACGCGGCGTCGTGGTCGCCGCGCGGGCAGGACGTGGTCGCCACCTCGCGTAGCCAGCTCGCCGCCGTTCGGCCGGCCGGCGTCGTTCGCTGGACCCTGGCCCGGCCGCGCGTCCACGACGCCCGGTGGTCGACGAGCGGGCTCCGGATCGCCTACCTCAGCGGAGCGAACCTCCGCGTCGTCGCGGGCGACAAGACCGGCGACCGGCGCCTCGACGGCGCCGCCGACGTGGCTCCCGCCTGGCGGCCTGGAGACCAGCACGTCCTGGCGTACGTCGACCCCTCGAGGACCCTGAGAGTGCGGGAGACCGACACCGGGCGGACGCTCTGGAGCGCCAGGGTTCGCGCAACGCCGGCGCACCTCGAATGGTCGGCGGACGGGCAACGGCTGCTCACAGTGGTCCCGCTGTCGCCGAGCCGGTTCGCTCTCACCGTCTACGACGAGGCCGGCCGCCGTCTCCAGTCGCTCCCGCTTCCCGGTGCCTTCGCCGATGCGGCGTTCGCGCCGGACGACCATCGCATCGCGCTGGTCCGCAGAGAGCGGGTGGAGAACGGCGTGGCAAGCGAGCTCCTCGTGCTGGACGGGGACAGCATCCGCGCACAGACACCCGTCTTCAGCGGCCAAGGCCGGTTCGCCGACGTCGCCTGGTCACCGGGCGGCCGGTGGCTGCTCCTGGGTTGGCAAAGCGCCGACCAGTGGCTGTTCATCCGCTCGACGGCGGTCGAGAAGATCAAGGCGGTCTCGAGTCTCGCGCAGCAGTTCGGTCCGGGCGGGACCGGGCCGTTCCCTCGAATCGAAGGCTGGTGCTGCCGCGGTTAGGGTCCGGCCGGTGCTCGCGACCGGCGACCGGATCCCCGACGTCGACGTGTGGCTCGCGCCGCGCGAGGGCGTCTCGCTCCACGATCTCGTCTCCGAGGGCGCGATCCTCGTCCTCTTCTACCTCTTCGACTGGTCGGGCACCTGAACGAGCGAGATGGAGCTCCTGCGTGACAGGAGCAAGGAGTTCGAGGATGCCGGCGTTCGGATCATGGCGGCCTCGCGCGACTCGGCGTGGTCGCACGTCGCGTGGATGCAGGCGCTCGACCTGAACTTCCCGCTGCTCTCGGACTGGAACGGCGACGCGGTGCGCGGATTTGGGATCGCGCGGGACTATCGGGGGATGCGCGACGTCGCGCAGCGGGCCGCGTTCCTGATCGATACCGGCGGTACGGTCCGCAGCGCATGGGCCTACGAGGACGGCGACGTTCCGGACGTGGACGAGCTGCTCGCGGCCGCGCGGGCCTTGTCGGGCTCGTCCTAGCCGTCTACCTCGCCGCCGGCGTCGTCTCGACGTGGCCGGCGCTGCAGGACGCGAGGTCGGACTTCCTCGCGGAGGGGTTGGAGGGCCTGCCCGGGGCGGCGGCTCCCGGCGACCACCTCCAGACGGTGTGGCAGCTCTGGCTCCCGGGCCACCAGCTGGGTCGCGGAGCGGCGCCGTGGCTCGATCCCTACAGCTTCCAGCCCGAGGTGGAACCGCGGGTGAACTTCGCCGGCTGGCCGTTCGGCGTCGTGTTCGGGCCGCTGAAGGCCCTGTTCGGGACAGTCGTCGCCTGGAACGTCTTCGTGCTGCTCGGCTACCTCGGAGCCGGGGGCCTGACGTTCCTCTGGCTCCGGTCGCTCGGGCTCGGTGTCGGCGCCTCGCTGGCCGGCGGGTTGGTGTTTGCGCTCGCGCCGTACCGGGCGGTGCAGGGCGGTGCCGGCCACCTGCTTGCGTGGGTCGGGATGCTGCTTCCGCTCTCGCTCTGGGCCTGGGAGCGCCGCCTGTACTGGCTCACGGCCGCGGCGCTCGCGACCATTCCGCTCTCGGGACAGGTGCATCTGGCACTCGGGGCGTTGCCTTTCGTCGTCGCCTACGCGTTGGTGCGGGGCGGCGACCGGCGCTGGGCCGGGGGTGCGTTGGCCGCCGGCGTCGCCGCCGGGATCCTCGTCTGGGCGATCTCGATCCACGGCTCCATCGGCTCGTCGCGCTCGTTCGTGCAGGTGGAGCGCTACTCGGCCGACCTGGCGGACTTCGTCTCGCGAGATCCGCGCCACGGACTCGAGCCGTTCGTGTTCGTCGGCTGGCTCGTGCCGCTCCTGGCGCTCGTGGGGCTTGTGTTCCATGTGACGAGAACCACGGTTTTTCTCGCCTCCTCGGCCCTCGTCGCCTCGCTCCTCGCGCTAGGAGCCAACCTTCCCGGATACGAGGCGGTGTGGGAGGCCCTTCCCGGACTAGGCAGCACCCGCGTCCCCGGCAGATTGATGCCGATCGCATGTCTCGCGATCGCCGGGCTCGCGGCGTTCGGGGCCAAGGAACTTGGTCGTCACATGGAACACAAGCTCGCGGGGGCTGCCGTTGCGGCCGTGGTCATGGCGCTCGTCGCAGTCGACCTCCGCGCCGGAGTGACGGCGTACCGGCCTACCGCCGCAGACGAGGGGAATCGCGCGTACGCGGCCCTCCGCCGGGAGGAGGGCGGGCGCCTGCTGGAGATGCCCGTCCACGCGCCGGACCGCCAGGAAGCGAGCGTCTACCTCTACTACGCGATGCAGGCGCCCGCGCGAGCGGCCCGCCGGCTACTCGACCGTCGCGCCGAAAGAGGCGGCCCGCGTCCTGCGCGAGCTCCAGCCGTGCGCGGACGCGCGCCATCTGGCAGAGCTGGGTGTCCGGTACCTCGCCGTCTACGGCCGTCCTCGTTGCGGCGTCGGAGGACGGCTGCTCGCCCGCGACGGCCCCGTCGCGCTGTACGAGGCGTACATCCCCGTAGGCTTCTAGACGTGGAGCTCGAGAGCTACACGTTCGTGCTCTTGCGCCGTGGACCGCGCGCCGACGAGTTCACCGAGCCCGAGCTGGAAGACCTCCAGACGGGGCACCTCGCGTTCCTCGGACGCATGCACGACGAGGGTCACATGCTGCTGGCGGGGCCCTTCCGCGAGCAGGAGGACGAGACGAAGCGCGGCCTGTGCGTCTACCGGACGAGCATCGAGGAGACGAAGCGTCTGATCGCCGACGGGGACGCTTCGGTGCGCGCCGGCCGCATGTCCGTCGAGGTGATGACCTGGCTCACCCGGAAGGGCGCACTCGACTGACCGACGAGCGACTCGTCCAGGGTGAGGACGGCGTCACGCGCTGCTTCTGGGGCTCCTCGCCGCCCGAGTACCAGGCCTACCACGACGCCGAGTGGGGCTTCCCGGTCGACGACGACCGCCGTCTCTTCGAGAAGCTCGTCCTCGAGGGGTTCCAGTCCGGGCTCTCCTGGCTGACGATCCTGCGCAAGCGCGAGAACTTCCGACAGGCGTTCGCCGGGTTCGACTTCGAGCAGGTCGCCCGGTTCGGCGAGCAGGACGTCGAGCGGCTGCTCGCCGATGCCGGGATCGTCCGCCACCGCGGCAAGATCGAGGCCGCGATCAACAACGCGCAACGCGCCGTCGAGCTCGTGGACGAGGAGGGCTCGCTCGCCGCCTTCGTCTGGCGCTTCGAGCCCGACGACTCCAGCCGGCCGAAGCGACTGACGTGGGACGTCCTGAGCGAGATGGCGCAGACGCCGGAGTCGAAGGCGCTCGCGAAAGACCTGAAGAAACGCGGCTGGCGCTTCGTCGGCCCGACGACCGTCTACGCGTTCATGCAGGCGATGGGGCTCGTGAACGACCACCTGCACGGCTGTGACGCACGCGAGGCGGCCGAGCTCGCCCGAGCCGAGTTCGACCGGCCACGCTGACCTTGGAGTACTTCTTCTACTGCCGGGACAAGCCAGGCACAGCCTTGAGGTGCGGATGCGGCTTCTCGAGGCTCATTGGTCATTCATGGACGACTACGCCGAGGGGATGATCGCCCGCGGCCCGACGCTCGCCGACGACGGCGTCACACCGACGGGCAGCATGCACATCGTCGACCTGCCCGATGCGGATGCGGCGAGCGTGTTCGCGTTCGAGGAGCCGAACTACAAGGCCGGGGTGTACGGCGAGGTGCTGGTAAGGCGCTGGCGGAACGCGCTCGGTCGGACCATGTGGCAGTTCGCCGGAGAACCCGAGAGCGTGCGTTTCCTCGTCATCGCCCACGGAAAGCCGAACCAGGGCGACGGTGGCTGGGACGTGACCGCGCTCGGGGATCGCATGATCGTGTGTGGACCGCTCCTCGCCGAGGACGGCTCAACCTGGGTCGGCGACGCGCTGGCGGTTGAGTCGCCCTCCGCGGCTGCCGTGGAGGAGCTCCTCGACCTCCCAGGGCGAGCACGGCTCTACGAGCACGTCGAGATCCACCGCTGGCAATTCGGCGGGCGCGCCTGAGCCGAGCGCGTGCCGTGTCGACCTTCAGGCCACTTCGCCCGGCCCAGCTAGTCCCTTCTCAAAGGCGCTCGCCGTCTCTATCGTCTGTGGATGACGTGGGGAGCGACCGGATTCTCGCTGCCGGCGCTCGAGCTCTTCCCTGACTCGGCCGCGAGAGAAGACGGAGAGCTCTCGCTCGGTGGTGTCACGGCGTCGCGGCTCGCCGAGGAGTTCGGCACGCCGCTCGTCGTCTACTGCGAGCAGACGCTCCTCGCGCACGCCGAGGCGTATCGCAGCTCTGCCCCCGACGCGCTCCTGCTCTACAGCGTCAAGGCGTTTCCGAGCGTGGCGATCCTCGAGCTCGTCGCCGGCGCGGGCTACGGTGCCGACGTCTCTACGGCCGGCGAGCTCGCGTTCGCGCTCCGCGCCGGCATCCCGGGAGATCGCATCGTGCTCCACGGGAACAACAAGAGCGACGAGGAGCTTGCCGCCGCTGCAGCGGCCGACGTCCGCTACGTCGTAATCGACGCCCCAGACGAGGTTGAGCGGGCTGCCACGGCAGGAGTCGAACGAGTGCTGGTCCGCGTGACCCCCGGGATCGAGGCAGAAACGCATTCGGCGATCACGACCGGCCATCGCGGCTCGAAGTTCGGGCTGCCGCCCGAAGACGCTCTCGAGGCGATCGACGCGGCCCGCGCCGCGGGCCTCGAGGTCGCCGGCCTGCACGTGCACATCGGCTCGCAGCTGCTCGAGACGGCGGCTGTACGGACGACCATCGCCTGGCTGGCGGCCTTCGCAACCGAGTGTCGGACGCGCCTCGGTTGGGTGCCAGGCACCATCGACCTCGGCGGCGGCCTCGGCGTCCAGCACGTGCTGCAAGGAGGAGGCACCGTCGATCGAGACCTTCATGGGCGCGCTGGTCGAGCGAGTCGCGGAGGAGTGGGAGCGGCACGAACTTCCGCGTGCCGACCTCGTCCTCGAGCCCGGCCGCTCGCTCGTCGGACGAGCGGGTGTGACGCTCTACAGAATCGGCGTCGTCAAGCGCGCAAGCGAACGCGTCACGTACGTTGCGATCGACGGAGGCATGTCGGACAACCCACGACCGCAGCTGTACGGCGCCTTGTACAGCGCGATCGTCGCCGATCGGGTCGACGATCCGCCGACCGGCGTCTTCTCGGTCTGCGGCAAGCACTGCGAGTCCGGGGACGTCCTCATCGACGGAGTCCGGCTCGCGTCTCCGCGCCGCGGAGACGTCCTCGCAGTGCCGGCAACCGGTGCGTACACGCTTGCGATGTCGTCGAACTACAACGCGGTGCCGCGTCCGGCCGCCGTCCTCGTTTCGGAGGGTGAGGCGCGATTGATTCGCCGACGCGAGTCGATCGAGGACTTGCTCGGCCTAGAAGCTCAGTCGGTCGACAGCTCCGCTCTCACCGCCGGCGGCGCCGGGACCGACGCGGCCGGCGAGTAGCAGACCAGGCTCAAGTCGGCGGGCGGTCCGCCGAAGATCACTGTATGACGACGATCCTCAGCCGGGTTCGCGCTCGCCGCCGCCGCGCCGGTGTCGAGCTGCTGCTTCTGATGCTCGCGCTCGGCCGCCGCTAGCGGCGACTGGCCGCCGATCGCCGCGCTTACATCCCCATCGCGTGGTAGCCGCTGTCCACGTACAGGGTCGTGGCGGTGACGTTGTCCGCCTCGTCCGAGAGGAGATAGGCGGCCGCGGCACCGACGTCGTCCGAGTCGATCGGCCGGTGGAGCGGCGAGCGCTCCTCCACGATCGACTCCATCGTGGGGAAGCCGGCGATCGAGCGGGCGGCGAGCGTGCGAACAGGACCTGCCGAGATCGCGTTCACCCGGATGTTCTTCTGGCCGAGATCCCACGCCAGGTACTGGACGGACGAGTCCAGCGCCGACTTGGCGACGCCCATCACGTTGTAGTGCGGCACGGCACGCAGGCCGCCCAGGTAGGTCATCGTCAGGATCGAGCCGCCGCCGGCCGCCTCCATGAGCGGCTCAGCCGCCCGCGACAGAGCGACGAGCGAGTAGGCGCTGACGTCGAGCGCCATCCAGAACCGGTCTCGGGGCGTGTCCGTGAAGCGCCCTTCGAGATCCTCGGCGGCCGCGAAGGCGACGGAGTGCACCAGGATGTCGAGCCCGCCGTCGAACGTCTCCCCCACCTCCCGCAGGACGCGGTCGACATCCTCGTCCGACCGGACGTCGCAGGAGGTGATCAACGGGCTCGAGACCGATTCCGCGAGCTCTCGGACGCTCTTCTCGATCCGCTCGCCCTGATAGGTGAAGGCGAGCTGGGCGCCTTCCTCAGCCAGCCGCCGGCCGATCGCCCACGCGATCGAGCGCTTGTTCGCGACGCCGGTCACGAGCCCGCGCTTGCCTTCGAACCTCCCGGCCACAAGACGATCCTAAAGCTGTGGCTACCCTGTACGCCTTGCGCCGTCAGCTCGTGCTCATCGTTCCGATCGCGGCGCTTGCCCTCGCAACGTCGGCGTCCGCGGCCCTCCGGCCCGTCGACCGCACCTTCGGCGACGTCACGGTGCCGCGGGTCACGAAGGGAACGCTCACGGTTCCGCGGGCGCAGCGCTCCGGCCAGGTCACGGTGATCGCGACGCTGAGGCTGCCGCCGCTCGCCGCCGCACGCGGGCCTGGGCTCTTCGCGACGCTCGGCCAGAGCAGGCTGGACACCGCGAGCGCCTCATCGCGTGCGTACCTCGCGCGCATCCACGCGGAGCAGGCCGCCGCCGCCCGCGCGATCCGCGCAACGATTCCCGGCGCGCAGCTCGGCTACCGGTTCCAGATGGTGCTCAACGGGATCACCGTGCACCTCCCCGTGCGGCGCCTCCCTCGGCTGCACGCACTCGGCTCGGTCGCCCGCGTCTATCCAAGCGTGCGGCACTACCTGAAGACGAACCGCAGCCCCGGCGTCATCGGCGCCACAGCCTTCACGGCCTCGAGCGGGGCGACGGGCGCCGGCGTGAAGGTCGCGGTCGTCGACGACGGGATCGACCAGACGAACCCCTCCTTCAACGCGAGCGGATTCGCGTACCCGGCGGGCTTCCCGAAGGGACAGCGCGCCTACACGACGCCGAAGGTGATCGTGGCGCGCAGCTTCATCCTCCGTGGGACGGGTGCGCGGAGCCAGTTGCCCGTCGATCCCCGAGCCTCCTTCCACGGGACTCACGTCGCGGGCATCGCCGCGGGCCGCGCCGGGACCGGCTCGCCCGGCGGGCGCGACCACCCGCCGACGACGGGGTTGAGCGGCGTGGCGCCGAACGCGTGGATCGGGAACTACCGCGTCTTCAACGTCCCGACCCCGGCCGGGCACATCTCGACGACCGGTCAGACCGTCGCCGCGTTCGAGCAGGCCGTCCGCGACGGGATGGACGTCATCAACTACTCGGGCGGCTCGCCGGCCATCGACCCGCGCACCGACGCGATGATCGAGACGATCGCGAACGTGACCCGCGCCGGCGTGGTCGTGGTCGCTTCAGCCGGCAACGACCGCGACGACTTCGGCTTCGGCTCCACCGGGTCGCCGTCGACGGCGCCGGAGGCGATCGGCGTGGCGGCAACCTCCAACACGCACGTGTTCGCTCCTGCGCTGGCCGTCAACGTCCCGACCGCTCCGGCGTCGGTCCGGCGCATCCCGTTCAAGCCCGACGCGCTCGGAGCACCCTCGGAGTGGGGTCAGTCCGACCGCTCGCTCGTGGACGTCACCGCGATCACCGGGACGAACGGCCAGCCCGTCCCGACCCAGCTCTGCGGAATCGGGCGAGACCCGAACGCCGGCACGAACCCGCTTCCCCGCGGCTCGCTGGCAGGCTCCTTCGCGCTGATCACCCGCGGGCACTGCACGTTCCTGTCGAAGGCGGTTCGCGCTGCCCAGGCGGGCGCCGCCGGGCTCATCGTCATCGACAACCGCTTCGGCGAGGCGAACCCGATCCCGCTGGTGCTGCCGGTCCGCTCCGGGATGATCTCGGACCTCGACGGTGCCGCGCTCCGCGCCTACCTCGCGACCCGCGGCGGCCGCGCGCCGATCCGGATCGGCCCCGGCGTGACCGAGATCGAGACGGGCCGCAGCGGCGTGATCACGAGCTTCTCGGCGGGCGGCCCGAGCGCCTTCGGCCACCAGCTCAAGCCCGACGTCGCCGCGCCGGGCGGGGAGATCCTCTCCGCCACGCTTCGCGAGTACACCGGCGGCTCGCCGTTCGCGAACTTCGACGGGACGAGCATGTCGGCGCCGCACGTCACCGGCGCCGTCGCGCTCCTGACCCAGCGGCACCCGGACTGGTCGGTGCGCCAGATGAAGTCGGCGCTCATGTCCACCGCCGGCGCCGCCTGGGGGAACAGCGGGCGCACACAGGAGGCGTCCGTGCTCCTCCAGGGTGCGGGCCTCGTGAACGTCGGGGCCGCCGACAGCCCGCTGATCTTCACCGAGCCGGGCTCACTGTCCTTCGGAGACATGAACCTGCTCGCCGGCGTGACGTCGAAGCAGCTGCTCCTCTCGGTCAGGGACGCGGGAGGGGGTGCAGGGACGTGGACGGTGCAGCTCCAGCCGCAGTCGGCGAGCGCGGGAGCGACGCTCGAGCTCCCGCCCACCGTGACCGTCGCGCCGGGCGGCTCAGTCGACGTCCAGGTCACGGCCCGCGCCGACAGCGCCGCGCCGAAAGGTGACAACTACGGATTCGTCGTGCTCCGCCGAGGCGCGACGGTTCGCCGCGTCCCGTACGCGTTCTTCGTCACCCGGCCCGGCCTGCACTCGGTCACCGCCCGCCAGCTCCGCCGCGTCCAGGAGGGCAGCACGCGGACGGGTCAGTCCCTCGCGGACGTGTACCGCTTCCCGGCGGCGCCGTTCGGCCACTCGCCGGACTACGGCGTCGGCCCGGACATGCGCGAGGACGGCGGTGAGCGGCTGTACACGATCCGCGTGCGCAACCGGGTCGTGAACATCGGCGCCGCAGTGATCTCGTCGTCTGCGGGCGCCGCGATCGATCCGTTCTTCCTCGGCGCGAAGGACGAGAACGCCGTCCAGGGCTACGTCGGTACGCCGACGAACATCAACGGGTTGACCGTGGGCTACCGGCTTCCTGTCGGAGCCGCGGGCGCCGTGTTCGCGCCGCCCGGGACGTATTACGTCTCCGTCGACTCGGGACGCGACGAGTTCACCGACACGCGGCTCGCGGGCACCTACCGGCTCCGGTCGTGGGTGAACGACATGAACCCACCGCTCGTCCGGCTCCTGACGACGCGGGTCAGCGCGGGCCGGCCGACGATCGCGATCCAGACGCTCGACCGCGGTGCCGGCGTCGATCCGTTCTCGCTGGTCCTGAACTACGGACGCGTGCTCGTCGGCGCCGCGGCGTACGACCCGTTCTCCGGCATCGCGCTCTTCCCGCTCCCGGCCGAGGCGCCGCAGATTCGCGCCGGACGGCTTCGTGCGACGTTCCAGGCCG
The DNA here is from genome assembly GCA_963733855.1 of uncultured Actinomycetes bacterium. Lineage (GTDB taxonomy): Bacteria > Actinomycetota > Thermoleophilia > Gaiellales > Gaiellaceae > JACDAN01. Next base: position 117,384 of record CAVTEL010000020.1, read on the forward strand.
CGGACTACCAGGAGGCGAAGAACGCAGACGTGTTCGGGCGTGACCTGATGCCGAACACCCAGGTCCGCGAGACGCGTCTGCGCGTCGTCTCGGGCCCGACGCTCACCTGGCTCACGCCGCTGCCGAGGACCTGCGTCGGTCGGACTGTGCCGCTGCTCGTCGTCGCCGGCCCGGCCGGAATCGCGCGAACGGCGCGCTTCTTCGACGGCAAGCGGCAGATCCGGGTGCTCCGGCGGAACACGGCCGGCCTCTACGGCACCAGCTGGCGGACCCGCGGCGCCAAGCGCGGCCTGCACACGCTCCGCGCGGTCGTGCAGATCGGCGGCAAGCGCGTCGAGGCGACGCGCGTCGTCCGCGTTTGCCGGTAGCGGTCGTCACAGGCGGCAGCTCGGGAATCGGCGCCGCCGTCGCTCGACGCCTCGCGGAGAAGGGCTGGCACTGCGTCCTCGTCGCCCGCAACGAGGAGCGGCTCGCGGCCGTCGCGGCCGAGATCGGCGGCGAGCACGAGGTCTGTGACGTCGGCGACCGAGAGGCCGTCGACCGCATGGCCGCCGCGGTCCGTGAGCGGCATCCGGCAATCAAGCTGCTCGTGAACAATGCGGGGATCTCGAGCCGGCGGAAAGGCTTCGTCGAGGCCGACCCTGAATGGATCGAGGAGGTCTTCCGGATCAACCTGCTAGGGGCAGTCTGGTGTCTCCGGGCGTTTCTGCCGGCGCTGAAGGCAGCCAGGCCCGCGCACGTCGTGAACGTGGCGTCGGTTGCGGGGACAGTCGCCACGCCGCCGGGGCTCTACTCGGCGACGAAGCACGCGCTGGTCGCGTTCTCGCGCTCACTGGCCGCGTCGCTGCCGGCAGAGGGAATTCACGTCCACACGGTCAATCCCGGCTTCGTCGAGACGCCGGGATTCCCGCAACGAGGCCGTCTGGGAAGCTGGCTCCTCGAGCGGGCGGTCGTGAGCCCGGAGTACGTGGCGCGGCGGATCGTCGCGGCGGTCGAGCACAACCGTCCCGAGATCTTCGTTCCCGGGTGGTACAGGGTTCCGGCCGTCGCCCAGGCGCTCGCGCCGGGTCTGGTGAGCCGCCTGCTGTCCCGCCGTCGGTAAGTTGCCGCCGTGACCGTCGAGTTCCTCTACTGGGAGGGTTGCCCGTCCCACGACGAGGCGCGCGAGCTGCTCGAGAACGTCCTGCGCGAGCGCGGCCTCGACGCCGAGGTGGAGATCCGACACGTCGCGACCCGTGAGGAGGCGGCCGAGCTGAGCTTTCCGGGGTCACCGACCATCCGGGTCGACGGTCGCGACGTCGATCCTGCGGGTGCAAGCCGAGCCGCCTTCGCTGAGCTGCCGGATCTACCACCTACCCGACGGCCGCGTCTCGCCGGTCCCGTCCCGCGAACAGCTCGAGGAGGCCCTCGCATGAGCCTGACCATCGCCACCGAGGCACCGTCGTTCGACCTTCCCGGCGTCGACGGCCGCAACCACTCGCTCGACGACTACGCCGACGCGCCGATCCTGGCGGTCGTCTGGTCGTGCAACCACTGCCCCTACGTGATCGCGTGGGAGGGGCGCATGAAGGCGCTCCAGGAGGAGTACGGCGACCGCGGTTTCCGGTTGGTCGCGATCAGCTCCAACGACGCCGAGAACTATCCGGCGGACTCGTTCGAGGCGATGCAGCAGCGGGCGAAGGAGCAGGAGTTCAACTTCGACTACCTCTACGACGCCGACCAGTCCGTCGCGCGGCAGTACGGCCCGGAGCGGACGCCCGAGGTCTTCCTCTTCGACCGCAACCGCCGGCTCGTCTACCACGGGGCGATCGACGACAGCCGCGAGGAGGAGGGAGTCAGCGAGCGCTACATGCGCGACGCGATCGAGGCGCTGCTCGCCGGCCAGGATCCGCCGGTCAGCGAGACGCCGCCGGTGGGCTGCTCGGTCAAGTGGAAGGAGTAGGCGGGCATCCGCAGCCAGGTGGTCGTAGTTCAGGCGCACCCGGCCTCCTCCCCGCTGCGAGCGTAGTGGCGAGAGACGCACGCGTGGGAAACGCCTTCGTGCCGACTTCGTGCCGGCGCGGCTAATCGCCGCGGCGGACGAGCTCGAGCGCCTCCTCGCGGCGTCGTGATCGTCCCGGCGGCTCGCTCCTCAGCGATCCGCTCGAGCCACCGGCCGATCTCGGGGCCGGATGGGAGCCCGAGCTCGTCGCCGCGGAGGAGCGGCTCTGCCGGGTCGTTCGCGCGCGCCTCGGCGATCGCGCCGCTCCAGCTCTGCGTCGCCGCCGGCGAACCGTGCCGCCTCGTCCGCCCAGGGCTCCGTCGCGCGGCGAAAACGGTGGATCGCGCGCGGCGAGAGGTCGGGCGGGAGCTCGGCGCGAAGCAGCTTGCCGGCGTAACGCCGCAGCTCGTTCGAGACCGGCAGCTGCCCGAGCCGGTCGCCGAAGACCGCGACGAGCCGCATGTCGGAGCGTCGTGTCGCCGAGAGACCGGAGCCGATCGAGCGAGCCGCCAAGCGGCGCGAGCAGTCCGAGCTCGTCGAGCCGCTCGAAGCCGGCCGGGCCGAGACGGACGAGCTCCGCGAGGATGCGCTCGCCCGCCGGCTTCGTGACGAGCCCCGCGCTCGCCCGGACGAGCCGCTCCGTCTCCGCATCGAGCCGGAAGCCGAGCTCGTCCTCGAGGCGGACCGCGCGCAGCAGCCGAAGCGGGTCGTCCCGGAAGATCCCCGGCGCGACCGCGCGAAGCGTCTTGCGCTCGAGGTCGCCGCGGCCGCCGAACGGATCCAGCGGCTCGCCGCCCGCCAACGGTCGCGCGATCGCGTTGATCGTGAAGTCGCGTGTCGCAAGGTCTTCGTGGATCCCGCCCGGGAGCGGCGTGAAGTCGACCGTGCGCTCGTCCGGCAGCGCGACGCGCCAGGCGCCGTGGCGCTCCGAGAGCGGGAACGGTGCGCCCTCCGAGCGCCGCGCGTAGCGGCGGGCGGCTGCCTCCGGCTCACGGCAGGCGATGTCGAGGTCGACGACGGGCCGGCCGAGCAGCTCGTCCCGCAGCGCGCCGCCGACGATCCACGCCTCTTCGCCCGCACAGGATCTCCTGGGCGGCCTCAAGCATCGATCACCGTCCTCCGAGCGCGGCTCGGGCCCGACTCGATCCGCGAGACGATCTCGTAGTTGATCGTCTCTGCGACACGCGCATGCTCCTCCGCGAGCACGCCGTCGCCGATCAGCGTCACCGGCGTGTCCGCCGGGAGCTGCTCGTCGAGCCGGACGGCGATCGCGTCCATCGACACGGTTCCGACCACCGCGCAGCGCTTGCTGTCGACGACGACCTCCGTTCCGGTCATGTCTCGCCGGAATCCGTCCGCGTAGCCGACCGGCACCACGCCGATCCAGGTGTCCTCGTCCGCGACGAACCGTCGGCCGTAGCCGGCGCTCTCTCCTGCGCGGAGCCGCTTGACCTGCGCGAGCCGGCTCTCCCAGCGGAGCGCAGGCTCCAGGCCGTCGTCGGACGGGTCGGCCCCGAAGGGCGAGAGCCCGTACAACGCGATCCCGCACCGCGCGGCATCGAAGCGCGATTCCGGAAGTGCGGAGAGCCGCCGCGCTGTTGGCGGCATGGCGAAGCAGGTGCGAGAAGTCCCTCGTCGCCTCCTCGAAGCGAGCGACCTGCTCTCGCGCAAACTCGAGATCGGTGTCCGCGGTGGCGAGGTGCGTCATCAAGCCGACGACGTCGCCGGTCGGCTCGGGCAGCTCGGAGAGGCCCCACCGGCCCATCCCGGTGTCGAGCTTCAGGTGGACGCGGACTCCCTCCGGAACCGGCGGCTCCCAGACCGCGAGCTCGAGGTCGGCTTCGCTCGCAAGCGCGATCTCCCGCCCGGCGGAAGGGCCCATCACCAGGATCCGCACGCTCGGAAACTCCGGCCTGAGCTCCAGCCCCTCGGTCACCGTTGCGACGCAGAGGGCTGTCGCTCCCTCGGCGAGCACCGCACCGGCGACGTCGGTCGCCCCATGGCCGTACGCATCCGCCTTGACGACAGCCCAGAGAGCCGAGCCGTCGAGGGCCTCGAGCAGCCTGCGGGCGTTCCGCCGGACGGCCCCCAGGTCGATCGTGATCTCCGACCTATGCATCCAGCACGCGTGGAAGGGCGTCGAGCAGGTCGCCGGCCATCAGCCCCGACCGCCGCCCCGACGCCGCGACGGCGTCCGTGTGCACCCGGACCGCAGCTGCCGCCGCGAACCGCGGCTCCATTCCCTTCGCGAGGAATGCCGCCACGACACCGGTGAGCACATCGCCCGTCCCTGCCGTTGCAAGCGGTGCCGCGCCGCCCGCCACCAAAGGGCCTTCGCCCGGCGCGCCGACGAGGGTGCCCTCCCCCTTCAGGACAACCACGCAGCCAAAGCCGTCCACGGCGCGGCGCAACGCCTCGAGCCGGTGCGCGTCGACCCAGGACGACTCCTCGCCGAGCAACCGGCCGAGCTCGCCGGAGTGCGGGGTGAGCACCGTCGGCGCCGGCCGCTCGAACGGTCTCAGCTCCCGGAGCCCGTCGGCGTCGATCACCGCCGGGCAGGTCGGTCTCCTTCAGCAGTTGGTGGACGAGCTCGTCCCGACCGGGGCCGAGACCCGGGCCGATTGCGACCGCGCTGGCCCGCTCGGCTGCCTCCAGGGCCTCGTCGAGCGGCCGCTTGACGGCCTCGCGCAGGCGAGTCTCGATCACCGGCAGCGACTCCGGCGGCGCCGCGACCGCCACATAGCCGGCGTCGGCGCGGAACGCCGCCTCCGCGGTCAGGGTCACCGCCCCGGTCATCCCCGGCGACCCTCCGACCACCAGCACCGATCCCGCCGTGTACTTCGTAGCTCCCGGGCGGCGGCGCGGGACCAGCCGCGACGATCTCCGGCAGCACGCGCGCGTGCTCCGTCGGTCGATGTTCGAGCCCGATGTCCGCAACGACGACCTCGCCGGTCCTGAATCTGCCGGGCGCTACCTCGTGACCCACCTTGCGCCCGTGGAAGGTCACGGTGACTGCCGCCTCGACGGCCTCTCCCGGCACCTCCCCGGTCGAGGCGTCCACTCCGGACGGAATGTCGACCGCCACGACAGGCCTCCCCGAACCGTTGATCGCCCGGATCTGCGCGGCGGCATCATCGCGCGGGGGCGGCCGGAAGCCGGTGCCGAACAGGGCGTCGATCACAACATCGGCCTCACCGAGCGCGCGCTCCTCCCAGCCTGCCGCGCGGAGGAGCTCGGCCGCGATCCGTCCGTCCCCGCCGTTCGCTCCGCCGCCGCAGACGGCCGCGAACGACCGAGCGTCCGGAAATCGGCGCAGGACTTCGTCGGCGACCGCGCCACCGGCTCGCCGCATCAGCTCCTCGACGTCGTGCCCTTCCTCCGCCGCCCGCATCTCGCCGGCGGTGTAAAGGGGCTCAAGCATCCCGTGGGCCACCACGCAGACCGCGCTCGCCAGCTCGCGCGAGTGCGACATCGACAGGTCGATCGGGCCCGCCTCGACGCGTTCCGCCCACTGCTCGACCCGGCCGGAGAGCTGTGACCGAGGGCTTCGGCCGCCCGGCGATCTCGATGTCGCGCCAGGCGAACAGCCGCGCGACCCCGAGCCCGAGCGCCTTTCCGACCGCTTCCTTGCCGGCAAACCGGGCGGCGTAGTGCTGGGCTGGGTTCTTGCGCGCGTCGCAGTACGCCTGCTCGGCCGCCGTGAAGCAGCGGTCGCGGAAGCCGCTGTACCGCTCCAGCGCGTCGCGAATCCGCCCGATCTCGATCATGTCGACGCCGACCCGCGTCACACGGTCTCCAGCCAGTCGGGGAAGTCGGCGATCGACGACAGGATCGCGTCGGGCCGCACGGATCCGCGCTCGACCGCGTCGGGCCGGAACTTGCCCGTTCGGACGAGCGCCGTCTTCAGGCCATGCTTCTGCGCGCCCGCCACATCGGCTTCGATGTCGTCGCCGACCATCCACGCCATCTCCGGGTCGGCGTCCAGGGCCTCCAGTGCCGCGGTGAAGTAGGGCGCGCTCGGCTTCCCGACCACGGTTGCCTCCACCTCGGCGGCGTACTCGAGGCCGGCGACGAAGCAGCCGGAGTCCAGGAGCGGCCCGCGGGAGGTCTGCCACCAGCGGTTCTTGTGCAGGCTGTAGAGCTCGGCACCAAGCTCGAGCTCGGCGAAGGCCCGCGCGAGGTTCATGTACGAGAAGACGCGGTTCGTCTCCTCGGTCTCGTCGGCCCCGCCCAGGAGCACCGCGTCGGCGTCTTCACCGACGAGCTCGACGTCGCCGAGATCCTCGAGCACCGCGGGCATCGTCAGCGCGAGCACCCGCTTGCCCGCCAGCGCACTGCTGGCGGCGGTCGCGGTGGTCTGGAGCTCGTCGTCTTCGAGCTCGAAGCCCATCGACCGCAGTGCATCGACGAGCGAGCGGCGCGACTGGGTGGTGCTGTTGGTGACGAACCGGAGGCGGTGCCCGTACTCGCGCAGCTGCCGGACGGCGCGTGTGGCTCCGCGGATCGGCTCGCCGGACACGTGAAGGACCCCGTCGATGTCCAGGAGAATGGCGGCCATGGACGGCGAGTCTATTCAGGTGACCAGGACGGTCGCGATCCCCGTGTCGGAGATCGATCTGCGCTTCTCGCGGTCGAGCGGGCCGGGCGGCCAGCACGCGCAGAAGTCGGAAACTCGGGTCGAGGCGATCTTCGACGTCGAGGCATCGTCGGCGCTCGGACCCATGCAAAAGGCGCGCGTGATCCGCAAGGCGGGGCCGGTGCTCCGCGCGATAGCCCAGGACGAGCGGAGCCAGCTACGGAACCGCGAGCTCGCTATCGAACGGCTCGTCGAGTCGCTGCGCGAGGCCCTCCGCGTCCCGCGCCGCCGCCGCCCGACGAAGCCGACCGCCGCCTCACGGCAGCGCCGCCTCGAGCAGAAGCGCCGCCGGAGTGAGACGAAGCAGCTACGCCGCCGGCCCGACGACTAGGTAGCCGTCGATCCGTTCGTCAAGCCGGCCCGCGAGCAGCGGGTTGGAAGAGGGGACATAGGTGAAGGTCAGGCTCGCGTCCAGCGCGCCGAGCCAGGTTCCACTGCGTGACGGCCAGCGACGGGACGGGCCAGGCGGCGAGACGCCGGTCGAGCTCTTGCCAGTCCGGACCGCCGCACGACTCGTGAGGCTTCACGGTGAACACGCTTCCCGGTTGACGCCGCTCGATGAATCGCCGTCTCGTTCCGAGCCTCGTCCGCCGGCGGACGGATGAGGTGAAACGCCCCGCGCGATCAGCAACGCCCGCTGGCCGCGTGCGAGAACCTTGTCGAGAACGACCGACGCATAGTGCTCGCCCCGCAGTCCGATCCAGTACTCGAGGCACGACGGACCGGGCCGGCGAGGACACGTCCTCGTCCGGATCCGGCGCCAGTCGATCGGCGGGTCGCCGAGGAGCACGCGGATCCGCTCGGCAGCCGGCCGCTGCGCGTTCGCAGCGCGCACTGCGCGGAAGAAATCGCGGTAAACCGGGTCGTTCCAGACGCCGGAGTCCTGAGTCGTCTGCGTCCACACCCGCGAGAGGCTCGAGAGCGGGACCCGCTCGCCGCGAACGTAGCGGTCGATCGTCACCTGGTAGCGCGCGCTCCCGAACTCGACCACCACCGTATCGACCGTGCGGCCGAACTCGGGCCGCAGCACGAGCGACCGGAGGAAGCGGTGCTGCGGCGCCGATCCGTGCTGCTCGAGGAATGCCACCAGCGGCCGGTGCTCGAACTGGCCGAGGAGCCCCACGTACGGATCGACCGGGACCGGGTCGGATCCCGGAGGTAGCGCCGCGCCGACGGCGGGCGCGAGCACGAGGGCGAGGAGGGCCAGCGCGAAGCGCACGCTCGCTCTACGTTACTCCGCGAGGATCGGTTCCTAGGAAACGGCGCGCGAGCCGGGAGGCCGCGAGCCTCCCTCGAAGGCGCTACTCGACCGTGACGGTCTTGGCGAGGTTCCGCGGCTGGTCGACGTTCAGGCCGCGCAGCCGCGCGATTCGGTAAGCGAGCAGCTGCAGGGGCACGACGGCGAGCACCGCCTGCAGGAAGGACGGCGTGCGCGGGACGTAGATGACGTCGTCGGCGTGATGCTGGATGTCCTCGTTCCCGTCCGTCGCGATCGCGATCACATGCGCGCCGCGCGCCCGGGTCTCCTGGATGTTCGAGACGATCTTGTCGTAGACGTGGATCTTGGTCGCGACGACGACGACCGGCGTCCCCTCCTCGAGCAGCGCAATCGGGCCGTGCTTCATCTCACCCGCCGAGTACGCCTCGGTCGGGATGTACGAGATCTCCTTCAGCTTCAGGGCCCCCTCGAGCGCGACCGGCAACCCGATGTGCCGGCCGAGGTAGAGGAAGAAATTCTGCTGGTAGAAGCGCTGGGCGATCTCCTCGATCGGGTGGTCGCCGTCGAGGAACCGGGCGACCTTGTCGGGCAGCGTGTAGACCTGGTCGACGATGTAGGAGATCTCCTGTGGCGGCAGGGTCCCGCGCATCTCGGCGAGCTTCAGGCCGACGAGGTACAGCAGCGAGACCTGCGCGGTGAACGTCTTCGACGCCGCGACGCCGACTTCGAGCCCGCAGCGCGTGTAGAGCGTCGAATCGACCTCGCGCGTGATGTGCGAGCCCATCATGTTCGTGATCGCGACGGTGTGGGCGCCCTTTTCCCGGGCCAGCCGCATCGCCCCGACGGTGTCGCGCGTCTCGCCCGACTGCGAGATGCCGATCGCCAGGGTGTTCTCGTCGATCACCGGGTTCCGGTAGATCCACTCCGAGGCGATGTCCGGCTCGACCGGGATCCGGGCCCACTCCTCGAGCACGTAGCGGCCGACGACGCCGGCGTGGTACGCGGTGCCGCAGGCGAGGATCACGATGCGGCGGAGATCGGCCAGCTGCTGGTCGTCCATGCCGAGGCCCTCGAGGACGAGCTTCCCGTGGCGGGTCCGGTCGCCGATCGTCTCGGCGATCGACTCGGGCTGCTCGTAGATCTCCTTGAGCATGAACGTCTCGTAGCCGCCCTTCTCGGCGCTCTCGTCGTCCCAGTCGAGCTCGAGCGGCTCGTGGTCGACGGGCTGCCCGTCTGCGCGGACGAACTCGACGCTGTCGGGGGTGATCGAGACGATGTCGCCGTCGTCGGGGAAGACCACGTTGCGCGTCTCGCCGAGGAATGCGGCGGCGTTCGAGGCGAGGAAGTTCTCGTCCCGCCCGAGGCCGACGACGAGCGGCGTCTGGCACCGTGCGCCGACGAGCAGGTTCGGGTGGTCGCGGTGGATCACGACGAACGTGAAGTGGCCCTCGAGCTCCTCGTAGGTCTTGACGACGGCGTCGGTCAGGTCGCCGTCGTAATGGCCCTCGATCAGGTGCGAAACCGTCTCGGCGTCAGTCTCGGAGCTGAAGGTGTGACCCTCCGCCTTGAGCCTCTCCTTCAGCTCGCGGTAGTTCTCGACGATCCCGTTGAGGACGATCGCCAGCTGGCCGTCGTCGCATGCGGTCAGCGGATGGGCATTGCCCTCGGTGACCGCGCCGTGCGTCGCCCAGCGCGTGTGTCCGAGCCCCGTCGTCGAGCCCGACCCGTTGGTCGAAGCCGCCTGCTTCAGGAACTGGAGGTTCCCGACGGCTCGGACGTACTCGAGGCCGTCGTTCTCGATGAGGGCGATGCCCGCGGAGTCGTAGCCGCGGTACTCGAGGCGCTCGAGCCCCTGGATGAGGAGCGGCTTCGCTGCTCTCGGCCCGACGTATCCGATGATGCCGCACACCCGGGACCTCCTTCGCTCGCCTTGGCCGCGTTCGCTTCCCCCTCGAAAACGCACAAGAGCCCGGCTTTCGAGCGACCCCTTCTTCGCGGTCGGTTAGCCGAGCTCTCGACGAACGAGAGCCGAAATCCTAGCACAGAGGGAGGCCGCTTCCTGCTCGTTTTCGGCCTCCGCGAGGATCCTGACCAACGGTTCGGTCCCCGATGGGCGAACCAGGACCCGGGCGCCGCCGTCGAGCTCGCGGTTGAGCGATTGCACCTCCGCGAGCAGCTCGTCGGGGAGCTCCCGAACCTGCACCGGGAGGTTCTCCTTGACCTGCGCGAACCGGGGCATCACGGCCGCCGCCTCGGCGAGGCTGCGGCCCTCGAGCGCGCGGCAGAGGAGGAGTGCGGCCGCGAGCCCGTCGCCGGTCACATGGCCGTCGAGGCAGATGAGGTGGCCGGACTGCTCCCCGCCCAGGATGGCGTTCTCTCGCCGCAGCGCCTCGAGCACGTAGCGGTCGCCGACGTCCGTGGTCACGACACGAATCCCGTTGTCGGCCATCAGCCGGTGGAAGCCGAGGTTCGTCATCACTGTGACGACGACTGTGTCGACGTCGAGGTAGAGCGCAAGGATCGAAAGGATCTGGTCGCCGTCCACCACCTCGCCCGCGGCGTCCACGGCGAGCATGCGATCGCCGTCCCCGTCGAAGGCCACGCCGAGATCGGCGCCGCTCGAGACCACAAGGCGCTGGAGCTCCCGAAGGTCGGTCGCACCGGAGCCGACGTTGATGTTGTTCCCGTCCGGCTTGTCCGCGAAGGCAGTCACCTCGGCCCCCAGGCGCGCGAACGCGGGCGGCGCGATCCCGGAGTACGCGCCGTTCGCGCAGTCGACCACGATCTGGACGCCGTCGAGCGGCGAGCCGAACCGGTCGAGGACGTGTTCGACGTAGCTGTCGGCCGCCACGCCGATGCGGTCGATCGCTCCGCGCCGTGGGCCCGCCGATTCGTCCATCAGCGCCTCGATCTCCTCCTCGGCGGCGTCGGTGAGCTTCTGGCCCTCGCGGTCGAAGAACTTGATCCCGTTGTACTCCGGCGGGTTGTGGGACGCAGAGACGACCGTGCCGAGGTCGAGCGAGAGCAGGGCGACCGCCGGCGTCGGCAGCACGCCGCCGAGAACCGCGTTCCCGCCGACGGATGCGACGCCCTCGGCGAACGCCTCCTCGAGCATCGGCCCCGAGCCGCGCGTGTCGCGCCCGACGAAGACGCGCCCGCCGCCGGACCAGAGCGCGGCCGCGCGGCCGAGCCGCTCCACGAGCTCGGGCGTCAGGGCCTCCCCGACGATCCCGCGGACGCCATCAGTGCCGAAGTACTTCCGCACCGCGCGGGGTTCTAGCAGGGGTGAGCATGCGCAGGGGCGAACGACCGGCCGACGTCGCGACGTCGCGGAGCCGAAGGAGAGGCGAGCGGCTAGCGCTTCGAGAACTGCGGAGCCTTGCGGGCCTTGTGGAGGCCGGCCTTCTTGCGCTCGACGATACGAGCGTCGCGCGTCAGGAAGCCCTCGCGCTTCAGCGCCACGCGGAGCTCGGGGTCGGCCTCGACGAGCGCACGAGCGAGACCGTGACGAATCGCCTCGGCCTGCCCGGTCGGGCCTCCGCCCTCGACGCGGACACGCAGGTCGTAGGTTCCCTCGGCGCCCGCGACCTTGAGCGGCGCCATCAGCGCCGTGCGGTGCGTGGCCCTCGGGAAGTACTCCTCGATCGTCCGGCCGTTGATCCACGTCGTGCCGTCGCCCGGACGCAGGATCACGCGCGCGATCGACGTCTTCCGCTTGCCGGTTCCCTGGTACTGGGCCGGCGCGCTCACGCCTTCGCCTCCTCGGGCAGCGGCTTCGGATCCTGGGCCTCGTGAGGATGCTCGGGGCCGGCGTAGATCTTCAGCTTCGTCAGCTGGGCGCGGCTGAGGCGGTTCCGCGGGAGCATCCCCTTGACCGCCTTCCGCAGCACCTCGGTCGGCCGCCGGTCGAGCTGCTCGCGCAGCGTGCGCGTGCGCAGACCGCCGGGATAGCCGGAGTGCCGGTGGTAGAGCTTCTCGTCGAGCTTCTTGCCGGTGACGGCGATCTTCTCGGCGTTCACGACGACGACGAAGTCACCGGTGTCCACGTGGGGCGTGTACTGCGCCTTGTGCTTGCCGCGGAGCGTGTCCGCGATGCGCGTGGCGAGACGCCCGAGGGTCTGCCCCTCGGCGTCCACGACGTACCAGCGGCGATCGACCTCGCCCGGCTTTGCGTTCCACGTTTTGCCCATACGGAAAAGCGGCGGACACACGGCCCGCCGAGGCCCGATGGTAGCAATCAGCGCTCTTCGCCGTCCTTGCGGCCCCCGAGCCAGACCGCCACCGCGACCGCGACGATCAGCAGGCCCGCCGAGAGCTCCACGACCGCACCGGCGACGCCGCCGTGGGCGGAGCGGGACTAGCCCGACGAGAGCAACCACAGTCCCGTACACGTGTAGAGCACCATCAGCGCCAGCATCGCGTACTGCGTGCGGATCGCCGTCTGCGCAGACGAGAAAAGGGCGATCGCCTTGTCGTGGGCGAGCACCAGGCCGAGCACGTGCCCCACGACGAGCACGCCCACCTGGACGTACCAGATCGTGTTCGGCGAGAAGACGTTCTCCGCCGGCTGGAAGTCCGCCGTCCCGAACAGGTCCCAGCCCTTCCCGAACGGATCGGACGCGAGAAAGATCGCGTCCTGGCCGGCGTCCACGAGCAGCGTGAAGTAGTGGGCGACGGCGTAGGCGAGCGCGATCGGGATCAGGCTGCCGATGAAGGCGCCGGCGAGGTTCACGTCCGTGTGTCCGACCCGCTGCGCGACGTAGACGGCCAGCGTGTACATCAGCCCGATGGCGACCACGGCGGCCAGGAGCCCGAGGAAGTTGAACCCCAGCGAGACGAGGTCCGCCTTCGTGGGCGACTCGACGATGTACTGGACCTCGAGCTCGTACAGCTGGTCCTGCCACCACGTCGCGCGGCTCAGCCCGTCGAAGGCGACCGAGCCGAGCATCACGGAGACGAAGGCGACGGTCCCAGGCCGCCCGTCGCCCGCGGCCAGGCCGGAAAGCGGCGGGCGGACGAACGCCCGGCGCCTGCCGTCCTCTTCCCGGACGACGAACGCCGAGATGCGGGACAGCAGTCCGAAGTAGACGGCGAAGGCCTCGCCGTTCTCGAGCCAGGGGCGGCGTCCGTAGATCAGCATCCCCGCCCACGTGATCCAGCTGTAGATGACGATCGCCAGCGCGAGCGTCCGCGGCTCGGCCGACCGCGGCCAGGCCAGCTCGAGTGTCGCGAAGGCGAGGAACAGCACGGCTGCGGGCCAGCGTCCAAGCCGCTCCGGATAGTGCGCGGCGGGCTCCCAGTCCCGGCCCAGCTTCGACCAGGCCCAGGCGACCGCGTCGGCAGCCGCGCTCCACGGGTTGAGCAGGCTCCAGATGTTGCCGAACAGCACTACGAGCGGGACGAGGCCGAGCCAAAACACGACCCAGATGAAGACCGGCGCGATGTTGTCGCCTGCATCCGGCCTCCCGACGAGCGCCGCGAGCCACACGACGACGAGGAGGCCGACCGCGATGCCGCCGAAGATGATGCGCCAGCCACGCCAGAGGAGCAGCCGCTGCCAGCCCTCCGACAGCGGCCTCCCCGCCTCGTGACCGGTCAGCCGCGGCTCCTTCCAGAGCACGGCCAGGGCGACGAAGGAGAGGATCAGCGTCAGCGAGGCCGCGTAGTAGAACAGCCAGCGCGGGATCGGAAGGTCCTGGATCTCCCCGATGCCGTGCGCGAGCGGAAGGGCGACCGTCGTCACTGCGTCGTGATGCGGGCGATCTGGACGCCCCGGTCCTCGAGCTCGGCCTCGACGGTGCCAGGGCGGGTCGCCCGGAACGCGATCGTCGCCGGCATCCCCGGCCCGACGTCGCGCATCACGTCGTAGCCGTGGAGGTGGACGTGGTCTGACACGTCCGAGGTAACGATGAGGATCACTCGCCGGCCGCGGGCGACCGTCACACGGCGCGGGCCGCCGACCGGGAGCCCGCCCTCGACCCTGACCGGACCCGTGCGGGCGGCGGGGGCCCGGGCGGAGGCGGCGGCGGGGCGCGGTCGTCGTGACCGTCGTGGTCGCCTGGGTGGTCGTCGGCGGTGGGGTCGCGACCGGCTCGTCCGTGTCGTCCGGACGCAGTACCAGGTAGAGCCCCGCGGCCACCACGATCGCGATCCCGATGATGAGAAATCGATTCATCGGCGGATGGATAGCAGGAGACCGGCCCGGAACTCAGCGGCACCTCCGTGGGACGGGTGGCGGACGTAGCGCCCGCCGAGCACGGCGTGAGCCACACGGCCGACTGCGATCCCGGTCCGGCCGGCAAGCACTTCGTCGAGGAATGGCATGCCGCCCCGTACTTCGCCGCTCGTCGGCCGCCGGTTCGCGCGAACCGTCCCCGGATGGGTCGGCACGACGTTCCACAGGAGCACGTCGTCCGCGATCCCGAGCTCGGCAAGCGTTCGCTGGACGATGGTCGCCGTCGCCTCCGTCGGGCCGTCCCCGTCAGCTGGCGCTCGGACGTGAACGGGATGCCGCTCACGCGCGCGCCGCGGTAGCCGGCGGCCTCGCCCACGAGCACGTACCGAGCGTCACAACGCTGCTCCAGATACGCGCTGAGCCGGTCGCGGCACAGCTCCGTGCACGCGTACTGGTTGAAGGTCGCGCCGATGCGCGCTTCAGCGAGTCGCTCGACAAAGCCCTTCGGCACGGCTGGATTCTGCTCGTTCGGGAAAGATCCCCGGCATGCTCGAGGTGAGAACCCTGACCGACGGTGGTCAGAGCCCAACCGAGGTGGCGCAGCAGATCGCCGAGTTCATCGGTGGAGCCCGCGCCACGCTCGACTTCGCCCACTACGACTTCCACCTCGACGGCGAGACGGCGGGGATCGTCGGCGGCGCGATCAAGACCGCTGCGGGACGAGGAGTCGCCGTGCGGTTCCTCTACAACCTCGACCACCGAAACCCGATCCCGGTCCCGCCGCCGCCCGAGCCCGACGGCCAGCTGATCGAGTCGCTCGAGGTCCCGGTCCGCGCGATCGCGGGCGTCCCCGACCTGATGCACCACAAGTACGTGGTTCGCGACGGCGAGTCCGTCTGGACCGGTTCGACGAATTGGACGGACGAGTCGTGGTCGCGCCAGGAGAACGTGATCGTGATCGCCGAGTCGCGCGAGCTGGCGGCGCGGTTCACGGAGAACTTCGACGAGCTCTGGGACACCGGCGCCGTCGAGCGAAGCGGCTTCGTCGCGCCGAGCCCAGTGCCGGTCGGGAATCAACCAGGTTCGGCCCTGGTTCACGCCGGGCAACGGCGAGAGCCTGTCACACCGGATCGGTAAGGCGATCGGGCGGGCTCGGCGACGCGTCCGCATCGCGTCGCCCGTCATCACCGCTGCGCCTGTGCTCTCGACTCTGGCCGAGAAGATCTCTGAAGGGAAGCTGGACATCGCCGGCTGTGTCGACCAGCCCCAGGTTCAAGGCGTCATCTACCAGTGGCGCCAGAACGGCAACGTCTCGTGGAAGCTGCCGCTGCTCGAGCGCGTCATGCAGGCGCCGTTCTCCGGAAAGCCCTCGACGCCGTGGGGCCCCGGCACGCTCCACGACTTCATGCACGCGAAGGTCACGGTTGCGGACGACACCGTCTTCACGGGGAGCTTCAACCTGTCCCGGTCGGGCGAGCTCAACGCGGAGAACGTGCTCGAGGTCATGGACCCCGAGCTGGCCGACCGGCTCGCCGGCTACATCGACGAGGTTCGGGCCCGCTACCCCGCCTTCGCCGTCAACGAGCGGGTCAGCCGCCCACCAGCGGCGCCCTTGACGTCGGCTCCGGCCGCCCCGCGCGAATCGTCTCGGCGATCCGGCCGCGCGGCGGAAAGTCCGGGGCGCCACGTCGCTGCTCCGCAGGAGGATCGCGGTCGGCGCGGATGTAGGGCCGCATCGCGTGCAGCCCTCGCTCGACGATCCAGACGCCGAGCGGCAGAAGCAGGAGGTACGACGTCCAGCCTGGATCGACCCAGATCAAGCGGACGGCGAAGGCCAGGATCAGGATCGTCGACGACCACCGACGTCCAGAAGAACGGGACCTTGAAGGTCTCGGCGTCCGAGATCTTCGGCGGAAACGCTCCAGCGTCCAGACCCGGCCGTCCGGCGACCGGATCACTCCCAGGTCTCCCAGCGGACCACCTCCTCCCTGGCTTTCCGGCGCCGCGTGAAGACGCTCGCGCCGCTGCTCGGCTCGTCCGGCGCCTCGGTCGGGTAGCCCATCGTCACGACAGCGACGAAGCGCACGTCGTCCGGCAGCGCCAGCGTCTCGCGGAGGGCAGGCAGGTCGGTGACGCCGAAGATCGCGGTGTCGAGGCCCTCGTCGAGCGCCGCCAGCATCAGCGTCATCGCGGCGGCGCCGGCGTCGACGAACCAGTACGGCGCCGGCCAGTCGATCTCGCGGCCGCCGGTGATCTTCAGCTTGTCCTGCTGCCGGTACCGGTCGTGGTAGTCGTCCTCTCGCGTCAGGACGACCATGTGGACCGGCGCAGCGGCCTTCCAGCGCGGCCGGCCCTGGGCGGCGAGCTCGTCCTCCTTCGCGGCCGTCGCGATCCGCCTCCGGGTCTCGGGATCGGTGACGACCACGATCCGGAGCCCCTGCGAGAACCCGGCGCTCGGCGCCCAGACCACGGCGGCGTCCGCGATCCGCTCGAGCACTTCGCGCGGCACGGGCCGGTCGGCGTAGGTGCGGATGCTCCGCCGCCGGGTCAGGACGTCACGGAACTCCATGAGGCTAGCTCAGATCCCGATGAGGACGGCGCCGGGAGGCTCGGCCTCGAGCTTCCCCTGCTCGATCGACTTGGCGATCCGGTCCTCGATCCTGCCGAGGCCGATGCGGTGCGTCGTCCGCCAGGTGTGCGTCTCGGCCGGGGGCCCGTCGGTGTGCGCGCGGATGTTCGGCCGCGCGAAGCTGAGCCCGCGCTCGAGCAGCCAGATCACGAAGAGCGGGACGATCACGACCCAGGTGAACCAGTGGCTGCCGTCGAGCGTCATCAGCCGGACGATGAACACGAGCATGATCGCCGTGGCGATCAGGCTGGGCCAGAAGAACGGCTCGTGCCGCCGCTCCGCGAACGACTTCCCCTCCGAGACGCGCTCGAGGGTCCAGGTCCTGCCGTCAGGGGAGCGAACAGTGCGCGCCATCGGCGCCGATCATAGACTCAGGTAACCGCGGCAACCAAGAGCCCGAGCAGCACGATCGCCCCGAGCACCAGCAGCGCGAGCGTGATCGCTGCTCCGAACAGGATTCGCTTGGCTTCGTGCGTGAGCCGCGCGGAAAGCGGGCGCGGGTCGTCCGCCGAGAGGATCCGGAACGCGCGCCGAAGCACCCAGAAGCCGACAAGCCGGTGAACCATCGAACACATCTCCTTCCCGGGAGGACGGACTGGAGAAACGTCTCCCCGCGAGCCACGGCTCCGGGGACACTTCGCGCGCCTTTCGTCCTGGGGTCTGACCCCAATCGGAGCGCGAGGGCCGCGTCGCCGCTGGAGCGTTGTCAACAGCCGGTTGTGCGAGCCCTGGCCGGTTGCGTCACTCCCACTCGATCGTGCTGGGCGGCTTCGACGAGATGTCGAGCGCCACGCGGTTCACGCCCGGGATCTCGTTGATGATGCGGCTCGACATCGTCTCGAGCAGGTCGTAGGGCAGCCGCGCCCAGTCGGCGGTCATCGCGTCCTCGGAGGTCACCGCCCGGATCACGATCGGGTAGGCGTACGTCCGCTCGTCGCCCTGCACGCCGACCGAGCGGATCGCCGGCAGGACGGCGAACGACTGCCAGAGGTCGCGGTAGAGGCCGGCGCGCCGCACCTCCTCCTGGAGGATCGAGTCCGCCTCGCGCAGGATCTCGAGCCGCTCGCGCGTGACCTCGCCGATGATCCGGATCGCGAGGCCGGGGCCGGGGAACGGCTGGCGCCAGACCATCCGCTCGGGCAGCCCCAACTCCTCGCCGACGCGCCGCACCTCGTCCTTGAACAGCAGCCGCAGCGGCTCGACCAGGTCGAAGTCCACGTCCTCCGGCAGCCCGCCGACGTTGTGGTGCGACTTGATCATCGCGGCGACGCCGTCCGTGCCGCCCGACTCGATCACGTCCGAGTAGAGCGTGCCCTGGACGAGGTAGCGGATCCGCCCGAGCCGCTTGGCCTCGTCCTCGAACACGCGGATGAACTCCTCGCCGACGCGCTTGCGCTTCTCCTCCGGGTCATCGACGCCCTCGAGCCGGTCGAGGAATCGCTCCTCGGCGTCGACGTGCACGAGCGGGACGCTGAAGTGGCCCTGGAAGGTCTCGACGACCTGCGCCGCCTCGTCCTTCCGCAGCAGCCCGTGGTCGACGAAGACGCAGGTGAGCTGGTCGCCGACCGCCTTGTGCACGAGCAGCGCCGCGACCGCGGAGTCCACGCCGCCGGAGAGCGCGCAGAGGACGCGCTCGGACCCAACCTGCGCGCGGATCCGCTCGACCTGCTCTTCGATCACCGCGGCCGCGGTCCAGGTCGGCGGCGCCTCCGCGACGCCGTAGAGGAAGTTCTTCAGCACCTCCTGGCCGTGCGCCGTGTGCACCACCTCCGGGTGGAACTGGACGCCGTAGAGCCCGCGATCGGCGGCCTCGAAGGCCGCGATGGGCGTGGAGGGCGACGACGCAGTCACTTCGGCGTCCTGGGGCGGCGCCGTGACGGAGTCGCGGTGGCTCATCCAGACGACCTGCTCCTCCGGTGTGTCCTCGAGAAGTGCGCCGCCCGCCGCGCGAAGCTCGGCGCGGCCGAACTCGGAGCCGCCGGTCCGCTCCACCCGGCCGCCGAGGTCGAGCGCCATCAGCTGCATGCCGTAACAGATGCCGAGCGTCGGGATCCCGAGCTCCCAGACCGCCGGATCGAGCTTCGGCGCTTCTTCGGCGTACACCGACGCCGGCCCGCCGCTCAGGATCAATGCGCGCGGGTTCCGCGCCCGGATCGCCTGCGCCGGCGTGCGGTGCGACACCAGCTCCGAGTAGACGCGCGCCTCGCGCACGCGCCGCGCGATCAGCTGCGAGTACTGGCCGCCGAAGTCCACGACCAGGACCGGGCGGTCCTCGGGCGAGTCCTCCGGGCGCTCGAAGGGGAGGACCTCGGCGCCCACCTAGCCCATCCCGATCTGCTGCGCTCTGCTGGAGGCCCTTGCCCTCCGTCTTGATCGCAGGCGCGAGCATGATCTCGGCCTTCTGGAAGTCGTGGATCGACTCGTAGCCGCAGGTCGCCATTGCGGTTCGCAGGGCGCCCATCAGGTTCAGCGTCCCGTCGTTCTCGGTCGCCGGGCCGATAACGATCTCCTCGAGCGTCGCCGGCTGGTCGACCTGCACGCGGGCGCCGCGCGGAAGCGTGGGGTGGAACGTCGCCATCCCCCAGTGGAACCCGCGGCCCGGCGCCTCCTTGGCCCGGGCCAGCGGCGAGCCGGCCATGACGGCGTCCGCGCCGCACGCGATCGCCTTCGCGATGTCGCCGCCGGTGCGCATTCCGCCGTCGGCGATCACGTTCACGTAGTTGCCCGTCTCGAGCAGGTGCTGGACGCGAGCAGCGCTGGCGTCGGAGATCGCCGTCGCCTGCGGGACGCCGACGCCGAGGACGCCGCGAGTCGTGCACGCCGCGCCCGGACCGACCCCGACGAGCACGGCTTCCGCGCCCGTCCGCATGAGGTGGAGCGCCGTCTGGTACGAGGCGCACCCGCCGACGATCACCGGGATCGGGATGTCCGCGATGAACTCCTTCAGGTTCAGCGCCGCGCCGTTCGATGACACGTGCTCGGCCGAGACGACGGTTCCCTGGATGACGAGGATGTCGAGGCCGGCTGCGAGCGCGATCTCGTAGTGGTCGCGAACCCGCTGGGGCGTCAGCGACCCGGCGGCGAGGACGCCCCTCGACTTGATCTCCTCGATGCGCCGCGCGATCAGCCGCGGCTCGACCGGCTGCGCGTAGATCTTCTGCATCATCGCCGTCGCCTTCTCCTTCGGCGCCTTGGCGATCTTGGCGAGCTGGATGTCGGCGTCTTCGTAGCGGCTGAAGATCCCCTCGAGGTTGAGGACGCCGAGGCCCCCGAGTTGCCCGAGCTTGATCGCCGTCTCCGGCGAGACCACCCCGTCCATCGCCGAGCCGAGCAGCGGCAGCTCGAGCAGGTGCGGCCCGAGCTTCCAGCCGATGTCGACGTCCTGGGGATCGCGCGTCCGGCGGCTCGGCACGATCGCGATGTCGTCGAACCCGTAGGCCTGCCGCGCCTTTTTCCCTCTCCCGATCTCAATCTCCATCGCGTCCTCCTAGAAGCAGAAAGGCCCAGGCTCCTTTCGGTTGGCCTGGGCCGGGAGACCTCTCTGTGTCAATCCCTTTCAATCGAGGATCGATCGTAACAACGGCCCCTGACGGCGTCTGGCTCGGTCAGAGCTCGGACGGGACTGGCTCGAGCTTCTCGATCTTCACGCCCTCCGCGAGACGCGTGAGCTCGCGCGGCTCGAACCTCCCGGCGCCGACCTCCTGCACCGCTGCGGCCCCCGCTGCCACCGCGCGCTGGAGGGCATCCTCGGGCGGGAGCTCGTCGAGCCGCGCGGCCATGTAGCCCGCGAGCAGCACGTCGCCCGATCCTGCCGGCGAGACCGTCGCGACCTCCGCAACCGCAGCGTAGAAGCGCTCGGCCTCCCGCTCCTCCCGGAGCAGGGCGTAGCAGCCCGAGGTGAGCGTGATCAGGACGTTCCTCGCGCCGAGGTCGGAGATGTGGTCGAGCGCCTGGATGAAGTCCTCCGGGTCGTGGAACTCCTGCCCGACGAGCCCCTCGGCCTCCCGCTCGTTCGGAGTGACGAGGAACGGCTCAGCCTCGGTGCCGAGGCGCAGCGGCTGGCCCTCGGCGTCGAGGACGGCCCGAATCCCCCGCCGCTCGAGCTCGCGGATCGCCTCCGCGTAGAAGCCATCGTCCACGCCGCGCGGCAGGGTGCCGGCAAACACGACCGCGTCGGCGCCGCGCGAGAGGTAGCGAAGCTTCTCCAGCAGCAGCTCGAGCTCCTCCGACGTCACGTGCGGGCCCCACTCGTTGATCTCCGTGTAGGTGCCGCCCGTCGGGTCGACGACGGCCGTGGAGGTCCGCGACTCGTCGCCGATCCGGACGAAGTCGTTGAGGATCCCCTCCCGCGTCAGCTCGCTCACGACGCGGGCGCCGGTCCGGCCGCCGGCCAGCCCAGTGGCCACGACCGGGACGTCCATCCGCTTGAGCGCGCGGGCGATGTTGACGCCCTTGCCGCCGGCGAGGGTCAGCCGGCGCTCGCGCGGTGCCGCTGGCCGGGCTGGAAGTTCGGCACCGTGAGCGTCCGGTCGAGCGCCGCGTTCATCGTCACCGTGATGATCAGGAGAACCAGCCTCCGATGTGGTCGATGGTGCGGTCCGCGTACCAGCCGGTGCGGTCGAGGAAGCCGGGGTCGTCCCGCGCCTCTGCGGCGACGAGCGGCGTGCGGCCGAGGAGGCGCTTGCGGTCGTAGACGCGCAGCTCGCCGACCACCTGTCCCTCCCTGACGGGAAGGTCGAGCCGGCTCGGCATGACGACGCGCTCGACGAGCGATCGACCGATCCGGACCGGTCTACGCATCGGTCTCGCGGCGACCACCGGAACCGGATCGAAGCCCCACTCGACGGGGATCCGGCCGTAGACGCGATCGGGGGAGGCAAGTGGCACGTACGCGTAGCGCGACATGCCCCAGGCGAGGAGCTCCTCGAGGTCGGCGTTCCGGACGCCCCGCGACGGGCTTCCGAGGATGGTCGCGTAGATCGTGACGTGGTTCCCGCGGGCGGCGGCGACCTGGTTCCAGCCGGCGCCCGAGGTGTGCCCCGTCTTCACGCCGAAGGTGCCCGGGAACTCGCCGAGGAGGTCGTTCCAGGTGTGGAGCGTCCGGCCGCCGGAGATCGCCGCGGACTCCTGGCGCACCAGCCGCCGCACGAGAGGGCTCTTCATCGCCTCGTGCGCGAGCCGTGTCACGTCCGCCGCGGAGGAGTAGTGGCCCGGCGTGTCGAGGCCGTCGGGCCGCGCGAACTGGGTCTCGCGGAGGCCGAGCGCCTTCGCGCGCTGGTTCATGTACTCGATGAACGGGTCGCTGTCGCCGCCGCCGACATGCTCGGCGAGGGCAACCGCGCTGTCGTTCGCGCTCTGGATCAGCGCCGCGGCGATCAGGTCGCGGAGCGGCAGGCGCTCGCCGGCGCGGAGCCGAATCGTCGAGCCCGGTGACGCCGACCGCGTCCCGGTCCACCGAGACGACCGTGCCGGGCTTCGCGCGCTCGAGCGCCACGAGCACGGTCATCAGCTTCGTGATGCTCGCGATCGGGAGCCGATCGTGCGCCCGCCGCCCCAGCAGCACCTCGCCCGACCGGGCTTCTTGCACGAGGTAGGCGCGAGCGTCGACCTCCGGGGTCGCCGCAGATGCGGCTGAGGTCGAGCAGGCCAGGACAGCGACGAGGGCCGCCAGTCGCTTCACGGGCATCAGGTTAGTCGACGCGGATCGGCGCGCCGACCGTGAGAGCCACGGGATCGACGGTCGGGTTGAGCTCCATCAGGCGGTCGACGGTCGTGCCGAACTTGTCCGCGATCGAGGCGAGCGTGTCGCCGCTCCGGACCGAGTACATCGTCGCCCGGGCAGCCTTCGTGCGCGCTTTCTTCGGCGCCTGTTGGACGGTCGTGGCGGCCGGCGGCGGCGAGGCGGCTTCGCCGCCGTGGAGCGCCGGCCGAGCCAGCAGCACAACCGCGGTCACAGCCGCCAGCGCCAGCGCCGGGAACCCGTACCGAACCATCCACCAGGGGATCCTCACCATCCGGCCGCCGCCCAGACCTCGCTCCGTAGGCGAGCCGCCTCGGCGGCCGCAGCCGACCGCCAGTCGTCCTCGCCGTCCCGGTACGCGTAGATGACCGAGCGCGCTGCTGCGACGAGCGCGCTGGCCGGTCCGCTCGTGAATGCTCTGGCCACGTCTCCGGGTTTCGCGCCCTGGGCGCCGAGCCCTGGGAGGAGGAGCACGGACTGCGGCAGCAGCCGACGCGCCTCGGCGATCGCCCGCGGCTGCGTGGCGCCGATCACGGCCCCGACGCTCGACAGCCCGCGCTCGCCGACCGCGTCCGCGCCCCACTCCGCGACCAGCGAGGCCACGTGCTGCCAGAGCGGCCGGCCGTCGGAGAGGACGAGATCCTGGACCTCGCCGCCGCCGGCGTTCGAGGTCCGGACGACGCAGAAGACCCCGCGGCCGTGCCGCCGGCACGCCGCCAGGTAGGGCTCGACCGAGTCGCGGCCGAGGTACGGGTTCACGGTCAGCGCGTCCGCGACCGGCGTGGCGCCCTCCTCGCGCGGCTCGAGGTACGCCGCCGAGTAGGCGCGCGCGGTCGAGCCGATGTCCCCGCGCTTCCCGTCGGCGAGCACGACGAGCCCGGCCGTGCGCGCGTAGTCGCAGACCTCCTCGAAGGCGGCGAGCCCCGGCGCCCCGAGCGCCTCAAAGAACGCCAGTTGCGGCTTGACGCCGACGACGTAGGCCGCGACCGCATCGATGATCCCGCGGCAGAACCGCGCCGCTGCCTCGGCCGGAGGCTCCCCGCGCAGCTCGACCGGAAAAAGCTCGGGCCGCGGGTCGAGCCCGACGAGCACCTGCGACTGCTTGCGGTCGACGGCGTCGGCGATCCGGTCGCCGAACGTCGCCCCGCCGACCTTCACGGTCTCCACGTCAGACATCGCGATGAGCGTACTGCCGTCCCCAGACGCGGAACGGGGGCCTTGCGACCCCCGTTCGAAGCTCGCCCTGCGGCGTTGTTACATCATCGAGCTCTTGACAGCGCTCTTCAGCTTGCTCCCCGCCGAGAACTTCGGCACCTTCGATGCGGGGATGTGTACGCGCTCGCTGGGGTTGCGGGGGTTCACGCCCTGACGGGCGGCGCGGTTCTGCACTGAGAACTTGCCGAATCCGGTGAAGGCGACTTCCTCGCCGTTCCGGAGTGCGTCGGTGATCGAGTCCAGGAACGCCTCGACGGCCTCACCGGCTTCGCGCTTGCCGATACTGGCTTTCTGCGCGACGCGATCCACAAATTCTGCCTTTGTCACGAAAGATTCTCCTCCCTCGACGACAGTGCTAGTGCCGTTATGGACACTAACAGCGATCCTCTTTCCGCTCAACCATGCGGTTTGCGGGACTTTCTACGCCGGGAGCAGCTCTCCTGCCCGAAAAAGGGGCCTGAGGCGCACTCCGACGCGGGCCAGCTCGTCGGTTCCGCCCTCCTCCCGATCGACCACGCAGACCGCCGTCCGGCACTCGAGACCGGCCTCGCGAAGCGCCTGAATGGCCGCAACGGCGGCGCCTCCAGACGTCACGACGTCCTCGACGAGGCAGACCCGCTCGCCCGTCTCGAAGGCGCCCTCGATGCGGTTGGAGGTGCCGTAGTCCTTCGCGTCCTTGCGGACGATCAGGAACGGGAGCCGCGAGGCGAGGGACGAGGCGGCGGCGAGGGCGACGGCGCCCAGCTCCGGGCCGGCGAGTCGCGCGGCCAGTGGTTCGTACTCGCCGACGGCCGACGCGAGACGGGAGGCGATGGCCTCGAGGAGGTCGGGCCGGGTCTCGAAGCGGTACTTGTCGAAGTAGTGGGTCGACCTGCGCCCCGACCGAAGGACGAAGTCGCCTTCGAGGAGCGCGTGCTCGCGAAGCGCCGACCGCAGCTCGTCGTCGGTCATGCGAGAAGGTCGAGCAGCTCGCGGGCGTCGTTCAGGAGGTCGTCAGCCTCGACGCCTCGCTCGAGCCTCAGCACGGAGGCGTCGTCGTAGTGCACGTCGACGTACTCCTCCGGGCGCATGGCACGCCGCCAGAGCAGGATCCCGACCAGGATCGCCAACAGGATCGTGACCCTACGAGGAAGCACTCGCCTTCGCCTTCGTGCGACGCCGAATCTTGCCGAGGGTCGTGCGCAGGTCGTGGAGGACGAGGCCGGCGACCGGCTCCCGGCCCGTGACAGCGACGATGGCGCCGGTCCCCTCGCGGAGGACGAAGACGCTGCCGTCCACAGTCACCGCCTCGAGCCGCGTCGGCAAGGCGCCGGTGCGCAGGGCGGCGGCGTAGGCGAGCATCGCGGCCGCGATCTCGGCAGCCCGGGTGGCCTCCGAATCACCCACCGTCGCCGCGCGCGGCTTCCCGTCGGCGTCGAAGATCACGGCGGCGACAACGTCTTCCGAGACGTCGAGCAGCTCCGCCAACGCCTGTTCGCCGGTCACGCCGGGAACATACTGCGGCGATGCACGAGCCGCTCCAGAAGTTCTTCGCCGACCGAGGGCCTCACCTCGCGGCGATGATCGCGTACTTCGCGCTCCTCTCGCTCGTGCCGCTCGTCTTCCTCGCGCTGGCGCTCCTCGGGCTTTTCGGTCGTGCGGATGAGTCGACCTACCTGGTACGCGAGCTGAACGCCGTCCTGCCGTCCGCGTCGATCGGGCAGATCGTCAGCGTCGTCAACGACATCCGCGAC
This sequence comes from uncultured Actinomycetes bacterium, assembly GCA_963733855.1. Classification (GTDB taxonomy): domain Bacteria; phylum Actinomycetota; class Thermoleophilia; order Gaiellales; family Gaiellaceae; genus JACDAN01. The sequence goes on from CAVTEL010000020.1 coordinate 142,712, forward strand.
AACGCCGCCACGCTGGGGATCATCGGCGGCGTCTTCCTCCTGTGGACCTCGCTCTCGCTGTTCAGCGTGCTGGAGTCCGCGTTCAACATCGTCTACGGCCGACCGAACCGCTCCTTCCTCCACGGGAAGGGCGTCGCGGTCGTGGTCATGCTCGGAACCCTCATCACGCTGTTCGCCGGGCTCGTGATCGGCACGATCGGCTTCCGGCTCCTGCACGACGCGGCCCCCGGCTTCGTCGGCAACGAGTGGGTCGCCTACTTCCTCTCGCTGCTGATCTCCACGGGGGCGGTGTTCGTCTTCCTCGTCTCGACCTACTACCTGCTGACGAATGTCGAGCTGAGCGTCCGCGACGTCCTCCCCGGCGCGATCCTGTCGAGCATCCTGCTCCAGGTCAGCTTCCAGGCGCTGCCGCTGTACGTGACGCTCTCGCAGCGGGACGAGGTGCTGACGTTGCGCGCGCTCGGTGCGCCGGTGATCCTCCTGATCTGGCTCTACGTGATGGCGAACGCCATCGTCTTCGGCGCGGAGATCAACTGGTGGCGCTCGCAGCGGCGGGTCGCCGAGGAGGACGCTGTCCCGGGGCTCGCCTGATGCTTGTGTTCCATGCCACGAGCGGTGCCAACCCTCGAGCCGCTCGATTTTCCTTGCGATCGATGAGACGAGTGATCGTCACATGGAACACAAGCTACGGCAGGGCCCCGGCGAGTGCATGGGCGGCTCGCGCGCGATGGGAGTTGTGGGCTTTCCACTCGTCGCCGAGTTGCGCGACCGTTCGCTCCTCGCCCTCCGGAACGAAGACCGGGTCGAAGCCGAAGCCCTCTGAGCCCTGTGGCTCCTTGGCGATTCGGCCCTCGAGGAAGCCCGTGCCGCGGTGCTCGTCGCCCTCGGGGGAGAGCGCCACCAGCTCGCAGACGTAGCGCGCGCGGCGTCCATCGCCCTCGACGCCCTCGAGCTCTGACAGGACACGCTCGACGTGCAGCTCGCCGGCGAATCGCGCCGACCTGATCCCGGGTGCGCCGTCGAGCCCCGCGACCTCGAGGCCCGAGTCCTCTCCCAGCACCCAGCTCTCCGGCTTCCGCTCGCGGCCGAACAGCGCTTTCGCACGGGCGTTCTCGTAGTAGGTCTCGCCGGTCTCCGGCGGGTAGTCGTCCGCCTTCAGCGGCTCGATCTCCCAGTCCGGCAGGGCGCGCCGGAGCTCCCGGAGCTTGCCCGGGTTCGCCGACGCCAGGACAGTCCTCATGGGTTCCAGCGGGCGCTGCGGACGGCTTCGGCCTGGGTGAGCGCGTCGATCAGCTCCGCCGCGGTCTTGCCGGTCCCGAGACGGACACCCACGTCCACACGGCGGCTGTCGCCCTCCTCCTCGAACTCGAGCGAGCTGACAGCGGCGCCGGCGCCCTCAACCGCCTCAAGGACGGAGACGGCGCTCGTGCCCGCAGGCAGCTCGACGGCCAGGCGTCCCTCCTCCGGCCGCGTAGGCGCCGAGAGCTTGAAGGCGAGGATCCGCAGCGGCCCAAGACTGAGCAGCACGAGCGCGGTGGTGACGAACGCGGCCCAGTAGTACCCGACCCCGGAGGCCATGCCGATCGCGGCGACGACCCAAAGGGTGGCGGCCGTGGTCAGGCCCCTCACGGACAACCCTTGCCGGATGATTGCGCCTGCGCCGAGGAAGCCGATCCCGGTCACGACCTGCGCCGCGATCCGCGTCGGGTCGAAGACGAGGCCTTCCTCCGTCGAGAAGCGCCAGTCCGTCCAGGCGTACGCAGAGACCATCGTGAAGAGGGCGGCGCCGACGGAGACGAGCAGGTGCGTGCGGAGCCCCGCCTCGCGCTCTCGCAGCTCGCGTTCCAGGCCGATCGCGCCGCCGAGCACCGCCGCCAGCACGATGCGGAGGACGACCTCGGCCCAGGAGAGGTCAGGCAAGCACCGCCTCCACGGCGCGCTGCTGCGCCTGGCCGATCTCCTCGATGCCCGTGGCCGCCAGGTCGAGGAGCTCGTCCAGCTGCCCGCGGCTGAAGCGCTCGCCCTCGGCGGTTGCCTGCACCTCGATCAGCCGGCCGTCGCCGCTCATCACCACGTTGAGGTCGACCTCGGCGCGGGAGTCCTCGGAGTAGTCAAGGTCGAGCAGAGGCTCACCGTCCACGATTCCGAGCGAGACCCCGGCCAGCGAGTCCGTCAGCGACTTGCCGAGGCCGAAGCGATCGAGTGCCCGGCGCGCGGCGACGTAGGCGCCGGAGATCGCCGCGCAGCGCGTCCCGCCATCCGCCTGGAGGACGTCGCAGTCGATCCAAAGCGTCCGCTCGCCGAGTGCCTCCAGATCGGTGACGGCGCGCAGAGACCTTCCGATCAGGCGCTGGATCTCCACGGTGCGTCCCTTCTGGCGCCCGGTGCTCGCCTCCCGCGCGGTCCGCTCGCCCGTGGACGCGGGCAGCAGGCCGTACTCCGCCGTCATCCAGCCTTTGCCCTTGCCCATCAGCCACCGCGGCACGCCCTCGGTGATCGACGCCGTGCAGAGGACACGCGTCTTGCCGGCGGAGATCAGCGCCGACCCGGCCGGCTGCTCGAGGTAGTCGACCTCGATCTCCAGCGGCCGGAGCTCGTCGGCCCGCCGCCCGTCGGCTCTCACGCCGCCGCCGCCTCGAGCTCGGCGATGTCGACGCGGCCGACGCCGTCGAGCGGGAGCTGGAGGAAGCGCTGGCCGAGCTCCCGGAAGTGCTCGATGTCGCCGGTCGTCAGGAACCGATAGCCGCCCTCGCGCTGCGGGTCGTTCTCGATCCCTTTTCGGCTGAGCGTCTCGGCCACCTCGCGCGCCGTCTCCTCCGCCGAGAAGACGAGCGTCACGTCCCGACCGAAGACGCGCTGGAAGATCGGCCGGATCAGCGGGTAATGCGTGCAGCCGAGGATCACGGTGTCGACCTGCGCTTCCTTGAGCGGCTCGGCGTAGCGCCGGACTGCGGCCGTCGTCTCGGCCCCGAACGGGTCGGCGCCCTCGATCAGCGGCACGAGCTCGGGGCACGCGACGGGGAAGAAGCGCGTTCCGGCGTCGAGCGTGTGGACGAGCTCCGCGTACCGACCGGCGGCGACGGTCGCCTCGGTCGCCATCAGCCCGATGCGCCGGTTCCGGGTCACCTGCACGGCCGCGTGCGCCTCCGGCGTGATCACGCCTACCACCGGTACGGAGATGCGCTCCTGGAGGTCCGGGAGTGCCGCCGAGGTCGCCGAGTTGCAGGCGACGAGGATCAGCTTCACGCCCTGCGCCTCCAGGTAGCCGGCGATCTCGAGCGAGAAGCGGCGCACCTCGTCCAGCGGTCTCGGGCCGTATGGCAGGCGCGCGCCGTCGCCGAGATAGACGAAGTCCTCGTGCGGCATGGTCACGAGGCATTCGTGCAGGACGGTGAGCCCGCCCATGCCCGAGTCGAAGACGCCGATCGGCCGTGAATTCATCAAGTGATTGTAAGAAGCGCCAAGTGTGATCTACCCTCTTTCGCCGTGGGTCGCCGAATTCTCCTGCTCGCTGGCATCTTCTTCGCCTTCCAGGCGGGCGCCGCGCAGGCCTTCACGAAGACGGAGCACACCCTCGCGATGGGCGACGGCGTCACCCTGGCCGCGACGCTCTACACGCCGCCGGGCAGCCCGCCGGCGGGCGGCTGGCCCGCAGTCCTCGCGCTCCACGGCCTCGGGGGGAATCGGACCTCGATGAACACGATCGCGGAGGCGCACCTGGTTCCGCACGGCTACGTGGTCATGACCGTGGACGCGCGTGGGCACGGCGAGTCGGGCGGCGTGTCCTCGCTTGTCGGACCGCGCGAAATCGCCGACTACGCCGCCGCGCTCCAGTGGCTCCGCCTCCGTCCCGGCGTCAGCGACTCGAGGGTCGGCGCACTCGGCTTCTCGCTCGGAGGCGGCTCGGTGTGGAAGCTGCTGACCGCACCCGGCACGAGGCTCGCTGCGGCGGTTCCGGTGATGACGTGGACGAGCCTGTACGACTCGCTGCTGCCGCAGGGCCTCGTCAAGTCCGGGCTCATCGCGTACTTCCACAACCTGCTCCCGCCCGAGCGGTGGGACCCGGCGGTCACGACGCTGAGGGACGACGCACTCCAGGGACGCAATGACGCCGCGATCCGCGCGTTCGCCGCGCAGCGCTCGGTCCGGGCCGACCTCGGCAGGATTCGGACGCCGGTCTTCATGCTCCAGGGCCGGCGCGACTACGCCTTCGACATGCAGGAGGCGCTGGCTGCGTTCGGAAGGCTCCGCGGCCCGAAGCGGATCTACCTCGGCGGCCTCGGCCATGCGCCGTCGGCGAACCCGCCCGCCGAGCAGCCCTACTACTTCGGACAGATCCGGATGTGGTTCGACCGGTTCCTGAAGGGTCAGCTGAACGGGATCGACACGCGGCCGCGCATCGAGCTCGCGCCCGATCCCTGGAGGGCACGCACCTACCAGGCCGCGGCGCTGCCGGCGCGCAAGGTTCTCCGGCTGACGTTCCGCGGCCGCCGGACGATCGACGGGCTCGGCGGCAAGGTCGTCCGGACCGTGGCGCCGACGCGGCGTCTCAACGAGACCTTCGGCCACGCGCTCGTCTCCGTGAAGGCATCGACGCCGACGGGCTGGTCGCACCTCGTCGCCGTGCTCTCGGCGATCACGCCGCGCGGCGATGAGATCGTGGTCAGCCAGGGCGGCGTGCCGACGACGACGCTTCGCTGGACGACCCGGACCCTGACGATCCGCCTGCTCAGCCAGGCGACGACGATTCCGCGCGGCTCGCGCTTCCGGCTGACGCTGGCGGGTGCCTCGACAGCGCAGAATCCGAGCAACCTGCTCTACCTCACGGGCCCGGAGGGCGCCTCGCGGCTCTCGATCGGCGAGGCGAAGATCGTCCTGCCCGTCCTGCGCCGGCCGGTCTCGCGTTGAGGCCGGCGCTCGTCGTCCTCGCCTTCGCGGCGCTCGTCGCCCTGCCCGGCGCCCATGCGGGCTCCGTCAGCCGACCCGGGCGTGACCGGCAACTCGATCCTGCTCGGAGGGACGGTGCCGCTGACCGGGCCCGCCGCGGCTTTCGCGTCCGTCGCGCCCGGCGCCGACGCCTACTTCCGCTACGTCAACGACCGCGGAGGCGTCTTCGGGAGGAAGATCCGGTACAAGTACGTCGACGACGGCTTCGAGGTCAATCGCACCGTCGACCAGACGCGCCGCCTCGTCCAGCAGGACCGCGTGTTCGCGATCTTCAACTCGATCGGCACCGAGCATGCGATCGCCGTCCGCCCGTACCTGAACCAGGTCCGTGTCCCGCACGTCTTCACCGGCACCGGCGCGAGCACGTTCCAGGCCGAGCGCTCGCGGTACCCGTGGTCGATGGGCTACCTCCCGAGCTTCGTCGGCGAGGGCGCGATCTACGGGCGCTATGTCGCCGGCTCGATGCCAGGCGCGCGGATCGCGGTCCTCTACGAGAACACGGACTACGGGCGGGACCTGACGAACGGCCTTCGGCGAGGGCTCGGCCGGCGCGGGAACCGCATCGTCGCCGTCCGCAACTACGAGATCACGGACACGGACGTCAACTCGCAGATCTCCCAGCTGAAGCGCTCGGGCGCGAACACGTTCATGCTCTTCGCGACCCCCGGCTTCGCAATCCAGGCGTTCCTTTCCGCCCACCGCCAGGCCTGGAGGCCGCGCACCTTCATCAGCTCGGTCTCGATCGAGCCGTCGATCATGAAGGTGATCCGTCTGAACACGAGCGCGCAGGCGACGGCCGGGACGATCAGCATGGGCTACCTGAAGGACCCCACCTCGCCGACCTGGAACCGCGATCCCGCGATCCGGCTCTACCGCCAGATCATGAGGCGCTACCTCCCGGGTCGGAAGGCGAGTGACGTCTACCACTACTACGGCATGGCGGTGGCCCAGTCGATGGTGCACGCACTGCGCAAGGCGGGCCGGAACCTGAACAGGGCGGCGCTCCAGCGCGCGGTCACGCACATGAACCAGACCGACAACCCATTCCTGCTCCCGGGGGTCGCCGTCCGCACCTCGCCCAGCAACTACTTCCCGATCGCCCGGGCGAAGCTCTTCCGGTACAGCGCCAAGGGCCAGTGGGTGCCCTTCGGGCGTCTCCTGGCGGCGCGTTGACCGCCCCGAGAGGATTGCCTGTCACCCGCCGGAAGAGAAATGCCGACAACTGATTGACGCAATTTCCGTCTCACCCCACTGAAAGGGGGTCTCTTGACCAAATCAATCCGCTTCGTCCTGCTTCTGTCTGCGTGCGCTCTTGCACTCGCATTCGGAGGTAATGCACTCGCTGCATACAACCCGTCGCTGCTCGTGGCCGGCACCAGCCACTCCACCGGGAGCGGTGGCCCCGTCGTCATCGGGGTCGGCCAGGATCAGGACGACGACGCAACGGGCGTCCTCAACATCTACGCACCGCTCGGCTACGGCGTCTCGCTCACTCAGGCGCCCGGCACGAGAATCGGCGACCTCGAGGGAATCGTCAAGGTCGGCGCGCTCGGCGGTGCCCGAGTCCCGATCACGGGAACCGTGACTGCACGCGATCCCGCGGCGTACGTGAACCAACCCAGTGCTCGCCGGGCCTCCACCAGGCGGTCTGGACGATCGACACGTCGCTGGCGGGCACGGCGCTCGCGATCCCGATGTACGTGGATCGCCGTCACGACCGGGGCTGAGGCCGCAGTTCGCGTCCGCGCGGATCCGGATCTGCCTGGCCTCGCCGTACATCCCGCCGCCGCAAGGTGCGGCGTCGGGCGCCTCGCTGATCGTCGCGGCCTTCTCCGTCTCCGGCGTCTTCAGCAACCCGAACACGCGCGGGACGCTATCCGTGGAACGCGCTGTTCATCCCGTACCAGCCGGGAACAGGGACGCTGAACCCCGACGAACGCCGCGCAGAGCACGTCGTACACGCGGCTGCCGGTTCAGCTGGCGGTGACCGCGAAGAAGTGAGGCCAAGAAGGGGGCAAGCGCAAGTTCGCCCGCGTCACTGCCTGCCTCAGTGAGGCCGGACAGGCCGTTCGCGGCGTCCGGGTCAACATCCTCGCCGGGCAGGTCGGCCCGCAGGACGGGCCGCGTCGGCCTTCGGCCGGACGAACTCCCGCGGCTGCCTCGTGCGGACGATCCGGCTCCGCTAGCCGCGTCACGTTCATCCGCGCGTCGACGTCGGTGCCCGAGCGCGACGTCACGAGCGCGCCGGGCTGCACGCCGGCGCTCTCCGCGGCACCCGGCCACGCTCCCGCCCGCTCGCTGCACCTCGGCGACGCTGGCTCCGGCGCTGAACCTGTTCAGCCGGAACACGGCGCGAGTCCGCCGCTAGAGAGAACGCAAGCCGAGAGGGCCCCGACTCGGGGCCCTCTCACTATCCTGGTGCCGATGGCCGAGCAGATCCGTGTCGGCACCTGCTCGTGGGCGGACGAGGCGCTCTCGAAGCACTTCTACCCGCCGGGACTGAAGGCGGGCGAGCGGCTCGCGTACTACGCGCAGTTCTTCGACACCGTCGAGCTCGACTCGACTTACTACCGGCTTCCGGTCGAGTCGATGGCCGCCCGGTGGGCGGAGCAGACACCTGACGACTTCGTCATGCACGTGAAGGCCTTCGGCGTGATGACACGCCACCCGGTCAAGAAGGAGCAGCTCCCCACGGACCTGCGCGAGGCGGCGCCGGTGGACGAGAAGGGCCGGATCGACCGCCCGCCGCGCGAGTTTCGCGCCGAGATCTTCAAGCGGTTCCGCGAGGCACTCGAGCCGCTGCGCTCGGCAGGGAAGCTCGGCGGGACGCTGTTCCAGTTCCCGCCGTACGTCGTCTACAAGGACCTCTCGCTCGACTACCTCGCCTGGGCCGGGGAGCAGATGGGCGACGACGAGATGCTCGTCGAGTTCCGCCACGCGAGCTGGTACGAGGAGGACGTCCGCGAGGAGGTGCTCTCGTTCCTCGAGGAGCACGGGATGTCGCTCGTCGTCGTGGACGCGCCGAAGGTGGAGGCGAAGAACGTCCCGCGGACGCTGCTCGCCGTCACAGGGCCGACGGTCTACGTCCGGTTCCACGGGCGAAACGCGAAGACCTGGAACACCCGCGGGAGGAGCGCGGCCGAGCGGTTCGACTACCTCTACACGGAGGACGAGCTGCGCGAGTGGGTGGAGCCGCTGCGCGAGCTCGCCGCGAAGGCCGAGAACGCCTACGCGTTCTTCAACAACAACAACCGCTCACCGGGCGACGGCGGCTACGGCGGGTATGTCGCCCAGGGCGCGGCGAACGCGCAGATGCTCAGCGGGCTGCTTGCAGGAACTCCGTCAGCAGCTCGTTGAAGCGGTTCCGCCGCTCGACGTTCGTGAAGTGCCCGGCGCCCTCGAGCACCTCGAGCCGTCCGTTCGGCGCCGACGCGACGATCTCGCGCGCCTCGTCCACGGGCAGGAAGGGGTCCTCGCTGCCGACGACGACCCAGAGCGGCCTCTCGAACTCGCGGACGAAGTCGGTCGAGTCCCGTCGGTCGCGGAGCGCTTCGGTCGCGCGGATCAGCTCCTCCACCGTCCGCTCGGGCGGAGGCGGCGCGGGCGCGCTCGGCGCCCAGGCTTCGATCCCCTGCTCGCGGAGAGTCTCGATCGCGGCGTTGCGAGCCGCCTTGCGGTCGTCGTCGTCGGCGCCGACGCGAGCACCCGCGAGGAAGAGCCCGCGGGCCCGGTCGCCGGCGAGCCGCGCAAGCGCCAGAGCGACGTAGCCGCCCATCGACAGCCCCACCGCGGCGAAGTCGTCGTCGAACCCGTCCCAGATCTGCTCGGCCCAGCCGTCGATCGAGTTGCCCTCGAGCTCGTAGAGGTTCGGGGCCAGGACGTCGTGGCCCTCGAGTGCATCGCGCTGCGGCGCCCACATCTCGGGCCCCAGCGGAAAAGCGTGAAGCAGGACGACCTTCATTCGTGCCTGACGAGGACCACGCCCTCGAGCTCGCGCGCCGTCTCGAAGCCGTACTCGGCACCCTCGAGCCCCAGCGCATCGGCAAGCTCCGAGAGCAGGTCCTCTGCAGGCGGCAGGTCGACGGGCGAGTCAGCGGTCCGGGCGACTCTGCGAATCGACGCCGGGTCGGAGCCTGTGAGGCGCGCGATCACCGTCGGGTTGGCGCGCATGGCGATGGCGTCGCCCGGTGCGAGCGGGCCGCGGTACTCGGGCACGGACATGTACTCGTCCAGGAGCCGTCCGCGCTCGAAGGTGATGTAGTGAACGGCGAGCCCGTCTTCGACCCCGAGCGTGAAGGTCACGAACCCGACCGCGTTGGACAACTCCCGTCCGAGGCGCTCGAGCCGGCGAGGATCCCGGTCGGCGACTTCGTCGTAGACCGCCACCCAGCCGTTCCGCACCGGGGACACCGCCGTCTCGCGTGAGCGAAACGCGCGCGGGACGAGCCGCTCCACGAGCTTGACGACACCGTTCTGGTCGTCGGTCTGCAGGTGAACCGACCCGAAGGACGGCGCGAGCACCGTGGTCTCGCTCCGGGGCTGCGCCGCCGCGACCGCATGGACGAGAGCGAGCGCAACGGACTCGCGCGGCTCGGTGAGCTCGAGCACGACTCCGCCGTCGGTCACCTGCGCCGTTCCGAGCACGGTGCCGCCATCCTCGGCGATGAAGACGTCGCCTTCGTGCTTGATGTTCATCCCGGGTTCCGGCTCGCGACGAGCAGGTAGTGGGCCGTCAGGTTCTGGAACGGATCGAATTGCTCGCCGAGCTCTCGTGTCTCCTCGATCGTCAGCACGCGGCCGTCACCATAGAACGACGAGACCGCGTACCGCAGGGCGAGGTCTCCCGCGGGCCAGGCGCGAGGCCTCGCGAGGTGCCGTGCGAGGAACCAGTCCGCGGTCCACTCGCCGATCCCCGGGAGCTGCATCAGCGTCGCCTTCACCTCGTGGTCGGGAAGAGACGAGAGCGCGTGCAGGTCGAGCTCCGTGCGCGCGAGCTCGAGGATGGAACGGGCCTTGCTGCGGGAGAACCCGAGGACGGTCAGGTCGTCGGGCGAGGAGCCCGCCACGACCTCGCGGGCCGGGAAGGCATAGGCGTGCTCCGCCCGGACTCCGAAGCGCTCGATGAAGCGGTTCTGGATCGCGCGGGCCGCCTTCAGCGAGATCTGCTGCGCCGAGATCGCCCCGACGAGCATCTCGAAGGGATCGGGTGCCTGCGCCGGGCGGAAGCCCCTGTAGCCGAGCAGCCTCGGCCGCGAGCATGGGATCTGCCGGCTCGAACCCCGCCAGGTCGAACTCGGCGCCAAGCAGCTTGAGCACGACCCGCGCGGTCTCCTCGTCGATCGGCTCCACGTCGACGCCGCCGGGCGCCGGCTCGATCCGAACCTCCCTCCCGCCGACGACGCGGTGCAGCCCGCCCTCCCGCCAGAGCGTGACGTAGATCCGGCCCGAACACCCGGAAGCGCTCAGTCGTGAGCTCGAAGTCGAACGGCTGGGGCATGGCCAGAAACGCCACGCCCCAACCGTACGCGCGGAGTGTCAGACACTCGTCATGTCTCCAGAGAGTGTCCATTTGGCCGGCGGCCACAGAGCGCTACGGTCTTCGCAGGATGGACGTCGAGGAGATCGCACCGCAGCTCTGGCACTGGAGCTGCGAAACATCCGGACTGGAAGCCGCCAACCGGGGCAAGGACGGATTGGCTGGGGTCAGAACGGTGTCGTCGTACGCGCTCGTCGAGGACGACGCGCTGCTGCTGTTCGATCCGCTCGTTCCCGAGGAGGAGCGCGGGCCGGCTCCGGGATGCGCTCGACCACGACGTCGAGGCCCACGGGCCGCCGGCGATCCTCATCCCGTTTTTCCCTTTCACGCACGGAGCACGCAGCAGATCCTCGACCGGTACGGGCGGGAACGGCCTGGTGGTACGAGCCTGCGCTGGGGGACCCGGGGCCGCGTGCGCGAACCGAAGACCTTCGTCCTCGGCGACGAACTACCGGCCGGCGTCGGGGGCGCCGTCGGGATGCGCCAGCGAGCCGAGGTCGCCTACCGGCTCCCGGGCCACAACGCCGTCGTCTTCGGCGACACGCTCCTGGGAAACGACGAAGGCGCCCGCATCTGCCCGGAGAGATTGGCTGGACGACAACGACTCGATGGACGGAAGTCGTCAAGCCGTCCGGCAGCTGCTCGCCCGGAAGCAGTCATCGGCTGCTCCTCACCGGCACGGGCGGGCCCGATGGAGCCGGAGCGCCCTAGAAGTGTGAGGTCGCGCCGGCCGGGTCGGCGTCGTACGACGCCGGCACGCCGTCCTCCGTGTACCAGGAGTACGCGTACTGGCCGTCGTCCAAAGCCTTCGCGAGCTTCGAGAGCTTCAGCGGATGGAACGTGTCGCACATGACGGCGAGCTCATGCGTCTCGGCCATCCCGATCGACTTCTCCGCCAGCCCGGGATGCGGGCCGTGAGGGATCCCCGACGGGTGGAGCGTGACCGAGCCGATCTCGATCCCCTTCCGCGACGAGAAGCTGCCGTCGACGTAATAGATCATCTCCTCGCTCTGGAGATTCGAGTGGTGGTACGGGATCGGGATCGCCATCGGGTCGAAGTCCAGCTTCCGCGGGCAGAACGAGCAGATGACGAAGTTCGGGCCCTGGAACGTCTGATGTGACGGCGGCGGCATGTGGATCCGCCCGGTGATCGGCTCGAAGTCGTTGATGTTGAACGTCCACGGGTAGAGGTAGCCGTCCCAGCCCACGACGTCGAACGGGTGGTAGTCGATCTCGTAGTCCTGATAGCCGTCCCGGACGCGGATCTTCAGCTGGAACTCGCCGCGCTCGCGGAACGTCTGGAGCTCGGTCGGCGGATGGATGTCGCGGTGGTAGAACGGCGCGTGCTCCATCAGCTGCCCGTAGTGGTTGCGGTAGCGCTTGGGGATCTCGATCAGGCCCGGCGTCTCGAAGAGCACGTAGCGCTGCGGGCCTGAGGGCTCGAACTTGTAGGTCGTGCCGCGCGGGATGACGACGTAGTCGCCCTCCTTGTAGGGCAGGTCGCCGAAGGTCGTGTGCAGCGTCCCCGAGCCCTCGTGGACGAAGTAGACCTCGTCACCCTCGCCGTTCCGGAAGAAGTAGTCCATCGATTCCGACGGGCGCACGAGCGAGATCTCGACGTCGTTGTTCCACATCATCAGCTTCCGGCCGGAGATCTCGTCGCCCTCGGCCTCGATCCCGATCGTCTTGAAGTGACGATGCGCGTGCGCGTCGGGAACCCACTCCTCGCGCTTGATCGGCTCGAAGTCGCCGAGCTCCTTGATCCGGCAGGGCGAGGTGAGGTGGTACAGGATCGACTCGTTCCCGGTGAACCCCTCGAGGCCCATGACCTCCTCGGTCAGGAGGCTTCCGTTGTCGCGGAACTGGATGTGGCGCTTGCGCGGGACGTCGCCGCGGACCTGGTAAGTGGGCATGGCGCGAAGGTTAGCGCGGTCGGTTCGTAGACTCGCCCGATGGCGCCGGCGCTGCTCGCGCGAAGGCCTCGCCAAGCGCTACGGCCGCGTCCAGGCGCTCGCAGGCGTCAGCCTCGAGGTGCAGCCTGGCGAGCTCGTCGGCCTGCTCGGCCCGAACGGCGCCGGGAAGTCGACGCTCGTCAAGATCGCCTGCGGGCTCATCCGCCCGTCGCGAGGCCGCGCCGAGATCTGCGGCGCGCCGGCCGGGTCGCCGCGGCGCGCGCCGCGCTCGGCTACCTGGCCGAGCTCTTCCGCTTCCCGGGCTGGTACTCGGCGGACGAGGTGCTCCGGCTCCACCAGCGGCTCGCCGGCTCCTCCGGCGGCGAGCAGGAGCGGCACGAGCTGCTCGAGCTCGTCGGGCTCGGGGACGCGCGCCGAGGTCCGGGTGGACGCGATGTCGAAGGGCATGCAGCAGCGGCTCGGGATCGCGCAGGCGCTCGTCGGCGTCGCCGCCGGTGCTGCTGCTGGACGAGCCGACGAGCGCGCTCGACCCTGCCGGCCGGAGAACGGTGCGCGGCGCTGCTGGAGGAGCTGCGCGCCCGCGGCATCGGCGTCCTGCTCAACTCGCACCTGCTGAGCGAGGTCGAGCTCGTCTGCGACCGGGTCGTGATCCTCTCGCGGGGCCGCGTCGTGGCGGCCGGGCGCCGGAGGAGCTCTCGCGGCCGCGCGGGGTCGAGGTCGAGACCGGCGAGGGCGTGCGGCTCTTCGCCGACGCAGGCCGTGAGGAGGTTCCGCGCATCGTCGAGGAGCTCGTCCGCGAGGGCCGGCGGGTCTACGGCGTGCGGGTGCTGACGACGAGCCTCGAGGAGGAGTACCTCGAGGCGGTCGGCGGTGATACGGCATGAGGGCGGTGGCGATCATCGCCGGCTACGCGCTGCAGGAGGCGCTCCGCCGCCGGATCTTCCACGTCGTCCTGCTCCTCACCGCCGTCTATCTCGCCCTCTACTGGCTCGGCGCGGACACGGCGTTCGAGGAGGTCGCGGAGCTCGAGGGCGGCCTGCCTGTTGACGACCGGGAGCTCACGGGCGGGACGCTCTTCGGCCTCTCGATGTTCGGGACGCTCTTCCTCGGCGCGGTCCTCGCGGCATTCCTGACCCTAGGGGTGGTGCGCGGCGACGCCGAGCGGGGCCTCCTCCAGCCGCTCGTCGTGCGGCCGGTCGGCCGCAGCGCGCTCCTCGTCGGGCGTTTCCTCGGAGCGGCCGCGGTCTGTGTCCCGTACGTGCTCATCGTGTACTCCGCCTGCGCGCTGATCACCCGGTCGAGCGGCGACTGGTGGCCGGACGAGTTTCTGCGGCCGGGGCTACAGCTCGCCGTCGGCGTGCTGGTGATCGCCGCGCTCGGGCTTCTCGGCTCGGTCTTCCTCTCACGCGACCGCGAACGGGATCGCGATCTTCATGGTCTTCGGCGCCGGCCTCGTCGCGGGCCTGCTCGGCCAGATCGGAGAGGCGCTGAGCTCGGAGACGCTCCAGAACGTCGCCGAGCGGACTTCGTGGGCGCTGCCCTTCGAGGCGCTCTACCAGGACGCCCTCTACCGCATCACCTCCGAGAGTCGCGGGCTCACCGGCCTCGCGATCCAGCTCGGCCCGTTCGGCGGCTCCGAGGCCGCTGGGCCGAACCTGCCGTTCTGGGTCATCGCCTATCTCGCGGCCGCGCTCGCAGCGGCGATGGCCGCGTTTGCGCGGAAAGACCTCTAGGAGGGTTGCGCCAAACCCTCTTAACCGCGAATGCGGTTTCGCAGCACGCCGATCCCCTCGACCTCGAGCTCGACCTCGTCGCCGGGCTGGAGCCACCGTTCGTCGCCGTGTTCCAGGATGCAGCCCGTGCCGACCGTCCCCGAGCCGAGGATGTCGCCCGGGTAGAGCTCCGTGTTCCTGGCCGCCTGCTCGACGATTCGATCCCACGGGTGGTAGAGGTCGGCGAGGTTCCCGCGTGAGCGCTCCTCGCCGTTGACGCGGGCGACCATCGTTCCCGATGAGCCGTCGAACTCGTCCGGCGTGACGACGACCGGGCCGAGGCTCGTCGCGAAGTCCTTGCCCTTCGCTGGCCCGAGCCCGACCTTCATCTCCTGCCGCTGGAGGTCGCGGGCGGACCAGTCGTTCATGATCGTGAAGCCACCGATCTGCCCTTCCGCGCCGATCACAGCGGCGACCTCGAGCTCGTAGTCCAGCTCGGTCGTACCCTCGGGGTAGGGAATCTCCTCCTCCGGCCCGTAGATCACCGCCGGGTTGGAGAAGTAGAAGACGGGGATCCGGTACCACTCCTCCGGCATGTCGAGGCCGCGCTTCGCCCGCGCCGTCTTCACGTGCTGCTCGAACGCGTAGAAGTCCCGCACCGACGGCGGGTGGAGCACCGGGGGCCGGAGCTCGACCTCGGCGAGCGGGTACTCGGCGTGCTCGCGTGCCTGGCCGCCGCCCGTGAAGTAGGACTGGAGCGTCTGCGCCGCCAGCTGGATCACGCGGTCGCCCTCGATCCGCCCCGGCCACCCGCGCTGGAGGTGCGCGCCCTTCGGCGAGAACATGCAGAGCTTCACGGCTCGGTGTGCACCACGACGTCGGCGACCTCCGGCAGCTCGGCGCGGATCCGCTCCTCGATCTCGCTGGCTCGCGTGTGGGCGTCGGCGAGCGAGCCGCCCTCGATCCGAACGGTCACGAAGAGCAACACGCCGTCCTGCGTCTCGATGAAGCGCACTTCCCGCGGCGGCTCGCCCGTCAGCTCGCGGACGATCCCGGCGACCGCCCGCTCGTCGGCTTCGGTAAGGCGCTCCCCCGGGGCAGGCTCGCGGAGCGGCTCGAGGTGCGTCTGGACGGAGACGACGGCGGGAACCGCCTGCGCGATCGCCTGCTCCACCTGCGATGCGACCTCGTGCGCTTCGGAGAGCGGGAGCTCACCCGGCAGCTTGATGTGGAGCCCGACCTCCACGCCGCCGTTCACGGTCACGACCCGAAGGTTGTGCACCTCCCGAACCCTCGGGACACCGAGCGCCGCGGCAAGGACGCGCTCGCGCAATGCCTCTTCGGTGCGCGGCTCGACGTGGACGACGACGTCGCTCTCCGGCAGCGCGTCCTGCACCGCCCGCTCGACACGATCCGCGGCCGCATGTCCCTGGCCGACGGCCGCCCCGGGCGGAACGCCGATGACGACGTCCGCGAAGTGGCGGCCGGCGGAGCGGCGCAGCCGGAGCCGGCGCAGCTCGACGGGGGGATCGACACCCGCGATCGCCTCGCGCGCCGCCTGCTGGGCCTCGTCCGGTGTCGTGTCCATGAGCACGTCGATGTTCGAGCGGATGAGCCGTGAGGCGGCCAGCAGGACAAGCCCTGCGACGAAGAGCGCTGCCAGCGAGTCGGCCTTGGCGTATCCACCCGCTACGAGGGCGAGGCCGATCAGCACGGCGACCGACCCGGCGAGGTCGCCGCCGAAGTGCAAGGCGTTCGCCTCGAAAGCGGCGCTCCCGTAGCGCCGCGAGGCTCGCCAGGAGACCAGCGTCCGGCTCGCGTCGACGGCGATGACGACCCCGATCACCAGGAACGTGTACCAGGCAGCGTCGACCTCTCGCTCGGCCGAACCGACCAGGTGCTCAATCGCCTTGTAGGAGATGAACAGGCTCGCGAGGACGAGGATCGTCGCCTCGGCGAGCGCGGCGAGATGCTCGGCCTTGCCGTGGCCGTACGGGTGGCCGGGATCGGCCGGGCGCCCAGCCACGCCGACGGCGAAGAACGTCAGGAGCGCCGCGACGAGATCCGTCCCGGAGTGGATCGCCTCCGACACGAGCCCGAGGCTGCCGCTCGCGAGCCCGGCGCCGAGCTTGAGCGCGATCAGGACGAGCGCCGCTCCGATCGAGACGAGCGCTGTTCGGCGTTGCGGGCTCACGGTTGACGAATTCTTCACGGTTGCGGGCAATCATCGAGATGTGAGGCTCGCTTTCGTCGTTCCTGAGCGCAGTCGTCCTGATGGTTCCCTGGAGCCTGGCACCGCGGGAAACTGCACCAACCCGATCGGAAGGAATGCAGCGGCCTTCTCGCCCGACGGAGCTACCCTCGCCGTCGTTCATGGACGAGGGAACCTGCCCGCGCTGGAGCGTCGCCATCCGGATCGCGGCGGCCGGGTCAGCTGGCTCGGGAACGTGGGGCGCAGGAGGCAGCTGCAAGCATCTCCTGGGCACCGGACGGTCGACGCTTCGTCGTCGGATTCCTCGCCACGACACCCACCATCGCGGTCTACGACGCGCAGGGCACCCTTCCCCAAAGGACGATCGCGCAAGGCAACGACCCGACCTGGTCGCCCGACGGCCGACTGGATTGCGTACGAGCAGCAAGGCACCCGCTGTCGTCGCACCGGACGGCGCAGGCGACGGCGGTCGCAGTCGGCGACCGTCCGGCTTGGGCGCCCGATTCCGGCGACTCGCCTTTCGACGGGGAGACTCGGTCTTCGTCGCGGACTGGACGGCTCGGACGACCGACGCGTCGCGGCCGGCGAACGGGCTACTTGGTCACCGGACGGAACGCGGCTCGGCGTCGCTCCGCGACCGCGCGACCAGTCGTGGTGAGTCGACGGCTCGGGCGAGCGGCGGATCGGAGCCGGCATGCCGATTCAATGGTCGCCTCCGGCGGGGACCTGGTGTTGCTCGACTCCCTTGGAGTCGTGCGACTGGTCACACTCTCGACGGGCGTCGACGCGCAGGGTGGCCGAAGACGTCTCGGCCGCTGCTGCCGCGTCCCAGTGGGACCGGATGGCGAGCGTGATCCGACGTCGGCCGCCGGTCAGAGATCTACGTCTCGGAGGCGTCGGGCGCACACCAGAGCCGGCGTCACGGAAGCGCAGTGCGAGCTGTACACGGCGCCTGCGCGAGGGCACCGACCGCCGCGATCGAATCGTCGGTCGCGACACCTGCGAAGGGACGTCGTATTCCCCGGGGCCGGCGACGACAGCGTTCGAACCGGCGGCGGCGACGACCGCGATGGACACCGCCTACGGCCGAGATGCGGCGACGCGGGCCGGGCAACGACATCGTCAACACGCACGGAAACGACGAGTACTTGTCGGCGGGCCGGGCGTGGACTACCTCTTCCGGGCGACGGCGAGGACCGTCGCCGCGGGGCCCGGCCGAGACTGCGGTGGTCGCAGCGGCGACGGGCGCGTCGACCGTGATTCGCTGCGGCACAGGTGCTCGACGTCGTCGTAAGCGGAGCCGGCGACCGAATCGCCGCGCGACTGCGAGAGTCATCCGCAGGCCCTGAGCGCCGACCGGGCAGCGTGCAGCCCGCACATGCCGTGGACGCCGCCGCCGGGCGGCGTCGCCGAAGAGCAGATGTAGAGGCCGTCGGCGGGCGTCGAGTACGGGTTCAGGCGCACTGCCGGCCGCGTGTAGAGCTGGCGTAGATCCTGGACGCCGCCGTTGATGTCGCCGCCGACGTAGTTCGGGTTGCGCGCCTCGACGTCGGCCGGGCTCATCACGTGGCGCGCGAGGATCCGGTCGCGGAAGCCGGGCGCGAAGCGCTCGATCTGCGCCTCCATCCGCTCGGTCATGTCCACGGTCGACCCGTTCGGGACGTGGCAGTACGCCCAGAGCGTGTGCTTCCCGGCCGGCGCCCGCGTGTCGTCGAAGAGGCTCTGCTGGGCGACGATCATGTACGGCCGCTCCGCCGTCTCGCCGCGCCAGACGGCGTCCTCGGACTCCACGATCTCGGCCGCCGTCCCACCGATGTGCACGGTTCCGGCGCGCGAGCACTCCTGCGCCGTCCACGGCACCGGTCCGTCGAGCGCCCAGTCGACCTTGAACACGCCCGGCCCATAGCGATAGCGGCGCAGGGCCCGCACGTAGCGGTCGGGTAGGCGGTGTCCCGCCAGGTCGACGACCCCGCGCGGCGTCAGGTCGAGCAACGTCGCAGCCGACCCCGGCAGCTCGTCCACCGAGCTCACAGGGCGACCGGTCTCGACCTCGCCGCCGAGCGATCGGAGATACGAGACGAGGGCATCCGCGATCGCCTGCGAGCCGCCCCGGGACATCGGCCAGCCGAAGGCATGACCGAGCAGGCCGAGGACGAGCCCGAAGGAGGCGGTCGCGCTCCGGGTCAAGGGCTGGATCGAATGCGCGGCGAGCCCGGCGAAGAGCGCCTTCGCCCGTTCGCCCTCGAACCGCCCAGCCAAGCCGACCGCCGAGCGGAACGCCAGGAGCCCGAACCGGGCGGCGGCGAGCGGGTGGCGCGGAAGCGGCCGGGGGCCGAGCAGAAACGGGACGAGCCAGTCCTGTTCGCGGACGAGGGGCTCGAACAGCTTCCGGTATACGGGCCCGTCGGCGCCGAGCCCGGCCGCCGTCGCCTCCACGGATCGCTCCAGCATGACCGCGGTCCCGTCGTCCAGCGGGTGCGCCATCAGCGCGTCCGGATGGACGAGCTCCAGCCCGTGCTCCGCGAGCGGCAGCTCCGAGAAGAACGGCGACCCGGCGGCAAGTGGATGGATCGCGGAGCAGACGTCGTGCACGAACCCGGGCCCCGTCAGCTCTGCTGACCGCGTTCCACCTCCGACGGTGTCCGCTCGCTCGACGACCAGGACGGAGTGGCCGGCGCGTGCGAGCGTGATCGCGGCGGCCAGGCCGTTCGGGCCGGACCCGACGACGACGGCGTCAGGCATCTTCGAGAGGCCAGATCACGACGTCCTGGCGCGCCGAGTAGTGCAGCAGCGGATCCTCGTCGAGCAGCTCGATCCCGGGCGGCGGCATGGTGTTCTCCCCGATCTCGGCCTCGGCAGGCTGGAGCGGCCAGGGCGCGTGGTGGATCTCGGCCCGCTTCAGCCGGCCGCCGTCCTCGGTGTAGAGGCAGTAGCGCTCGGTCAGGAAGTGCGCCAGCGAGCGCGCTCCAAGTAACAAGTTGTTACTTGCTGGGTCCGGCTCGAGCACATCGCCGATCGGCCGGTAGCCGGCGCGGAACGCAGCCGGCGCGCCGCGCGGATCCCGCCGGCGGCTCTCGTACTCCAGCCGACCGTCGCGCCACTCGGCGCGCATGGCCGCGCGGAAGTACGGGAGCTTGTAGACACGGCGGGCCGCCTCGACCGCCAGCTCGCTGGAGGCGTCGAGGCTGAAGAACCAGATCCCCGGCTTGCCGCCGGCCGTGACGTACGTCCTCGTGTTGACCTCGAGGAACGACGAGATCAGCGGCAGCGGCGGCAGGCCGCGCGCCCTCAGCCCGCTGACTCGGAACGGCGTGACGCCGATCCACGCCTCGCCCTCGAAGAGATCCAGCTCGAGCCCGTCGGGAAGCTGCGACCGCAGCGCATTCGCCGGCGCCCGCCAGTGCGCGAACAGCAGCTCCTCCCAGGTCTGGCCCATGACCCACGCGCTCTCGGGCACGGGCCAGGGCCGGTGGCCTGTCGCCTCGAGCGAGGCCGACTGCCGCGCCGGCGCCTGCACGGCGTCCAGGAGGCTCCAGGCTGGTGCGCCGCCCATCGTGGTGGCAATCTACGGAACCGGACGATGCGTCAGACGCTACGCAGCATCACGTACCGGCTGTTCCAGCCGATCGACGGCGCGTCCATCGCGGTGTTCCGGATGCTGTTCGGCGCGATCATGCTCTGGGAGGTCTGGCGCTACTTCTCCCACGGCTGGATCGAGCGCTACTTCGTCGAGCCGACCTTCCACTTCAAGTACGACGGCTTCGGGTGGGTGGAGCCATGGGGCGAGACCGGCATGCGGCTGCACTTCACCGCTGCTCGGGATCCTGGCCGCGTGCATCGCGCTCGGGTTTTGCTACCGGATCGCCGCGCCGCTCTTCTTCGTCGCGTTCACGTACGTCTTCCTGCTCGAGCAGGCGCGGTACCTGAACCACTTCTACTTGATCTCGCTGCTCGCCCTGCTGATGGCGATCGTGCCCGCGCACCGCGTGTGGTCGCTCGACCGGCTTCTCGTGGGACAGAAGTGGTCGAACACCGTCCCGACCTGGTCGCTGTGGGTGCTCCGCGCGCAGATCGGCGTCGTCTTCATCTTCGCCTCGGTCGCGAAGTGGAACGGCGACTGGCTTCGCGGTCAGCCGCTCTCGATGTGGATCGCGGAGCGAACGGACTTCCCGGTCGTCGGCCGATTCTTCGACGAGCGCTGGGTGGGCGTGCTCATGAGCTACAGCGGCCTCTTCCTCGACTTCCTCGTCGTCCCGTTCCTGCTCATCCCCTTCACGAGGCCCTTCGCGTTCCTCGCCGCCTTCAGCTTCCACTTCATGAACTCGAAGCTCTTCACGATCGGGATCTTCCCGTGGCTCGCGCTCGGGACCGCGCTGCTGTTCTTCCCGCCGGACTGGCCGCGCCGCCTGATCACGCGCGTCCGCGAGCGGCGCTTCAGGATGCCTCGGCCGCCGCTGATCACGAAGGTCGGAGCTCCGCCGAGCGGCTGGCGCCTCGGGCGGGCGCGGACGGCGCTCGTCAGCGTCCTCAGCGTCTACCTCGCGCTGCAGCTCTTCATGCCGCTGCGCCACCTGCTCTACCCGGGCAACGTCAGCTGGACGGAGGAGGGGCATCGCTTCGCGTGGCACATGAAGCTGCGCGACAAGGAGTCCGAGGCCCGTTTCTTCGCCAAGGATCCGGCGACCGGGGAGTCGGGCGAGGTCGACCCGTTCAACTACGTGACGGACTGGCAGTACGACGAGATGGCGGCGCGGCCGGACATGATCGTCCAGCTCGCCAAGCACATCGAGAACACGGCGCGGGAGGACCTCGGCCTGCCCGAGCTCGAGGTCACCGCCGACGTGATGGCGTCGCTGAACGGCCGCGAGCCGGCGCGCCTCATCGACCGGCAGGTCGACCTCACCGAGATCGAGCTGACGCCGTTCGGCAGGCGGACTGGATCGAGCCGCTGGACGAGCCGTTGCCCTAGTCGGGCGGCCTAGAGGTTGCCGCGCAGCGCCTGCTCGCGCTCGATCGACTCGAAGAGGGCCTTGAAGTTGCCCTCGCCGAAGGTGGTGGCGCCGTGGCGCTCGATCACCTCGAAGAACACCGTCGGGCGGTCCTGCGCGGTCTTCGTGAAGATCTGGAGCAGGTAGCCGTCCTCGTCGCGGTCGGCGAGGATCCGCAGCCGCTTCAGGTCGTCGTAGTCCTCGGAGATCTCCCCCACGCGGCCCTCGACCTCTTCGTAGTACGCCTCGGGCGTGTCCAGGAAGATCACGCCGCGCTCCTTCATCGTCTCGACGGTGCGGACGATGTCCTCGCTCTGCATCGCGATGTGCTGGACGCCTGGGCCGCCGTTGAACTCGAGGTACTCCTCGATCTGGCTCTTCCGCTTCCCCTCGGCCGGCTCGTTGATCGGGAACTTGATCTTCCCGCTCCCGTCCGACATGACCTTGGACATCAGCGCCGAGTACTCGGTCTGGATCTGGTCGTCGCCGAAGTGGACGATGTTCGTCATCCCGAAGACCCGCTCGTAGAACTCGACCCAGTGGTTCATCCGGCCGAGCTCGACGTTGCCGACGACGTGGTCGAACGCGATCAGCCCGACGTCGCTCGAGGGCTGGCCGTTCTCGAGGGTGGAGCGGTAGCCCGGGAGGTACGGGCCTGCGTAGTCCTCGCGGTTCACGAACGTGTGGATGACCTCGCCGTAGGTGCCGATTGCGGACAGCTCGACGCGGCCGAACTCGTCCTCGACCCAGCGCGGCTCCGAGATCCCGCGTGCGCCCCGCTGAATGGCCTGGCGGTACGCCTCGTCCGCGCTCGGAACCTGGAGCGCGATGTCCTTGGCGCCGTCCCCGTGGCGGCAGGCGAACTCCGTCACCTCGTTCTGCCCGCGGAGGCCGCTCGTCAGCACGAACCGGATGTCGCCCTGCTCGAGCACGTACGACGCGCGGTCGCGGACGCCGGTCTCCGGGCCCGCGTATGCGGTGCGGGTGAAGCCGAACGCCTGCTCGTAGAAGTACGCCGCCTGCTTGGCGTTGCCGACCCACAGCTCGACGTGGTCCCAGCCCTGAAGCGGCATGAAGTCCGTCATGCGTCGGATCTTAGTCCGAGTTCGCGTAAAGCCCAGGGGATCGCCACGCGTGCCTGCGCGAGCTGAAACGCTCGAACGCCGGGCGCCGTGGGCGGCGGCGGGAGCCCTGCGCGCGACGCGAAGAACCCGGCGAGCACTGCGGCCAGCTCACCCGCGCCCGGAAGGAGCTCCTGTGGCGGCGGCCCGCCCTCCAGATGGAGCGATGCAGCCCAGCCGGCGAGGTCGAGGTCGGGGTTTCCGAGCTGCACGAGGTTCCAGTCGACGAGGACCGCTCCGCGGTCGGCGAGGCAGAGGTTGTCGCTCCGGACGTCCAGATGCAGAAGCGCATCTCCTTCGATCGGAGCACGCTCGGCGGCAGCCCGGAGCGTCGGCAGGCATTCATCGAGCCACCCGGCAGACCAAGCGCCGAGCGAGAGGAACGGCGCCGGGTCCCGTTCGATCTCGGCCCAGCCGCCCACGAGCTCCTCCCGGTCGTCGGTGATCGGCGGAACCCAAGGCGGAGGCGGCGTCGCCCAGACAGCGTCGAGTGTCGCCCGAACTGCATCGATCGCGCCGGCGTCCCACGGAGGGGGCCAGCGCGCCGCGCTCAGGTCCTCGATCACGAGCAGGGGTGGATTGCCGGCGTCGTAGCCCAGAAGCGTCGGCATGAACGAGCCCTCAACCGCTTCGTAGAAGCGGATCTCTTGGCGCAGGAACTCGCTCGTCACGTCCTCCGCCCCCGCCTTGACGAACGCCGTCGAGCCGTCGTCGAGCTCGGCAATCGCATGGAACGCCTGTGCGTATCCGCGCGTCTGGATCCGCCTCAGCGATCGAACCGGGCGGCGGACGGCTGCGGCGACGCGCTCCTCGATCACGCCGACTCCAGCGCCGGTCGACGCCGGGCGAGAACGAGAGCCAGGCCGATCGCAACCCCGCCGGCGATCTGGAGCCAGCCGAGCTCCTCGGAGAGCAGCGACGACCGCGAAGATCGCCGCGAGGAAGGGCTGCAGGTTGGTCACGAGGGTCGCGCGAGACGGGCCGACCCGTTCGATCGCCGTGAACCAGAGGAAGTTCGTGAGGACCAGCGGACCGAGCACCGCGAACGCGAATGCGGCCCACACGAGCGGCTCGAGATCCCAGTCCTGGTCGAGGAGCTGCGGAATCCCGGTGATCACGAGTGGTACGGCGCCGAACGCGAGCGCGCCCGCGCTGATCCGCCAGACCGAGTAGCGGCGGAGCAGCGGGACGATCGCGACCGAGTAGAAGCCCCAGGTCGCCGCCGCGAGGAAGGCGAGCAGGTTTCCGACCAGGTTCCCCGAGACGCCGGTGGCCGACCCTGCGGCCACGAGTGCGACCCCCAGGAACGAGATCGCGGCGGCGATCCAGAAGCGCCGGTGCAGCCGCTCGACGCCGAAGGCAGAGGCGACGATCGCGGTCACGATCGGCAGGGTCCCGAAGATCAGCGCGACAGTCGACGCATTCGTGAGCTCGATCGCGTACATGAAGCCGATCGAGTTGAGGTAGATGCCGATGATCGCCGCGCCGGCGAGAAAGATCGCGTGACGGCGCTTGAACCGCAGCGAGCCCTCCAAGCCGTACGTGATGCCCGAGACGATGAGCGCGGCCGCACTGAAGCGGAGAGCGGAGTACGCGAGCGGCTGGAACCCGTGCGTCACCGCGTAGCGCGTGACCGTGAAGTTGAATGCCCAGATCGTGACGGTCGCGAGCAGCATCCCCTCGGCCGCGCTGATCCTCCGCACCGTCGCGACCCTACCGATGAGTTCCGCGGCTCCCGCGGGTCAGTACGGATAACCAACACGAGGAGGTAGAGCGATGGGAAGGTTGATCGTCACGGAGTTCGTCTCGATGGACGGCGTCATGGAAGCGCCGGGCGGCGAGGAGGACTACAAGCACACGGCCTGGACGTTCGAGTTCCC
Organism: uncultured Actinomycetes bacterium; assembly: GCA_963733855.1. Taxonomy (GTDB): domain Bacteria; phylum Actinomycetota; class Thermoleophilia; order Gaiellales; family Gaiellaceae; genus JACDAN01. Next base: position 167,021 of record CAVTEL010000020.1, read on the forward strand.
GGACGAGGGCCAGTACGAGGTCAAGACCAAGGAGACGGACGAGGCTGAGGTGATGTTGCTCGGCCGCGTCACCTACGAGGGCTTTGCGGCGGCGTGGCCCGAGCGCGAGGAGTCCGACGACCAGGCTGTGGCCGACTTCGCCAAGCGGTTCAACTCGATGCCGAAGTACGTGGTCTCGACGACGCTCGAGGAGGCGACCTGGCAGAACACGACGATCCTGACGAGCATCGACGACGTCGCACGCCTCAAGGACGAGATCGAGCGGAGACATCCTCGTCCACGGGAGCAACACGCTGGTCCACGGCCTGCTCGAGCGTGACCTCGTCGACGTGCTGCGGCTGATGATCTTCCCGGTCATCCTCGGCTCGGGAAAGCGGATCTTCCCGGACGACTCGAGGACAAGAGCCGTGTTCGACCTCACCGACCACCGGCAGTACGGCTCGATCGTCGTCCACGACTACACGCGCCAGGGGCGATAGGTCGCATCCTCGTGGCGCTCGCTGTGCGCTCGCCGTAAGGTTGACCGGTGAGCGACGTGCAGGCAGTCGACGACGCGGATCCTCCTGCTCCAGTTTTCCTGGCGCTCGTCGGCTCGTACGCGCTCGCCGCGACGCTGTTGCTCATGGGGCTGCTGGGCCTCTTCATCTGGGATGCCCTTGACGACGTGGTCGGCGTCGGGGCGACGATCCTCGGGATTCTCGTCCTTGCAGCGACATATCTGGCGTGGCGGGGAAGCCGTGCCGGACGCGCGTTGATCGGGTTGCTCGCCGCGATTGGCGCCGTTGCGGGCGTCATCCACGTCTTCACCGGCCCCTCCTCGGCGATTATCGGCTCGCTGGTCGTGGCCGCGCTCGGCGCCGGCACCGTCGCGCTGCTCTTCCTGCCCGAGGCCTCGAAGCGCTTCTACGCGGCCTGAACGACGGTACGCTCCGGCTCAGTGGGTCCGACCAGGGAGGACATCGACGCGCTCGTCGGGCCGGCGACGCCGCACTTCGCGTACCAGATCCGCGCGCGCGTCCGTGAGCTGATCGAGGAGCTGCCCGAGGATCACCCGGTGCGGCAGTACGGGGAGGAGCAGATCGAGCTGCTCGACCGGCTCGGCTATGCCTCCTCGAAGGCAGAGGACGGCCCGCCTGAGCCGCGCACGCGCATCGGCTGGGAGCAGGTTCCGAGCTCGGCGCCCGCCGACAGCCCGCTTCCGCGGCAGGGATGACGCGGTTCGACGGAGCTTCGGTGCTCGTCACCGGCGGCTCGCGGGGAATCGGGAAGGCGATCGCGCTTCGGTTTGCCGAGCTCGGCGCCGCGAAGGTCGCGATCGGCTACATGCGGAACGACACGGCGGCGGAGGAGACGGCGGAGAGCCTGCGCGGCCTCGGCGCCGAGCCGCTGCTGATCCGCGGCAACGTCACCTCCGAGCGTGTTCTGGCGGAGGTCGAGAGCCACGGGCCCTGGAACGTCGTCGTCCACAACGCTGCCACAGGGGTGATCCGGCCGGCGCTGGAGACCGAGGACAAGCACTGGGACTGGACGCTCGGCGCCAACGCGAGGGCGCTGCTCTCGCTGGCGCGTGTCGCCGCGCCGACGATGCCGAAGGGGTCGTCGATCATCGGGATCTCCAGCCTCGGATCGACGCGCGTGATGGAGAACTACGTGCTCGTCGGAACCTCGAAGGCGGCGCTCGAGTCGCTCGTCCGCTATCTCGCAGTGGAGCTGGCGCCGCGCGGGATCCGCGTCAACGCCGTGTCGGGCGGTCTCGTGGAGACCGGCGCGCTCGACCATTTCCCGAACCGGGAGGACATGATCCGGGCGGCCCAGAAGCGCACGCCCGGCGGGCCGGATGGTCACGCCGGAGGACATCGCCGGCGCCGTCGTCTTCCTCGCCTCGCCGGAGGCCGACATGGTGCGCGGTCAGACGCTGATCGTCGACGGCGGCTTTTCCCTGCTCGCCTAGCGGTCGTACCGGATCACGAGGCGCGCGATCTCGCCGTCACGCTCGGTGAGGAACATCCGCCCGGCCGGCACGTCGGGCTCCTTCGCCCAGGCGTAGTTGCCGTCGGCGTCGAGGAGGACGATCTCGTCGTCGGGCGGCTGGGTGGCGTAGGCAGTCCGATCGCGTCGCGTCCGTGGAAAGGCCCGACGGGAATGCCCTCGAAGGCGAGCTCGGCGTCCTCCGCGAAGGCGTCGACCATCGACGAGAAGTCAGCCGTTCGCACCCCGTGGTTGAACCGTTCGACGTGGCGCTGGAGCAGCGTCACCGAGGGTCGCAGTCCGTTGGTGTCGGACCCCGAAGTGCGTCAAGGGCAAAAGGCGTCGAGATCGTCACGATTCTCCCCAGGGGCGCTGCTGAGCGAAGCGCGCGGAACCGGCCTAGACGCGCACCCCGTAGATCGCCTCGACCTTCGACTGCAGGTACGCCAGGTAGGGCTCGACGTCCAGCGGCCCGCCGACGATCCGCTCCAGCATCTCGTCCGGCGTGAAGCGCCGGCCCCAGCGGTACATGTGCTCGCGGAGCCAGTCGCGGAGCGGGGCGAACTCGCCCGCCTCCATCTGCGAGTCGAGATCCGGCAGCTCGCTGCGCACCTTCTCCCAGATCTGCACAGAGGCGATCGTCCCGAGGAGATACGTCGGGAAGTAGCCGAACGAGCCGCCCGACCAGTGGACGTCCTGGAGGACGCCCCGCGCGTCGTCAGGCGGGTCGAGCCCGAGGTACTCCTGCATCTTCTCGTTCCAGACGCCCGGCAGGTCGCGCAGCTCCAGCCGCCCGGCGATGATCTCCTGCTCGAGCTCGTACCGCAGGATGATGTGCAGCCCGTACGTGACCTCGTCGGCCTCGACGCGGATGAACCCGGGCTCCACGCGGTTGACGTAGCGCCAGTACATCTCGTCCGTGACGCCGTTCAGCTGCTCCGGGAAGACCTCCTGGATCTTCGGGAAGAAGTAGCGCCAGAACGGGCGCGACCGGCAGACGAGGTTCTCCCAGAGCCGGCTCTGCGACTCGTGGAGCACCATCGAGTTCAGCTCGACGAGCGGCGTCCGCTCGAGCGCGCGGTCGATGCCGTTCTCGTAGATCCCGTGCCCGAACTCGTGCGCCGTGTGGAAGATCGACTCCGCGTCGGCCTCCGAGTAGCGCGTCGTCAGGCGGATGTCGTCGACCGAGATCGACGTCGCGAACGGATGGACGGTCGGGTCGAGCCGCCAGGACTCGGACGAGTACCCGAGACCCTCGAGGATCTCCCGCCCGATCAGCTCCTGCTTCTCGACCGGGAAGTGGCCGTGCGCAAAGTCGGAGGGCACCGGCTCGGCCGCCTTGACCTCGCGGATGAGCGGGATGACGACTTCCTTGATCCGCTCGAAGATCGCCGTGATCTCCTCGCTGCGGGCGCCCTCCTGGTAGTCGTCGAGGAGGATGTCGTAGTCGGACTTGCCCGTGTCCTTGAAGCACTCGATGTACCGGCGCTTCAGGGCGACGTTCTTCTCGAGGTACGGAAGGAAGGCCTCGAAGTCCGAGTTGCGGCGGGCCTCGGCCCACGCCATGACGCCGAGCACCTCCGCCTTCGTGATCTCCGCCTGGAGCTCGGGCGGGACGCGCCGCGCCTTCTCGTAGTCGCGCCGGGTGACGCGGATCAGCGCCGCGTCGATCGACTCCGGATCGAGCGCCGACTCGTGCTCCGCGAGCTCGTCGAGGAGCTTGCCGGTCTCGTCGGAGACGAACAGCTCGTGCGAGAACCGGTCGATCGTCGCGAGCTGGTCGGCGCGGGCGTCGTTGCCGGCCGGCGGCATCATCGTCTGCTGGTCCCAGCCGAGCAGCGCACTCGCGCGATTGAGGTCGAGAATCGTCCCGACGCGCTCCCTGAGCTCGTTCAACTTGGCTTCGTGACTCACCGAGAGGTCAGCGCTCCTTCCGTGTAGACACCGGACGGGTTCCAGAGGAGGAACCCACCGGACTTCCAGCGCCGAGCGGCGCGAATCTGCTCCTGAACGTGTGTCAGCGTGGTCGTCCCGTTGAAGCTGAAGTCTTCCAGCCAGGGGACGAGCTGCGCCTTGCCGCGCCTCATCTGGCGGCGGAAGTCCCTCAGCGATCTGCCCACGGTCCGGCGGGGCACCGCGACCGGACTGTCGAGCCCGTACTCACCCGGGCCGTAGTGGGACGGATAGACCATCGGGTAGATCGCATCGACGATCTTCGCGAGCCGGCGGGGCGACTGCCCGATGCCGAGATTCCGTGTCGCCGAGAGGCCGAACACATCGACGGAGACACGGACGCCCATCGGCTTCAGGCGTTTCGTCGCGTAGTGGACGAAGCGCGCGATCGTCACGCCCATGGCCTCGTTCCGCTTACCCGGGAAGACCGCGGCCTCGATGTTGCCGTCGCTCGGGAACCGGACGTAGTCGAACTGGATCTCGTCGAAGCCGGCCCTGGCGGCGGCTTGCGCGATCCGGAGGTTGTAGTCCCAGACCCGCTTGTCGTACGGGTTCGTCCAGCCGAGGCCGGCGTGGTTCTGCCAGACGCCGCCGCCGGGCGTGCGAATCGCGAGATCCGGCCTCGCCCTTGCGAGGATGGGATCCTCGAAGCAGACGACGCGGCCGATCAGGAAGAGCCCTTCGGCATGCACCTGCTTGGCGGTCTTGGCGGGATCGTAGTAGCGCATCGCCGAGCCGGCGCGCCGCGCAAGCGGCGGAGCCAGCCGGTGGAATGCGACCTCACCGTTCTCGTCCTTGACGTCGAGCTGGATCGTGTTGATGCCGGGAATCCGCGTGTACTCGGCAAGCTTGCCGTCGAGGGAGGCGAGCGCCATCGTCACGTGGACGCCGCGGATCTCCTTCGGCACCGGCGGGCCCGTTCGCTTGGGCACGGCCGCCTTCTTCTTGCCGGCCACGGGCTTGGCGGCCTCGACGCCGTCCTGGCGGTCGGGCAGGGCTCCAGCGCCGACCGCAACTGCCGCTGCAGCGAGCAGCAGGGCGATGGCACCGACGGTCCGGCGGAGCCGTTGCCGCCGCCTGGACTGCGCTCGTCGCTGGCGAAAACGGTCGTTCGGGTCGAGAAACGGCTCCACGCGACTCGCAACCGTACAACGCCTCGGGCGAAATGGAGGGGTTACGTCAGCGCGCGGGCGGGTAGGGAGTCGCCATGGGCGTGGTCGTCAGCCTGATCCTGATTGCCGTCGGCGCGATCCTCATCTGGGGCGTCAACGCTGAAAGCACCGATTTCAACAAGGACGCGGTCGGCGTGATCCTGATGATCGTGGGCTTCGTCGCCTTCCTGCTCAGCCTGATGATGTGGCGCTCCTGGTGGGGCCCCGGGGCTTTCACCTCGCGCCGCACGTACGTCGACGACGGCCGCGCGGCTGCGCCCGCAGCCGACCCGTACGACACCCGCCGCCGCGTCGTGCACGAGGAAGAGGACGTCGCAGGCCCGCCGCCCGGCGCGCCGCCTCCTCCCTAGCCTCTCGGCTTAGCGCACGAGCCGTCCGTTCGGCTTCACGACGAGCCACACGCCGCCGAACTCGTTCACGTTCTGGCACTTCACTTCCCGCGGCCCCTCGTGCGCGTAGTAGTAGAGCGGCCAGCCGTTGTACGTGACCTGGAGGCGGCCGTTCCGCCGCCGCACCGTGCCGATCAGCGACTGCTTGACTCCGCGCATCGCGTTGACCTTGCCCTTGGAGAAGTAGACCGGCCAGGCAGCGGCGCAGGCGCCGTAGCAGGTGCTCTTCCCGCCGCGCTTGTCGCGCGTGAAGCCGTAGAGCACGCGGTCCTTGCCGTCGAAGAGAATCGGGCCGTAGCGCGTGTTCCGCACTTTGAGCGCCAGCTTCAGCTCCATGTCGGTCCTCGCCGGGCCGGCACCGCCCGATGCCGGGATCGTGAGGGCGGCGGCGAGCAGCACGAGCAGCGTCTTCATCTCGATCCTCCTGAGCGCGTTGACGGCCACACCGTAGGCCGCGGCACCTTTCGAGATCCTTAAATCAGCGGCCGTTGCGGCTCGGGAGCAGGCGGCCGAGCGTGTCGGACGCGATGTAGCCCGCGATCTTCGGGTTCTCCTGGAGGCGGCGGAGCGAGTACGCATACCACTGCTCCCCGTACGGGACGTAGATGCGGAGCCTGTGTCCTTGCTCCACGAGCTGCGTCCCTCGCTCGGGCCTGACTCCGAGCAGCATCTGGAACTCGTACTCCCCACGCGGGCGCCCGGCCTCACGGACCAGCCGCTCTCCCTCCCTGATCAGCCACTCGTCGTGGGTGGCGATCCCGACGTAGGAGCCGCCCTCGAGCAGCGCTTCGAGCGCGCGCACGAAGTTCTCTCGCACCTCGTCGAAGCCCTGGTACGCGATCTCCTCGGGCTCGACGTAGATGCCCTTGCAGAGACGGACGTTCGGTGTGAGGTCCGAGAGCGCCTCGATGTCGGCGAGCGTCCGGCGGAGATACGCCTGGAGCACGATGCCGACGTTGTCGAGGCCCGCCTCGCGCAGCTCGCGGTAGAGGCGCAGCGTCTCGTCGGTGCAGCTCGAGTCCTCCATGTCGATCCGGACGAAGTTCGCGCGGTCGGCGGCCTGGCGCACGAGCCGCTCGAGGATCTCGCGACAGAGCCCGTGGTCGAGCTTGAGCCCGAGGCCGGTCAGCTTCACGCTGACGTTCGAGTCGAGGCCCTGCTCGCCGATCGTCCGGAAGACGTTCTCGTACTCATAGCCGATGTGCCGGGCTTCCTCCCAGGTCGTGATCTCCTCGCCAAGGACGTCCATCGTCGCCATCTTCCCCTCGTCGTTCAGGCGCTTGACGACGCGGCAGGCGTCTTCCACCCGGGTGCCGGCGATGTAGCGCTCCGAGATCTTTCGGACGATCGGCTTCGGAACCGCCGGCAGGGTCCGGACGATCGCGCGGTCGAGCAGGGCCATTGCCGACGGGAGTCTAGGACGACTCGCGCATGAACCCCTGGCGCGCGGCGCTCACGAGCGCCACCGCCTCGGGGAAGAGGACGCGCATGGCGTCGCGCAGCGCGATCGCCTGCTCGTCCGGGCCGCCCTCGGCGCGCAGCTGGCCGAGCGCGGCTGCGGTGAGCTGAACCGCCGTGTTGAGCGTCAGAGTCGCGAACTGCTCGCGCTGCGCCTCCGCGACGGACTCCGCCTGCTTCTCGGCGAACTCGCGCAGCCCCCGCATCAAGTCCTCGGGGTCGCCGCCCATCGGGAAGCCGAAGCCACCTTCCATGGCCCTACCGTAGCGATTCCTTGTAGTTCGATTCGACGTCACTTGTGAACGACTGCACGGCGCCGGCCGAGGCCTTCATCGCCTCCGCGAAGGGCGACGACCCCGGCGAGCCGAGCGCGTCCTCCAGCCGCTTCGTGGCCACGCCCACCTCGTCGAGGTACCTGGCGGTGGCCAGGCGAGGCGCGGCGCCCAGCGTCCGCTGGAGGTCGAGCACCGCCTCCTCCGCCTCCTCGATGCCCTCCGGGCTCTCGGTGAGGCGAAGAGCGACGAGTCGCGAGCGAAGCTCGTCCAGCTCGCCGCCGCCGGCGCTCTCCTCCGCGAGCTCGGCGAGGGCGACGAGCGAGGCGGCCTCGCGGACCAGCTCGCGTTCCGTCACCGGCGCGCCCTTCTCGTCGAGCGCGAGCCAGGACACGTCGTCACCCGAGCGGAACGCGCAGAGGTAGACCCGGCCGCCCTGCGCCGGCTCGGCGGCGAGGACACCGGCGAGGTCCTCACCGTCGGAGGCATGCTCGGCCGCAGCCGCCGCGATGCGGTTCAGATCCTCCGCGAGAGTCACGGGGGGAAAATAGACCTCCGTGAAGGAGCAGGCCCACGACCTCTTCGCTCCGCTGGGGCCGACCTACGACCGGTACGCCAACCTCCTCTCCTTCGGACAGGATCCGCGCTGGCGCAGCTTCCTCGTCTCCCGACTGGACGTCGAGCCGGCCGACACCGTGCTGGATGTTGCGACCGGGACGGCGGCGGTGGCGATCGAGCTCGCCGGTCGCACCGGCTGCCGCGTCGTCGGGCTGGACCAGAGCGCCGAGATGCTCGCGGAGGGACGCAACCGCGTCGCGGCGGCCGGCCTGGGCGAGCGCATCGAGCTCGTGCAGGGCGAGGCCGAGCGGCTGCCGTTCGACGACGCCTCGTTCGACGGGCTCACGTTCACCTACCTGCTCCGCTACGTGAACGACCCGCTCGCGACGCTCCAGGAGCTCGCGCGAGTCGTCAGGACCGAAGGGACGATCGCGATGCTCGAGTTCGGCCTGCCGCGGGGCGCGGCGCGGCCGGCGTGGGAGCTGTGGGTGCGCCTCGGCCTGCCCGCCGCCGGGGCACTGATCTCGCCCGGCTGGCGCGAGGTCGGCTCCTTCCTCGGGCCGAGCATCCGCCGGTTCCACGCCGGCCACGATCTGCCGGCGCTCTGGCGCCAGGCCGGAATCGGCGGCGTCCAGTCGAAGCGGCTGAGCCTCGGCGGCGGCCTCGTGATGTGGGGCCGCAAGGAGTGAGCCGGCCGGCCTTCTACGCCCTCACAACGGGAGGCTGGCGCGACTACGTCACGATCCTCCATCTCCCGTACACCGCCTGGCACTTGAGCTACGTCGCAATCGGGGCGGCGCTCGCCCCGGAGCTCCACACCGACCGCCTGCTCGCCGCGCTCGCCGCATTCGCCCTTGCCCTAGGGGTCGGCGCCCACGCGCTCGACGAGCTCCAGGGCCGGCCGCTCGGGACCCGGATCCCGGCGGCGGTGCTCTGGACGCTCGCTCTCGGTTCGATCGCCGGCGCCGTCGCCATCGGCATCGGCGCCGCCGTCGCCTGGACGCCCTGGCTGCTGCCGTTCGTCGCCGTCGGCGCGTTCCTCGTCTTTGCCTACAACCTCGAGCTCTTCGGCGGCCGCTTCCACACCGACCTGTGGTTCGCCCTCGCCTGGGGCGCCTTCCCGCTGCTGACCGGCTACTTCGTCGTCGCCGAGAAGTTGACCGGGGAGGCGCTCCTGGCCGCAGTGTTCGCCGTCGCGACGAGCCTGGCGCAACGCGCGCTCTCGACCCCGGTCCGTGCGGTGCGACGAGGGCTCAGCGACGAGCCGCCGAGCACGATCGTGGGACCGGAAAGGGCGCTGAGAGCGCTGAGTGTCGCCATGGTCGCCCTCGCTGCGGCGCTGCTCGCCCTACGATGGTGAGCCGATGGGCTTCCTTTCCGGCCGACGGAAACAGGCACAGCGGATCACGCGACGTCGAGGCCGAGCTCGACCGGGCGCGAAACGAGCTGACGCGGGTCATCCGCGAGGAGACCGCCGCCAGCACCGCCGAGATCCAGCGCCTGCTCGCGCGCGAGCGCGCGGACTCGCTCTCCCGGCTGGAGGAGGAGGAGCGGAAGATCGCCGAGGAGCGGCGCCGGGACATCCTCGAGCGCGAGCGAAGTGCCGGCTCCGAGCTGAGCATGAAGCTCGCGGAGGCGCAGAAGCGGATGGAGCAGCGTTACGCGAACTGGAGCGCAGACCTCGACCGGACGCACCAGGCGCTGACCGCAGAACTGAAGAAGCTCGCCGAGCGCCAGAAGGTCCTCATCGGCCAGGCTGAGAGCAGGCTCCAGGACGACCGCGAGAAGATCGACGAGGCGGGACAGCTCCAGGTCACGGCCGTCCAGAAGCTCCGCGAGGAGCTCCAGCGCGCATCCGAGCTGGCCGCGCAGGAGCTCCGCGCCGAGCTGGACGTGCACGGCGCCGAGCGGCGGCGGGCGCTCGAGGAGATGAGCCAGCGCATGAAGACGCGAGAGCGGCAGCTCGCCGAGCGCGTCGAACGCGAGGAGGCAGACGTCGTCCGCCGCATCCAGGCCCGCTTCGTCGACATCGAGCGGCGGCAGGTGGAGGCACTCGAACGGACTACGAAGCAAGCGGCGGGCCGCTTCGCCGAGGCCGCAGCGCTCCAGTTCGACTCGGCCGTGAAATCCGCGCGCGAGGACGCCGCCCGCCGCCTCGCCCGCGAGCTCGATCGCGCCGTGATGATGTTCGCGCGAGAGGCCGAAACTGTTCTGGCCGAGCGGCTCGGGCAGGTCGCGGACACCGGCACGCAGCGCGTCGAAAAGCGGCTGCTCCACGTCACCGCGGGCCTCGAGCGCCAGCGCGACGAGTTCATCGCCTCGCTCCAGCAGCGCCTGAGCCAGCTGGAGATCGAGGTGCGCGAGCGCCTGCGGACGCTCGCGGCAGAAGCGGAGGCGGAGCGATCCGTCCTCGAGAACCGTCTGCAGGAGCTCTCTCGCCGGACCGAGACGAGCCAGCCGGTTCGCCGGTAGCTGGGTTCGACAACCAACTTCGGCGGGAAGGGTTCGTCTACGAAAAGACGAATCAGAGCCGATCGAAGGCGTAGAGATGACCGAGATCGTCGAGTACAACCAGAGCGACCGGGACAAGGTCGCCAGCTGGCGTCTTCACCAGCTCATGGAGGCGGGCTATCCCGTCCACCTCGCAGAGCGCCTGGCGCAGAGCGAAGCGGATCTCCACCGGGCCGTCGAGCTCCTTCGCCAGGGCTGCGACGCGACAGTCGCGGCCGAGATCCTGCTCTAGCGCGCCACCTCACTCCGGGCCGTGGCCGAATCGGCGCCTGGCCCGGCTAAGCCCCTGCTGGCATCCTGGGCGCTGTGAGCAAGGTCGAGGCGGCCCAGTACGGCGACCGGAAGGTCTACTCGGTCTCGGCGTTCAACCGCGGCGTCGCCGATTGGCTCTCGCGCCTCCCGACCGTGTGGGTCGAGGGAGAGGTGACCGAGCTGCGCCGGCAAGACCGCTGGGCCAGCGTCTTCTTCACCCTCAAGGATCCGGCCGACGGCTCCTGCCTGCGTGTCTCGATGCCGCGCAGCCAGTTCGACGCGCTGCGGCTCGACCTCGTGGACGGAGAGCGCGTGCATGCCTACGGGCGACCCGAGCTGTTCGTGGTGCGCGGCGACTTTCGTTTTCGCGCGCTGTCGATCGAGCGCTTCGGGCTCGGCGACCATCTGGCGGCGCTCGAGCGGCTGAAGCGGAAGCTGGCGGCGGAGGGTCTCTTCGAGCGGCGACGACCGCTGCCGCGCTTCCCGCGCCGGATCGGGCTGGTCACGGGGAACGACGCGGCGGCGAAGCGCGACGTCCTGACGGCGCTGACCACCCGCTTTCCGCCGGCGCGCGTCGTCGTGGCCGAGACCTACGTGCAGGGCCCCCGCGCCGCGCCGGCGATCGTCGAGGCGATCGGAGGGCTGTGCGAGATCGACGACCTGGACGTGATCGTCCTGGCGCGCGGCGGCGGGAGCTTCGAGGATCTGCTGCCGTTCAGTGACGAGCGCCTCGTGCGAGCGGTGGCCGGCTGCCGGGTGCCGATCGTCTCGGCCGTCGGCCACGAGCAGGACACACCCTTGACGGATCTCGCCGCCGACGTCCGGGCCTCGACTCCGAGCGTCGCCGCCCGGCTCGTGGTTCCGGACGCCGACGAGCTGCGGGAGCGCCTGGAGCTGACGCGAGACCGGCTGCGCCGCGCGCCGCTGCTCACCGTCGAGCGGAAGCGCGCGCGGCTCGACGGGGCCTTCGGCCGGCTGCGCGCACTCTCCCCAAGCGCCACGCTCGAGCGCGGGTACGCGATCGTGCGGCGCGAGGGACGCATCGTTCGCGGCTCCAGCGAGATCGAGGCCGGCACCCGTGTCGACGTGGAGCTGGGCGAGGGCGGCTTCGGCGCGACGCAGGTCGAGGCACGAGCGGCGGAGCTGACCTTCGAGGAGGCGCAAAGGGAGCTCGAGCGGATCGTCCACCAGCTCGAGAGCGGCCAGGCGGACCTGGACGAGGCGATCACGCTGTGGGAGCGCGGCGAGGAGCTCTACCGCCTCTGCGCGGACAAGCTGGACTCGGCGCAGGGCAAGATCGAGGAGCTGGCACGCCGGGTGGAGGCCGTGCGTCCGGCGGAACGTGCTTAGAATCCGCGCGGTGGCCGACCAGGAACTCAACGCGCTCCTCAAGCAGGTACCGCTCTTCTCCGACCTCGACAATCGGGAGATCGGCCAGGTGGCGGAGTCGATGAAGCGCCGCAGCTTCTCCGCCGGCCAGGAGATCGCGCGCGAGGGCGAGAGCGGCGTCGGCTTCTTCGTGATCGAGGACGGCAACGCCAAGGTGACCGTCCACGGCGAGGAGCGCCGCCGACTGGGCCCCGGGGACTACTTCGGCGAGATCGCGCTCATCGCCCAGAGCGCGCGGACGGCGACCGTCACGGCGGAAAGCGACCTGACCGCACACGGCATGACGTTCTGGGACTTCCGGCCGCTCGTCGAGGGCAACTCCTCGATCGCCTGGAAGCTCCTCCAGGCGTTCGCGAAGACGTACGGCCGGGACGAGCACCAGTAGTCACCGCTAGGCGAGGGTGCGCCCGAGCGCCACGAGATCCTCGCGCGCCCGCGCGGGGTCGCCGCTGAGCTCGTAGGCCTCGACCCCCTCCGGCGCTTCGACGACCCGCCCGCCGAAGAGCACGCAGCGCACGCCGCGCTCCGCGGAGAGGCGCGCGACCTCTCCCGGCGCCTTGCCGATCCAGCTCGTCGCGTCGACCGTTCCTTCGCCGGTAACGACGAGATCTGCGCCGCCGAGGTGGTCGCGGAGCCCGATCAGGTCGAGGACGAGGCCGGCGCCCTCGACGAGCTCGGCGCCGAGGGCGGCAAGCGCTGCGCCGAGCCCGCCCGCGGCTCCGGCCCCGGGGAGCTCCCGAAACGGCGCCAGCGACCGCCGCTCCAGCAGCCGCCGCTCCAGCTCGACGGCTTGCTCCGGCGTCGCGCCCTTCTGAGCGGCGAAGACACGGGCAGCGTCGACGAGCGGCGAGCGCACGTCGCACGCGGCCCGCACGGGCACCCGGAAGCCGCCGAGCAGCTCCATCAGCCCGGCGCCGCCGTCGACGTTCGCGGTGCCGCCGAGGAAGACGACGATCTCGGCCGGATCGGCGTCCTGTACCTCGAGCAAGAGCTCGCCCAGGCCCCGGCTCGACGCACGCAGCGGGTCCCGCTCCTGCTCGGCGACGAGCCCTAGACCGATCGCCTGGGCGGACTCGACGAGCGCCGTCCCGTCCTCGCCCAGCAGCCAGCGGGCGATGACCGGTCGCCTGTGGGGATCGGAGACTTCCGCCTCGCGCCACTCGCCGGCCACCGCTGTGGCCAGCACGTCGAGCGTCCCCTCCCCGCCGTCAGCAACAGGGAGCTCGACAGCACCGCCGAGCCCTTCCGCCAGGGCGACCGCGGCCTCCCGGGCGGAGAGGACGCCCTTGAGGCTAGCCGGACATGCGAGCGCGTTCACGCGGCGCCGCTGGCCTGAGCTCCTCGACCACGGACTCGTCCGATTCTTCTTCCGGCATCCGGCGCAGCGTTCTCGAGCGAGAGCCCCTCGCGCGTGAGGAAGATCAGCCCAACGCCGACGCCGACGGACATCTCCAGCACCTGGAGGCCGAGCCCGAAGGCGAGCCCGGTCGAGTAGGAGACCCCGTACGACACGAGGGGCAGGGCGACGACGGCCTGGAGCAGTCCGATGTTCCCGGGCCAGAGCGGGAAGATGGTCGCGACGTTCATGAGGAGCAGGACGACGGCCGCGGCCGAGATAGGCGCGTCGATCCCGAAGGCCTCCATCATCGACCAGACCGCGAGCAGCTGGATCAGCCAGCCGGTCGTCTGGAGCACTGCGGCGAGCGCCGCGGCCTTCGGCTCGCGCAGCACCTGCAGGCCGCGCTGCGCCATCGCCAGCAGGCGGCGGATGGCCAGCGCGCCTTCCGGGAAGCGGGCGCAGCTCTCGACCAGCGACGAGGATGGCGACGAGGAAGAGCGCGATCCCGACGACGGCGACCAGCTCCAGGCTCGTGACCGCCCACTGCGGAATCCGCGTGGTCGCGAGCACGAACGCGGTCAGGAGCAGCGCCGGGACGAGATCGAAGAGGCGGTGTGCGAAGACGGTTCCGAGCAGGCGGCCGGTGACCCCCTTGCCTCTGGCCGTCCACCTCACGAGCACGCCGACGCGGGCGAGCTCGCCGATCCGGCCGGGAAGCACCGCGTTCGCCAGGAGGCCGACGGCGAACGCCGAGAACACACGAGTGAACGGAGGCTGCTGCGAGCTCGGCAGAGCCTGGCGAATGACGACGTTCCAGGAGACGGCGCGGACGAGCACGGATGCGAGGTTGAGAGCGAGCGCAACGCCGACCCAGCGCCAGGAGACGGCCTCGAACGCGTCCCCGACCAGGCTCCAGTCCGGGCCGCGCCACCACAGGAGGACCAGGACGGCGGCGATCCCCGCCAGGACGACGGCGGCGCGGAGAACGTGGCGGCGGGAAACGGTCACGCCGCGACCGGGATCCGTCCGAGCGCGCGCTCGTAGACGTCCACGAGGCGCCTGGCGATCCCGTCCCACGAGTACCGCTCCTCGGCGAGGCGGCGGGCCGCGAGACCGGCGTGGCAGCGGGCGTCCTCGTCCGCGAGCAGCTGCGTCATCGCCTCCGCCAGCGCAGCGGGGTCGCCGGGCGGAACGCTGAGGCCCGCCTCGTCCGACATCACCTCGCGGTACCCCTCGATGCTCGACGCGACGACCGGCGTTGCGCAGGCGAAGGCGCGCGTCAGGACCATGCCGAAGCTCTCGCCGCCGAGCGACGGCGCGGCCATCGCCTTGGCGCCGAGCAGCTCCTCGGTCAGTCGTTCCTGCGGCAGGAACCCCAGGATCGTGATCCCGTCGGAGGGCGTCCGGAGCTTCGCCATCAGGAGCCGCACGGCCAGCGGGTCCGCGCCGATCACGCGCAGCTCGGCGCCTGTTCGGCGGCGAATCTCCGGCCAGGCGCGAAGCAGGACCGGCAGGCCCTTGCGGGCCTCCTGGCGGCCGACGAACAGGATCCTGTCCTCGCGGCCGGACGGGTCTGCCTCGGGCGGGATCAGCACGCCGTTCGGGATCACCTCGTAGTCGGCGGGCGAGTAGCGGCTCGCCGAAGCCTTCGCCTGCTCGGAGACGGCGACACGGACGTCGATGCGGTCGAGGAGGAAACCCCAGACCGGCATCGACGCCCTCGCCCACACGAGGTCGCCCGACGCGTGGAAGGTCGCGACGACCGGGCACTTCGCCATCGCCAGCGATGCGATGCACAGGGTCGGCGTCAGCGGCTCGTGGAGGTGGAGCAGGTCGAAGCGCTCGCGCTCGAGCGCCTGCCTGATCCGCCACACAGAACGTGGTCCGAGGATGATGTTCGGCAGCGAGCCGTTGGCAGGGACGATCGCGGAACGGCCCACGGGGATCACGTCGGGCGGCGGTGGCCCGTCGCGACCCTCGCGGGGGTGGAGCGCCCGCGTGAACTGGCCGGGCGGGTCGTTTCCGATGATCGTCCGGGTCTCGATCCCGAGCTTCCGGAGCGCGTCGGCCTGGAGCTCCGCGTGCTCGACGACGGCGCCCCAGAAGGACCAGGAGAAGGGGACGACGATCCCGACCTTCATCGGCGGGACCCTACCCAGTCGCCGTCAGGTGTCCTCCGCGGCTTCGATAAAATTGGGATAGCGGCGCTGCCAGTCGTCCGTGTCGCCAAGCGCGGCCCGGAGAGGGGCCGAGTCGAGCGGGTCCGACACCAGCGCCCCGCCGGGCGCAAAGACCCTCAGGGGTGAGAGCCGGGCCTAGGCGCTCTGGGAGATCGCTGCGCCCTGCCGGTCGGGCCGCGCAGCGACAAGCGGGAGATCGACGACGAACGTCGAGCCCTCGCCCTCCTTGGACTTGACCGACACGCGTCCGTCCATGCGGCGCGCGAGCTCACGGCAGATGTAGAGGCCGAGCCCGGTACCGCCGACGCCGCGCGTCAGGTTCGGATCGACGCGGTAGAACTTGCCGAAGATCCGCTGCTGCTCGCCGTGGGGGATCCCGAGGCCCTGGTCGCTCACCTCGAAGCGCAGGCCACCCGCCCGCGGCTCGACCCGCAGCTCCACGCGACCGCCCTCCGGCGAGTACTTGACGGCGTTGTCGACGAGGTTCAGGAGGATCTGGCGAAGCTTGTCCCCGTCCCCGACTACCGGCTCCAGGCCGCGTGGCGACGCGAACGCCAGCTCGACCGTCGCCGTGCCGTCGAGCGACGCGCGCATCTGCTCGACGACCTCGCCGACCAGCGCTGTCCACCTCGATCTCCTCCTGGACGAGCCGCATGCGTCCTGCGTCGAGCTGGTTCGCGAGCAGCATGTCGCTCACGATCCGCGTCAGGCGCTCGCACTCGTGCGCGATCACCTCCAGCAGGCGCTCCTCGGTCTCGTCGTCGAGCTCCACGTCGCTCCGCCGGAGCGTCTGCGCGCAGCCGTAGATCGCCGAAAGCGGCGTGCGCAGCTCGTGGGAGACGGTGGCGACGAACTCGCTCTTGAGCTCGTCCAGCGCGCGTTCCTCGGTGAGGTTGCGGAACGCGTAGACGACGCCGCCGTCGAACTCTACGCCCGAGAGCGACAGCCATAGCTCCCGCCCGGACACGTCGAGCGGAACCGTTGCGTCGCGCGCCGAGGGGCCCGGCTCCGGGGAGACCGGCACGCCTCCGACGATCGCATCCCACCCTGGCAGCGCCTCGCCGACCGGCCGTCCGAGCACGCTCGCCGCGGGAATCCCCGTAATCGCCTCCGCAGAGGGGTTCCAGTAAAGGATCTTCTCGTCGGCGTCCACGAGCACGACGCCGTTGTCCACGTGTTCGAGCACCCGCGCGTGCTGCTCTAGGAGTGCCTGCTGGTCGGCGACCTGGCGGTCGAGCCGGCGCATTCGCATCGCCCGCTCGAGGGAGGCGACGAAGTAGTCGCGGTCGATCGGCTTCTGGACGAAGTCATACGCCCCGCCGCGCAGCGCCTGCACGGCGAGGTCGTGCTCGCCGTGGCCGGTGATGAGGAGGATCGGCGTGCCCGGCCGCAGCTCCTTTGTCGCGGTCAGCAGCGCGAGCCCGTCCATTCCGGGCATCTTGATGTCGCTGACGATCGCGTCGTAGTCGATCCGGCGGATCCGCTCCAGCGCCTTCAGGCCGCTGTCCGCCGTGTCCACCTCGATTCCCGACATGCGCAGCAGGAGCGCCTCGGGAAGCGCTTCGAGCAGCGCCTCGTCGTCGTCGACGAGCAGGATCCGCGCCAACTCGCTCACAGCAGCGGCTCCACGGACGGCTTCTCGCCACCGCGCGGCAGCTCGATCACGAACGTCGCGCCCTGGCCCGGCGGAGACTCGACCGAGATCTCGCCGCCGTGCTCCTTGACGATGCTGTAGGTGATCGAGAGCCCGAGGCCGGTGCCCGAGCCGACTTCCTTGGTGGTGAAGAACGGGTCGAAGACGCGCGGCTCCAGCTCGGGCGGGATCCCCGGCCCGGTGTCGGAGAAGGTGATGAGCACCCTGTCGTCCCGAACGGTGGACGCGATCCGGATCTCACGCACGTCCGACTCCTCCAGCGCGTCGCGCGCGTTCGTAAAGAGGTTGATGAAGACCTGCTCGAGCTGAATCGGGTTGGAGAGCACCGAGACGTCGTCATCGGACAGGTCGAAGAGCACCTCGATCCCCCGCTGCTTGAGCTGCTCCTGTACCAGCGAGAGTGCTCGCTCGATGATTTCGTGCACGTCGGCCGGCCCGAAGGTCATCGGCGCAGCCCGTCCGAAGGTGCGGAGGTGCGAGATGATCTCCGTCGCCTTCCGCAGCTGCGCCATCGCCTTCTCGAGGCCGGAGATGACCACCTCGCGGTCGAGCTCCCCGGCCCGCGTCCGGTCGATGACGTTCCCGACGAAGAGGCCGATGTTGTTCAGCGGGTTGTTCAGCTCGTGCGCGACGCCTGTCGTCAGCTCGCCGAGCGTCGCCAGCTTGCCCGCCTGGACGAGCTGCTCCTGCTTGTCCCTGAGCTCCTGTTCGCGCCGCTCGATCTCCTGCGTGGTCTCACGCAGGTCGCCCATGATGTGGATCATCGCCTTGCGGCTGTCCGCAAGCCTGAGATTGGTCTCGTTCGCGTCCTTGAGGATGTGCAGCATCGCCTTCCGCTGATCCCCGAGCCGGCGGTTGGAGTCGTTGAGGTCGCCCATGATGTGAATCAGGGCGCGCCGCCGTTCCTCCGCCCGCTGGACCCGCGCGCGAAGCTGCTCGACCTCGCGTCGGAGATCCTCGTTTTCGCCTGCCGCAGAGCCGCCGTTCGCATCTGCCGGCTGGGCTTCCGGCCGGACGCTCATCAGCCGCTCGGGGATTCGCCTCTGATCGCCGTGAGCTCCTCCCTCAAGCTGTCGAGCTCCTTCTCCAGCGCGATCATCTTCAGCTCGCGGCCGACGACGACCTCCTCGAACTTCTCGAGGTCGAGGATCTTCTCCTGGAGCTCCGTCTTCGACTGCTCCAGGTCGCGCACCACCTGCTCGTACTCGCGCATGTCGCGGAGCACGCCGATCGCGCCGATCACCCTGCCGTCCGGGTCGCGGAGAGCCGACGCGTTCAGCGTCGTGGGGATCAGCTCGCCGGAGATGCTGCGCGGGTTGAGCCGGGCGTTCCGGGTGACGCCGCGCTCGACGACCTCTCGGAGGGCGGCGGTGAACTCCCTGGTCTCCTCGGGGCTGATGAAGCGCGAGACCGACTGCTCGAGCACCTCGTCCCGGCGGAAGCCCAGGAGCTCGGACACCGCGTCGTTCGCCTCGAGGATCTTCCCCTCCAGGTCCGAGACGAACACCGGGTCGGGCGCGTTCTTGATCAGGCTCTCCGCGTAGGCGCGCGCCTTGTCCAGCTCACGCATGTCACGGAGGACGCCGATCGCGCCGATCACGTTCCCCTCGGGGTCGCGGAGAGCGGACGCATTGAGCGACGTCGGGATCACCTCGCCCGTCACCGACCGCGGATTCAGCGCGGCGTTGCGGGTCACGCCATGCTCGACGACCTCTTTGAGCGCCGCGGTGAACTCCCGCGTCTCCTCCTCGCTGATGAAGCGCGAAAGCGACTGCTCGACGACCTCGTCCCGCCGAAACCCGAGCAGCTCGGAAACGGCGTCGTTCACTTGCAGGATCTTTCCTTCGAGGTCGGCGACGAACACGGGGTCGGGTGCGTTCTCGATCAGGCTCTGCGCGTAGGCGCGCGCCTTGTCCAGCTCGCGCATATCGCGGAGGACGCCGATCGCGCCGATCACGTTCCCTTCCTCGTCCCGGAGCGCCGAGGCGTTCAGCGACGTCGGGATCACCTCGCCCGTTGCCGAACGCGGGTTCAGCACGGCGTTTCGCGTCACGCCGCGCTCGACGACCTCCTTGAGCGCCGCCGTGAACTCGCGCGTCTCCTCCTCGCTGATGAAGCGCGACAGCGACTGCTCGAGCACCTCGTCCCGGCGGAAGCCGAGCAGCTCGGAGACCGCGTCGTTCGCCTGGAGGATCTTCCCCTCCAGGTCGGAGACGAACACCGGGTCGGGGGCGTTCGCGATGATGATGTCGGCTGCGAGAGCGCCGGCCGCAGGTGCACCGTCGGCGGTCGCGGTCGCAGAGCGATCGAGAGCGTTCTTTGCCACATTGTCCTCCGTAAAGAGACGTCCCTGCGCGTTGGGACTTGCGCTTTACATTCTGAGCGGTCGAAACCCTCTCCGCAATTATGTGAGCGATTCCAGGCGTTCCTCCAGCTCACGGACGCGGGCCTGCGCCTTGGCCAGCTGTTCCTCGAGCCGCTTGCGCTTGGCGGCGTTCGGATCGCGCTTGGGCTTCGCCTTGGCGGCTTGGGCTTGGGCTTGGGCGGCTTCGCCGCCCGGCGGGACTTCGGACGGCCCCCGGCCGGAACCGCAGCAAGCAGCGGCCCGAACCCCGCCTGCTCGACGTCCTCGGCGAGCGTTCCGGCCGTCAGGGTCTTCGAGGCCTCCTTGTCGATCGACGCCGCCCGGAGGGTCTGCGCGACCCGGGTCACGTTCCTGCAGCGGCGGCACCGCGCTCCTCGAGCGCGGCCCGCGCCTCGTCGGTCAGCTCCTCGACGAGCCGTCGGTGCGCCGCCGTCGCCTCGCGGAGGCCGCTTGGGTCCCGTCCGCTGACGACGCCGCGCTGCGCCTTCCGGAGCTCGTCGCCGGCCTTGACGAGCGCCTTCGCCTCCTGCGGGCGGCGGCGGACGGCCTGGTTCACCGCCCACGCGGAAACCGACGGCTTCCGCAGCGACTTGACCTCGTCCGCCGCCTCCTTCTTCCCAGCCTTCCGGAGCTCCTTCGCGAGCTCGTCGCGCGCCTTCGTGAACTCCTCGATCGGGAGCCCGTAGAGGTCGGCTGCCCGTCTACTTGTCGGGATACGGATCCTCTGAGCTGTCAGCGCCTGACATCGCCTGCCACTCCTGGGGGCCGTCGCAGTTCGAGCACGGCGGGAGCGACTGGACGGACTGAACCTGGAGCTCGTAGCCGCAGTTCGTGCAGCGGTACGTGCCAGCCGAGACGTCGCTGCCGACGGGTGCTGGATTGGCCATGGTTACCTCCTTCGAAGTTTCCCTCCCCGTTCCCTGCCTCCCCTCATCGAAACAGGCACACGTCGCTAGGCTCGCGCCATGGCGTCGCCGAACGGCCTCGCGGAGCTCCACACCCACCTCGGCGGCTCCGTCGCGACCGAGATCATGTGGACGCTCGCGCACGAGCAGGGAATCGCGCTCCCGGTCAAGGACTACTGGGAGTTCGACGCGCTCGTCACGGTCTCGGATCCGCACGGTGTCACCGACCTGACGGCGCTCGACCAGATCTACAAGTGGACGGAGCTGATCCAGTCGAGCCCGCTCGCCGTCGAGCGCTCGGTCCATGCGGCGATCGGGGGCGCGTACCGCTCGCAGGGAATCACGACGCTCGAGCTCCGCTTCAACCCGATGAAGCGCAACCGTGGCGGCGAGCGCGACCTCGACCACATCATCGTCGCGGCGATCCGCGGGCTCGACCGCGCGAGCCTCGAGTACTCACAGGTGCGCGCCGGCCTGATTCTGATGATGGACCGGACGTTCACCGAGCGGCAGAACGCGATCATCGTCGAGAAGGCGATCCGCTACGCGCCGCGCGGGATCGTCGGGATCGACATCGCCGGCCCCCGCCCGGACGGCGCCGGCCCCTACCCGTATCGCGACCTGCTCCCGCTGATCGAGCAGGCGCGCGAAGCCGGGCTCGGCGTCACGATCCACGTCGGCGAGGAAGGCGGCGAGTTCGGGATCGCAGAGATTCGCGAGGTCGTCTCGACGCTCCGGCCCGACCGAATCGGTCACGGCATCCTGGCCGCAAAGGACCCGAAGCTGATGGACCAGATCCGCGAAGCCGGGATCGTTCTCGAGATCTGCCCCACCTCGAACCTGTTGACGAAGGCCCAGGAGAGCGAGGACACCGTTCGCGACACCTTCCGCGCGTTCACGCAGCACGGAGTGCCGTTCACGATCGCGACCGACGGTCCGGAGATGATGCGGACACATCTCCGCGACGAGTTCGAGCTGCTGTTGAAGATCGGCGCGCTCGACGAGGACCGGCTCTCGGAGGCCAACCGCCGGGGACACGATGCGACGTTCGTGCCTTCGAGCTAGCGTCTTCTAGTAGGAAGGAGGAGCCGCCCGCCGCGCCAGGGCCAGTGGTCGGCGCGCTCGACCAGACCGGCGCGGCGCGGGTTGTCGAGGACGTACGCGCACGCCGCCTCCAGGTGTTCGTCCTCCTCGACGAGGTAGGCGCCGAAGCGCCCCTGGAAGAGGTGGCCGACGCGGCCATAACGGTGGTTGAAGCCCTGCGCGTAGCGTCCGTTCAAGCGCTGCATCCCGTTCGAGAGCAGGGGCTGGATGGTCTCGACGACGAGGTGGTAGTGATTCGGCATCAGGCACCAGGCGTGGACGAGCCACTCGAAGCGACCGGCGGCGTCGCGGAGCAGGCAAACGAAGACTCCGAAGTCGTCGCGATCATGAAAGGTTCGGCACTTTGCGACGCCTCGACTCGTCACGTGGAACACCCCGTCGCCGAGCTCTTTACGCGGTTGGCGTGCCACACGCCGAGCGTATGCAGTCAGTGGACAAACGCCGAGCCCCGGTGATCCTCTCGGCGCACAACCGTGACACGTCGGGCACATTCCCCAGACGTCTTGCGGCACGACAGGGCACCCGGCGACACGTCCAGGGACTGTCCCTGGCCGTGTGACCAAGTGCGCTGTCCCGATGCCTGGCGCCGCTGGTAGTTTCAGCCGCCGTGAGGCCTCTGGAAGGCGTCTCCGTCGTGGACCTGAGTCTCTACCTGCCGGGGCCGTTCGCGAGCCGTGAGCTGCTCGAGCTGGGCGCGCGCGTCGTCCGGCTCTTGCCGCCGGCGGGAGATCCGATGGCCGAGGTCGCACCCGCGTGGCACGAGGCGCTGAACGCGGGCAAGAAGACGGTGCTCCTTGACCTGAAGGAGGAGCCGGAGCGTGGACGCGCGGTCTGCGCCGAAGCGGACGTCGTGCTCGAGAGCTTCCGACCGGGAGTCGTCGAGCGGCTCGGCGTCGGCCCCGGAGACCTCCCCGAGTCGGTCGTCTACTGCTCGTTCACCGGCTTCGGCAGCCACGGCCGCCACGCTGACCGAGCAGGCCATGACCTCAACTACCTGGGCTGGGCCGGACTGCTGGCCGACACGGCCCCGGCGATGCCGCCGACCCAGATCGCCGACCTCGCGGGCGGGGCGCTCACGGGGGTCACGCGAATCCTCGCCGCCCTCCTGGAGCGGACACGGACGGGACGCGGAGCCCACGTCGTCGTGTCGCTGACGCACGGAGCCCACGGGCTCGTGTCCCATCGCCTCGGCGGCGACCCGGTACCGCGCATGCTCACCGGAGGCCTTGCCTGCTACGGGATGTACGCCACGGCCGACGGCCGGCACCTGACGGTCGGGGCGCTCGAGCGCCGCTTCTTCGTCCGCCTGTGCGAGCTGCTCGAGCTCAAGGAGCTGATCGACCGGCAGTTCGACCCGGACTCGCAGGAGGCGCTCAGAGGCGCGTTGGCCGAGCGCATCGGCAAGAAGCCGCTCGCGGACTGGCTCGAGCTCTTCGACGGCGAGGACGTCTCCGTCGGCCCGGTTGCGACGCTCGAGGAAGCCGCCCGAGAGCTCGGGTGAAGCCTCGGCTTCGCCCTGCTCGTCCTGTCGCTCGGCGCCGCACGTCGCCTCGGCACTCACGCTCACGCTCGCGAGCCCGGCCACCGTCCGCTCGCCTGTTCCATGGGCGACGCTCGCATTTTCGAAGTCCGAGATCGCAGGCGGCGGCGTCTACGTCGCCGGGCAGAGCCGCGCACGGCTCGTCCTTCCGGCCGCCTCCGATCCTGCGTGGTCGCCCGACGGACGCCGGCTCGCGTACCTCGCCCCGGGAGCCGGAGGCGCTGAAGACGTCTTCGTCGCCGACGCGGACGGAACGAACCGCGGCCGGCTGACTCGAACCGAGCGCGAGGAGACCTCCCCGACCTGGGCGCCGGACGGACGGCGGCTCGCGGTCGGGCGGGACGGCTCGATCGTCCTCCTTCGGGCCGACGGGGTCGAGCTGCGGACGCTGGCACGCGGATCCGAGCCGGCCTGGTCCCCCGGAGGACAACGGATCGCGTTCTCGGCCGCCGGCGACCTCTTCGTCGTCCGGGCCCGAGGCGGACGGCCGCAGCAGGTGACGAGCTCGCCCGCATCCGAGACGAGCCCCGCATGGGCACCTGACGGGCGGCGGATCGCCTACGTCACGGACGAGACAGGCGCCCCCGACATCCGCATTCTCGATCTCCGCAGCGGCGCAATCGTGCCGGTTACCGCGGACCTGTTCGTCGACTCCGCGCCGGCATTCTCGACCAACGGCACGCGCGTGCTCTTCGTCAGCGACCGGACCGGCGCGGAGCAGATCGTCGGCGCCCCGGCCGCCGGCGGCGCTGCGGCGCTCGTCTCGGCGATCCAGCTGCCGGCACACCCAAGCGCGCGCCCGGTACAGCGCCCGCTCGAGCTCCTGCCCGACTTCGACCAGCAGCCGCCGAGGGATCTCGAGGTGCGCAGGACCGGCCGCCGCTTCCTGCTGTGGTTCACCTCGGCCGCGGACAACGTCGGCCTCGGCCCGTTCATCGTCAACGGCCGCAGGAGAGGCGCCGGCTCGATGCACGCGAGCCAGCGCGTCCGGCTCGGGAACGGATCGCTCCGGACATACCCGGAAGTCGGCGTCTGGCGCTACAACGCGTCCTCCGATCACTCGCACTGGCACCTGTTCGCGTTCCAGCGCTACGAGCTGCGGCGCGCAAACGGCTCCGTCGTCGTCCGGGACCGCAAGAGCGGCTTCTGCATCGGCGACCGCTACGGCGTCGCGCCGGGCCGGATCGCGGGCCGCAAGTCCCGGCCCGTCTTCCGAGGCTTCTGCAACCTGTACCAGCCGCGCGCCGGCGCGGTGGACGCCGGGACGTCCGTCGGCTTCTCCGACCGCTACCACTCGAGGCTCGACGGCCAGAACGTCGACCTGACGAACGTGCGTGCGGGGCGCTACGTCCTCGTGAACCGCGCGAACCCGAACATGGAGCTCCGGGAATCGCGGTACGAGAACAACGCGGCGTCGGTCGCGATCCAGGTCACGTGGCCGAAAGGCCGCAGGAGCGCGCCCGCGGTCCGCGTGCTCTCGACCTGCCCCGACTCAGATCGCTGTTAGCCCGAGCGCGGCCGGCAGAGCAAAGAGGTCCGGAAGCCGGTCGTCGGCATCGGGATAGGCGTCCTCCCGGTCGATCAGAAACGCCCGCATCCCGAGAGCGCGAGCTCCCTCGAGGTCGTCCTCGGGAGAGTCACCCACCATGGCGGCGCGGTCCGCGGGCACGCCGAGTCGGTCGAGCACCGCCTGGAAGATCGTCGGATGCGGCTTCACCTTGCCGTGCACCCGCGACGACAGCGCCACGTCCACTTGGATGCTGTGGTGCGAGAGGAACTCGTCGACGTCACGGCCCGTGTTCGAGACGAGGCCGAGCTTCAGACCGTGCTCCCTCAGGTGGTCGAGAACAGGCAGCGCGTCGTCGAAGAGGTCGAAGTTGTGCGCGTGCTCCCAGGCCTTCGTCATCTCGACCGCAGCCTCGTAGGCG
Source organism: uncultured Actinomycetes bacterium (assembly GCA_963733855.1). GTDB lineage: Bacteria > Actinomycetota > Thermoleophilia > Gaiellales > Gaiellaceae > JACDAN01. The sequence goes on from CAVTEL010000020.1 coordinate 191,958, forward strand.
CGATCCGCGTTCCCGCCCATGCCGCGGATGATCCGTTCGGTGAACGCGACCCAGATCTCCTCGTCGTGGCGGAAGTCCGGGTGCTTGTGGAGCCCCTCCACGGCCTTCGCGCGAGCGTCCTTGTAGAGGGACGGATCGAGCTCCAGCCCGAATCGCCGGCCGAGCCGCTGGTATCCCTCCGGACCAAGGTCCGGCCCCGGCTTGGCCAGCGTGAAGTCGAGGTCGAAGAGAACCGCCTGGATGTCCATGCCGTCTACGGATTGGAGTTGGCCAGCGGTACGCGTTTGCCTGCCGCGAGGCCAGCGACGGGAGCTTCGCCCGCACGTCCTCGAGGCGCCGCCGGTCGAGCTCGGCGGAGATGACCGTCTCCTCGTCGGGCGCCAGCGCGACCACGGTGCCCCACGGATCCGCGATCAGCGATCGTCCGTAGCTGAGGCGCCCGGGAAGCGTCTCGCCAATCTGTGCCGCAGCCGCGACGTAGTACTGGTTCTCGACAGCCCGGGCGCGGAGCAGCAGCTCCCAGTGATCCTTGCCCGTGTAGAGCGTGAAGTGGGCCGGAACAGTGACGAAATGAGCTCCCTGGAGCGCGAGGATCCGGTACAGCTCGGGAAAGCGGACGTCGTAACAGACGGTGAGACCCGTGGGCCAGCCCTCCACGTCCAGCACGACCGGCTCGTCGCCCGGCTCTTCGGCGTCAGACTCGCGGTAGACGTGGCCGCCCACCTCGACGTCGAACATGTGGATCTTGCGGTAGAGACCCGCAATCGACCCGTCCGACTCGAAGACGATGCTCGTGTTCGAGAGCTTCTCGCGGCCGTCGCGGCGCTCCGTGATCGAGCCGCCGACGAGCGTGATCCCGTGCGAGCTCGCCCAGCCGGCCATCGCCTGAACCGACTCGCCGTCCTCGAGCGTCTCGGCGGCGCCGTGGAGCACCTCGGGGTTGCCGATCGCGTTCCACTTCTCCGGGAGGACGACGACGTCGGCTCCTGTCGCCGCCGCGCGGGCGACGAGCTGCTCGGCCTTCTCGATGTTCGCCGCCTTGTCGTCCCGGCTCGTGAGCTGGACGCAGGCGACCCGAAGCGTGTCCGACATCCGGTGGCAGGATAGCCCGGCCTATGGAAGCAGCAGCGGAGACACCAGGGCTCTCGACGATCCTCTGGCTCGCTCCCCCGGCGTCGAGACCGGTGCGAACCGCGGCGTGAGGACGCCCGAGGAGATCCTCCGCGACGCCAGGACCATCGCGCTGGTCGGCGCCTCGCCGAACCCGGCGAAGGCGAGCCACGGCGTCATGCGCTACCTGCTCGCGCAGGGGTACGACGTGATCCCGGTGCGCCCGCTCGACTGTGACGCCGTTCTCGGCATCCCGTGCGTGGCCACCCTGGGCGAGATCGACCGCCCGATCGACCTCGTCGACGTCTTCCGCCGCCCCGAGCACACGCCGGCGCACGCGCGCGAGGCCGTCGACGCCGGTGCGAAGGCGCTCTGGCTCCAGCTCGGCATCCGGTCGGACGAGGCACGCCGGGTCGCCACGGAGGGCGGCCTCGACTACGTCGAAGATCTCTGCACCGCCGTCGTCCATGGCGCGATGGAGAGATCCAATCGGGGTGCCCAGATTTGAACTGGGGACCTCTCCGACCCGAACGGAGCGCGCTACCAGGCTGCGCCACACCCCGAGAGCGGACAGAGTAGCGACGATGGCTTCACGCGACGAGATCCTCGAGCACGCCCGCGAGCTGCTCGACCTCGACAACTTCAAGGACTACGGCCCGATGGGCCTCCAGGTGGTCGGAGCGGGCGAGGTGTCGAAGATCGCGGCGTCAGTCTCGTCCTCCCTCGAAGCCTTCAGGCGGACGAGGGAGATCGGAGCGCAGCTGCTCGTCGTCCACCACGGGCAGTACTGGGAGGACGAGCCGCGGATCGTCGACCTCGCGATGAAGCGGCGGCTTCAGGCGCTCTTCGAAGGGGACATCACGCTCGCCGCCTACCACCTCGCACTCGATGCGCACCCGGAGATCGGGAACAACATCATCGTCGCGCGCGGGCTGGGGATCTCCCAGCCAGAGCGCTTCCTCGAGTGGGGCTTCGGCGGCGCGCTTCGGGAGCCCACGGGCCTCGGCGGCCTCGCCGAACGACTCCAGACGATGACGGGCCGCGAGCCCCAGGTCTTCGAGGGCGGGCCGGAACGGATCGAACGCGTCGCGATCGTCACCGGCGGCGGCGCGAAGCTCGTCCGGGAAGCCGCCTCGGCAGGATACGACGCGTACATCACCGGCGAGCCGGCGGAGCCGACCCTCCACCTCGCGCGAGAGCTCGGGATCCACTTCCTCGCCGGCGGCCACTACGCGACGGAGACGTTCGGGATCAAGGCGCTCGCCGAGCGCCTGGCCGGCGAGTTCTCCCTCGAATGGGAGTTCGTCGACGTCCCGGTCCCGGTGTAAGATTTGAGCGTGTCGACGAGGAGGCTGAGCGAGTGATGAGCCGCCCAGCCGACACGCGAGCTTTCGGGCCCGTCACGCCTTGCGGCGGCGGGCTTTTTTCGTGCTCTCAACCAACCGAGGAGGACTACGCATGCCGAACCACCTGACGCCCGAGGAGCTGTCGAAGGAGATCGGAATGGACCGCGAGCAGGTCATCCGTCTCTGCGTGCAGGAAGGCGTCCCGATCTACCAGGGGAAGATCGACAAGACACTGTTTGCTGCGCAGCTCCAGGCCGTCGGCGCCAGCCCTCCCGTCCAGCAGCACTAGCGGTCGTCCTCAACTCGAGGCCTCGGCGCGCAGCCAGAGGCTTCTGAGCGAGCGCGCAAGGCGCGCCGGCTCCGTCCGGTGCGGCGGGTCGAAGTGGTGGCGCTCCTCGAACACCTCGAGCTCGAAGTCCAGGAACACCCTGCTGAGACGTTCTGCGATCTCCCCGTACTGATCCGGGTTGCTGAGGGCGCCGAGGGCGAAGTAGACAGGGCGTTCGAACCGGCCGAGCGCCTCGCGGTCGATCTCGCCCTGCCTGAACGCGCCCAGGATCGCGAGTATCCCGGCCGGTCGCTTGCCCATCCAGGGCGGCGGCTCGCCGGGCGGCGGCTCCGGAAGACGGACGCCCGGCTTGACCCCGAGCTGCCTGAATGCCTGCATGAGCTCCTCGTCCGGGAGCCCTTCGATCCGGTCGAGCTCGAGCGAGACGGCCTTCTCGGCGGAGCTTCGATCGCGGTTTCCCGCCCAGGCCGGCTCGAGGAGCGCGAGGCTCGCGAGCCGCTCTGGCCTGGTCACGCCCACAGCGAGCGAGATGGCTCCCCCTGCCCGAGTATCCGACGAGATGAAACCGCTCCCAGCCCCTTGCGTCGGCCAGGCGCAGGGCGCCTCTAACCTCGAGCTCGAGGCTGTAGTCCGCGGGCGGCTCCGGCGTCGCATAGACCTCGAGGTCCTTCGCGACCGCCTCGACCTCCGGGCCGAGCGCGGCGATCAGCGCCCCGTACGCGGGCTCCGCCGGGAGCACGATTCCCGGAAGCAGCAGGACAGGAAGCGCTGTGGTCGTCGCTTACTTTCGACCGGCTGCGGCCTTCTTCCGGGTGCCGCTGTTGCTCTTCGCCTTCGCGCGGCCGGCGGGCTTCTTCTGCTTCTGCGCCTCGTCGACGCTCTGGCGAAGCGCCTCCATGAGGTCGATGACCGGCGTCTCCTCCTCGGCAGGCTCGGGCCGCTTGATCTCCTGCCCGTCGAGCTTCGCCTCCAGCATCTCGTGGAGGGTGCTCCGGTACTCGCTCTCGAGCCCCGTCGGATCGAAGTCCGCGGCGAGGCTGTCGATCACCTGGCGCGCCAGCTCGAGCTCGGCCTCCTTGACCTCGGTGTCGCCGACGGCCTCCTCGACCTCCGCCTGCGAGCGGACGTCCTCGGCGACGAACAGCGTCTCCAGCGCGAGCGCGTCGCCGCGCGCACGGATCAGCGCGAAGTTCTCCTGCCCGCGGAGGACGAACCGGCCCATGGCGCCCACTTCGCCCTCCTGGAGCGCCCGCAGCAGCAGCACGTAGGGGCGGCGCTGAGCCGGCGTCGAGGACGGCGCCAGGTAGTACGTCCGGTCGAAGAAGACGGGGTCGATCTGGTCGAGCGGCACGAAGCTCGTGATCTCGATCGCGCGGGAGTCGTCGTACTGGGCGATCGCCTCGAGGTCGGCGTCCTCGACGATCACGAACTCGCCCTTGGAGACCTCCCAGCCCTTCACGAGCTCGTCGTTCGGCACCTCCCGGTCGTGCACGGGGCACCAGCGCTTCTGCTTGATCGGCGTCCCGCACTCGCGATGGAGCGTGCGGAAGCTGACATCCGACTGCCGCGCCGCCGGTTTCGTGGCCAGGGCCAATCCGACCGGGATGTTGACCAGGCCGAAGTTGATCGAGCCGTTCCAGATCGTGCGCATAGAGGTCTCCGAAGTCTAGAGGGACCGGCGATTTTCTCTCTCTGCAAGCGTTCTCCTCCGCGAATTACGATAAGCAGCAATGGCGATCGTGGAGCAGGCGGCGGGGACGAAGACGATCGCGGACCTGTGGCGCCGCGCAGCCTCCCGCGAGGGCACCGCGTACCTCGTCGAGGGCGAGGACGGCTGGCGCGAGGTCAGCTGGGAGGAGGCGACGCGCGCGGTCGACGAGACCGCGAACGGGCTCCTCTCGCTCGGCGTCGGCAAGGGCGATGCCGCGGGAATCCTCGGCCGGACGAACCTCGAGTGGGTGCTCTTCGACTACGCGCTCGGATCGATCGGTGCGATCGGCGCCGGGATCTACCCGTCGCTCCCCCCGAAGGACGTCGCGTACATCCTCGACCACTCGGACGCGGTCGCCGTGCTCGTGGAGAACGACGAGCAGCGCGAGAAGATCGATTCACAGCGCGGCGACCTCCCGAAGCTGCGCCACGTCTTCTCCTTCGCCGACCTCGACGACCTGCGCGCAAAGGGCCGGGAGTTCGCCGCCGAGAACCCCGACGCGCTCGAGCAGGCGCGGGCCCAGGTCGGCGAGGAAGACCTCTTCACCTACATCTACACGTCGGGGACGACCGGGCCGCCCAAGGGCTGCATGATCTCCCACCGCAACTACTACTCGATGGTCGGCGCGGTGGAAGACGTCCCTGCGTTCATCGGCCCGGACGACCTGATCCTCCTCTACCTCCCGCTCGCCCACAACTTCGGGCGCTGCCTCCATCTCCTCGCCGGCTACGTGGGCTGCTCGATCGCCTTCTGCCCGGATCCGGTTCGGGTCGGAGAGGTCGCTGCCGAGGTGAAGCCGACAGTCCTGCCGAGCGTCCCTCGCGTCTTCGAGAAGGTGCACTCCGCCGTGCAGGTGAGCTTCGACGAGGCGACCGGGGTCAAGCGGAAGCTCGTCGACTGGGCGCTGAAGGTCGGAAAGCGGGTCAGCGAGAAGAAGCAGGCCGGCGAGTCGGTCCCCGCAGGGCTCGCGCTCCAGCACAAGCTCGCCGACAGCCTCGTCTACTCGAAGGTCAAGGCGAAGCTGGGCGGGCGGCTCAGGCTGCCGATCTCGGGCGGCGCGCCGCTCGCGAAGGAGATCGCCGAGTTCTTCCACATGATCGACATCACGATCTGCGAGGGCTACGGCCAGACCGAGTGCACGACGGCCTCGAACGTCAACATGCCGACGCGCTTCCGGTTCGGCACCGTCGGCCCGGCGATCCCGGGGATCGAGGTCCGGACCGCCGAGGACGGCGAGGTGCTCATCCGAGGCCCCAACGTCTTCGGCGGCTACTACAAGGACGAGGCGGCCACACGCGAGGTGATCGACGAGGAGGGCTGGCTCCACACGGGCGACGTCGGCTCGATCGAGGACGGATTCCTGTCCATCACCGACCGCAAGAAGGACATCATCGTGACCGCCGGCGGCAAGAACGTCTCGCCGCAGAACATCGAGAACGAGCTCAAGGCGTCCAAGTTCGTCTCACAGGCCCTCGTGATCGGCGACAGGCGTCCGTACCTCACCGCGTTGATCACGCTCGACGAGGCGGCGAAGGGCCTGAGCGACCCGCAGGGGCTGATCCAGGAGGTCGTGGACGGGGTCAACGCCGACAAGGCGTCCTTCGAGCAGGTCAAGCGGTTCGCGATCCTGGATCGCGACTTCGATCCCGAGCACGACGAGGTCACGCCGACCCTGAAGCTGAAGCGGAAGATCGTCTCCGAGCACTTCGCCTCGGAAATCGAGGCGCTGTACGCACAGCCGCGCTAGGAGGGCCTGGCGGCACAGCCGGTATTCCGCCAAGCCCTCCTCAGTGGCCGTGGTACGCGTGCACGACCGCGTGGCCCTTGCCGCGGGCGATGAGGTACCGGTTGACCGGGTACGCACACAGCCCGGCGATCAGCAGCGCAAAGGCCAACGAGGCCCAGAAGAGGAATGAATCCAGGCCCGCCTCCATCGCGCCGGGGATGACGAGCAGGATCACGTTGTCGACGAGCTCCATGACGGCGATCGAGAGCGTGTCGGATGCAAGGGCCAGTGGAACGGCGGCGGCGAGCGCGAGGCCTGCGCGCAGGAGCGGCAGCATCGTCAGCGAGTAGCCGAAGAGGAAGGCAAGCGCGATCGCCAGCACGATCGTCTCGAAGTTCCCCCAGCCAAGCGCGGTCCCGATGATCACGCCCAGCACCTCGCCGATGGCGCAGCCTGTCAGGCAATGGGCGGTCGCCGAGAGGGCGACTCGGTTGAGCGAGCCGCCATGGTCATGCGCGTGCTGATGGTGCGCATGGTCGTGGTGCGCGTGGTCCTGCACGGAGGAGGAGGGTAGCCCTAGAGTCGCCGGGCGCCGACGTAGGTCGACGAGTACCAGCCGCTCATGCTGGAGATCTTCACCACGTCGCCGGTGTGCGGCGAGTGAATGAACGACCCGCCGCCCACGTAGATCCCTGCATGCCCGAGCCCGTTGAAGAAGACGAGGTCACCGGGCTGGAGCTGGCTGCGGTCGACAGGCGTCCCGTAGCCGTACTGCGCGGCGGCGTTGTGCGGCAAGGAGACGCCGACCTGCGCGTAGACGTACATGATGAAGCCGGAGCAGTCGAACCCTGACGGGCTCGAGCCGCCGTACACATAGGGAATGCCGAGGTACTGCATCGCGACCCCGACGACGCCGCCGTACTTCGCGGCCGGAGCTGCCGGGAGCACCGACGGCTCGGACGGCTCGGACGGCGCAGACGTCGAGGGCTCCGCCGCCAGCTCGGGGATCAGCGGCTGCGGAGCCGCGAGGCGGGCGCGAGCCTGGGCGGCAAGCTGTGCCTGGCGCCTCCGTTCGGCCGCCTGGATCGCGGCGATCTCGGACTTGATCGACGAGAGCATCTGCTGCCGCTCCGCAAGCTTGCTCTCGATCGACGCCTTGTGGGCGGCGCGTTCGGCGACGAGCTCGGCCTGGCGGTCACGCGCGTGGCGGAGCCGCGTGCGCGCCCGGCGCATGTCGGTGCGGAACCGCTTCACGTCCAAGAGGACGGCGGAATCCTGGTCCGAGACACGAGAGACCGTCTCGAGCCCGTCGAGCAGAGCCTCGAGGCTCTGCGATCCGACGAGCACGTCCAGTGTCGAATCGTTCTGATCGGTCGTGTAGATCGCGACCATGCGAGCGGCGAGGACCCTCTGCGCCGTGCGGAGGTTGTCGGCGGCGATGCGAAGGTTCACCCGATTCTCGTCGAGGTCGCCCCTGATCGCGTCCAGGCGCTCGTTGGCCAGGTTGTACGCGTCGACGGCGTGCTCGAGCGACCCGTCGAGGGCCTGGATCTGCGCCATCACCGACTGGGCCTGGGCGCGCTTGGACGAAACGGAGGATGGCTCAGCGGTCGCGCTGCCGGCCACGGCAAGAGCGGCGAAGAACGAAACCGTTATGACTGCTAGCTGAGACCTACGCATCCATTTGGCCGCCTCGAAACCCACATGCTCCGCCGCGAGAGCAAGGGACCGGGACGGCACAAGCTCGGCACCCTAACAACGGTTCCGGATAGCCGCAACGGGGTAAAGACAGACCCGTGGAAGGATCGCGGCTCGTGCGCGGGCCAGGGAGGGGGTTGCGAGCGCTTGGCGCCGCCGTGCTCTGCGGAGTTGCGGTCGGCGGAGCTCTCGTTGCCGGCGGCCACGCGCAGACGCCTGACGATCTGGAAGCCCAGGCTGACGCTCTGCGCGCCCGAAACGACGCGCTCGCGGCGGGCTCGCAGTCGGCATTCGAGAGCTTGGCGACGATCGAGAGCCGCCTCGCCCAGGCGCAGGCCGAGCTCGCGTCGTTCCGCGCGCGCTCCGCGGAGGTCCGGGCACAGAGGCGCGACGTGGGCAAGCAGCTGGCGATCACCCGTTCCGCCGTCCGCCGCGCGAGAGTGGCGCTTGCACGCAGGCTCCAGAACCTGTACGAGGAGGGACACCCCGACGTCCTCGCAGTCCTCCTCGGCGCCGGCTCGCTCGACGAGGCGCTGAGCGCGGTCGAGACGCTCGACCTGGCCGCGCGCCAGGACGAGGAGCTCGTGCGCCACGCCCGCGGCGAGTCTGCGCGCCTCGAGCGCCTTGGCCGGTCCCTTGCGGCGAAGCAGCGCGAGCTCGACCAGCTCGCGGCTGCCAAGGCCGCCGCCGCGGCCTCGCTCGTCAGCGCTCGCGCCGACCGGTTGAGGACGATCGCCGCCCTCCGAGCCACGAGGTCTGCCAATCTCGGGAGGATCGCGCGATTCGACGACAAGGCCCGTACGCTCGCCTCCGCGGGGCCGAGCACGCCGGTCGTCACTCCGGGGGCGCCGAGCCTTTCCGCCGGACCGGCGTCGGCCGGCGTTACCTCGCTGACCGTCGTGGCGACCGGCTACGTCCTCCCCGGAAAGACCGCGAGCGGCCGGTCCGTCGGCTGGGGCACCGTTGCCGTCGATCCGTCCCTGATCCCGATGGGCTCACGGATCGCGATTCCCGGCTACGGCATGGGCGTCGCGGCCGACACCGGCGGTGCGATCGTCGGTGCCCGCATCGACATCTGGTTCCCTTCAGTCGCCCAGGCGCGCGAGTGGGGAAGCCGCACGGTCACCGTGACCGTCTACCCGAGGTAGACAGGTGGACACGCTGAGCGGAGAATACGTCTCCGCGATGGCCACCGACCCTGTCGCCCAGCCGGACGGCCTCGGCGCGGAGCTCCTCCGCGTCATGCTCGTCGACGACCACGACCTGTTCCGGACCGGCCTGCGGAACCTGCTGGAGGAGCAGGGCGTCCACATCGTCGCCGAGGCGCCTGACGGGAACACGGCGCTCCAACTCGTCCGCGAACTGGCGCCCGACGTGGTCGTGATGGATCTGAACATGCCCGGGATGAACGGGATCGAGGCGACGCGGGAGATCACCCGGCTCGCGCCGCTGACCCGCGTGCTCGTCCTGACGATCTCGGACCAGGACAGTGACGTGATGGACGCGATCCTCGCAGGCGCCTGCGGCTACCTGATGAAGGACTCCTCCATCCAGGACCTGATGCAGGGGATCCGAGCCGCCGCAGTGGGCGAGTCGCTGATCTCACCGCACATCGCGACCAAGGTGCTGCAGCGCATCCGCGCGACGAGCGTGGAGGCCGCCGGCGGCGTGGCGCGGCCGGAGCTCTCCGATCGCGAGACCGAGGTTCTGCGGCTGATTGCGAACGGCAAGGACAATGCCGAGATCGCCCGGGACCTCCACATCAGCCCGAAGACGGTCAAGAACCACATCTCGAACATCCTCATGAAGCTCCAGATCGAGAACCGCATCCAGGCGGCCGTCTACGCCGTGCGAAGCGGCCTGGTCTAGCCGAGTCGACTCTAGGCGACCTTCGCTTCGGCCGCTTCGGACCGGAGCGAGGAAAGAAGGCCGCGGAGGCTGGCCAGGTCGCGCTTCGCGCGGGCCAGGCGGCGGGCGGTGCTGGAGAGCTCCTTCGTCTGCTGCTCACTGCTTCCATCGCCGAGCTCGGCGGCCAGCGTGCCGATCGAGCGCTCCAGTCGGGCGCACTCGGCGTCGAGCTCGAGCGCGAGCGCGTAGCCGTCGGTCAGGGTCTCCTCGACGCTGGCACGTCCCGGGTGGCGGCCCTTCTCGAGGGCGCGCAGCAGGTCTTCCAGGCGGCCTCTGACGGATGCGAGTTGATGCGGCATGGCGGCTCCTGAGTTCCTGGCTCGATTATCTGCCGCGTGCCGGTCCTTGCCTATAGGCCGACCGGCCCATCTTTCGGCGCGGCAGGACCTACGGAGCGGTTGGCTGCCGGACGCCCTCCCGGGAGGGTTTGGCACGCCAAACCGTCCCTAGAATGAATCGGTGCCGCGCCGAGCCCTTGTCGCTCTCGCCGTGTGCCTGGCGGCGGCACTCGTCGCCGCGGCCGCACCTGCAAGATCGACGAAGCCGCCGCTCGCGACCCGGCTCGCCAAGGCGCTTTCCGTTCCGCACGTCAGGGCAAGTCAGTCGGGTGCGGTGGCTGTCGACCTCACCTCCGGACAAACGGTGTTCCTCCGTCACCCCACGCTCTCGCTGGTCCCGGCCTCGAACGCCAAGCTTGCGGTCGCGTACGCCTCGCTCGCAGTGCTCGGCCCCCACTTCCGGATCGACACGATGGTCTTCGGCGAGGGACACCCCGCCGGATCCACGTGGAACGGCGACCTGGTTCTCAAGGGGTTCGGCGACCCGACGCTCTCCCGCGGCGACCTCAGGTCCCTTGCCCGACAGATCCGGGCGTACGGGATCCGGCAGGTGACGGGCGGCGTCGAGGCGGACGAGTCCTACTTCGACTCGCGCCGCGTCGGCCCGGCCTGGCGATCGCACTACTACCTCAACGAGTCGCCGCCGCTCTCCGCCCTGACAGTCGACCGAACCCGCTTTCGCGGCTACATGACGCGAAGGCCGGCGATCGCCGCGGCGACGCAGTTCCGTCTTGCCCTTCGGGCCGCCGGCGTCGGTGTCCGCGGCCGTGTCGTGATGGGCGCCGCAGATCCCGAAGCGACGCAGCTCGCAGCCACGGCCTCCGCCCCGCTCGCCCGAATCGTCGCGTTCATGAACCGCGAGAGCGACAACTTCACCGCGGAGCTCCTGCTGAAGCAGCTCGGCGCCGTGGACGGAGGCACCGGAAGCAGCGCGGCGGGCGCCGAGGCGGTCCGGCGGTCGCTCGCAGAGGCCGCCGTCCCGCTTGCGGGCGTGCGGATCGTCGACGGCTCCGGGCTCTCTCCGAACAACCGGCTCACGGCGGCGGCAATCATTGGGATCCTCGTCGACGCCTGGAACGATCCTGCGTTGCGGCAGCATTTCGTCCGCTCGCTGGCCGTCGCCGGTGTGAACGGCACGCTGGAACATCGGATGGAGCGTCCGCCCGCCCGCGGCGCCGTGCTGGCGAAGACCGGAACGCTGCGCGAGTCCTCCGCCCTGTCGGGGTTCGTTCGCGGGCGGTGGGCCTTCGCGATGATCCAGAACGGTCGCCCCATGTCTCACTTCTGGGCTCGCAGGGCTCAGGACCGGTTCGCGTCGGTCCTAGCCGCTCAATAACTTCTCGAGCTCTTTCTCGTCGAGCAGCGGCACGCCCGAGCTCTGCGCCTTCGTCAGCTTGGACGCGCCCGGCTCCTCGCCGACGATGAGGCCGGTCGTCTTCTTCGAGACCGAGCCGGTCACCTTCGCGCCGCGCGCCTCGAGCTCCGCCTGAGCCTGCTCGCGCGACCGGTTCTCGAGCGTCCCGGTGATGACGAACGTCTGACCGGTGAGCGGGCCCTCCGGCGGGCGGTCTTCCACGCCCGACTCGAAGCGGAGGCCGAGCTCGCGCAGCTCCTCGACGAGCCGCCGGTTGTCTTCCTCCGAGAACCACTCGACGATCTTCTCCGCGCGCTCGGGGCCGAGGCCCTCGACCTCGGTGATGTCCTCCTGCGCCGCGGCGGCGAGCCGGTCGACGGAGCCGAAGTGGCGCGCGAGGCTCTGGGCGGTCACCCAGCCGACGTCGGGGATGTTCAGCCCGTACAGCACTCGCCGGAACGGGATCTGCTTCGAAGCCTCGATGGAGGAGATCACGTTCGTGGCGCTCTTCTCCTGGAAGCCGTCCAGCTCGAGCAGCTGCTCCTTCGTGAGCCGGTAGAGGTCAGGGAGCGAGCGAAGCAGACCGAGGTCCCAGAGGCGGCGGACGAGCTGCTCCCCGACGCCCTCGATGTCCCCGGCGGACATGACCCAGTTGTTCAGCGTCTCGAGGCCGCGAGAGGGACACGCCCGGTTGGGACAGCGGTGCATCACCTCGCCCTCGGGCCTGACGATCTCGGCGCCGCACAACGGGCAGTGCGTCGGCATCTTGAACCGGCGCGTGCCCTTGCGGTGCCGTCCGGCGGGCCCGACGATCTGCGGGATCACGTCGCCGGCGCGCTGCACGATCACCTCGTCGCCCTCACGGATGTCTTTCCGGTTGATGTCCTCCTCGTTGTGGAGCGTGGCGCGCGAGATCGTGACGCCGCCGACTTCCACCGGCTCGAGCATCGCCCAGGGATTCAGGGCCCCGGTCCGCCCGACGCGGATCAAGATCTTGTTCAGGCGCGTCGTCGCGGTCATGGGCGCCCACTTGTAGGCGCGAGCCCAACGCGGCTTGGAGTGCAGGGCGCCGAGCTCCGCCTGCTGCTCGAGCGAATCGACCTTGATCACGATCCCGTCGATCTCGTAGTCGAGATCGATCCGCGCCGTCTCCCACTCGCTGCACCTGCGGGCGACCTCTTCGATCGTTTCGAGGCGCTCTGCGTGCGGGTTCGTCCGGAAGCCGCGCTCGCGCAGCCACCGAAGCGTCTCCGAGTGCGTTCCGGCCTCTACTCCTTCGCGGACCCCTACGCCGTAGACCCAGAGCGAGAGCGGCCGCGAGGCCGTGATCGCCGAGTTCTTCTGCCGGAGCGAGCCGGCTGCCGCATTGCGCGGGTTGGGCGCCAGTTTCTGGTTCGTACCCGCGAGCTGCTCGTTCAGCTGCCGGAAGCCGGAGAGAGGAAGGTACACCTCTCCACGCACCTCGATCACCGGCGGCGGATCGTCGCCGAGCATGCGGAGCGGAATCGCCGGGATCGTGCGGAGGTTGACGGTCACGTCCTCACCCTGGACACCGTCTCCGCGTGTGGCGCCGCGCACGAGGACGCCGTTCTCGTAGGTCAGGTTGACGGCAAGCCCGTCGATCTTCGGCTCGATCAGCCAGGCGATGTCCTCGGGCTCCGCGTCCAGGCGCTTGCAGACGTCCTGCGCCCACTTCTGGAGGGCCTCGTCGGTGGTGACCTTCTCGAGCGAGCCCATCGGCGAGAGGTGCTCGACCTTCTGGAACTTGTCCGAAGCCGGGGCGCCGACCCGGTGGGTCGGGGAGCTCGGGTCGTCGAGCTCCGGGTGCTCGGTCTCGAGCTCCTTGAGCTCGTCGTACAGCCGGTCGTACTCGGCGTCGGTGATCTCCGGGTCGTCGAGCACGTGGTAGCGGTAGAGGTGGTGCTCGAGCTGCTTGCGCAGCTCCTGGACGCGCTCGGCGGCGTCGGCGCGGGTACGGGTCGCCATGGCGCCGATCGTATCGTCGGCGGGACTCGTGACAATCGCGTTGAATGACGCCCAGCAGGCGGACTGCCTCTCCCCCCGCCTGCCGAGTCCCGGCGGTTGGCTGCAGACCGCTGGGACTCTTTTTCGCGCGCCGGGGCGCGAGGGACTGTCCCTCGGACCGGGCTCGCGGGGACACGGAGATCGTGACGAATGTGTGTCAGTACTGGACGCGCTCGAGGTACAGCCCCCACGGGGGTGCTGTACTTCCGGCGTCTTCGCGGCCGTGGCCACCGGTCAGGAGCCGCTCGAGCTCCGCCGGCCGGAGCTCGATCATGGTCCCGACCAGCGTGCGGACCATGTGACGGAGGAAGCTGTCCGCCTCGAGCTCGAGCTCGAGTGCGTCGCCCCGCCTGTGCCAGACCGCGTTTCTCACGACCCGGACGAAGACCTTGTGGTGTGTCTGGGCGGGTGTGAACGCCCGGAAGTCGTGCTCGCCGAGCAGCAGGTCGGCCGACTCGGCGAGCAACTCCTCGTCGAGGGGCCGCGGATACCACCAGCTTCGCCGCTCCTCGAACGGCGAGGGCTCACGCCGCCGGTAGACGCGGTAGCGGTAGGCGCGCGAGACGGCCGAGCGGCGGGCGTGGAAGTCGGGTGGCGCCTCCTCCGCCGACAGGACCGCGACATCGGACGGAAGCTCGGCATTCAGCGCCTCCGCGAGGCGTTCGAGCGGCGGCCCTCCGTCGACCTCCACGGAGGCAACGTTCCCGAGCGCGTGCACGCCCGTATCGGTCCGCCCGGCGACCGCGAGCTCCGACCACTCCGGAAAGACCCGGCCGAGCGCCCAGCGAACCTCACCCTCGACGGTTCGGAGCGCCGGCTGGGCCGCCCACCCGCGGAAGCCGGTGCCGTCGTACTCGAGTGTGAGCTTGAGCCGCGTCTCTACGCCGTCGGAGCGACGGCCTGCTCCTCGGGCTCGCGCACCGGCCGTACGACCGGAGCGGGCGGCACGTAGTCCACGAACTCGAGGTACGCCATCTCGGCGGCGTCGCCCGCGCGCGGGCCGATCTTGGTGATCCGCGTGTAGCCGCCCGGCCGGTCAGTGAACCGCGGCGCCACCTCGGCGAAGAGGATGTGCACGACGTCGTTCGAGCGGAGATAGGCGAGCGCCTGACGCCGGGCGGCGAGGTCGCCGCGCCGCCCGAGCGTGATCATCTTCTCGGCGATCGGCCTGACCGCCTTCGCCTTGGCGACGGTCGTCTTGATCCGTCCATGCTCGATCAGCGAGCCGGTCAGGTTCGAGTACAGCGCCTTGCGGTGCGCCGAGTCGCGGCCGAGCTTCTTTCCTGAGCGATGGTGGCGCACCGCGCGCAGCCCTACAGGGAGTCGTCGCCGCGCAGGTTGAGACCGTGCGTGGCGAGTGTCTCCTTGACCTCTTCGATGGACTTCTTGCCGAAGTTCGGGATCGCCGCGAGCTCGCCCTCGGACTTCGTGACGAGGTCGCCGATCGTCTCGATGCCGACCCGCTTCAGGCAGTTGTACGAGCGGACGCCGAGCTCGAGCTCCTCGATCGGGAAGTTCTCCATCCCGTGCGCGAGCGGGGCCTCCGCCGCCGCGGCCTGCGTCGCAGCCGCCTCGCCGAAGCCCTCGATCTTCTCGATGTCCGTGAAGATCGCGAGCTGGCGGATGAGGATGTCGGCCGCCCCGCCGATCGCCTCGCGAGGATCGACCGAGCCGTCCGTGGTGACATCCAGCGTCAGCTTGTCGTAGTCGGTGCGCTGACCGACACGCGCAGCCTCCACGTCGTACGAGACGCGCCGCACGGGTGAGAAGAGCGAGTCGATCGGGATGACGCCGATCGTGTGCTCGGGGCCGCGGTTCAGCTCGGCCGGGACGTAGCCACGGCCGCGGCCGATCGTCATCGTCATCTCGAGCCGGCCCTTGTCGGAAAGATTCGCGATCACGAGGTCCTCGTTGAGGACCTCGAGGTCGGCGGGCGCCTCGATGTCGCCTGCGGTGACCGCGCCGGAGCCGCGCTTGTTGAGGCGGACCTCGATCTCCGGCGACTCGCCGTGGAGCCGCGCGACGAGGTTCTTGAGCGCCGAGATGATGTCGACGACGTCCTCACGGACGCCTGGCAGCGTCGTGAACTCGTGCGCGACGCCCTCGATCTTCACCGACGTGACTGCGGCGCCCTCCAGCGACGAGAGCAGCACGCGGCGCAGCGAGTTACCGAACGTGTGGCCGAAGCCGCGGTCGAGCGGCTCGATCACGAAGACACCGCGGCGCTCGTCGACTTCCTCGTGGACGATCCGCGGAATCTGGAAATCCATCAGGCTGGTGCGTGTTGCCATCTACTGCCTTTCTTTCGCGTGCGAAATGAACATGGGACGCGTAGCGTTTCCGTTCGTTACTTCGAATAGAGCTCGACGATGAGCTGTTCCTGGACGGGCGTGTCGATCTCGCTCCGCTCGGGCCACTTGAGCACCTTGCCGGTGAGGCTCTCGTGGTCGGCCTGGAGCCACGGGGCGACGGAGGCCGTGAGGTCGGTCGCGTCCCGGATCACCTGCTCGGCCGAGCTGCCCGGCGCCATGGTGATGACGACGTCGGGCTTGACCTGGTAGCTCGGGATGTTCACGCGCCGGCCGTTCACGTGGAAGTGGCCGTGGCGGACGAGCTGGCGGGCCTGCGCGCGGGAAGCGGCGAAGCCGAGCCGGTAGATGACGTTGTCGAGTCGGGTCTCGAGCATGCGCAGCAGGGTCTCACCGGTGATGCCCGAGCCCTTGGCGGCCTTCGTGTAGTAGTTGCGGAACTGCTTCTCGAGCAGGCCGTAGTACCGGCGCGCCTTCTGCTTTTCGCGCAGCTGGAGCAGGTACTCGGACTGCTTGATTCGGCCGCGGCCGTGCTCGCCCGGCGGGTAGCTGCGGCGCTCGACGGAGCACTTCTCCGTGAGGCAGCGCTCCCCCTTGAGGAAGAGCTTCATGCCCTCCCGGCGGCAGGCGCGGCACTTCGGTCCGAGGGTTCTCGCCACTAGACCCGCCTCCGCTTCTTCGGCCGGACGCCGTTGTGCGCCTGCGGCGTCACGTCCTTGACCCCGAGGATCTCGAGGCCGGCGGCCTGGAGCGACCGGATCGCCGTCTCGCGGCCCGAGCCTGGCCCCTTGACGAAGACCTCGACCTTCTGGAGACCGTGCTCCATCCCCTTGCGCGCGCAGGCGTCTGCCGTGACCTGCGCCGCGAACGGCGTCGACTTGCGGGAGCCCTTGAACCCGGCCGAGCCGGCCGACTCCCACACGATCACGTTTCCGTCCTTGTCCGTGAGGGTCACGATCGTGTTGTTGAACGACGTCTTGATGTGCGCCTGGCCGATGGCGATGTTCTTGCGAACACGGCGGCGCGTCCGCCCGCGGGCGGCCTGTCTGCGAGGAGGCGCCATTAAGTCTTCGTTGCCGTTCTCTTACCGCGGCCGACGGTCTTCTTCGGCCCCTTGCGCGTGCGCGCGTTCGTCTTCGTGCGCTGCCCGTTCACCGGCAGGCTGCGCCGGTGGCGGAAGCCGCGGTAGGTGCCGATCTCCTGAAGCCGCTTGATCGACTGCTGGCGCTCGCGCCGCAGGTCACCCTCGACCTGGAGGTTGCCGTCGATGTACTCGCGCAACTTCGTGATCTCGGGGTCTGTGAGGTCGCGAACCTTCTCGTCCGGCGAGAGGCCGGTCGCCGTGCAGATCTGGAGCGCCGTCGAGCGGCCGACCCCGAAGATGTAGGTCAGGCCGATCTCGAGTCGCTTCTCGCGCGGAAGGTTGACGCCTGCGATACGTGCCAAAGCTCCCCTTAGCCCTGCCTTTGCTTGTGTCGCGGATTCGTGCAGATGACCATGGTGCGACCGTGCCGCTTGATCACGCGGCAACGCTCACACATCGGCTTGACGGACGGGCGAACTTTCATCTCTGCTCCTACCTGTGCCTGAAGGTGATCCGGCCTCGGGAGAGGTCGTACGGGGAGAGCTCCACCTTCACGCGGTCTCCCGGAAGGATGCGGATGTAGTGCTTGCGCATCTTCCCGGAGATCTTCGCGAGCACCTGATGCCCCTCGTCGATCTGGACGCGGAACATGGTGCTCGGCAGGGCCTCCACGACCTCGCCTTCCACCTCGATCTTCTCTTCCTTCTGGGCCATACCTCCACACGGCAACCGCGCTCTGGGAGCGCGGTCTTGGACGAACAACGAACACGGCGAAACGCGGCTTCCGCCGAGTGGGGAATGGTAGCAAAAGCGCTTCTAGCTGACCCGAACCGGGGCCGCAGTGAGGATTCTCGGCTCCGCGTCGGTCACGGCGACCGTGTGCTCGAAGTGCGCAGCGAGCGATCCGTCGCGGGACGCGATCGTCCAGCGGTCGTCGAGGACGACCACCTCGGGCCCGCCCGCCGTGATCATCGGCTCGATCGCGAGCGTCATTCCCGGCGCCAGCACGGGCCCGTGGCCCGGCTCGCCGAAGTTCGGGATCTGCGGATCCTCGTGCATGTTGCGGCCGACGCCGTGGCCGACCAGTGACCGGACGACCGAGAAGCCGGCATCCTCCGTGACCGTCTGGATCGCGTGCGAGACGTCGGACAGGTGCGCACCCGAGCGCGCCTTCTCGATGCCGGCCCAGAGCGCCGCCTCGGAGAGCCTCGAGGAGCCGCTCGGCTTCGCCGTCCACCTCGCCCACCCTGTACGTGTAGGCCGAGTCGCCGACGAAGCCCTCGTACGTGACTCCCACGTCCACGGAGAGCACGTCGCCCTCCGACAGCGGCTCCTCGTTCGGGATGCCGTGGACGACGACGTCGTTCAGCGACGCGCAGATCGAAGCCGGGTAGGGGTAGGGGCCGGGGTAGCCGAGGAAGGTCGGGATGGCGTCGCGCGAACGGATGAACTCGTCCGCGAGCCGGTCGAGCTCGGCGGTCGTGACGCCCGGCCGGATGTGCTCGCCGAGGAGCGCGTGCGTGTCGGCCACGATCGCGCCTGCCTGCTGCATCACGTCGAGCTCCGCGGCGGACTTGCGGATGATCACGCCGACCTCGCCGCCGTCTGCTCGAGCGCTTCCTGCACCTCGGAGAAGACCTCGTCGACGCTGCGGTCGGCGTGGATTCCGACCAGGTTGCCCTGCGCCCGGTAGTGGCCGATCAGCGGCTCGGTCTCGCGGTGGTAGAGCTCGAGCCGCTGGGCGATCGCCTCGGGCGTGTCGTCCTTCCGGTGCTCGATCTCCGCGCGCTTGAGCATCCGGTCGATGCCGATCTGATCGACCAGCTGAAAGCCGAAGACGATCGAGAGCTCCCGGCCGATGTCCGCGAGCATCTCGTCGAGCGCCTCCGCCTGCGCAAGCGTCCGGGGGAAGCCGTCGAGGATGGAGCCGTCCTGCGCGTCGTCTTCGCCGAGGCGCTCGCGGATCAGGTCGATCATCAGGTCGTCCGGCACGAGCTGACCGCTCTCGACGATCGGCTTGACGCGGCGGCCGAGCTCGGTCTCCGTGGCGATCGCATCGCGGAGGATCTCCCCGGTGGCGATGTGAGGGATCCCGTACTCGGCCTGGATCCGCTTCGCCTGGGTGCCCTTCCCCGACCCCTGGGGACCGAGGAGAAGCACATTCACTTCAAGAAGCCCTCGTAGGAGCGCATCATCATCTGCGACTCCATCTGGCGCATCGTGTCGAGCGCCACACCGACGGCGATCAGCACAGAGGTTCCTCCGAGCGCGCCGGCCAGCGCCTGCGAGACGTCCGCGTACGCGATGAAGAGGCTCGGCAGCGTCGCGACCGCGGCGAGATAGATGGCGCCTGGCAGCGTCAGCCGTGTGAGGACGCGGTCGAGGTACTGCGCCGTCGGCGGCCCCGGCCGGATCCCGGGGATGTAGCCGCCATGCTTCCGGAGGTTGTCCGCCTGGTCGACCGGGTTGAACTGCACGGCGGTGTAGAAGAACGTGAAGATCACGATCATCGCCCCCTGCAGCAACAGGTACGGCCAGTCGGTGTAGGAGAAGTACTTGTTGATGAAGCTCTGCGTCTGCGGGAAGTACTGCGCGACCGTCGGCGGGAAGGCCATGACCGCCGCGGCGAAGATGACGGGGATGACGCCGGCCATGTTCACGCGTAGCGGCATGTAGGTCGAGCCGCCCGTCGTCATCCGGCGCCCCACCATCCGCTTCGCGTACTGGATCGGGATCCGGCGCTGTCCCTCCTGGATGAAGACGACGGCGACGACGACGCCGACCGCCATGATCGGGAAGAACAGCCGCTCGAAGATGCCGCCCTCGACCCAGGCGTTGATGCCGAGCGGGAGCCCGGTGAGGATCGAGGCGAAGATCAGCAGCGAGATCCCGTTGCCGATTCCGCGCTTCGTGATCAGCTCGCCCATCCACATCAGGAGCGCACAACCCGCGGTCAGTGTGAGGACGATGAGCGCGCCTCGGCCGAAGTTCGCGTCGAGCGCGCCCTGGCGCTGGAAGAGGAACGCGAAGCCCGCAGCCTGGGCCGCGGCGAGAGCGATCGTCAGGTAGCGCGTGTACTGGTTGATCTTGGCGTAGCCGGCCTCGCCCTCCTTCTGGAGCTGCTCGAGCCGCGGGATGACCACGGTCATCAGCTGGAGGATGATCGAGGCGGTGACGTACGGCATGATCCCGAGCGCGAAGATCGCGAACTGGGAGAGCGCGCCGCCGGAGAAGAGGTTGAGCAGCGCCAGCACGGTTCCGCCGCCGGACGCGTTGAAGTAGTTCTCGATCGCGTCCGCGTTCACGCCCGGTGCCGGGATCCAGGATCCCAGGCGATAGAAGGCGAGGATCACGGCCGTGAAGAGCACGCGCTTGCGCAGCTCGGGGACGCGCCAGGCGTTGGTCAGCCAGGAGAACATCTACTTGTCGGTGGGCGCTTCTTCGTCCTGCTGTTCCGGCTCGGCCTGCTGCTCCGGCTCGGGCTGCTCCTCAGGTGTCTCGTCGGCGGCCTTGGCCGACTCGGCCGGCCTCGCGACCTTGCGGCGGCGCCGCTTCGGCTTGACCTCCTTGAGCGCGGTCACCGATCCACCGGCGCCCTCGATCTTCTCGCGGGCCGTCTCCGAGAAGTAGTGCGCGGTCACGGAGAGCTTCTTCTTGAGCTCCCCCTGGCCAAGGATCTTCACGTCGATCCGCGTGTTGCGGATGACGCCGGCCTCGGCGAGCGTCTCGGGCGTGACGTCGGCGCCCTCGTCGAACCGGTCGAGGTCGCGGATGTTCACCGGCACGGTGTGCGTTCGGTGCGGGCCCATCGGCATCGCGTCCTTGGAGTACGGGCCGCGCTGCTTGCCGAGCCGCATGTAGATCGGCATCTGGCCGCCCTCGAAGCCCGCGCGCATCTTGTGCGAGCCGGAGCGCGACTTCTGGCCTTTGATCCCGCGGCCGGAGTACCGGCCCTTGCCCGAGCCCATGCCGCGGCCGACGCGCTTGCGATCCTTGCGCGGAGACGCGGGCTTCAGGTTGGAAAGGTTGAGCTCTTCGGGCATGTGCTTACTCGCCTTCGACCCGGACGAGGTGGCGAACCTTTCTCAGCATACCGGCGACCTCCGGGCTCTCCGGGCGCTCGACGGAGCGTCCGATCTTGCCGAGGCCGAGCGCGCGGAGCGTGCCGCGATGGCGCTCGCTCTGGCCGATCTGGCTGCGGATCTGGGTGATGCGGAGCGTCTTATTCGCCATCGGTCGTGGGCTCCTCCGCGGCGGCCACCGCGGCCACCGGCTCCTCGGCCGACGCAGGCTCCTCGGTAGGCGCGGCCTCCTCGGCCGGGGCCTCCTCGGGCTGCTGCTTCGGGATCGGCAGCACATCGGCGATCGTCTTCCCGCGCGCCTTCGCGACCTCCTCGGGCCGCCTCAGGCTCTGGAGGCCCTGGACGGTCGCCTTCAACATGTTCACGGGATTCGTCGTGCCGAGGCTCTTCGCGAGGATGTCGCGGACGCCGCCTAGCTCGAGGACCGCGCGGACGCCGCCGCCGGCGATGACGCCGGTGCCCTCGCTCGCCGGCCGCAGCAGCACCCGTGCCGCGCCGAACCGGCCGAGGATCTCGTGGGTGATCGTCTGGCCGTGCTTCGGAACCGTGAAGAGGTTCTTCTTCGCGTCCTCGACCGCCTTCGAGATCGCCAGCGGGACCTCGCGAGCCTTGCCGTAGCCGACGCCGACCCGGTCGACCTCGTCGCCGATCACGACGAGCGCGGTGAACGAGAAGCGCCGGCCGCCCTTGACGACCTTCGCGACGCGGTTGATCTCGACCACGCGCTCCTTGAGCTCGCGGGTTTCCTGGTAGTCGCTCAAAATTCGAGTCCTCCTTCGCGGGCTGCGTCGGCGAGCGCCTTCACGCGCCCGTGGTACAGGTAGCCGCCTCGGTCGAAGACTGCGCGCTCGATGCCCGCCTTCTTCGCGTTCGCAGCGAGCAGCTTGCCGACCTCGGCCGCCTGGTCGGTCTTCGCGCCCTTCGCGCCCTTTTTGTCGAGCCAGCTGGCGGCGGCGAGGGTCTTGCCCTCGGCGTCGTCGACGAGCTGGGCGGCGATGCCCCGGTTCGACCGGAACACCACCAGGCGCGGCCGCTCGGCCGTCCCGAGCACGTCCTTCCGCACCCGCTTGTGGCGGCGCTCTCGCCGCTGTCTCATCGTGAGCTGGCTCACGCTCGCTTCCCGACCTTCCGGCGGACGTACTCGCCCTCGTAGCGGATGCCTTTGCCCTTGTAGGGCTCCGGCGGCCGGACCCGGCGCACCTCGGCTGCCGTCTGCCCGACCTGCTGCTTGTCGATGCCCTTGACGAAGATCTCAGTCGGCGTCGGGACCTCGAACGAGATGCCCTGGCGCGGCTCGATCACGACCGTGTGCGAGAACCCGACGCTCAGCTCGAGCGAGGTGCCACGCAGCGCGGCGCGGTAGCCGACGCCCTGAAGCTCCAGCTTCCGCTCGAACCCCTTCGTGACGCCCTCGACCATGTTCGCGACGAGCGACCGAGTTAGCCCGTGCAGGGCACGGTCGTCACCGCGCTCCGTCGGGCGCGTGACGGTCAGCTCGCCGTCGGCCTGCTCGATCTTCATCCGCTGCGGAACCTGCTGCGTGAGCTCGCCGAGCGGGCCGTTGACCATTACGCGGCCAGGGTCGATCGACACCGACACGCCGGCGGGCAACTCGATGGGCTTTTTTCCGATTCGGCTCATGATTCTCGGTTTCAGTTTGCGGTTACCAGACGAAACAAATGACCTCGCCGCCGATGCCTTCGCGCTCGGCGGTCTTGCTCGTGACGAGACCCCTCGACGTCGACATGATCGCCGTCCCCATCCCTCCGAGGACACGCGGCAGCCGGTCCTTTCTAGCGTAGACGCGGCGGCCCGGCTTGGAGACGCGCTTGAGGTCGGTGATGATCCGCTCCCTGCTCGGCCCGTACTTGAGCTGGATGACGAGCGTGCCGTACGACCGGTGCTTCTTCGCGTCGGGCTCCCGGCTGTTGTGGTCTGCGGGGCTGACGACCTGGAAGCCGACGATGTAGCCCTCGTCCTGGAGCAGGCGCGCGATCTCCTCCTTCTGGCGCGAGGTCGGCATCTCCGCGGTCTCGTGCAGCGCCTTGTTGGCGTTGCGGATGCGCGTGAGCATGTCTGCGATCGGATCGGTCAGCATCGGGTCACCAGGAGCTCTTGGTCATGCCGGGGATCTGGCCCTGGTGCGCGAGTTCGCGCAGGCAGATCCGGCAGAGGCCGAACTTCTTGTAGACGGAGCGCGGCCGGCCGCACCGGCGGCAGCGCGTGTACTGCCGAACTTTGAAGCGCTGCGGCTGCTGCGCCTTGTGGACCAGGGACTTCTTGGCCACTACTGCTCCCTTCCTTCCTCTGTCGCGAACGGCATGCCCAGCGCCCTGAGGAGTGCGAGGCCGTGCTCGTCGCTTGCCGCCGTCGTCGTGATCGTCACGTCCAGACCCCGGACGGCGGCGATGTCGTCGTAGTTGATCTCCGGGAAGATGATCTGCTCGCGGATGCCGAGCGAGAAGTTGCCGCGACCGTCGAACGACCCCGGGTTCAGCCCGCGGAAGTCGCGGATCCGGGGCAGCGCGATCGACACGAGCCGGTCGAGGAACTCCCACATCCGGTCGCCGCGCAGCGTCACGCGCGCGCCGATCGGCATCCCGTCGCGGATCTTGAAGCCGGCGATCGACTTGCGGGCGCGGCGGACCTGGGCCCGCTGGCCGGCGATCGTCGTCAGCTCCTCGATCGCGCTGTCGAGCGCCTTGGCCTCGGTCTTGGCCTCGCCAACGCCCATGTTCAGCGTGATCTTCTGAGATGCGCGGCGCCTGCATGACCGTGCTCAGGCTCGAGCTCGTCCTTCAGCCGCGCGCGGAGCTCCTCGTTGTAGGCCTGCTTCATCCGCGGGACGGCCGTCTCTGTGGTTGCGGTTGCCATCATCGGTCGATCTGCTGCCCGCAGTCCGCTCGCTTGCACACTCTCAGTCGAACGGTTCCCGTCTTTCCCTCTTGGACGACGGTGCCGACCCGGGTCGGGCGCTGGCAGGCCGGGCAGACGACCATCACGTTCGAGATCTGGAGCGGGCCGGCCTTCTCGATCACGCCGCCCGGCTGGATCTGAGGCGCGCCCATCCGGCTCGGATTGCTCATCGGGCGCGGCCTGGTGTGCCGCTTGATCATGTTCAGGTTCTCGACGAGAACGCGGCCCTCTTTCGGGCGCGCCTCGAGGACGCGGCCCTGCTTGCCGCGGTCTTTGCCGCTCAGCACCTGGACGAGATCGCCCTTCTTGATCTTCATCGTTTGAGCCATCAGAGGACCTCCGGGGCGAGGGAGACGATCTTCATGAAGTTCTTCTCGCGCAGCTCGCGGGCGACCGGGCCGAAGATTCGCGTGCCGCGCGGATTGCTTGCCGCATCGATGATCACGGCGGCGTTCTCGTCGAACGCGATCGACGTCCCGTCGTCCCGGCCGTACGGCTTCTTCGTCCGCACTACAACGGCACGCACCACCTCGCCCTTGCGGACGGCGCCCTGCGGCGTCGCGGTCTTGACGGTCCCGACGATGACGTCGCCGACCCGCGCGTAGCGCCGGTGCGACCCGCCGAGCACGCGGATGCAGAGGAGCTCGCGGGCGCCCGTGTTGTCGGCCACCTTCAAGCGGGACTCCTGCTGGATCACTTAGCCACCTCGACAACTTCAGCAAGCCGCCAGTTCTTCGTCTTCGAGAGCGGGCGCGTCTCCACGATGCGGACGACGTCGCCGGCCTTCGCCTGGTTCTGCTCGTCGTGCACGTGGAAGCGCTGAGAGCGGCGGACGACCTTCTTGTACTTCGCGTGCGCCTTCACCACGTCCACCCGGACGACGATCGTCTTGTCCATCGCTGCGGAGACCACGACGCCGCGCCGCTCCTGGCGACGGCCGCGCTCGTGCTCCGGCTTCTCCAGCCGCGTGATCGGCTTGCGCTCGGTCGCGCGCACGCGCGTCGTCGGGCGCTTGCGGCGGTCGCTGCGCGGGGTGCGCTTGCGCTTCTTCTTCTTCGTCGCCGCCGCTGCCGCAGTCTCTTCCCCGGCGCCCCCGGTCTCCTCCGGAGCCTCCTCGGCCGGTGCTTCGGCCTCGGCGACAGCGGCTTCGGGCTCGCCCTCGGCGGGAGCCTCAGGGGCCTCCGGCTCCTGCTCGGCCTCGGCGACAGCGGCCTCGGGCTCGCCCTCGGCGGGAGCCTCGGCGGCCTCCGCCTCCGGCTCGGCCTCGGCAATCGGCTCGGGAGCAGGTTCGGGCGTCGGCTCGGGAGAAGTGGGCTCTGGCACGGGTGGACCGGGCTCCTCCGGCGGAGCCTCGGGATCGGGCTCGGACGGCATCTCGGACGCCTCGGGCTCGACCGGCGGAGCCTCCTCAGGCGTCTGCTCCTCGGTCTCCTCGACCTGCTCCTCGTTCTTCTCCGACACTAGCTCTCACCTCCCGCAGGGCTCATCTCGCGCTCGACCCGAACGGTCAGGATGCGCGCGATCTCCCGCTTCGCCAGCTTCAGGCGCGCAGGGTTCTCGAGCGCGCCCGTCGCCGACTGGAAGCGCAGGTTGAAGAGCTCCTGCCGGCGCTCGCTG
Organism: uncultured Actinomycetes bacterium; assembly: GCA_963733855.1. Classification (GTDB taxonomy): domain Bacteria; phylum Actinomycetota; class Thermoleophilia; order Gaiellales; family Gaiellaceae; genus JACDAN01. Next base: position 217,471 of record CAVTEL010000020.1, read on the forward strand.
AGCACCCTGTCGAGCTCGTCGTCGGTCATGTCTCTCAACTGCTTAGCCCGCAAACAGATCAGCCTCTCTCTTCACGATCTTCGTCTTGACGGGGAGCTTGCTGCCGGCGAGGCGGAGCGCCTCCTTCGCGAGCGGCTCGGGCACGCCGGCTAGCTCGAACATCACGCGTCCGGGCTTGACGACGGCGACCCAGTGCTCGGGTGAGCCCTTGCCGGAGCCCATGCGGGTCTCGGCCGGCTTCTGCGTGACCGGCTTGTCCGGGAAGACGTTGATCCAGACCTTGCCGCCACGCTTGATCTTCCTGGTCATCGCGATTCGGGCAGCCTCGATCTGGCGGTTGGTCACCCAGCCCGCCTCGAGCGCCTTGATCCCGTAGTCGCCGTACTGGACCTGGGTCTGGCCCTTGGCCTTACCCCGCCGGCGGCCGCGCTGGACCTTGCGGAACTTCGTTTTCTTCGGAAGCAGCATCAGCTATCCGTCTTCTCCGCCGACGGGTCGCCGGACTGGTCGAGCTTGGTCGGGTCTTCCTGCTGGATCTTGGGCGTCGTCGACTCGGGTGCCTCGGCGACGGCCTCCGGCGTCGTCGGCACCTCGGGCTGGACCTCCGGGAGCTCACGGCCCGCGGCGGTCGTCGCCTGCTCGTCGGTGCGCGGCTGCTCCACGTTGTCCTGGCGCGGGCCGCGACTCGGAGCGCCCGTGCCGCCACGGCGTCCACGCCTGGGCTTGCGGTCCCGCACCGGGCCGAGGCCCTCGCGGTCGCCGCTGCCGCCGCGCCGCCCGCTCTCGCGGGAGGCCGAGAGACCCTCGGTCTTGCCGCCCTTGCGCCGGGCCGTGTCCTGCTCGCCCAGCCGGGCATCGCGCCGGCCCTCGACCGACTCGAACCCCTCCGGCATGATCTCGCCCTTGTTGATCCAGACCTTGACCCCGATCCGGCCGGTCGTCGTCTTCGCCTCGGCGAAGCCGTAGTCGATGTCGGCGCGGATCGTGTGGAGCGGGACGCGTCCCTCGGAGTAGCTCTCAGAGCGGCTCATCTCGCCGCCGCCCAGGCGCCCGCCGCACTGAACCTTCACGCCCTGCGCGCCCGACCGGATAGCCGAAGCCAGCGAGCGCTTCATCGCGCGGCGGAAGCTCACGCGGTTCTCGAGCTGCTCGGCGATCGACTGGGCGACGAGCTTCGCGTCGAGCTCGGGCCGTTTGATCTCGTTGATGTTGATGTGGACGTTCTTCTGCGTCAGCGCGTGCAGGTCGCGGCGGAGCGCATCCACCTCGGCGCCGGACTTGCCGATCACGATGCCGGGGCGCGCCGTGTAGATGTCGACCGTGATCCGCTGCTTGTCCTTGCGGATCAGGATGTCGGACAGGCCGGCATGCGAGAGCTTGCCGATGATGTGCTCGCGGATTTTGATGTCCTCCTGGAGCGCGTCCGCGAAGTCCTTGTCGTTCGTGTACCAGTTGGACTTCCAGTCGTGGATGACGCCGACGCGCATCCCGCCGGGATGGATCTTCTGTCCCACTAGGACTCCTCTCCCTCGGTCTTTTTCTTGCGCGGGGCGCGCTTGGGCTTGGGCTTCTCGGCCGCTGCCTCGGCTTTCGGGGCGGCGGGCTTTTTCGCGCGGCTGGCGCGCTTGGGCTTCGGCTTCTCCTCGGCCTTCGGCTTCTCGGTGGCCTCTGCCTCGGGCTCGACGTCCGTGTCCTGCGTCGTCCGCGGGCGCCGACGGGCGGCGGCGTCGGCCTCGGCCGGCGCGAGCCGGATCGTGACGTGGCAGGTCTTCTTCTGGATCCGGGCGACGCGGCCGCGCGCGCGGGCGCGCCAGCGCTTGATCACCGGGCCCTCGTCGACGTAGGCGGCCGACACGATGAGGTCGTCGCCGATGAGGCCGTGGTTCGCCTCGGCGTTGGCGACGGCCGACGCGAGGATCTTCTCGACCTCGCGGGCAGCCGCGCGCGGCGTGAAGGCGAGCACGGTCCGAGCCTCCGGGACGGGGCGTCCGCGGATGTGCTCCACGACGAGGCGCGCCTTGCGCGGCGCGACCCGCAGGTACTGCGCGGACGCGCGCACCTCTGGGCGGTCCTCGACTGTCGGCGTTCTTGCGCGGGCCATCACTAACGCTTGACCTCCGTCTTCCTGTCGCCGGAGTGGCCGCGGAAGGTCCGCGTCGGCGCGAACTCACCGAGCTTGTGTCCGACCATCTGCTCCGAGATGAAGACCGGGACGTGCTTGCGGCCGTCGTGGACCGCGATCGTGTGCCCGACCATCTCGGGGAAGATCGTCGAGGCGCGCGACCAGGTCCGGATCATGTTCTTCGATCCGGAGTCGTTCATCTTCTCGATGCGGCTCATCAGCCGCTCCTCGACGTATGGGCCCTTGCGGGACGATCTCGACACTTAGCGCTTCTCCTTGCCTCTCCGGCGCTGCCGGATGATCAGTGCGTCCGATTCCTTGTGCTTCGAGCGGGTTCGCTTGCCGAGCGTCGGCACGCCCCAGGGAGTCACCGGGTGGCGTCCACCCTTCGACTTGCCCTCGCCGCCGCCGTGCGGGTGGTCGACCGGGTTCATGGCCGAGCCGCGCACAGTCGGGCGCTTGCCACGCCACCGGCTGCGCCCTGCCTTGCCCCCGGTGATGTTCTCGTGGTCGACGTTGCCGACCTGTCCCACCGTCGCGCGGCAGGTAAGCAACACTCGCCGAAGCTCCCCGGATGGTAGCCGCAGGATCCCGTGGCCTTCGTCCTTTCCGACGAGCTGGATCCCTGTCCCGGCGCCGCGCGCGATCTTGCCGCCCTGACCCGGCTTCAGCTCGACGTTGTGGACCAGCGTGCCTGTCGGGATGTTCGCGAGCGGAAGCGCGTTGCCCGGCTTGATGTCCGCATCGGGGCCCGACTCGACGGTCGAGCCGACGCGCAGGCGGGCCGGGGCGAGAATGTAGGACTTGGCGCCGTCCGCGTAGTGGAGCAGCGCGATGTTGGCCGACCGGTTCGGGTCGTATTCGATCGCGGCGACCTTGGCCGGCACGCCGTCCTTCGTCCGCTTGAAGTCGATCACGCGGTAGCGGCGCTTGTGCCCGCCGCCGCGGTGGCGCGTCGTGATGCGGCCCTTGTTGTTGCGGCCGCCGGTCTTCTTCATCGGCTCGACGAGGGTCTTCTCGGGCTCCGCCTTCGTGACCTCCGCGAACTCGGAGACGGTCATATGGCGGCGGCCGGGGCTCGTCGGCTTGAACTTGCGCGCCACTAGACTTGAGCCCCCTCGAAGATCTCGATCGACTCGCCCTCGCGCAACTGCACGATCGCCTTCTTCCAGCCGGGCTTGCGGCCGCGGACCATCCCGCGCCGCTTCGGCTTCGACCGAACCTGGATGACGTTGACGCTCTGCACCTTGACCTCGAAGAGCTCCTCGACGGCCTGCCGGATCTGCGTCTTGTGCGCGTCCGGGTGGACGCGGAAGGAGTACTTCCGGTCCTCGATCAGGCTGTAGCTCTTCTCGGAGACGACCGGCGCGAGCAGGACTTCGTTCGGGTGGAGGCTCACGCCGCACCCCTTCTCTCGAGCGCCTCGCGTGCGGCCTCGGTGACGAGCAGCGAACGCGCCCAGACGATCGCGGCGACCTCGATCTCCGCGGGTGTGATGACGAGCACCCGCTCGAGGTTCCGAAACGACTTGATCAGCGTCTCCTCCTCGTCGGTCACGACGACCAGGACGGGGGTCTGCTTGCCCCAGGCCTCGAGCAGGCCGACTGCCTGCTTCGTCGACGGCTCGTCGAACGCGGAGCCGTCCACGAAGGCGAGCGTGCCCTCCTTCGCGTGCGCGGACAGCGCTGCGCGGAAGGCGGCCTTCCGGGCCTTCTTGTTGACCTTGAGGTCGAAGCTCGTGCGCGGCTGGAACGCGGCGCCACCGCCCGTCCACTGGGGAGCCCGCGTCGTGCCGGCGCGTGCGCGGCCCGTGCCCTTCTGGCGCCACGGCTTCCCACGGCCGCCGGCGACGAGCCCGCGGCTCTTAACGGCGCGCGTGCCTGCACGGTCGCCCGCGAGCTCGGCGCGAACCGTCTCGTGGACGAGGTGCGGCTTCACCTCGGCGCCGAAGATCCCGGCCTCGAGGGTGACGTCCTTCGACTTCTTGCCTGCCGAGTCGAGAAGAGGTGCCTTAGGAGCCGCCACCCCGCACCTCCTCGCGGATCTCGACGATGGAGTTCTTCGGGCCCGGGACGGCGCCCTTGACGAGGAGCAGGTTCTCCTCGGGATCGATCGCGTGGACACGCAGTCCCACCTGCGTGACCCGCTTGGCGCCCATCCGGCCGGGCATCTTCTGGCCCCGGAAAACCCGGGAGGGCGTCGCCGACGCGCCGATCGAGCCCGGCGCGCGAACGTTGTGCGAGCCGTGCGAGACCGGGCCCCGGCTGAAGTTGTGCCGCTTGATCGTCCCGGCGAAGCCCTTGCCGATCGAGATCCCCGAGACCTTGATCTTGTCCCCCGGCTCGAATGTCTCGACCGTGACCGTCTCGCCCTCCGTGTAGACGTGCGGCCCGCGGATCTCGAGCAGACGCCGGTGGGGCCCGACGCCGGCCTTCTTGAGCGTCCCGAGTCTCGGCTTGTTGACCTTCCGCTCGGGCACCTCGTCGAAGGCGAGCTGGACCGCGTCGTAGCCGTCCGCGTCGGCGGTCTTGACCGCGACGACGGGGCACGGCCCCGCCTGGATCACGGTCACGGGCGTGACGGCGCCGGTCTCCTCGTCGAAGACCTGCGTCATGCCCAGCTTTCTCCCGACGATTCCCTTCATGGCGTCAGAGCTTGATCTCGATGTCGACCCCGGCCGGGAGGTCGAGCCGCATCAGCGAGTCGACCGTCTTCGGCGTGGGGCTGTGGATGTCGATCAGCCGCTTGTGCGTCCGGATCTCGAAGTGCTCCCGCGAGTCCTTGTCCTTGAACGGGGACCGGATCACGGTGTAGACGTTCTTCTCCGTCGGCAGCGGAACAGGGCCGGTGATGGTCGCGCCGGTGCGCGTCGCCGTCTCGACGATCGATGCCGCCGAGCGGTCAAGTGCCTGATGGTCGTAGCCCTTCAGGCGGATTCGGATCTTCGACTGCGGCACCGGCGCTAAACCTCGCTTCCTAAGTGACGATCTCGGTGACGACGCCCGCACCCACGGTGCGGCCGCCCTCACGGATTGCGAACCGGAGGCCCTGATCCATCGCGATCGGCTGACCGAGATCGATCTCCATGTTCGTGTTGTCGCCCGGCATGACCATCTCCTGGCCCTCCGGGAGCGCGATCGAGCCGGTCACGTCTGTCGTCCGGAAGTAGAACTGGGGCCGGTAGCCGTTGAAGAACGGCGTGTGGCGCCCGCCCTCGTCCTTCGACAGGACGTAGACCTCGGCCTTGAAGTGCGTGTGCGGGGTGATCGACCCCGGCTTCGCGACGACCTGGCCGCGCTCGACCTCCTCGCGCTTGGTTCCGCGCAGGAGCACGCCTGCGTTGTCGCCGGCCTGGGCGAAGTCGAGGGTCTTGTTGAACATCTCGAGCCCGGTGACAACGGTCTTCTGGACCTCTTCCTTGATCCCGATGATCTCGACTTCCTCGCCGGAGTTGATCTGACCCTGCTCGATCCGGCCGGTGACGACGGTGCCGCGGCCCGTGATCGTGAAGACGTCCTCGATCGGCATCAGGAACGGCTTGTCGGTGTCGCGGACCGGCTCCGGGATGTAGGAGTCGACGGCCTCCATCAGCTCGAGGATCTTCTTCGAGTGCTCCTCGTCGCCCTCGAGCGCCTTCAGCGCCGAGCCGGCGATGACCGGGATCTCGTCACCCGGGAACTCGTACGCCGAGAGCAGCTCGCGCACCTCCATCTCGACGAGCTCGAGCAGCTCCGGATCGTCGACCATGTCGGCCTTGTTCAGGAAGACCACGATCGACGGCACCTCGACCTGGCGGGCCAGGAGGATGTGCTCACGGGTCTGCGGCATGGGGCCGTCGGCGGCCGACACGACCAGGATCGCCCCGTCCATCTGGGCGGCGCCCGTGATCATGTTCTTGATGTAGTCCGCGTGGCCGGGGCAGTCGACGTGCGCGTAGTGGCGGTTCTCCGTCTCGTACTCGACGTGCGACGTGTTGATCGTGATGCCGCGCTGGCGCTCCTCGGGAGCGTTGTCGATCTCGTCGAAGCTCTTGACGGTTGTGGCACCGCCCGCCTCCGCGAGAACCTTCGTGATCGCAGCCGTCAGGGTCGTCTTGCCGTGGTCGATGTGACCGATCGTGCCGACGTTGACGTGCGGCTTGGTGCGCTCGAACTTCTGCTTGGCCATTCCTTCCTTTCTCCTGTAACTCGTCCCGGCGTCGACGATTTCGCCGGCGATCGACTGAGGGACTTCCTCGTATCGCTCGAACTGCATGGTGAACGTGGCCCGGCCCTGCGTCGTCGAGCGCAGGTCGGTCGCGTAGCCGAACATGGCGGCAAGCGGGACGCGGGCCTTGATGACCTGCGCGTTGCCCCTCGGCTCGAGATTTTCGATGCGGCCGCGGCGTGAGTTGAGATCGCCCATGACGTCGCCGAGGTACTCCTCGGGGGTGACGACCTCGACGGCCATCACCGGCTCGAGCAGCTTCGGCTTCGCGCGCTTCATCGGCCTCCTTGAAGGCCATCGAGCCCGCGACCTTGAACGCCATCTCGCTCGAGTCGACGTCGTGGTACGACCCGTCGATGAGCTCGACCCGGATGTCCACGACCGGATAGCCGGCCAGGATCCCGGACTCCATCGCCTCCTGGATGCCCGAGGTCGACGGCCGGGATGTACTCGCGCGGGATCTTGCCGCCGACGATCTTGTCGAGGAACTCGTAACCCTCGCCCGGCTCGGACGGCTCGAGGTTGATGACCGCGTGGCCGAACTGGCCGCGGCCGCCGGTCTGCCGGACGAACCTGCCCACGATCTTCTGGACGGGGTTCGAGACCGTCTCGCGGTAGGCGACCTGCGGGCGGCCGACGTTCGCGTCGACGTTGAACTCGCGGGTGAGGCGGTCGACGATGATCTCGAGGTGCAGCTCGCCCATCCCCGAGATGAGCGTCTGCCCCGTCTCCTCGTCGCTCTGGACGCGGAAGGTCGGATCCTCCTCGGCGAGCCGCTGCAGCGCGGTCGCGAGCTTGTCCTGGTCGCCCTTGGTCCTCGGCTCGACGGCGACGGCGATCACCGGGTCCGGGAAGGTCATGGACTCGAGCACGATCGGGGCCGTGTCGGTCGCGAGCGTCTCACCGGTCGTCGTCTGCTTGAGGCCGACGATCGCGGCGATCTCGCCGGCGCCGATCTCCTGGCGCTCCTCCCGGTGGTTCGCGTGCATCTGGAGGATGCGGCCGATCCGCTCGGTCTTGTTGTTCGTCGTGTTCACGACGCGGTCGCCCGAGTTGACCTGGCCGGAGTAGACCCGGATGTAGGTCAGCTTCCCGACGTAGGGGTCGGACATGACCTTGAAGGCCAGCGCCGAGAACGGCTCGTCGGTCGCAGGGCGGCGCGAGAGCTCGTGCTCGGTGCGCGGGTCGACGCCGTGGACGGGCGGAACGTCGAGCGGGCTTGGGAGGAAGTCGATGACGGCGTCGAGGAGCGGCTGCACGCCCTTGTTCTTGAAGGCGGAGCCGAGCAGCACCGGCGTGACCGTGATGTCGAGCGTCGCGGCGCGGAGCGCGCGGCGCAGCATCTCGGGCGTCACGGCCGACTCGTCCTCGAGGTAGGTCTCCATCAGCTGCTCGTCGTGGTCGGCGACCGAGTCGATCAGCTGGTGGTGGTACTCGTTCGCCTGTTCGAGGAGCTCGGCGGGGATCTCGCCGACGTCCATGTTCGTGCCGAGGTCGTCGTTGTAGGTGATCGCGCGCATCTCGACGAGGTCGACGACGCCGCGGAAGTGCTCCTCCTGGCCGATCGGGAGCTGCACCGGCACCGGGTGAGCGCCGAGCCGGTCGACCATCGACTGCACCGAGGCGAAGAAGTCGGCGCCGGTGCGGTCCATCTTGTTGATGAAGGCGATCCGCGGGACGTGGTACCGGTCGGCCTGCCGCCAGACCGTCTCGGACTGCGGCTCCACGCCGGCGACCCCGTCGAAGACGGCGATCGCGCCGTCGAGCACGCGCAGGCTGCGCTCCACCTCGACCGTAAAGTCCACGTGCCCGGGCGTATCGATGATGTTGATGCGGAAATCGCGCCAAAACGCCGTCGTGGCAGCCGACGTGATCGTGATGCCGCGCTCCTGCTCCTGCGCCATCCAGTCCATCGTCGCGGCGCCCTCGTGCACCTCGCCCGTCTTGTGGATGCGGCCGGTGTAGTAGAGGATCCGCTCGGTCGTCGTGGTCTTTCCCGCGTCGATGTGGGCCATGATCCCGATGTTCCGGACCTTCTCGAGCGTGGCGGGAGCCTTCGTTGCAGGGGTCGCCATCGCGCCTACCACCTGTAGTGGGCGAAGGCCTTGTTGGCCTGCGCCATCCGGTAGAGGTCGTCCTTGCGCTTGAAGGCGCCGCCCTGCTGCTCGGTCGCGTCCATGAGCTCGCCGGCGAGCTTCGCGGCCATGCCCTTCTCGCGCCGGTCGCGCGAGAACGTCACGAGCCAGCGGATCGCGAGCGTGCGGGCGCGGCGCGCCGGAACCTCGACGGGCACCTGGTAGTTGGCCCCGCCGACGCGGCGCGAGCGGGTCTCGAGCACAGGAGTGACGGACTTGACGGCGGCCTCGAGCACCTCGACCGGCTGCTTGCCGGACCGCTCGGCGGCGATCGCGAGTGCGTCGTAGACGATCTTCTCGGCGGTGCCCTTCTTGCCGTCGAGCATCACCTTGTTGATCAGCTGGCTGACGAGGCCCGAGCTGTACACGGGGTCCGGCGAGAGCTCGCGGACCTGAATCTCGGCACGGCGAGGCATTACGAGCCCTTCTTGGCGCCGTACTTGGAGCGGCCCTGCTTGCGGTCGGAGACGCCGGCGGTGTCCAGCGCCGCGCGGATGACCTTGTACCGGATGCCCGGCAGGTCCTTGACGCGGCCGCCGCGGATCAGCACGACGGAGTGCTCCTGAAGATTGTGCCCCTCGCCCGGGATGTAGGTCGTGACCTCCATGCCGTTCGTCAGCCGGACGCGGGCGACCTTGCGCAGAGCCGAGTTCGGCTTCTTGGGCGTGGTCGTGTACACGCGCGTGCACACACCCCGCTTCTGCGGGGCGCCACGGAGGGCAGGGGTCTTGGTCTTCGACTTGGGCTTGACCCGGCCCTTGCGCACAAGCTGATTGACGGTGGGCATTCGATCCCTTCGAGGACTTCCTGACAGGACAAAGGTTGGCCGGGCATGCCGCCCTACCAACCAAGCGGGGGCATGGTAGCGAAGGCGGGATAGGCCGTCAAACGCTTGAAATGGCGGAAAACACCCTGATCCGGACGGATCGTTTCCACGTTTGGACCCATGGCGTGATCGCGAAAAGGAAACTACAGTGAGCCTGGGCCGGGACTCAGGCAAGCGGCGGCCTGAAAGAGGGATGAAAAGAGCGAAACGAACGAGATCGGGCGTGCTCCCGTGAGCGACGCCATTGGCTGGGCCATCTTCGCCGGCGTACTGGTCGTGCTCGCGCTCGCCTTTCTCGTGCTGCTGCTGCGTGAGCGGCGAGCCGCGGATCAGCGCTTCAGGAAGGCGATGGAGGAGCTGACGAGCCGGATGGACGGGATGATGAAAGAGCTCCACTCGGCGGTCGACCGGGCGAGTGCCGACGAGCGCCGCGGCCGGATCCTGGGCGAGCTCGGTGGGACGATCGACCTCGACGAGGTGCTGACGCGGGTGCTCGAGGCGGCGGGCGCGATCCGCGGCGTCGACGCGGCTCTCGTCTTGCTCCCAGAGCCCGCCGGCGAGAAGCCGATCGTGGCGACTGAAGGGCTATCGGCCGAGGAAGCCGAGCTCCAAGCGGTTACGGGAACTGCCGGACGGCCCTGAGTCACGGTCGATGAGGATCTCCTCCGAGTATCCGGCCGGCGCCGAGATCGACGACGGCGACCGGATCCGTCACGGGCTCGCGGTCCCAATCCCCGGCGAGACCGGGCCTATCGGGTTCATGTCTGTGTTCAGCCGCTCGGCGGCGCATGCGTTTGCCGACGGTGACCGCCAGTCGCTCGAGGAGCTGGCCGAGCGGGCCGGGCGTGCGATCGACAATGCGCGCCGCTTCCGCGAGGCGCGCCAGCTCGCCGACCTCGACGCGCTGACCGGCCTCCACAACCGGCGCTTCTTCCACGAGACGCTTGGCCGCGAGGTCGCGCGGGCCCACCGGTACGGCCGGCGCCTCGCGCTCGTCGTCTTCGACCTCGACGGCTTCAAGGCGATCAACGACCGGATCGGCCACCTCGCCGGCGACGCGGTGCTGGCCGAGGTCGCGGAGCGCGTCCGGTCAGTCGTGCGCTCGGCGGACATCGCCTGCCGAGTCGGCGGCGACGAGTTCGGGATCATCCTCCCGGAGTCGACGCTCGGCGACGCGGAGCAGCTCTCGCGGCGGATGCAACAGGCAGTTGCCTCCCGCCCGATCGGCGACGTCGGCCGGCTGCGCCTCTCCGCAGGCGCCGCGGACCTCCGGCCGGAGGACGACGGCGAGACGCTCTTCAAGCGCGCCGACGACGCGCTCTACCAGGCGAAGGAGAACGGCAAGGCAGACGTCGTTGCCGCCTCCACCCCGCCGCGCGATCCGACCGACGGCAACACCGCTGGCGGGCGGGCCGCCGTTTAGCGGCGAAGGGACATGTCCGCCGGACATGTCCCGTTTTCGAGATCCGCCCACAGCCGCTCCCGGCCCAACCGCGCCCCGCTAGCCGTGCGGACGCGTCCCTTCGGGCCGCGTCCTGGTGCCAGGCACCAAGGCGTGGCCCGAAACGACGACGGGCGCCGTGCGGCGCCCGTCGTTCAGTTCAGCTCGGAACCCGCTCTAGGCGGTGTCGTCGTCGAGCGGCGACTTGATCTCCGGGATCTCCGTCGCCTCGCCGGACTCGCGTGAGCCCGGATCGCCGTCCGGCTCGATCGCGCCGCCGAAGTCGAGACCGAGGTCCGCGAGGCTTGCGCCGTCGCCTCCGTCGGCGCCGATCTCCTGGAGCGCAGCGAGCAGCTGCTCCTCGGACTCGGGCCGGCGGTAAGCCGACAGCGGAACCTTCTCGGACGGCTTGATCTCGACGGAGCGGTACTGCTTGAGGCCCGTCGCCGCCGGGATCAGCTTCCCGATGATCACGTTCTCCTTCAGGCCGAGCAGGTGGTCGACCTTGCCCTCGATCGCCGCGTCCGTGAGCACCTTGGTGGTCTCCTGGAACGAGGCGGCCGAGAGGAACGACTCCGTTGCGAGCGACGCCTTCGTGATCCCGAGGATCAGCGGCTCCCAGGTCGCCTGCTCGCTCTTCGCCTTCTTGACGCGGGCGTTCTCCTTCTCGAGGACGACCTTGTCGACGAGCTGTCCCGGCAGGAGCTCGGTTTCACCCGGCGTGTCGACCTTCACCTTCTTGAGCATCTGCCGGACGATCAGCTCGATGTGCTTGTCGTGGATCTCGACGCCCTGTGACTTGTAGACGCGCTGCACCTCGGCGACGAGATACAGCTCCGTCGCCGTCGAGCCCTTGAGCCGAAGGAGGTCGGCCGGCGTCCGCGAGCCCTCGTGCAGGGCGTCGCCCGGCTCGATCTCCTGCCCGTTCTCGACGAGCATCCGCGTCCGCCGCGGCAGCTGGTAGCTCGTCGGCTCCTCGCCGTCCGGCGTGTGGATCAGCACCTTCGGCCCACGCTCGGTCTGCTCGATCTCGACACGGCCCCCGACCTCGGCAAGCTTCGCCGCGCCCTTCGGGCTCCGCGCCTCGAAGATCTCGACGACGCGCGGGAGACCGTGCGTGATGTCCGCGCCGGCCACACCGCCAGTGTGGAACGTCCGCATCGTCAGCTGCGTGCCGGGCTCGCCGATCGACTGCGCGGCGATGATGCCGACCGCGTCGCCGATCTCGGCCAAGTCGCCCGTCGCCATGAAGATCCCGTAGCACCGGCGGCACACGCCGAACTCGCTGCGGCACTTCAGCACCGAGCGAACCGGCAGTGTCCCTTCGGCGGCAGTCTCTCCGAGCTGCTCCGCGATGTCCGTCAGCAGCGGCATCGTCACGAGCGTGCCCT